>CAWDPL010000039.1:0-27500 GCA_963804105.1 uncultured Alphaproteobacteria bacterium
TCGCCGCGCGCGCACAACAGCCGGCGATGCCGGTGATCGGCTTCGTCAGGCCCCAACACGACCGCCTCGCGCCTTGCCGCATTCCGTAAAGGCCTCGGCGAGAATGGCTACGTCGAAGGCCAGAACGTGACGGTCGAATACCATTGGCTCGAAGGTCACTTCGAAAAACTGCCGGCGTTGATGGCCGATCTGGTCCGCCGCCAAGTGGCCGTGATCGCCACGCCCGGACCGTGCCAGGCGATCGCGGCCAAAGCCGCGACCGCGACGATCCCGATCGTCTTCGGCGTCTCCGAAGATCCGGTCGGGCTTGGGCTCGCTCGAGCCTCGCCCGACCCGGCGGCAACGCCACCGGCATCAATTTTTTCGTCGAAGAGGTGGCCGCCAAGCGGCTGCGGCTGTTGCATGACCTGCGTGCCGAAGGCTGTTCGCGTTGCCGTGCTCGTCAATCCGGCCAATGCCACGTCCACCCGCGACCACGTTGCGCACGATACAGGAAGCCGCCCCCACCATCGGACTGCAAATCCGGATTTTCAACGCCAGCACAACGGCTGAGATCGAAGCGGCCTTTGCGAGCTTTGCCCGCGACCGCCCCGACGCGCTCTTCGTCGGCGGCGACGGCTTCTTCGACAACAGCGCCGAGCATTTCGCCACTCTTACGGCGCGCGACAAGGTTCCGGCGACCTACGACAACCAGCATTATCTCGAGTCCGGCGGGCGGATGAGCTACGGTACCGACCTCGCGGACATGTGGCATCAAATCGGCGCCTATACCGGGCAAGTCCTCAAGGGCGCCAAGCCCGCCGATCTGCCGGTGGTGCAGTCGACCAAATTCGAGCTGGCGATCAATTTGAAAACCGCCAAGGCGCTCGGCATCGAGGTGCCGCCGACGTTGCTCGCGCTCGCCGACCAGGTGATCGAATGAGGCGGCGGGAATTCATCTCCGCGCTCGGCGGCGCAGCGGTGGGCGTGGTCGCTCCGTTGCGGCGCGCGCGGAGCCAGACGGCACCCAAACCGCTGCGGGTCGGCATGGTGCATCCGGTAAGTCCCAAGGGCGTGCCGCCGAGTTATGTCGCCTTCTTCGGCCGGCTGCGCGAACTCGGATATGTCGAGGGCGACTCGCTTGCCATCGAGTACATCAATCTCGAAGGTCACTTCGATCGCTACGACGGGGCCATGCGCGAACTGGTGCGGCGCCGCGTCGATCTCATCTTCGCCTTGGGTCAAGAAGACAATCTGCGAGCGGCCATGGCCGCCACCGGCACAATTCCCATCGTGATGCTGGCGATCGGCTACGATCCGCTGACGAGCGGCTTCGTCTCGAGCCTGGCGCGGCCGACCGGAAATGTTACCGGCATCTATGTGCTATCGCTCGAAGCGACGAAAAAGCGGCTGCAGCTCTTCAAGGATGCCTTTCCCGCTCTGCATGCGGCGTTCGGGTTCTGGGATTTCGACGGTGCCGAGGCCTGGCGGGCGGTGGCGAGCGCCGCCCCTTCGCTCGGCATCGCGCTCACCGGTATCGAACTTCGCGACCCGCCCTACGATTACGAGCGTGCGTTACAAGAGATCGCGCCGGAATTCCGCGGCGCGCTGTTCCTGCCGGCTTCCGCGGTTTTCACCAGCGATGCCGACCGCATCGCCGCCTTTGCATTACGGCAACGCATGATCTCCTGCCTCGATGCGAGTTCGCGGTTCGTCGCCGCCGGCGGACTAATGTCGTACGGCGCCGACTACGTCGCGGCGGCGCGGCGCGCGGCCGAACTCGCCGACCAGATTGCGCGCGGCGCCAAGCCCGCCGACCTGCCGATCGAGCAATCGACGCGGTTCACGCTGCGGCTCAATCTCAAAACCGCGAAAATCCTCGGCGTCAGCATCCCTCCCACCGTACTCGCCACCGCCGACGAGGTGATCGAATGAGGCGGCGGGAATTCATTGCGCTTTTCGGCGCCGCCGCGGCGTGGCCGCTCGCCGCCCACGCGCAGCAATCCGCGCTGCCGGTAGTCGGCTATCTCGGTAGCGCAACGCCCGACGCCTGGCAAGCCGCTTGCAGGCATTCCGGGCGGGCCTGAGCGAAGCCGGCTTTGACGAGGGTCGAACGTCGTCATCGAATATCGCTGGGCCGAAGGAAAATATGATCGGTTGCGCGAATTCGCGGCCGACCTGGTCCAGCACAATGTGGCCGTGCTCGTGACACCCGGAAGCGCGCTCGCAGCCGTGCCGCAAAGGCGGCGACAACGACAACACCCATCGTGTTCGAGACCGGCGCCGATCCGGTCGCGATCGGGCTCGTATCCAGCCTCAACCGGCCCGGCGGCAATATAACCGGCATTGCTGCATTGACTTTCGAACTCGGCCCGAAACGGCTGTTGTTTTCCGACTTCTTCCGGATCTACTTTCAGCCGCCCACATTGATGATGCCGTCGCGCCGCCCTACGAAATAAGAGCCGGCCGTCTGCGACAACTCCATCGCATCGCCGGTATCGACAAAGCCTTCAGCGTCCTTCAACGGCAGGCTGTCCGCGTCCAGGTAGCGAGTAGCGGTGCGGTTGGAACGGACCCGAAGCGTGCCGCTTTCCACCTTCATTTCCAACTCCAGGAGCGTGATCAGCGAATCAAACTTGGAGGGCAGGCCCATCAAGCCGTCCTCGACAACGAAGGCGACGCCGGCTTCGGTCGAGGGCGCCAAAGGCATGCGCGATGGTTGTGGCCTTGGAATATCGCCGGTAGAAATGGGTCGACATGGCCTGCCGGCAATCTCTCGATAGGCGCACGTATTGAGGCTCGATCGAGTTGGCCGCGGGGCTGATCGCGCGCGCCGCCAGCGCCGAAGGCGCGCCGAGAATATGCGTAACACCAAGATCACCCGCGCGGGCAAGAAACTCACGCTGCCGTTTCCTCAGCACTTTTCAACACGAACGATGTGCCGGTGAGCACGGCGCGAAGAAATATCTGCAGCCCGCCATAACGGCGAATGTCGAAGACGTGCTCCACACGCGCCCCGGTGTGGGTTCAGGTTCAATTGCGCCGGTCAGGCTTGCTAGCGCGCGCCGCACCAGCTGCGGCTTACTCGGTGACCCGATGTCAGCAGAATCCATTCCTGTCCCTCAAACCTCATGACAAGTTTCCGGCAACCGGCTCCGCATTGGACGCGAGGCCGCTGGGCGAGATCCTCAGCGCCCGCGTATTGATGGATTGCCGCGCCGGTGACCGCGAGCAACATGGCGCCGGCGATTTCCGCCACGGACTCAAAGATGCTCCCGTGAAAGGTCGGGAGGAGAGGAACCGATTCGGCGCGCAACGCCGTCGAGCTCGATCGAGCGCAGCGGCCGCGGTGAACTGATCGATTGCGGCCAGCAGCACGCATCTTCCGCGAAGCTCATCTGAGCGGAATTCAAGGGCGCTTCCACAGCGAGCTCTCCCCCTACTTGCGCCGCCTTCAGGACCGGCGTCGAGGCGCAAAGACAGAGCGCCCGCGGCGGCGATCGCGCTCGACAACGATGGAGGACTGCAATGCGCGGCATCTCCGTACAATCGGATCAAGTCGCCGAATGATAAACGGGAAGCGGACGTCTTCGCCGGTGCTGAACGGATTCGACTCCCAGCGAGTCTTCTAGTTTTGCGACCACAACAGCGGAGCAGAGCAATCAAGCCCGCTGTCGATCAGGGCAAGAACGGTCAGCGGCGCGAGTTCCTTGTCCTGTCCTGCCAACCTGCTCGAATTGGGGAATCACTTCCGTTCTGATATTCGTTACCGAGACTCACCGGCCTTCCAGCGCACAATCGTGACTCGAAGGCGCCGTGGTTGTTCTTGTGGGATCACTTTGTTTGTAACTGGCAGCAGACAACGATGCAGGCTGAGCCCTTGCCTCAAGACCTTGAAGTGGAAAATAGCTATCCAGCCAAATCTCGATCTCCTGGCGGACGGCCTCGCGTCCCGCGCGATTGGCGAAAGAATGATCGGCCGTTTCGACGGTCTTCACGATGACGCGGCTCTTGCGTCCAGCGAGTTTCAGGACATGCTGAATGTAGTCGAACTCTCCGAGCCTGGGCTTGCTTCCGGCGGCCTTGATCCGGGCGCCTTGAACATGAGGATGGGCAAGCCCGTCCCAGCGACTTGCTTCCATTTGCCGAGCAAGGCGACGTTTGCGTTGCTGGGAGGAGTGGGGCCACGCAAAAACAAACGTACGACTTTGGCGCGATCGTAGAGGTTGCTGAGCATCCTGCCAATGGTGCTGCGCCGAACCCAGTCGCTCAGCTTCTCGCGCGCCTCGGGCCGCTTGGCCAGGGGCAGATGAAAATACGGATCCATGAGGATCAGGCCCTTGCACTCATCGCCGGCAGCCGCGGCAAAAACAGCGGTGACGGAGCCCGCGCAATGACCCACAATGACCACTCCGGAAATTCCACTGCGCGCTGCCAGCTCCTTGGCGAGGGCCGTCGTCGGGAGGCGCATATCCACCGGCATTGATGAAGTCGAGCAGGCCGGTGGAAGTTTCTCCGCCGGAGTCTCCCAACCCCGGCAAGTCGAAGCGAAATGCGGGATAGCCGCGTTTCGCGAAGGCGTCGGCCCAATAGACGGCGGAGTCGCCGGTGGCTGCCCTGGGCAAGGCCAGCGAGTTGAGAAACAAAATCGCAGTCCGCCCCTGGCCGGCGCCGCCGGGCCGCATGATTGCGCTAAGTACCGCTGGCGGATGAAACGTTCCTCGCAGGCGCAGCCCGACCACCTCGACCTCAACCAATTCGCGCGTGTCAGTGGCCTGCTGCATGAGCCCCTACCTTATTAAACTCGAAACGGAATCGACAATCCAGTCGCAGTGCGGAACAAATAACCAGGTGAAATCCTTCAGGTCGTCGTAGCCCACCGACCCTCCCTTGGCCAATGGCGCGGCCTCTCTGCCGAGCCGCGTGATCTTAACCGGCCGCTGATAGACCAAAGCGGCGCTCTCTTCGCTCTCGAGCTCGCTTTCGGAAGCGAGAATCCGAATGAATCCTGCCAGAGCCTGGTTGACCACCGGTATCCCTCGACCTCCAGCGGAGAGCCTTGCTCCAGCGCGCGAATGTAGTCCGACGTAGACTTGCGATCATTGCCGAACTGAAAATCTGTTCCAGGCCCACCCAGCGCATGAGCGTTGAACGGAGAGCCTGATTGGCGCTGGCGGGCGGAGACCAAAGCAGCAATGCGTCGCCGATGCCGGCGTCAAATGCGCGGCCCGCAAGCACCGCGCCAAGCGCCAGCCCATGCAATACAAGCGGTGCCGCCGGAGACCGTTCGGCGAGCCATGCGGAAAGAAGCCGCACGTCCTCGCTCCAGTCCTCAAACGTCATCTCATCGAGGACACCCGTACTTTCCCCGATGCCGCGATAGTCATAGCGAAGCACTTCGACTTTTCTGGCGGCCAGATACCGCGCCCAGCGCACCAAGGGGATATATGTGTTGTGGCGCTCGGAGGCAAATGGCCCGACCAGCAGCAGCCGCGCCACCGGATCCTCGACCTCGTGCAGCACGGTATACAGATGCGCGCCGGATACCTCGAAGTAACCGGCGCGCTCTGTCAACCGCTGGCCGCCGTGAAGCTGACTCTGCAAGGGTGACACCTCATCCTGTCTGTCAGGATGCCGCGGGGCCCTGAATCATGTCGTGGATCAGCGCGCTGAGAAGCTCGACGCCCTCATAGATATTGGTCTCGGGACTCACCGGGTTGTTCGCCAGTTCGATGTTGACCGCGCGGAACAGTTCCTGCGAATGCACAACATCGCATACGCCATGCACATCGGTGTATTCCATCTCCGAAGAACCCTGTGCCGCGGCCAGAGCCGCCAGGTAGGCCATGAACTTCTGAATCCAGCCTTCGAAAAAAGCCATGCTTACGAGCGACGGCACGCCCTGCAGCCTGCCCAGAAAAAGACGCATCCTGGTGAGATTGGCGTCGACCGCGAGCGCGTCGGTATCGGTGGGGAAAGCGTGAGCCGCAATGGCGAACCTGCGCATCATCGCCGGGTGCGAGTTGCGGCATTCCTCGAATAGATTCTCGAGGCAGAATCGGATGCGCTTCTTTCGACTTGACGGCAAGAAAGGTTGCAGTCATCCAATAAATGAAGTTGCCTTCCAGCACGGCGGAGTATCTTGCGATAATTCCACGCCGCTGTTCGCCCGACAGTTGCTGAGGGTTGGGGAGTTGCGCCATTAACTCATCGACGATCGTAGCGATCCTCTGCTGGATCGGGTCTCCGAGCAATTCATTCTGAGCCGGGGGAGAGAGAAGTATTGTGCTCATACTTTCACCTTTCTGAATTCGGATTGGCGGGGAACATAGCTCAAAGCGACGTCTTGCCAATTGTCGGAGCTATACGGCAATACTAGCCACTGGCTGGCGAAAGGGTAAATACAACAATGGTCGCAAGCTATAAGGCAGCCTCGAAGTCCAATCAGGACTCTAGCTTACCAATCAGTTCATGGGTCGGCGCGGCTAAGATATGGTTTGCATGCGACCAGAAAGTAACCAGCGACGAGAAACCATCTCTTCACGGGTAACCATTACCTTATGGGGATTCTACTCGAATCCTCGTTGCTTTGAAAGACTGAAACGGCCGTCAGCGACGAGCTGTCTTAGAACGATACACTTTCGGGCGGAACGGCCAGCAAGGCGCCCCAGTTCAAACCCGATCCAAACGCGGAAAAAATCAGCGGCCCGGCAAGCGCACCGGTTTGACCGCGATGCCACTCGTCGGCGGCAATCAGCAGCGAAGCGGACGAGGTGTTTCCGTAACGGGCAATGTTGGTGAAGAACCGGTCTTGGGGCGTCTTGAGCGCCGCCGCCACGCGTGTAATCAGATTCAGATTGGCCTGATGCAGCAGGAACGCCTCGACCTGAGAAGCGGCAAGCTGGTTGCGGGTGAGCAGTTCGTTGATGGCCCGAGGCATCTTTCGCGAAGCGTGCAGGATCACTGCCGATCCATCCATGTGAAACCGGCCGTCGGCCATGAAAAGCACTTCAGCCGAAGCGCCGTCGGTGTAGAGGCAGGAGTCGGCGATGCGGGCGAAGCCGGTCTCCGCATCCACCAGGGCCGCACCGGCGCCGTCGCCGAAGAGGATTGCGGTGCTTTTGCCTTCGGTGTGGAGAGCGACGCGGCGCGACATGATCTCCGCGCCCACCACCAACACAGGGCCCGCGGCGGGCGCGAGTTGTGCAGCGAGAATAAGTCCGATGAGAGAGCCGGCGGAGGAGACAGGAATGTCGAGAGCGGGCGTTGAGGCAGCGCCAAGTCCAGCGGCGACCTGACTGGCCGGTCCGGGACAGAAGCGGTCGCTGGACCCGCTCGCCACCAGGATCATTCCCACCTCGGCGGCGGTTGCGCCGGCATTTTCAAGGCAATCCTGCGCGGCCAGAACGCCGATTCCGGCGACCGTGTCCGTCTCGGATGCGTAACGCCGCTCCTCGATACCTGATACTTCGAGAATCCATTCCGGCGTTGCATCCACCAGCGGCGCAAGCTCCTTGTTGCTTACGCGGCGGGGCGGAAGCCAGGAGCCGAAGGCGCGCAGAAAGGGCATAGCTTATCTCTTGGCGGAAAGGTAGGCTTCAACCTTGCCGATGGTATCGAACTTGCGCGCGGATAAGTCGGAGTCGGGTATAGTTACTCCAAACTCCTCTTCCAGGCCGGTAACAAAATCGGCCAGAGCGAAGGAGTCGAGTAACCCCGAAACAAACAGCGACTCATCGGCTGACGGGTTGATCTCCTTCCCGCTAACTTTATGAAGGACCTTAAGGATTCGAGCTTGTGTTTCCAATGGCCGCTCCTTGTGCCGTAGTTACACTGCTTTCGGTTTGCCGTTGCTTGTACGCTTGATATCCGGTTTCAATGTCGATCAGCAGCGCGTCGGCCAGCTCCCGGTATCCTTCTCCCGTGAAATGGGTGTGGTCCGGCTGCGCCCAGCCTGCGTAGACCCACTCCTGCATGGCCCCGAATCCGCCCATGCGCTTGCGCTGGTCCCAGTAGGCGCACCCGTGCGCGCGGCAAACGGCTCGCTGCGCCTGGATGATGCGATCGGTTCCAGCAAAAGGATGCCATGCGCGATGCTGGGCCACGGAACGGTCGGGAGGGCCTACAACCAGAATCGACGACTCCGGCACATACTTGTGCAAGTTATCGACGATGGATGCGAAGGTCTGTTCATAAGTCTCCTCATCCCAGTAGGAGCTTGCCGCTTCATTGGTTCCGTAAGCCAATACGATCAGGGCCGGGGAGTTATCCTTGAGATACTGCGAAAAGAGCGGCTGATCCCACTTGAGAAGCAATGGAGCTTCCGCTCCGTTGATGCCGATCGACTCCCATGTTACTCCCGGCCGTGTGGCCACCCATCCCAACAGAGTTACCGGCGCACTGTGCTCCGTGGTCACTTCGAAATGGTGACCTCCCGGCGTGCAGAAGTAGGTATAAGTGCCGGGCCCAGTCGCCGCAGCTTCGGTCGCAATCTCCGCGGTATCCACGCCGTTGTCTGAAAAGCGCAGGCTGCCGCCACCGGGCTGCTGCAGATACTGAAGCTCGAGCGTGGCGCAAGGCGCGTCCAGAGTGACCCATTCGCCGGGACGCGTGGTCGAGATGCTGATGCCGCCGAGGCCCGTCTCCCCGTCGCCAAGCTGTAGAAACTTGTTGCCCTGCGTCTTCCATCCGGTGGATTGCGACCGTTCCGAACCGAGAATTCTGTAACCGGGAAAAGGATGGCCGGGGTAGGAGTAGCCGATGCCGCCGTTGCCGAACTGCTCCTGGAAGACACGCCTCGCTTCGCCGGTGAACATGTCGGCCGCGGTGTGCGAGTCGCCAAACTGCATGACGCGGACGGTGCCAGTCAGCGGACCCGTGTCGCGAAGCTCGGATTCATGCGATTCAAGCTGGGTGTAGAACCCGTCCAGGGCGGAACCATATGCGATCGCCTGCGGGGGCTGGTCTTTCATCCGCGTTCCGATCTCCTCGATCAGCGCCAATTTCCGCGCGGGGTCAATGCGTGGCCCGGCGTAGTAACGCACTCGGACGCCTCGGTGAGATTGAGTGGCTTTGCCTGACTTTGCCCGTCCCGTTGTGCGCTGTGCGGGCGCGGTCCGCGCGGGCGCTGTTGGTGAACTCGGGCGCCCCTCGGCGCTCGATTGGCTTGCCGCCGGAGCATGATGCTTCTTCTTGGCCGAAGCGGCCGAAAACGCAGTCGAGCCCAACAGCGCCAGCAGCAGCGCGACGGCAAGCGCCTCACGCATCCAGATCGGGAGACGCTGGAATCGAGAACGCCGGGTTGGAAGTCGCCAGCTCATTTTTCCCTGGCCTTCTTTCCGGTGAGTTTCGCGATAGGCTTGGATTTTGATTTCGCCTTGGGTTTGGTGTTCGCAGCGGCCTTTTGTGCGTCAGCCTTGGGGGTGCTTGCGGGGCTTGCGGCCGGCAGGGCAATTCCGTGTTGCATCTTCCATCGATTGTATCCCAGGTCCAGTTGATCCACGAAAAGGCCGGCCACAATGGTGGCGCCCTGCGGCGTGGGATGCAGCAGGTCCGCCGTCACCAGCCTGGGACTGGCGGCATACCAGCGCGCCATCGTGCCATCGCCGCCCATCGCGTCGTAAGTATCGAAGAAGGCGACGTGGGTCTCGGCGGCCACCTGGCGCTGAATGGCGACGATCTCGGGAATGGTATCCATCGTCTTGATCTCGTCCAATCCGCTGCGCTCTCCTCGATCCATCGGGCTCATGATCAAGATAGACGCGGCCGGGGCGCGATCGCGCACCCGTTGTATCGCCAGACGTAACTCGTTTGCATACCCCTTGTGAACAAAGGACCCGAAGCTGCTCTCGTTCGAGCCGTAGTTGACGATCACCAGCGCCGGCGCGGCATGATCCAGTTCCTGCTTCCACACGACGGGCTGCAACACCCGCGCGATCACCGAAGTGGTTGCGCCGTTCAGGCCCAGGCTATCGTAGAGCAGGCCGGCGCTCCCGCGGCGGAAGTCGGCTCCAAATAAGGTCACGCTTCCCGATGTGGGCCGGATGGAGACGATCTTTGTTCCGATGGGAAGCGCCACGTGGACCGAAGCGGCCGTCTGGGTTTCGGCGTCGGTGGTCTGCTCCACGATTTGCTCATCGTCCGCTTCGACGGCAAAGACGCCGCCGCCGGGCTTTGCCAGGTACTCCACTTCCACTGCGGATTGCCCCGATTCGGTGAGCCGAAACTTGCTCCACGCGCCGGGCTGGCCCTCGAAGGCCGCGCCGCCCAGTCCGTAGACCCCCTCGCGCATCAGGCCGACGCCGGTACGAATCTTCCAGCCGTGGTCGCTGATCTCGACGCCGCGGTGGCCATACCAGGCCCAGGGCTTGGCAATCAGCGTGTAGCCTCGGCCGGCGTCTCCAAACCGATCCTGCAACTGGGCGCGAACGTCGCCGGTGATCATGTCGGCGGTGGTGGGCGAGTCGCCATAGTGCAGAATGGTGACTACGACGTTCGCTTTGCCCTGTTCCTGTTTGGCTTGTTCCAGGTCCCAAAGCGCTGCATAGAACGAGTCCAGGTTGTTGGTGTCGTCGACAAATACGGGCGAAATCTGCGGCAGCTTTCCGTTTATTTGGATTGTGGGAGCTTTAGGAACGACCGGGGCCGGCGGCCGTGGCCAGTGCAGCCGGAACGTGTCCGCAAAGATGCCTGGGTCCAGTCCCTTGCCTCGATCGACAAACCAGTGCCAGCCCACAAGCGCGCCCACCAGCACGACGACGGCAAGCGCGGTCTTGAATGGAAGGCGCCAGCCGCCGCCAGCCGGCTTGGTGGCAGGCATGTGCTTGCTATGACCGGACTGGTCAGGCTCGGGATCGTTGAAGTTAAAAATTGCCATAGACAAAGGGAGCGGAACCGCGGCCCGCCAGCGTTTGAATCAACAAGATTAAGCCGGCCATGGCCAGACCCTGCACCCAGAAGGGCGTGCGAGCCGCCACTCCCGCCGAAAAATCGAACCACCCCGGCGGCAGCGAATGGAGAATGGCGGCAAGCACCAACACACCCACCAGGAGCGGGGTCAAATTGTCCACCGACCAGGTGAGCGAGCCCAGGCTGCGCAGGATGGCCAGCGCGTTTTCAAGCGAGCTGGCGCGGAAAAAGATCCAAGTGAAGCAGACAAAGTTGAAGGTAACCAGGCCGCCCAGCAGCTTGGCCCACCAGTGCGGCGAGGGCAGCCTGCGCCGGAGCTTCCACGCGAACACCACGCCCAGCGCCAGCCCGTGCAGCACGCCCCAGATGAGAAAGGTCCAGGAGATGCCGTGCCACAACCCGCCCAGAGTGAACGTGATGAGAAAGGCGTAGCTGTAAGAGGCGAGTGGATGCTTGCGCCGCTTGGGCAGCGCGTCGAAGAGGTAGTCGCGCAGCCAGTTGGAAAACGTGATGTGCCAGCGCCGCCAGAAATCGGCTACGTTGACCGACAGGTAGGGCCGGCGAAAGTTCTCCGGCAACTGAATACCGAGCAGCAGCGCCGCGCCCATGGCAATGTCGGTGTAGCCGGAGAAGTCGAAGAACAGTTGCAGCGCGTAGGCGTAGACACCCACCAGGGTCTCCAGGCTCGAATAGAGCGCCGGAGTGTCGAAGACGCGGCCCACCAGGTTGTTGGCCAGGAAGTCGGCAATCAGCAGCTTCTTCACCAGCCCGATGCCAATCAGCAGCAGGGCGCGGCCGCCATCCTCAGAGGTGAAGGCAAAGGGCTTGGCGAGTTGGTCGAGCAGCTTGCCCTGGCGCGGAATCGGTCCCGCCGTCATCGATGGGAAAAACAGGGCGGAGGCCAGATAGGTCAGATAGCTCTGGGTCGGCTGGATTTCTCCTCGATAGAGATCGATGGTGTAGGTAAGCGACTGAAAACAGTAGAACGAGAGGCTGAGCGTAAAGAGCCACCCGAGGCGGCCCGCAGTCAGCAGCGGAACCAGCTTAAGTCCGGCGCCGTGAGTGTCCCCACTGACTGTCCCCACTGACCCGAGCGGCGAGCCGCTGAATCTCACCGATTGGCGTCCAGATGATCATGCGCGTAGGATCGCCGCAAAATATCAGGGAGGCGCGCCATGAAGCTTTTGCGTTTGGTGATTGTTTGCCTATTGGCGCCGGCGGGCGTCGCCTTCGCTCAATCCGCGGGGGCTCCAAGTTCGGCTCAGGCGAGCGCTCCAGCGCTGGACTTCGATTTCTTCAAGGCGAAGGTCCAACCGATCTTCACTACCAAGCGTCCGGGCCATGCCCGCTGCGTGTCGTGTCACGCCAATGGCACCCCCATGAAGCTGCAGCCGCTGCCGGCGGGGACGGGAACCTGGAGCGACGAGGACTTCGCGCAAGAACTTCGACGCCGTTCGGCTGAAGGTGATCCCGGGCAACCCGGACGCCAGCCGGCTGTTACTGCATCCGCTGACGGCGGCGGCGGGGGGCGATCCGGCGCATGACGGCGGCAAGCACTGGGCCTCCAAGGACGATCCGGAATGGCGCACCCTGGCGGCCTGGGTGCGCGGCGCCACCTTGGCGAGCGCCGGGGACGCCAAGGTCGGACCCCTGCATCCGCGCATTATCCAGACCAACAGCGCCGGGGACGGCGTCGACATCATCGATCCGGCGAGCAACAAGATTATCGGCCGCGTCGTCGGCATCGAGGTCAATCACGGGGCCGCCGCGGCGCCGGACGGCGGGCGGCTTTATTTCAGCAATGAGTTCGACTTGACCCTGGATGTGGTCGATACGCGCACCCTTTATGTGACCAGCCGGATTCCCCTGACCGGCCACCCGAACAATATCTCGATCAGCAAAGACGGCCGGCGCGTCTATGTGGCCATCGCCTCGGGCGCGGGCGCGGTGGACGTGATCGACACGGTGGACTTGCAGCGGGTCAAAAGCATCCCGATCCAGGGCCGGGTGCACAATACCTATGTCACGCCGGACGGCCGCTATGTGATGGCGGGCTCGGTGGCGGCCAAGTCGCTGACGGTGATCGATCAACAGAGCGAGACGCCCGCCTGGGTGCTGAACTTCGATCACGGGGTGCGGCCGATGGCGTTCGAGACCAACCGCGACGGCTCAACCAAGCGGGTGTTCGTGCAGCTGAGCGATTTGAGCGGCTTTGCGGTGGTGGATTTTGCCGCCCATAAGGAAGTGCAGCGGATCGAGCTGCCCAGGCTGGCGTCGACCAAGCCCTTCGTCGGCGAGAGCGGCAGCCTGTCCCACGGCATGGCCGTCACCGCCGACAATACGCGGCTGGTGGTCGATTCCAGCGTCAATCGGGCGGTCTATGTCTATTCCCTGCCGGACCTGAAACTGCTGGGCAGCGTAGACGTGGGCCTCGCGCCGGACTGGGTGACCCTGACGCCGGACGGCAAGTCGGCCTATGTGGCCAACGCCGCGTCCAACGAGGTGTCGGTGGTGGACATCGTGAACCTGAAGGAGGTCGCGCGCATCCCGGTGGGCCAGGTGCCCAAGCGCAACATCACGGCCATGCTGCCGTGATCCCTTCGCCTCAGGGGGTCCAGTAGCTGGTGATCGCGTCGACGTCCGGGCGCACACGCTCGAGCGGCGCTTCGGTCGGCGTGCCGATCAGCACATAGCCGGCGATGCGCTCGCCGGGGTGCAGGCCCAGCAGGGCCAGGGCGCGCGGATCGAAGGCATACCAGTCGGTGATCCAGTTGGCGCCGTAGCCCATGGCGGTGGCGGCGAGGACCAGGGTCATGCAGCAGGCGCCGGCGGAGAGCTCCTGTTCCCACACGGGAATGCTCGCCTGGGCGTCCACGCGAGACACGACGGCCACGCACAGGGGCGGGGTCCTGAGCTTGCCGAGCGTCTTGGCGGCCTTGACCGGGTCGGACTGTTCCTTGGCGAGACCTTCCAGGCGCGCGGCCAACTCGTCCTTCGCTGAGCCTTGCAGGATGATGAAACGCCAGGGCGTCAGCTTGCCGTGGTCGGGCACGCGCGCCGCCAGGCGCAGGAGGTCCTGCAGCGCCTGTCCGGACGGCGCCGGCGCGCTCAGGGCCTGGGGCGTGGCGGAGCGGCGCTGCGCGAGCAGGGCAAGGGTCTGCGCGCTGACTTGTCCGTAGGGCGCAGCCTGGCCGAATTCCGGAGCGGGCGGGACAGTGGGCAAGGGCGCACCTCGTTTGACAGGCTGTTAAGGGCGCCAGCTATAGGCTGGCCGCCCTGGGGATAAAAGGCTTGGAATCTGGCGGTCAGCCCATGATCGCCCATATGCAGTCAGCGTCCCTGCATCCCAGAGGACGTGAATGTGTTATAGCGGCGGCCGTATGGGCGCGAGAGGCTATGGGAGCCGACCAATGAGCACACGTCTGGAACTGGTCGAGCTGACGCAGCTCCGCCCGTCTGGGCGGCCTTGCGCACCCAGGCGGCAGGAGGCGGCGAACGCCGAACCGACCTTGGCGTCGCTGCTGAACGCGGTGGTTCTGTCGCACAACAGCGCTGGGCGAGGCGCTGTCGTATCAGCTGGCGCGAAAGCTGAGCGACCAGGAGCTGCGCGCGATGAGCGCGCGCGAATTCTGCGACGCGGCCTTCGCCGACGAGCCGGATCTGGTGCGCCAGGCCGAAGCGGACTTGAAGGCGGTGTTCGAACGCGATCCGGCCTGCAAGAGCTATGTGCAGCCCTTCCTGTTCTTCAAGGGTTTTCAGGCGCTGCAGACCTATCGGGTGGCCCATTGGCTGTGGCGCCATGGCCGCCAGACCCTGGCGCTTTACCTGCAGAGCCGCATGTCGGAAATCTTTCAGGTGGATATCCACCCGGCCGCCAAGATCGGCGTCGGCATATTCCTGGACCACGGCACCGGCATCGTTATCGGCGAGACGGCGGTGGTGGGCGATGACGTTTCCATGCTGCACGGCGTGACCCTGGGCGGGACGGGCGCGGAGCGCGGCGACCGTCACCCCAAGATCGGCAAGGGCGTGCTGCTGGGCGCCGGTTCCAAGGTGCTCGGCAACATCACCGTGGGCGAATACGCCAAGATCGCTTCCGGTTCGGTGGTGCTCAAGCCCGTGCCGGCGCACTGCACGGCCGCGGGCGTGCCTGCGCGGCTGGTCAACTGCCCCACCTGCGATGAACCGGCGCGGACCATGGATCACACCCTGGCCGACGTGGTTTATGACTACGTCATCTGACGCCGCGATCTGAACCGGGCTCGCAGGCAAATCCCATTGCGCAGGCGCCGAAAGGCTTTAGGGTCCGGGCCGGCGCCTGCGCGCCTCGAATCTGTGACCGGCGCATCATTGCGGCCCATCTGAAGGACGGCTCTCGTGAAGGACACCGACACCAAGCGCATCGAGACGCACCTCAAGCGCACCTTCGGCAACGCCGCCATCATTCTGAAGCCGCGGCCCAAGCAGAAGGACTCCGCGGAAGTCTATATCGGCGATGAGTTCATCGGCGTGGTCTATGAGGACGAGGACGAGGACGGCTCGTTCCTGTTCGAGATGGCCATCCTCAGCGAGGACCTGGACTAGCAAATCACCGTCATCCTCGGTCGCTGGAAAGGCGAGCCGGGGGACCAGCAAGCGGACGGCTAAAGGCGAAGTGGCCTGGGTCCCCCGGCTCCGCCCTTGCCGAGGATGACGGGGTTTATCCGCTACAGCACCCCCAGCATGCTCGCCACCAGCGGGTGGCGCACGATGTCCGCGTCGCGCAGGCGCACCACGGCGATGCCCGCCACGCTTTCCAGCCGGTCGGCCACGTCGCCCAACCCCGAGACGCCCGGCAAGAGGTCCGACTGGTTAGGGTCGCCCGTGATCACCATGGTCGAATGCCAGCCCAGTCGCGTCAGCAGCATCTTGAGCTGCACGTAGGTGCAGTTCTGCGCCTCGTCGATCACGACGAAGGCGTTGTTCAAGGTGCGCCCGCGCATGAAGCCCACCGGCGCGATCTCGATCGCGCCCTCGGCCATGAGCGCGCGCACCCGCTTCATGGACAGACGATCGGACAGCGCGTCGTAGAGCGGCCGCAGATAGGGCGCGAGCTTGTCCTCCATCTCGCCGGGCAGGAAGCCGATCGATTCGCCGGCCTCCACGGCGGGGCGGGACAGCACGATGCGCCCGACCTTGCCGGCCTCAAGGGCCTCCACCGCCTTGGCGATGGCCAGGTAGGTCTTGCCGGTGCCCGCCGGCCCCAGGGCCATGACCAGATTACGCTCGTCGATCGCCTTGATCAGTTCGGTCTGGCCTTCGGATTTGGCTTTGATCGTTTTGAGATAACCTTGTTCGCGCCCGTCTTCGTTTGAGCTGAGGGGAGACCAATTGCGGTCGATGGGCAGGCGGCGGATTTTGCTGTCTTCCTCGAACTGCGCAGGGTTGAACTCGCCTTCACGCACCAGTCGCTTCAGGGCACGCTTGGTCATATGGGCCTCCGTTGGGACAAGAAAAAAGGGCGAGACCGCAATGGCTCGCCCTTGGACAGAACTCGGTTGGAAGAGAGACGGGATGCTGCTGGCGGGCCCGACTCGACGGCGTCGCGCCGCCGATGTCCGGGCGGGCTTGCCCCGCATGCGCTGAAGACCCTGACGGCCATCCAGTTCCCTCGAATCGTCACGACTAAGCTATGCTAGCGTGCTTTCCGAAGGGTTAAACCGCAGAAATGTCACAATACGGTCAAGGCAAATGAGTGTTTTCGAGCTTGAAGGGCAAGCGCCGAATTTACCGGGTTCGGATGAATACTGGATTGCACCCGGCGCCAGCGTGATCGGACGTGTAACGCTGAAGAAAAACGTCAGCATATGGTTCGGCGCCGTTGTCCGCGGCGACGTCGAATCCATCGTCATAGGCGAGAACACCAACATCCAGGACGGTTCGGTGCTGCACGCCGATCCGGGCTATCCTTTATCGATCGGCCCTGATGTGACCGTGGGCCACATGGCCATGCTGCACGGATGCGAGATCGGGTCAAACAGCCTGATCGGCATCGGCGCGGTGGTGCTGAATGGCGCAAGGATCGGCCGAAATTGCCTCATCGGCGCCCGAACCCTGATCACGGAGGGCAAGCAGATTCCCGATGCAAGCCTGGTGGTGGGTTCGCCCGGCCGGCGTGGTGCGGTCCCTGACCGAGGAAGAGGTCAAGGCTCTGGCGGCCTCAGCCGAACACTATGTGGCCAATTGGAAGCGCTACGCGTCGGCGTTCAAGGCCAGCAGTTGAGGCGCGAATCACCTCGGGCGAATCAGGCTCAGGCGATTTGGCGACCGTCCACGGCCGCCAGGCGCAGCCGAGGGAAGGCGTGGGCCTGACTGGAGCCGGGGCCCTGCGCCAGGGTCAGCACCTGGTCGACCATCAGATGGGCGATGGGGCGTCCGCACAGTCGCTGCAGGGGGCTGACCGGCTGATACAGGCCCAGGAGGCGGTCGACCTGGCCGGTGTTGGAGATCATCGGCGCCAGGAGAATCTCCAGCCGCGCGCTGAAGCCTTCGGCCGTAAGTCCTTTTGATTCCACAACAATCGCCTGGCCTCGGCGCAGGGCGTTTTCCATCGCCGCTTGCAGATTGGGGCGGTCGACATTGGCCCACAGGGACAGGAAGTCGGCGCGCCGGAGGTCGCATCCGTGCAGATCCTCCAGCAATCCGCCGCCCAGGCGGAAGGCGTAGCGACCGACCGCATGCCGTCCCAGGATGAAAACCTGCGGCAACAGATCGGCGAAATCGCAGGGATCGACGCTGCTGCGAAGGGGCGCCAAGCCCTCTGCGCGCCGCCGACGCCAATAGTCTGTCAATCGTTGTGTGTTGGAATGGGACATTCCGGCCTGCCTTTTCCCCTCCACAGGGAAGAATCAGGCCAGAGGCCGCGTCCCGTCCGGGGGATCGGCCGACGTGAGTGACGTGGAGGCCGATCATGAACAGGCGTTTGCTGTGTCTCTGGAGCATAGCCGCCGGCCTCTTGCTGCTCGCAGCCGCCGCGCCCATGACGGCCCTGGCGGGCGGATGCGGGTGCTCGCCCAGCCCGCCGCCGTCCTGCTGCCGCCAGCCCACGCCGCCGCCGCCGCCGACCCAGCCCTGCTGCGGTTCGGGCGGGAACAACATCATCGTGCCGGGGGTGAACGTGTACGTGGCGCCGTCGGTGATCGTGAACGCCAGCGCCAGCGCCGACGTCAACGTGTCGGCCAGCGCCAGCGGATCGGGCTACGGGATTGGCACGGGCTACGGAAATGGAACCGGATCAGGCTCGGGGATCGGATCCGGTTCGGGCATCGGGTCGGGAACCGGATCAGGCTCGGGCATAGGATCGGGCCTTGGAACAGGCTCGGGAACCGGCGCGACGGTGGTGAACGGCGGCGGCGGGGGAGGCGGCTCGGCCTGGTACGAGAGCAGCGGCAGCATCGGCGTGATACCCAGCCTCGATGTGGATTCCGGCCAGCGCATCGAACGCACGGCTTATCAGGCCACGCGCACCAAGATCCGTATCGTGGTGATCCAGGCCGTATGTCTGGACGACAAGGACATTCCGCACCCCGCCTCTCAGGTGACGCCGGACCGGGAATTGCCCGACAGCTACCAGGGCGAGGTCTACCGCTGCATCGCCGGCGCGCGCATGCAGTGGACCATGGCCGACTACCTGGGGAAGGTCGACTTCAGCCAGGGCCAGACCTTCACCTGCAACAAGGGCGAGGCGCTGGTGCTGAGCAAGGCGGAAGGACAATCAGAGGGCAAGCTGCAGTGTCTGCCCCAGAAGCCGGCGCGCGACTGCAACGAGCGGTCCTTGTTGCGCCGGTTCGGCGCGGGCGTGAAGATCATCAAGATCATCACCACCGAGACCTACACGGCCTATCGCGAGCAACAGACCCAAACGGCCTCCAGCGCGACGTCATTCAACATGACCATCGACGGCGGAGTGGGCGGCGTCGCCCACTGAACCCGCTTGAACCCCGGACCCCATCGCCGATGAAACGCCGGGGCCGCTGCGGGGGAACCGCCGGAGGGCCTGGCATGAAGCTGCAGGCCTTGATCGTCGTGAGCGCCGTGATCGTGGCCTTTGGCCCAGTCTTGCCGGCCCGCGCTCAGTCCGACGCCGCCGCCGAGCCTGACCCTGTCAAGACCGATCTCGCCCGTCAGCTGGTCGAGGCCACCGGCGGGGAACAACAGGCCGAACAGCAGATGGAGCTGATCTTCAACATCATCGGGAAGAACGTCGATCAGGCCGCCGCCGGCCTGGACAGCCGCTTGGCCGGCGCCTTTCTCGATGGGTTGAAGCAGGAAACCGTCAAACTGACTCCTCAGCTGATGGCGCTGAGCGAGCGCCTGTACGCGCAGAACTGCACCGAGCAGGAGCTGCGCGACATGCTTGCGTTCGAAAAGAGCGAGACCGGTCAGTCGATGCTCAAGAAGACCCCGGTCATTCAGGCGCAGGCGCTTCAGCAGACCCTGCCTCTGGTGATGGGCGCCATGCCCGAGATCGTGCGCAGGGCCGCCGACAGCGCTTGCGAACAGGTTACCTGTACGGCGCAGGATCGCGAACGGCTGACCGGCGTTCTATCGGACTCCCCGCCGAGCGGCGCGCCGGATGCGCCGGCGGATCCGCCTGCGCCGCCATCGCAAAGTCCTACCTAGCCGAAGCGGCCGGGGCGGTCGCCGAAGGCGCGCCGGCAGGCTCGGCGGCGGCCACCGAGGATTCGGGCAAAACTTCGAATTTCCAAGCAAGATCGGGCTTCAGGTATTTCCTGGCGGCGGCCAGAAGATCGGCGGAGGTGACGCCGGCATAGTGGCCGATCTGGGTTCGCACCGATTCCAACCGCCGCGGGTCAGTCTGCGCGCCGGACAAGGCGCCGAGCCAGTACTCATTGGTCTGGCGCGCCTGTTTGAGCTGATCCACCAGGGGCAGAACCGCGCGCGTCAGTTCGTCCTGGGAGACGGCGTTGGCGCGCAGGTCTTGCGTAATTTTCTGCACCTCGTTGAAGAACACCTCCAGCTTCGCCGGGGGGATTTCCACATTGGCCAAAAGATAGCCATAGCCGGGATAGGTCGGGGAGGCGCTCAAGCCTGCACTCGGCGAATAGGTGTCGCCCTTTTCCACGCGCAGATCGTCGGTTAGCCGCAGTTTCATGACCTCGCTCAGCACGGTCAGAACACGCGCCTCGCGCATGTCGGCGTAGAAATCGTTGGTGGGCCACGCCACGGCGGCCGCGGCCTGATCGGCCCGCCCCTTGTGGCGTTCGATGATCGGCTGCGGCAAGGCCTTGGGGAAGGCCACGGCCCGGCCGTCGGCAGGGATCGCGTCGGCCGGTTCGGTGCGGGGCAGCGCGCCGAAGGTCGCCGCTGTCAAGGCGATGGCGCGGTCCACATCCACGTCGCCGACCATCACCACTTCAATCGGACCGCGGTTCAGCTGCGTGGTCAACAGGCTCTTCAGGTCGGAGGCCTGGCCGGCGGCTATCACTTCACTGGTGGGTGTGGCCCAGCGCAGGTCGCCGCCGTGAAGCAGCCGCGCCAAGTCGCGTTTGAGCACGCCGTTGGGCGTGGCCTCGAACTGGCTGCTCATGGTCCGTTCAAAGGCGCGCATCCGTTCGAACGCCTCCGGTCGGAAGGCGGGATCGACGACATAGGCCGCAAGCAATTGCATTTCGGCGTCCAGGTCGGCGGATTGGGTGGCGCCGGACAAGTCGAAAGCCTCGTCTTCCACCTGGAAATTCGCCCCGACCACCTTTTTGGTCAGGGCTTGATCGATATCCTCGATGGTGAGTTGCTTGAGCCCGCCTTCCACAAAGGCGCCGCCCGCCCAAACCGGGGAGGGCCGGGACTTGGGCAAATCCAACCGTCCATTGCCGAAACGCACCAGCACCTGAACCTCGTCGCGACGGAACCGGGTCGGTTTGACGGTCAGTCGGACGCCGTTGGAGAAACGCATCATCACGGCGCCGAACTCCGCAAGTTCGCGCCGTTCGACGACCTTCCCCGGCGCGCCGAAGCGGGTGTAAGGCCACGCCTTATCCGCCACCAAGGCGGGGGCGGCGACCGGTTCGGCCCGGTCGGTCCGATAGGCCGCGAGGAGGCTCTCGTCGGCGCCCTCGACCGGCGTGGGCGCGCTCATGAACAGCAAGGGGCCGGATCCGGAGAACAGGCGGCGCGCCGCGGCGGACACCTCCGCGGACGTGATGCTCTTCGCCTCCTGCTCAAATTCTGTCAGGTCCTGACTTGGACTGGTCGCCACGGATCGGTCTTCCAGGGTGTTGACGATCATGTCGGCGAGATCGGGCGTTCGTCGGGTCGCCTCCGCAGCGGCGCGCTGGCGCAAGATGGTGCGGGAGTCCTCGATTTCGCGCTGGAGTTCGTCGGCCGGCACGCCGTAGTCGACCAATCGCCTCTGCTCGTGTTCGACCGCCGCCAGGGCCTGACGCCAGGCGTCGGGCTGGGCGATAACCTGCACCGTGGCGATCTTGGCGGAATGTTCGGTGTCGCCCGCGCTGGCCTGGGCGCTGATGAAGGGCGGAGACGGCGCTCGGCTGATGCGCTCAAGCCGTCGGTTGAGCACCGCCAGGGCGAGATCGTCCAAGCCGTCCGCGCGGTCCTTGGCGCGCGTTTCAGGCGAACGGTCGCTGGGCGCCGTCCAGTCGACGTCGATCACCATGGGCGCGCCGGGTTCAAGGATGATCTTGGCCTCGCTTTGGCGGGGGGCGGGCGAGCCGAGATCGACCTCGGGGCCCGGGGCGTGCGAATTGGACCAGTCCGAGAAGCGGCTCCTGATCTTGGCTTCCATGGCGTCGAGGTCGAAGTCGCCGACCGCCACCAGCGTGGCCCGCTCGGGCCGGTAGTATTTGTCGTAGAAATCGACGAGCGCTTGGCGCGACGCGTTGCGAATGACCTCGACCCGCCCGATCGGCAGGCGTTCGGCGGCGCGCTGGCCGGGCAGCAGGAACTGCAGGCGGCTCTTGCCGGCGCGATAGCTCGGCGTGTCGTCGAGCCGTTCCTCCGAGAGGATCACGCCGCGTTCCTGATCCATGGCGGCCTGGGACAGAGTCAGTTCGCCGGCGATGTCGCGCAACAGCATCAGGCTGGTGCCGACGGTGTCGGGATCGGTCTTGGGCAGGTCGAGCTTGTAGACGGTCTCGGTCGCGCTGGTGAAGGCGTTGGTGTCCGCGCCGAAGGCCAGGCCGTGGCGCTGCAGGATCTCGATCATGTCGCCGCCGGGCACATGGGTCGAACCCTTGAAGGCCATGTGCTCGAGGAAATGGGCCAGGCCCTGTTGGGCGTCGCTCTCCATCAGCGATCCCGCGGCGATCCGCAGCCTGAGCGAGGCCTGACCGGAGGGCGTGGCGTTGCGCATCAGGGCGTAGGTCATGCCGTTGGGCAGTCGGCCGAAGCGAATGTTCGGGTCAGGCTTCAGATCGGACGCGGCCTGAGCCCACTGATTGGGCGCCAGGACGGCGTCGGCCGCACCGTCGGCGAGGGCGCCGGACGGCCCGGCGGCCAGCGAGGCGAACGCAAGCGCCGCGGCGAAAAACCGAATTCTCATGGATTGGCCAACACGCATTACTGATGACGCCCCGTCCAGCGCATCGTCGCCGCGGCATATGGCGAATGCAAGGCCGCTAGTTGTCCGGTTGGCTGACGTAAAAGGTCGCGGTGTTGCCCATGGCCGTCGCCACGCCGGTGGCTCCCCGATTGGCGGCGCTCATGGTGAGGGTGGATGTGGCCGAGACGGCGGTGCTGTTGGTCTGGCGGTTGGTGACGGTCATGCGGTTGACGCAGGTGGAGCAGGCAAAGCCCGTTACCGCGTTGCCCATGGCGATGGCCGAGGACGAGCCGTCGTAGCCCAGGCCGCCGGTGCCGCTGAAGCTGGAGATCACCTCCACCCCGCCGCCGCTGTTGATCTGATTGTTGTTCAGCGTCAGATCGCCGCCCGGATTGCCCGCGACCAGGGAGTTGCCCACGCCATTGGCGCTGGCCGACCCCGTTCCGAATTCATAGGCCGTCTCGACGGTTTGGGCGCGCACATAGGTGCTGTTGCTCTGACTGCTTTCGACGTTCAGCGGGTTGTTGTCGTTGGAAACGGAGAGGTTGTTGGCGATGGCGTTGGTCTCGCTGGCGATGGTCTGGCCGTTGCCGGCGTTGACGAACTGCGTCGCCTGCACCAGCGAGCCGGTGTTGGACTGGTTCACGGTCAGGGCCGAGGTGGCGCCGCTGGAGCCGTTGAAGGCGATATTGTTGCCGGTGGTGACCGAGGAGAAGGTCGAGGCGCCGTCGCCGGTGTAGCCGATGACCGCGCCCCCATTGGCCTGCACCGACGCCTGGTTCGACTGGTTCACCGTCATGGCGGCCGAACCGCCCACGGCGCTGATTTCCTGGGAGTTGCCCATGGCCTGGACACTGTGGCTGATGTTCGAAGCGGCGGCCGAGCTCGCGTTCAACTGGCTTTCGGCGTCGATCGAGACCGCGCCGGTGGTCTGGTTGAGCGTGCCAGTCAGGTCGGCGTAGCCCAAGCTGTCGTTGGCGCCGGTGTTGCCGGTGGCCGAGGTGGTGATGACTGTCGAGCCACTGGAATTGCTGACGTTGACGACGGCGTTGGCGCCGACATTGCCGTTGGCGGTCTGAACGGACTCCACGTCCAGGGAGCCGGACTGGACCTGAGCCGAATAACCGTTGGCGCCCGCCGAGGTGGTGGCGGTGGTGGGGTCGGCGGTCACGACGTTGAGCGTCTGGTCCGCGTTGACGTCGGCGTTCTGGGTCTGCTGGTTGTCGACCGAGCTCTGCTGGAAGGTCTGACTAGTAGCGACTGCGGGGTACGTCGCGGTCGCGAGAAGCGTCCCAACGAGAAGGATTGTCGCGCGTCTGGCCATTGTTGGTGCCTACATTGTTGTACGCAGGGATGTAGCCGCCGGTCAGCCCCGTGGTTCCGGCCTCGAGCGGATCGCTCTGCAGGCAGACCTGGGGACCCGGCGCGCCATAGAGGTTCGCCATCATCTCCAGCACCGCCCGTTCGATCACCGCGCGCACGCCGAGCTGCAGAGGCTCAAGCGCACCTTCGCCCGCAGAGATGTCGAAAGTGTTGCCGCCGAGCACATCGAACAGGCCAATGCCCACCTGCCGGCCGATGATCTGCTTCTGGTAGGAAATGACGTCGACCACCTCCAGCGAGCGGGTGTTCACCAACCGCAGGTCCAGGCCGATGTTCATCACGAACAGATTGCCGGTCAGGGTGCCGCCCAGGCCTGCCGAACTGGTCTTGGAGCCATCGAACTGGGCGCCGGAGGAGCGAATGTTGAAGTTCAACTCGGTGATGCCGCCCACCAGGTAGAAATCCGAACCCGGAACCTGGCCTGCATGTATCTTGCGATAGTCCACCGGGCCCTGAGGCGCCGGGCCGGGCAAGTCGGAGATCAGCTTGTTATTGGCGTATTTGAGCTCCAGCTCCGAGACGCTGGTGTCGTAGCGCTCCACCAGGGGCGCGCCGGCCTTGGCCAGGGCCGAGATAGCCATCAGGGAGGCGCCCTGAGTCAGCTTGCGCCCCGAACCGTCGGATTCTTCCTTGCCGGTGTAGTCGGCGATGCGGCCCACGGCGATGCGCGGCGCCCTCAGGCCCCGCTGACGGGCATATTCACCCAGGCATACGAGGGCCGCGGAATAGGGAGTCGGGTTGGCGGTGACCGGCGCATTGCCGATCGGCGCGGCGTACTTTCCGCCCGGTCCGGCCGTAGGCGATACGCAGCCCGACAGGACCAAGGCGCCGGCAGCCAATACAGACGCGGCGCGACGTCCTACAGCAAGGCCCGTCGCCCTAAGGTTGGGCATTACCAACGCCTCCGCTAACCGTCGTCGTGGCGGAAACGGCGCCGGTGTTGGTCTGTCTGGAGTTGACGATCACCGTGTTGTAGTTGCCCGTGGTGACCACCGACAGGCTGTTGCCCACCGCGCTGGCCCCGGCGCCGACGCCGGTGGCCGAAGATCCGACGCCGCCTGATGTCGAGCTCGAGAACACGCTTCCGCCTGAAGGCGAGAGCAGTTGGCCGCCGGCGACAACAAGGTTGCCGTTGGCGTCGCGCATTGAAACATTGACCGGCTGATTTTCCTGACCGGCCGTCCGGCCGTAGCCCGCATTATACTGGGCCGAATTCGCGCCCATGGTCTGCGCCCCCGCCGCTCCGACACAGCCGAACGCGAGGGCCAACGCGACAATCAAGACCGAACGGCGGCCTGTCGTGAGCAAGGGATAGGGGGCCATCGACGGCTCCGTGATGCGCGCGCGACAGCCGCCAAGGCGACCGTCCCAAAAAGGTACAGGTTCAGTCCTAGGCGCAAGACCTCGCAAATTGGTTAATGCGCGTTCAGTCCTGCCGGGGAAAACGCGGGGTTGGAAGCGAATTCGCTTCTCTAATCGGCCGGCCGCGAACTAGGCTTCAGTCATGAATTCCATAAGTGAAATCAATGAGCCTCCCCTGCGCGGTCCTTGGCCGGCTTGGGCGCTAGCCGTAATCATCCTCGGCTCTTATCCCATTCAGACTTGGTGGCTTGGCGGGGTCGATGTCGCCGCGGACCGATTCGGTTTGGTGGCCGCCAACCTGACCCAGGGGCGGTGGTACACGCTGATCACCGCTCTGTTTATCCACGGCGGATGGATGCACGCGGGAATGAACGCGGCGGGCGCCCTGGCGTTCGGCGCCCCGGTCGCGCGCTTTCTGGGGCCCAGAGGTTGGGGCGTTCTGTCCTTCGCCCTGTTCTATCTGGCGTGCGGACTGCTCGCCGGGCTTGGCTACGCGGCCCTCAACCCCCACAGCGCGGCCGCGGTGGTGGGCGCGTCTGGGGCTGTATCGGGCCTATTCGGCGCGGCCTCTCGCCTGATCGAGCACAGACCCGGTCTGTCGCCCTTCGCCAGCCGGACCGTGGTGGGCTTCGCGGCGGCTTGGCTGGTGACCAATGTGGTCCTGGGCCTGGTCGGCATTGCGCCCGGGATCGGCGCGGTTCAGATCGCCTGGCAGGCCCACCTGGCGGGGTACGGCGCCGGTCTTGTGCTGATAGGGCCCTGGTCGCGGTGGTTCGGCGCGCGAGACGCCGCGTGACAACAACCCTGGATGGGCCCTCACGCGTTAGGGATTTGCTTTCGCGTTCAGGAAGCGCATGCTCGCCTGCAAGTCGATAAAATCGTGGAGGAAGTAACGCATGTTGGTTTCCCAGATTTTGAGGCAGAAAGGCGATGCGGTCATTTCGTGTTCGCCCGATGAAACCCTGGCCGCCGCCGCGGAGCGACTGAACGCGCGCGGCATCGGGGCCATGGTCGTGCTTGATCAAACCGATACGGTCGCCGGCATCATTTCGGAACGGGACATCATACGGGCCGTGGCCCAGGCGGGCGTCCAGGCGCTCACCTCGCCTGTGGCGAGCTTTATGAGCCGGGGAATCATCTACGCCGATCCCAAGGAAAGCATCGACATTCTGCTGTCGCGCATGACCGACCGGCGGATTCGCCACTTGCCGGTGTGTCAGAACGGAAAGCTGATCGGGGTGGTGTCGATCGGCGACCTGGTCAAGGCCAAGATCGCCGAGGCGGAAGCCGAGGCGGAAGGGCTCAAGGCCTATATCGCCCAGGGCTGAGCCTAAGGGGGGCGCGGGTCAGGGCGCGAGGCCGATCACGGTCGCGGTGCGCGCGCCGCCGGAATCATCCACCGCGTGCTGCAGGGAATAACCTTCCAGCACCGCGGCGGTGGCGTCGCGCGCCTGACGCAGGGCGGGCCTTAAGGAACAGGTTTCAAGGTCCGGGCAATCATCGCACTTGCGGAACGCCGTGTGACTGACACACGGGGCCAGGGCGAGGGGACCGTCGATCACGCGAATCACATCCGCAAAGCTGATGGAGTCGGCCGGCCTGGCCAGAACATAGCCGCCGAACTTGCCGCGACGACTGTTCACCAGGTTCCGGCGCGCCAGCTCCAGCAGGATGGCCTCCAGGAACTTACGCGGCGCATCCGCCCGCACCGCCAACTCCGCAGCGGTGAGCTGCCGGTCGAGCCCAGCGCGCGCCAATTCAACCAGCGCCCTGAGGCCGTAGCGGGACTTTTGAGAGAGCATGGCTCACCCCTGTAGGACAGTTAGGCATAAAGGCGTCCGGTCACTGGATGCAAGGGGCGGGGCGGCGCCGGGCGCGGAGGAATTGTCGTCAAACGGCATTGACAGGATCGACCTGCCCGAATAGAAACCGCGCCTCCGAAGGACTTAGCCATCGGCGGCGGATATCCGGCTGAATTTCACTGAAATTCAGCTTGATTTTTTGGCGCCTAATGGATAACTTCCCGGACCTCAATCGAATCGCTCAGGACTTATGAGGGAAGCCCCTCGGCGGCCCGTGAGTGGTTTTTGCGCTCAATTTCAGCCTTGGCTGGAGCCGGACGCAGGGCCCAAAAGGTCGGTTGACACTAAAATTCGAGGCGACTAGATAGCCGCCTCCGCCGACGCAGGGCGCTAAACAGCGGGGCCGGTTATGCCGTCTCGGGTCTTTGACATCGTTGATTTGGAAAGAGAAACGCAGGCGGCGGCGCTCTGGCGATGACCCTTCGGGGTCATCTTGACGCTGACCA
>CAWDPL010000039.1:30000-49023 GCA_963804105.1 uncultured Alphaproteobacteria bacterium
GTATTATGACCTGAATACATAGGGTTCATAAAGCAAACCCGGAGAACTGAAACATCTCAGTACCCGGAGGAAAGGACATCAAAAGAGACTCCCCTAGTAGTGGCGAGCGAACGGGGACCAGGCCAGCGCCGTCGTGAAATAAAGTCGAATGATCTGGAAAGGTCAGCCATAGCGGGTGATAGCCCCGTAGACGTCAAATAGCGACGGACTCGAGTAGGGCGGGACACGTGAAATCCTGTCTGAACATGGGGGGACCACCCTCCAAGCCTAAGTACTCCTCAACGACCGATAGCGAACAAGTACCGTGAGGGAAAGGTGAAAAGCACCCCGACAAGGGGAGTGAAATAGTTCCTGAAACCGGAAGCCTACAAGCAGTCGGAGCCCCCCAGCGGGGTGACGGCGTACCTTTTGTATAATGGGTCAGCGACTTCATGTGCCGAGCAAGCTTAAGCCGTTAGGTGTAGGCGTAGCGAAAGCAAGTCTGAATAGGGCGACTAAGTTCGTTGCATGACGACCCGAAACCAGGTGATCTATCCATGAGCAGGTTGAAGGCTGGGTAACACCAGCTGGAGGACCGAACCCGTACCTGTTGAAATAGGTTGGGATGACTTGTGGATAGGGGTGAAAGGCCAACCAAACCTGGACATAGCTGGTTCTCCGCGAAATCTATTTAGGTAGAGCGTCAGACGAATTCCTCGGGGGGTAGAGCACTGGATGGATGCGGGCTGCGCGAGTGGTACCAATTCTAACCAAACTCCGAATACCCGAGAGAACTATCTGGCAGACACACGGCGGGTGCTAACGTCCGTCGTGAAAAGGGAAACAACCCTAACCATCATCTAAGGCCCCCAAGTAACGGCTAAGTGGGAAACGATGTGGGATTGCTTTGACAACCAGGATGTTGGCTTAGAAGCAGCCATCATTTAAAGAAAGCGTAACAGCTCACTGGTCAAGCGATCCTGCGCGGAAAATGTAACGGGGCTTAAGCCGTTCGCCGAAGGTATGGGTGTGCGCAAGCACGCGGTAGCGGAGCGTTCCGTAAGCCTGTGAAGGTCAGCTGCGAGGCTGGCTGGAGGTATCGGAAGTGAGAATGCTGACATGAGTAGCGACAAAGAGGGTGAGAGACCCTCTCGCCGAAAGTCCAAGGGTTTCTGCGTAAAGCTAATCTGCGCAGAGTTAGCCGGCCCCTAAGGTGAGGCCGAAAGGCGTAATCGATGGGAACCACGTTAATATTCGTGGGCCAGTTGGAAGTGACGAATGCCGTATATTGTCGGGGCTTATTGGATTGCTCCCGGCAGTGAAGGTGTTCCTGGAAATAACTCCAACATAGACCGTACCCGAAACCGACACAGGTGGACTGGTAGAGCATACCAAGGCGCTTGAGAGAACTATGCTGAAGGAACTCGGCAAATTGCACGCGTAACTTCGGGATAAGCGTGACTCTGCTATGCGCAAGCACTGTAGAGTGGCACAGGCCAGGGGGTAGCGACTGTTTATCAAAAACACAGGGCTCTGCGAAGCCGTAAGGCGACGTATAGGGTCTGACGCCTGCCCGGTGCCGGAAGGTTAAAAGGAGCGGTGCAAGCTGCGAATTGAAGCCCCGGTAAACGGCGGCCGTAACTATAACGGTCCTAAGGTAGCGAAATTCCTTGTCGGGTAAGTTCCGACCTGCACGAATGGCGTAACGACTTCCCCACTGTCTCCAGCATAGGCTCAGCGAAATTGAATTCCCCGTGAAGATGCGGGGTTCCCGCGGTCAGACGGAAAGACCCTATGAACCTTTACTGCAGCTTCGCCTTGGCGTTAGCGACAACATGTGTAGGATAGGTGGGAGGCTATGAAACCGGGGCGCCAGTCTCGGTGGAGCCACCCTTGAAATACCACCCTTGTTGTCGCTGACGTCTAACCGCGGCCCGTTATCCGGGTCCGGGACATGGCGTGGCGGGCAGTTTGACTGGGGCGGTCGCCTCCCAAAGTGTAACGGAGGCGCGCGATGGTGGGCTCAGACCGGTCGGAAATCGGTCGTCGAGTGCAATGGCATAAGCCCGCCTGACTGCGAGACTGACAAGTCGAGCAGAGACGAAAGTCGGCCATAGTGATCCGGTGGTCCTGCGTGGAAGGGCCATCGCTCAACGGATAAAAGGTACTCTAGGGATAACAGGCTGATTTTGCCCAAGAGTCCATATCGACGGCAAAGTTTGGCACCTCGATGTCGGCTCATCACATCCTGGGGCTGGAGCAGGTCCCAAGGGTTCGGCTGTTCGCCGATTAAAGTGGTACGTGAGCTGGGTTCAGAACGTCGTGAGACAGTTTGGTCCCTATCTGCCGTGGGTGTACGAAGCTTGAGAGGATCTGTCCCTAGTACGAGAGGACCGGGATGGACACACCTCTGGTGGACCTGTCGTGGCGCCAGCCGCGCAGCAGGGTAGCTAAGTGTGGAATAGATAACCGCTGAAAGCATCTAAGCGGGAAACTAACCTCAAAACAAGGCTTCGCCGAGAGCCGTGGTAGACCACCACGTTGATAGGCCAGGTGTGGAAGTGCCGCGAGGCATGGAGCTTACTGGTACTAATAGCTCGATCGGCTTGATCGTTCTTAGTTAAACTCATGAGCGCTTTGTAAGCTGCTCAGATATATATGATGTCTTCTCATTCATCCGTTTTGTTGACCTGGTGGCTATGCCGGAAGGTCCCCACCCGATCCCATTCCGAACTCGGTCGTTAAGCCTTCCAGGGCCGATGGTACTTCGTCTCAAGGCGCGGGAGAGTAGGTCGCTGCCAGGTCTACAAAACGGATGAAGACTGTATAGTCCGCATGGCCCTTCATCACGTTCCCTTCCGGGCGCCCGTCGGGATCCCGCTAGATTTTGCCGCGGGGTGGAGCAGCCCGGTAGCTCGTCAGGCTCATAACCTGAAGGTCGCAGGTTCAAATCCTGCCCCCGCACCCAAGAACTCTGACGGCCCCGCCCTCCAGCGGGGCTGTTTGCGTGTTGGGCTGGAGGGCGGTCAGTTCGGGCCTTTCGGCTTTGTCCGGTGCGAATAGATCGCCAATATCGACAGCAGGCCCGCGTTCGGCGAAATAGGAGCGGGACGAAGGAGGCGTCGATAGGATGAAAGCGACCACAACCACCGAGGTCGACCCGCCGTCCGCGCTGATCGACGCGAGGATCAAGGATCTGGGCGACTGGCGGGGCGCGATGCTTTCCCGCGTCCGCGCCCTCATAAAACAGGCCGACCCCGAGGTGGTCGAGGAGTGGAAGTGGAGAGGCGTTCCGGTGTGGTCTCACGCGGGAATAATCTGCACGGGCGAGACATATAAAAGCGTGGTGAAGTTGACCTTCGCCAAGGGCGCGGCGCTCGAGGATCCTTCGGCCCTGTTCAATTCGAGCCTTGAAGGCAATACCCGGCGCGCGATCGATTTTCATCAGGGCGATGAAATCGATGAGGGCGCCTTCACGACGCTCATACGCGCGGCCGTGGCCTTGAACACAGCTTCAGGCCGAAAGTCGAACGCCCCGGCCGGCAAATCCCGCCGCTGACGCTGCGATTGAACCAGACTGCGGCCACTGGGCCGATTGCCCCGCCAGAGACCCAAGATGGTCAGGGCTTTTCCTTCTTTGGAAGCGCCGCGACCTCCGCCGGGGTCATGGCGGTCAGCCTGTCCACGATGCAGGGAGTTCTGAAACCCGGAGGACCGGCGGAAATGTCCAAATCGATGGGATTACAGACCACATCGGCGCCGCGCGACGTAATCACATAGTAATCGTTGAACGGCGGGTCAAAGCAGCGCCCGGTGGTGTCGAGCCGAATGTAGTGATGATCGGTGGTGAGGATGTTCAGCCGCGTTTGGCTGACCTGAACCGAATTCTGGATGTCGTGGATGCGGAAACATTGATTGGGCGCCAGGCCGTGGCTATCTGCAGGGCCGGATTTGGCGTCTGCCGCCGAAACGGCGACGCCCGCCAGGATCAGCAACCCGGCTGTCAGCAACTGTTTCATTCCGAGCTTCCTTTCTTTGGGCTTGGAGAACTCGATAACGCCCCGGACCATAGCGCGTTCGCCCGATCTTGTCCCTTGGACGTCACCTTTCCAACAAGGTCTCCATCTTGAACTATCGACACGCCTTTCACGCGGGCAATTTCGCCGACCTGGCCAAGCACGCGGCGGTCGGTCTGCTGCTGGATCGCCTGTTGGCCGACGTCGCGCCTTTGCGGGTGGTCGACACCCACGCGGGCGCAGGCCTGTACGATCTGACCAGCACCATGGCGCGCAAATCCGGCGAAGCTGAGGCGGGCGTCCTGCGCCTCATGGCCGACCGTCACACGCCGGACTTCTTCGCAGTCTGAAATCCGCAGTGCGGAAGCTGAACCCACACGATCCGGTCACCCTCTATCCAGGCTCGCCGCGATTGATCGCCGAACGCCTTCGCTCGGGCGATTCCTATGTCGGCGCGGAACTACAGGAGGAGGATTTCGGCCTTTTGCAGCAGGCGTTGGCGCCCTTCCAGTCCGTGGCCAAGGCGATGAGGACCGACGGCTACGGCTTGGCGGCCGAGGCGGTCAGGCGGGACGGACGCCTGTTTGTGCTGGTGGACCCGCCGTTCGAGCGCGGCGACGACTATCAACGGACCGCCGATCTGGCCCGCGACCTGGTGCGGCGTAATCGCCGGACGGTCGCGGCCATCTGGACGCCGTTGAAGGACCTGGAGACCTTCGACGCCTTTGTCCGGCGTCTGGAGAGCCTCGTCGACGTCTCGATCCTGGCGGCCGAACTCCGCCTCAAGCCCTTGGACAATCCCATGCGATTGAACGGTTGCGCCATGATCTTTCTCAATCCGCCCAAGGACTTGGCTGACGCCCTTAAGCCGGCGTTGGACTGGATCGCAGGGTGCGCGGGCGAGCCGGGCGCTGAAGTCCGGATGTGGATCACCGGGCCCTGATTCGCGGATTTGCAGGTTCGCCGAATTGGTGTATGTTGCACTGCACAATCACCCGATCGCAATGCATCATAGCCGGAGCTGACGATGTCCTGGTTGGAACCCGCGCCCAAGTCCAAGAGTTCGCTGTCCCCGCCGGCGTTTGACGGCGAACAGGCCCTGCGTGTTCAGATGGGGCTGGCCTCGCCGCTGTGGCTCATGTTCATGGGGGCGGCCAGCGCCGGCTTGGCCGTGTGGACCTTCAGCCGCTGGGCCAAGCTGGCCATGCCTGAGGCCGTCAGCGAGAACGTGGTGCGTCTGCGGCTGATTAAGCCGGGCCCGCAAACCAAGGCGACCGAGCCCAAGGTCATCGAGGTTCAGCCCGCCGCGCCGGAACCGAAGATCGAAGCCAAGGTCGAGCCCAAGCCGGAACCTGTCATCGAAATCCAGGCCGCACCCAAGATCGAAACCCTTCCCGAGCCGGTGATCGAGGCCAAGGTCGAGCCGAAAATCGAACTCAAGCCCGAGCCGAAGATCGAGCCCGCGCCGACGACGGTTGAGACGGTCGTGGCCAAGGCCACGGAGCCTAAGCCGGTCAAGCCGGAGCCGGTCAAAGCCGCAGCGCCCAAAGCCGCGCCGAAACTGCAGGCCGCTCCAGCGGCCAAGCCCGCGCCCAAGGCCCCCGAAATCAAGGTCCCTGAAGTCAAGGCTTCCGAACCGCCCAAGCCCGTCATCACCCCGACGCCGGTTCTGGCCAAGCCCGTGGTGAAATGGGAAGCGCCGGTGCAGGCCGCCGCGCCCGCCAAGCCCGAGCCGAAAAAGGCCGAGGTCAAGGCCAAGGCGGGTAAGGCCAAGGCCGCCAAGGCGAAGGTCGCCGCCAAGCCCAAGGCGGCCAAGAAAGCCCCGACCAAGGCTTAAGGCGCCCGCGTCTATCGACGATGGACTTGCTCATGCCACACTGTGCGCTCACTGAACGCGCAGAGGCGCCCGGATGCATGTCCGCACACTTGTCGATCTGCACAACACACGGTTGGCGATCGAGAACTTGCGGCGCATCTCCGATCGGCTGGTCGGCCTAGGCCCCTTCGGGATTGGGCTGGACGGCCTGCTTGGCGCAATTCCGGGATTGGGCGAGTTCTTCGGCGCGATCTACAGTGTGGGCGCGGGGGTGCTTTTGTTCTACCAGGGCTGGCGGGCCCGAGCCTCGGCAGGCGTGCTGTTCCAGGTCGGGCTATTGATCACCGCCCGCACTCTGTCCAATTTCATTCCGGTCGCCGGCGGCGTGGTGGACATGCTGTTCACGGCCCACAAATGGTCGGCCGACCTGCTGTTGGCCAATATGGACCGCTCGCTCTATATCGAAGGCGACCGCGAGGCGGCGCAGAGCGCTCCCGAATTTCTCGCTCTGATGGACCGTATTCGCGCGGGCGAGGAGAAGCGACGCGTGGTGTTTCTCGATTAGTTGAGATCGCGGTCGTTCAGCGGCCGTTCGCCCCAGGCCTCCTCGATGTCGGCGCTGGCCCATTCCGCTCCGTCTTCTGCTTCATCTTCGCCGCCGGTGTCCGCCTCCAGCAGGGCCAGCCAGACCGGATCGCTGTCCTGCACGAACTCCACGTCCTCCAGATGCGCCACGGCGGTTTCGCCGTTGGGGAGCAGCAGGCCCACCATCTCCAGCAAGACGTCGTCCTCGGTTTCGTGCGCCTCGGCCTGAACCACCAGGGCGGCGAATTCCTCGTCCTCGTCGTACCAGATCACCGGGGAAGGCTTGTCGATCGGCAGGGGACGGCCGTTCAGAGTGTCGCCCAGGGCGAATACGGCGTGGGCGCCCTCCACGTCGGCGGGGGTCGCGCAATGGCCGCCGAAGGTGCGCGCCGATTTCCAGGTGCGTGCGGAAAATCCGGGATGGGCGATCATCGACCGAGGCTCCTGCTGCAGCACCTGTCCTCGTGCGCGATCAAAGGCCCGGCCGGCTTGCAGGTCAAGGCTTGTAAGGCTCAGCCGCGATCCATGGCTGGGCGCGCGACCAGGGTCATGGCCGCGATGATCACCACAACGCCGGCCAGGTGCGCGCCCAAATCCAACAGGGTCACGTCAAACGGATGGAAAAACTGCAGGATGAAGGCGGACAGTCCGGCGACGCCCACCGCCCCGAGCGCCGCCGTCAGCCGCGGTTGCAGGGGCGCGGAGCGTCGCAGGCGCCACGCCAGCAGCGCCGCCAGCGGAACGCCCACCGCCAGGATGAAGAAGAAGCAGTGGCTGCTCTGGCCCAGCGCCCATCCGCGGGCGTTCTGCTCGGCCCAGTCCGCGTAGCATCCCCAGCCGCTGAGCGACATCCACAGGGCGGCGAAGGGCGCGGGCAGCCAGGCCCAGGCCCGGGAGCGGTCCGGCACGCTCAGATGAAAGGCGGCGATCACGCCGGAAAGGCCGGTGGCCAGGGTGGCCGCCAGCTCCACGGCCATGCGCGGGTCCGACGCGCGACGGGCGAACACCGCCAGGTTCGAAAACGCCAGGATGCACGCCAGGGCCACGGCTGCGATCACCGCCAGCCAAACCAGGGCGCGGGTCATCGGCGGCGCCAGACGGCGGACGGGTTCGCCCTCCAGCGCCAAATCGGCGATCAGCTTGTCGGTGGTCACGCTCATCCCTGGCCCGCCTTCAGGCGCAGGGCCTTGATGGCGCGGTGCACGCCGACCTTCAGCGCGGCGACCGATTGGCCCGAGATGTGCGCGGCCTCCAACAGGGACAACTCCTTCAGCTTCACCAGCTCGAGCGCTTCGCGCTGGCCGGGGGGCAGGGTGGCGATCAGACCCGCCAGGGCCTGGGCCGCGTCGCCCGCCTCCATCTCCTTGTTCGCTCCGGCGTCGGCAAAGGTTTCATAGGCATATGGGTCGTGCGCCTCATGCGCCGCTAGCCGGACACGACGCCGCAGGGCGTCGATCGAACGCCGGCCGGCGATAGCCGCCAGCCATGGCGTGAACGGCCGCGCGGGATCGTAGGTGTGACGCACCCGGTGCAGGGTCAGCAGCACCTCCTGCACCACGTCCTCGGCTCGGTCCGGATCGGCGCAGCGTCGCCGCACCAGCACCCGTACGAACGGCGTCACGTCGGCCAGCAGGCGCGCGTAGGCGGCCTTGTCGCCGTCCTGCGCCGCCGCCATCCAGCCTGACCACATGCGGTCCTGGCTGTGGTCGCCCTGATTGAACCCGCCGTTCATGCCCGCCCTGAGTTCGCCAAAAAATTCGGCGCGGCCGGCAGCATCCTGTAACCTTTGTCCGAGCGCAACGAACAACAGGATGCGGGGCGCTGCCGCTTCGCCTTCAACTTGCTTCACAAGGGAAACCCTCATGAGCCCGATCAAGTCCGCCGCCGCCACCGTCCTGGGCGCCCTGGCCATCGCCGCCATCGCCGCCGAAGCCTCCGCCGGTCCCGCGCCCATGCCGGCCGGTTCGGAAAAGTGTTACGGCGTGGCCAAGGCCGGCAAGAACGACTGCGCCGCCGGCGCCCACTCCTGCGCCGGTCAATCGACCATGAATCACGATAAGAGCTCCTTCGTGTTCCTGCCCAAGGGCGCCTGCGACAAGATCGCCGGCGGCTCGACCATGGCGCCGAATTAAGCCAAGCGCCAAAATCCGGACACCCGCCATGACCACAGCTTCGGCGAGCTTCGCCCCCGCGGCGGACCATGCGGCGTCCGCGCAACCGATCCCGGCCCGCGCCGGGATCGGTCTGCGCCTGCCTCACCACCGTACGGTGCGTGAGGAACAGCCCGACACAGCCTGGTTCGAGGTCCATCCGGAAAACTACATGGCGCCCGCCTTGGCCGACGAGCTCGAGGCCTTCGCCGAGCGCTATCCCATTTCGCTGCACGCCGTCGGTCTGTCCTTGGGTTCGGCCCACGGGTTGGACCTAGAGCACCTGGATCGGCTGTCGCGGCTGGAGCGCCGCATCCGTCCCGGCCTGGTGTCCGACCACCTGTCCTGGAGCGCGGCGAGGGTGGGGGACAGCCCTCTGTGCCTGCCGGACCTGCTGCCTCTGCCCTATACCGAAGAAGCGCTCGTCGTGATCATCGACAATGTCGACCTGGCCCAGACGCGTCTAGGGCGACCGCCTGCTGATCGAAAACCCATCGACCTATTTGCGCTTTGCCCAATCGGCCCTGAGCGAGCCGGCGTTCTTGGGCGCGCTCGCGCGGGCGACCGGCTGCGGCGTGCTGCTGGACGTGAACAACATCTATGTCAGCGCCAAGAACCACGGCGCGGATCCCCGCGCGGGCTTGCCGACTTTCTGGCGGAGATTCCGGCGGAGGCTATCGGTGAGTTGCACTTGGCCGGTCACGCGGTTCGCGCCCTGGAAGGCGGGGCGGAACTTCGCATCGACGACCACGGCTCGCGCGTGTGCGATGAAGTCTGGGCGCTGTGTCGGCGCGCCCTGGCCGTCCTGGGACCGCGGCCGGTGCTGATCGAATGGGACACCGCCATTCCCGCCTTTGCGATGTTGGAGCAAGAGGCCGAACTCGCCCAAGACCTGCTCGACGAGGTCGCGGTGAAAGAGACCTGTCATGTCTAGTCTGGCGGCGTTTCAAATCCGCATGGCCGAGACCCTTTGGCGAGGCGCGGGCGAGTCCGTTCTGACCGAGATCTCGCCCGGCCTGATCGCGGCTGACGCCGCCTTGGGCGTGCACCGCAATACGATCATCGAGTGGTCTGACGAATGCCTTGCGCCTGACCTATCCCACGGTCGATTGGCTGGTGGGCGCGGATTTCTTCGACCAGACGGCGCTGGCCTACGCCCAAATCCATCCGCCGGCCAGGGCGCAACTGTCCGACTACGGCCAGCAGTTCCCTGTCTTCCTGGAGGGGTACGTTCCGGCTGTGGAACTGCCTTATCTGGCCGATGTCGCCCGTTTTGATCTGGCGGTGGATCAGGTCGCAGCCCTGTCGGTTGGGGGATCGCCTGTCGCCGTCGATCTCGACGCGAGCGTGATCCTGCGGCTCGACGGTTCTCTGCGGGTTCTGCGGCTCAGCTATCCGGCCGATCGGCTGCGCGACGCGCGCGATGACGACGACCAGTCCCTGGAGGCTCTGGACATGTCGCCGCGCGACTACGCCTACGCCCTTTGGCGCGGCGAGGCGGGCGCCTCGGTGCGAGTTATTCCGGCCGGCGTGGCCGCCTTCCTGGACGCCGTTTTGGCGGGCGCCTCGGCGCAGGACGGGCTGGACGCGCTTCTTCAGGAAGCCGGCGAGGCCGGGCTCGCCCAGCTTCAACCTGACCTGTTCTTCGCGCCCTTTGCGCGTTTGCAGACAACTCAAACGGAGGAGACCGCGACATGACCCAACAACCGCTCGCCGCAGGCGTGGCCGCGCCGATTCATCGGGCCATCGGCCTGCTCGACGCCATTCCCTATTGGCTGATCGCCCTGATCGCCCGCGCGGCGACCTGCACGGTTTTCTGGAGTTCAGGCACGCAGAAGCTGTCCGACTGGAGCGCGACACTGGCCCTGTTCGAAACCGAATACCATGTGCCGCTCATCCCACCCCATCCGGCGGCCTATATGGCCACGACGATTGAGATCAGTTGCTCGGTGCTGGTCATGCTGGGCCTGGCCACCCGCGCGGCCGTCTTCGTGCTCTTGGGCATGACCGCGGTGATCGAGATCTTCATCTATCCGATGGCCTGGCCCACCCACATCCAGTGGCTGGCCTTCATGTTCGTGATCTTGGCGCGCGGGCCGGGGAAGGTTTCGCTGGACGCCCTGATCGGGCCGCGGCTGTTCGGGTCCAAGGCGGCCTGATCGGCGCAAAAGGATGGCCCGGCGCGCCTCCTGTCGACGGAGCCGCGTCGAGCCACGCCTAGGATTTGTCAACTGACGCGCTGCGAAAAGGCTTCACGCGCGCGGCGGCGAAAGTCTTAGCCCTTTGCCTGTTTTTCGCGCGCCAGGATCGCCCGTTTGCGCTCTGGTCCCCAGCGGTAGCCGGACAGGGCGCCGTCGGCGCGCACCACCCGGTGGCAGGGGACGGCGACAGCCAGGGCGTTGCTCGCGCAGGCCCGAGCCACGGCGCGGGCGGCCTTGGGCGCGCCAATGGCTTGCGCCACCTGCGCATAGCTGGCGGTCTCGCCCGGCGGAATGCGCGTCAGGGCCTGCCAGACCCGTTCCTGGAAGGCCGCGCCGCGCACATCCAGCGGCAGGGCGTGCGCCTCGCCGGGCGTCTCGATCAGGGCGATGACCTGGGCGAGCGTTTCGGCGAAATCGGCGTCTGCGGGCGCCACATCGGCCCTGGAAAACCGCGCCTTCAACTCCGCCGCCAGGGCGTCGGCGTCATCACCCAAGCTGATGGCGCAGACGCCGCGTTGGGTAGCCGCCGCCAGCACCTTGCCCAGCCAGCACTCGCCTACGGCGTAGCGGATGGTCTCGCCGCGTCCTCCGGCCTTGAACGCCGTGGGCGTCATGCCCAGGCGCTCGCCGGCGCTCTCGTAGAACCGGCCGCTGGAACTGAAGCCGGCGTCAAAGATGGCGGAGGTGACGTCGGTCTCCGTGGCGATGGCCGCGCGAACCCGCTCCGCGCGCCTCGCGCGGGCGTAGGCGGCCGGACTGAGGCCGAGGGCGGCCTTAAAGCGGCGCTGGAAATGAAATGGGCTGAGGCCCGCCTGCGCCGCCAGTTCAGCCAGTGCCGGCGGCGTGCTGGCCGCCTCGATCATGCGGCACGCACCGAGGATCGCTGCGGACGGCCCCGTCGGCGCGGGCGCGTCGGGTCGGCAGCGCAGACAGGGGCGAAATCCCGCCGCCGCCGCCGCTGCAGCGCTGTCGTGGAACGAGACGTTTTCCCGGCGCGGCCGGCGCGAGGCGCAGCCGGGGCGACAATAGACGCCTGTCGTTTTCACGGCATAGACGAACGGGCCGTCCGACTCGCTCCGGCGCGCGCAAAGGGCGGCCCAGCGGGCTTCATCCGGCGATGAAACGCCGGCCCGCTTCGTCATCGGTTCGCTGCTCAACGACATGCCCACCTCCATATAGGCTCCGGTCGCCGCCTGCATTAGCCCATGCGCGGGCCTTGCGCGCTCCGAGGCTTGCGCGGCAATTCGCCTGAACCGGATTGGCGAAGACGGTTTGCGAACGGGGACGGCTGTGATACCCGGCGGACGTGGTCGGCGCCGCGAGTCCGCTGTGCGCCGCCCGCCTTGGCGCGATGTTTCGGGCTTGCGCCTTGAACGCGCCGGAATTGCCGGACAGGCTGCGTGCAGCGGCTCAGGTCGGCGAAGGAGAATTCTGATGGGCCTGCTCAACCTTAAAGCCTTGTCCGAGACGCCTCTGGCCGTCGATCCGTTCGAATACGTCCTTGTCGAAGGATTCGTGGGGGAGAAAGACCAACCCGCGATCCTGCAGGATTTCCCGGACATGCCGGACGCGGGTTCATTTCCCTTCAGCGAGATCAAGGTTGGGCCCGCCCTGCAGGCCCTGGTCGACGAGATGAACGGCCCGGCATTCCGCGCGGCCATCGAGCAGAAATTCGGGCTGGACCTGTCGGGCGCGGCGACCATGTTCACCCTGCGCGGGCGTTGCGATGCGAGCGACGGGCGCATCCACACCGATTCCAAGACCAAGATCATCACGGTGCTGGTCTATCTGAACCCGCGATGGGAAGCCGACGGCGGGCGCCTGCGGCTGCTGCGCAGCGGCGATGACCTCAAGGCCGCCGCCGCCGAGGTGCCGCCTGACTTCGGCAGTCTGCTGGCGTTCAAGCGTTCGGACAAGTCCTGGCACGGTCATGAGCCCTATGTCGGCCCGCGCCGAGTGCTGCAGATGAACTGGGTGGTGTCCGATCGGGTCGCCGCGTGGGAGCAGCGGCGTCACCGCGTGTCGGCCGCCTTCAAGCGATTTGTTCGTGGATTATCGGGCGCCCAGCCTAAGCCGCACGCCGCCTAAGCCCCGGCCCATGCCCCCTTCGCCGCCTCAGGCTCCCGGCGCCGGCAATCTGTTCACTCAGCGTTTCCTGCTGGCGGTGTTCGCGTTCCTGGCCGTGATGACGCCCTTCTGCCTGTTCCTGGGCGTGCGCGGGTTCGCGCCCGTGGTGGGGCTGGCGGGCGCCGCTTGCCTGGCGGTTGCACGGCCGTCACGAAGCGACTGGACGGGAATCATCCTGCTTTCGCTTCTGGTCGCCTGGGCCGCGGTGGGCCTTGTCTGGACTCCGGCGCCCAATCTGCACGGCTTGGGTTCGATCAAGACCTTGTCGCGCGCCACCATTTGGCACCTCGCCCTGCAGCTGGTTCTTTGCACCGCCTTGGTGACTGCGTTTGCCCGCATGGAACGCGCCAACGCCCAACGCGCCCTGACATGGCTGGCTTTCGCGCTCCTGGCGGGACTGGCGCTGCTGACGGAGGAAGGTCTATCTCGCGCGGCCATTTATCAGGCCATGATGGCTGCCGTTCACCAGCATACCCGGCCGGATCTCGCCATACGCGCCCTGGCTCAAGGCGGCTTCGCCACGGCGGTTCTGGTATGGCCGCTCGGCATGCTGCTCCACCGCCAAGGGCGCACGCCGCTGGCCGTGCTGCTGGCGGCCTTCGTGCCTCTTTTATTGATTTTAATGCGGGGCTTCGCACCCAGCGCCGCACTGGTGGTGAGCCTGCCGATGTATTTCCTGGTGCGCCGGTTCGGACGGCCGGCGATCCTGGCGGTGATGGGCTTGACGGCCGCCTATATGCTGCTGACGCCCCTGTTCATGTTGGCGATCGACCACTGGGGCCTGTATGCGCAGATGAAGCCGCATCTGCCGCCCTCCTGGGCCGAACGGCTGCGCATCTGGAGTTTCGTGGCCGACCAGTTCGTCCAGCATCCCCTGCGCGGCGCGGGCCTGGACGCGAGCCGCACCTTCCCCGGCGTCGTGCCGCTGCACCCGCATAACGGTCCGTTGCAGCTATGGTACGAGCTTGGCGCGCCCGGGGCGCTGCTCGGGACCGGGTTTTGGGTCTGGCTGTGGTTCAGGATCGCAGCGCACGTTGAAGGTCAACGTCTGTTCGCAGCGGTCGCTTCCGCCACGGCCACGGTCTATATCGTCATCAGCGCGGTGGGCTTCGGCCTGTGGCAGGAGTGGTGGCTGTGCGTGGGGGCCCTGGCCATGAGCGTCTGCGTCGTGTTCGCCAAGACCCTCCAGGCGGGCCCGAGCGAGCCGGGCTGACATGACGCGCGCCGTCTCGGACGCCGAGCGCCGGGTCCTGCTGGTCATCGGCGCCTTCGTTGTCGTACGATTGATCGCCTCGGCCTTCATGGGGCTGGGCATGGACGAGTCCTATTCCACGGCCGTCTCGCGCGACCTGCACCTGTCCTATTTCGATCATCCGCCGATGCATCAATGGCTGGCGCATGTGGGCGGGGAAGCGTTCGGTTACGGCCGCTGGGCGCGCCTTCCGTTCATCGCCCTGTTCGCCGGCTCATCCTGGCTGATGTTCCGCTTCACCGCCCGCCTGTTCGGCGAGGCGGCCGGGGTTTGGGCGGTCCTGGCGCTCAACCTGTCGGCCTTCTTCACCCTGGCGGCGGGCGAATGGGTGCTGCCGGACGGCCCGCTGATCTTCTGCGAGCTGGCCGCCGCTCTTTGCCTGGCGCGGATTTTCTTTCCCGGGGTGGGCGAAGGCGAAAGCGGTTGGCTGTGGTGGCCGGCGACGGGCCTTTGGCTCGGCTTGGCGGCCCTGTCCAAGTATCAAGCGGCGACGGTTGGTCTGGGCTTTGGCCTGTTCATGCTGACGACGGCGGCGGGAAGGGCGCAGCTGCGAACGCCGTGGCCCTATCTGGCCGGAGCCCTGATCCTTGTGATCGCCTCGCCGGTTCTGATCTGGAACGGCCAGCACCAGTGGATATCCTTCACCTTCCAGACCGCGCGCGGCGCCCCGCGCCATCTGACGCCGCTGGGAGCGCTGATCGGTCTGGTGGGGCAGGCGGCGTTGCTGCTGCCGTGGGTCGCCGTCCCCCTGGTCTGGGCCGGATGGGGGGCGGTGAAGGCCGGTCCGCGCGATCCGCGTTCATGGCTGTGCCTGATGGCCGCCGCGCCGACCATCGTCCTGTTCACTCTCTTGCCGCTGTTCGGCTCCAAGGTCCTGCCGCATTGGCCCATGCCGGGATGGCTGATGCTGTTTCCGGTGCTGGGCGACGCCTTGGCCCGCTCCGGTCAGGCCTGGCCCGCAAGGTGGGCGGTGATCTCGGCGGGACTGCTGCTGGCGTTCTGGGCCCTGGCGGTCAGCGACGCGGCCACGGCCTGGGTGCGCGACGCCTTCCCGAGAGCCTTTCCCAAGACCGATCCGACCTATGAGGCCATAGACTGGGCGCCCCTGCGCGGGCAACTGGAGCGCGCAGGGCTGTTGGACAAGCCGGGGCAGTTCGTCGTCGCCGTGGAATGGAACGAGGCGGGCAAGATCGATCAGGCGCTGGGCGACCGCGAGCCGGTGGTGGTGTTTAACCCGGACCTCGCGAATACGCCTTCCGCGCCGAAGCGGGCGGCTTGGTCGGCCACGACGCGCTGATAATCGGTCGCGGACCCTCGGTGGCCCAGGAGCTGTCTAGGATCGCCCCTCATTTCGCATCGCTCATGCCGATGTCGGGCTTTTCGGTCGGACGGCGCGGCAAGCCGGAGATTCCCCTGACCGTAATCATGGCCCACGACCTGCTGACGCCCTATCCCCAGCCGTCCTGGGCGAAGGCGCGCCGATGAGCGGGCCGGTCATCTGGTGGGTCACGACGGGCGAGGCGGGGTTCCGCAGCCAGGCGCGGGGACTGGTGAACGCCATCGGATTGGGCGGCGAGGAAAAGGTCATCGGCCTTAAGGCGCCGTGGTCCCTGGCGCCGCCGGGCCTGTGGCCGCTGACGCTGAAGGGCCTGGACCCGGCTAAGGATCGCCTTGCGCCGCCATGGCCCGACCTGATCATCAGCTGCAGCCGCCGGGCGGCCAAGGCGGCCATCGCCGTGAAGCGGGCCAGCGGCGGGCGCACTTTGGCCGTGCACATCCAGAACCCGCTGGCGCCGCTGGGCGAATTCGACCTGGTCATCGCCATGCGGCACGACGGGATCGACGGTCCCAATGTCATGCAGATCGACACGGCCCTGCACGACGTGACCGCGCAAAAGCTGGCCGAGGCGGGCGAGGCCTGGCGCGCGCGGCTGGCGCATCTGCCGCGTCCTCTGACCGGCGTGCTGCTGGGCGGTTCGACCAAGCGCCATCCCTTCACGCCGCAAAAAGCGCAGGAGCTGATCGCCCGTCTGCAACGCCTGATGGGGCCGGACGGGGGACTGGTCGTCACGCCGTCGCGGCGTACGCCGGACGCGGTCAAGGCCCTGTTCCACGAGGCGTTCGGCGCCGATCCCCGCGCGCTGATCTGGGACGAGCAGGGCGACAACCCCTATCTGGGCATCCTGGCCCTATCCGACCGTCTGGTGGTCACAGGCGACAGCGTGTCGATGGTGTCCGAAGCGGTGGGCGCCGGACGGCCGACCATGGTGTTCGACATCGGTGGCGGGGACCGGCACGCCAGGTTTTTGGCCAACCTCGTTCACCGGGGGGTGGTCGGCCTATTGGTTGGCTCGCCTGCGCCGCAAGGCGCCGGCACTTCCATCAATGCGACGCCGGCGGCGGCCGAGCGGGTGCGCGGGCTGCTGGAGGCCAAGGCAAGCGGCGCGGGGTAGACTTCGGATGCCCGCCGACGAGCGGACGCTCCGAATTTCGGAGGTGGGGGTGCGGAATTTGGACTGATCTCGACACGCTGGTAGCAATCGATTACCAGCGAGCCGACCCATCGGATAGCACTTGGCTCAACCTTTCGGCTTGCTGCGAGCGTTGGAACTCGAGGCCAGGGATTTCGGCACCGCGCGGGTCTCCGAGGTACGCGGCGGCAACGACGGCATGGAGGCTTTCGTTCGGAAAGTCGGGAAGTTCGCGCTGTCCATGCAGATGCGCTCCCCGTTGTCCGTGAACGGCGGCCCGATCTTTTTTTACATGACTAGCGCTTCGCGGGCGCGTTGCGCGCGCTGGTCGGCGCGGTCCCCGCCGACGGGATCGAACCCACGGGAACCTTCGCGCCGGAAGGCATCTGAGTGCGAACCGGGAAGTTCGGGAAGATGCTCTTTTGCAGGACTTCGGGCTGCGAATGGTGACGTGACCCCCTGAAACTCCTCCAGAAATAATTAGAGTCCGCCCCAAGGAAGGGACGGACGAATGAAACGATCAAGGTTCACGGAAGAGCAGATCATCGCGATCCTGCGCGAGCAGGAGACGGGCGTGCCGGTGGCGGACCTGTGCCGTAAGCACGGGCTGAGCTCGCCGACCTTCTACAAGTGGAAGGCCAAGTACGGCGGCATGGATGTGTCGGAGGCCCGGCGTCTGAAGGCGCTGGAGGACGAGAACGCCAAGCTGAAGCGGATGCTGGCGGACGCGATGCTCGACAACGTCGCGCTGAAAGATCTGCTTGGAAAAAAATGGTGACGCCCGCCGCCCATCGGGAGGCTGCGGCGTACCTGCAGTCGACCTACGAGATGAGCCAGCGGCGGGCGTGCCGGGTGATCAGCACCGACCGGACGAGCGTGCGCTATCAGGCTCTCCGGCCGGACGACGGCGCGTTGCGCGAGCGCCTGAAGGCCCTGGCCCAGGAACGGCGACGCTTCGGCTATCGCCGGCTGCACGTGCTGCTGCGACGCGAGGGTCATGCGGTGAACAAGAAGCGCGTCCAGCGCCTTTACCGCGAGGAGCGTCTGAGGTGCGCCGTCGCGGCGGGCGCAAGCGGGCCATGGGCACAAGGCGGCCGATCGAGACGCCGCTGGCGGCCAACCAGCGCTGGAGTCTGGACTTCGTCTCCGACCAGATGACGGACGGGCGGCGCTTCCGCATCCTGACCGTGATCGACAACTGCACGCGCGAGTGCCTGGCCCTGGTGGCCGACACGTCGCTGTCGGGACGCAGGGTGGCTCGCGAGCTTGACGCTCTCATCGGCCAGCGCGGGCGTCCGGACACCATCGTCAGCGACAACGGCACGGAATACACCTCCAACGCCATCCTCGGCTGGGCCGACGAGACCGGCGTCGGCTGGCATTATATCGCGCCGGGCAAGCCTCAGCAGAACGGCCACAACGAGAGCTTCAATGGCCGACTGCGGGATGAGCTGCTGAACGAGACGCTCTTCCGCTCACTGCCGCATGCGCGGGCCGTGCTGGAAACCTGGCGTCGCGACTACAACGAGCAACGCCCCCACTCCAAGCTCGGCTGGATGACGCCCAGGGACTACGCCCGCGCCATCTGCGGAGACGACGGCGACCGCGCTGCGCAGCCTGGGGGCTCCGCGCGGACGCCTCTTGCCACCCACCTAAACCCAGGCTCAGATCAACCCAGGATCTCGTTATGGCTGGATGAGAAACGGGGGTCACGTCAATGGCCCTGCGAATGCTTGGTGCTGTCCGTCATGGATTGCCGTCCTTACCAAAGTGCTGCTCGAAATATAAATCGGCTTCACGAGCCGCAGCTACAACCATTTTCGCCGGAAATTCGAAACCGTCGTGGAAATGTTTCCGCTCCGTTTCCAGCTGGAGCTTTTGCAGTCGCGTGCGTCGTTTGGAGATATCGGCGTCGGATAGTCCGCCCGCGTAAATCGTCTCCCAATCGGCCTCAGCGTCTATGTAGATAGTCTCTAAGGCAATCGTAAGATCGCCCGCCGCCTTGTGTTCCTTCGCCCACGGGAACACGCCTTTGACGGCGTCGAGAATTTGAGCGAACGCGATAATCCCAGACCAAAGGAATGGCAATTCTTTCCAAACGACCCACGCGCCGATAGCTCCGCTCGATGAGATCGCCCGGAAAGCCTAGAGGCCCTTCACCCGGCGGCCCAATTGATTGCGGTAAAGACGCGCGCCGATACAAGTAGCCTTAAGCTGGGTGAGCTGCGCCCAATACAAGCTCTGCTGTCGGTGCGGGTCTATTGGCGTCTTAGAACCTCGGCCCTGACCGTCGCAGGTTCGCCGTTTTGGCTGGCGGCATGACCATTCAATCACTCGCCGTGAGCGGCGAAGCATCAGTGCGAAAACACTGGCCGACCATCGCGAGTTGTCCACCCAATACCGGAGTTGACGGCTGGCGCGAAGGG
>CAWDPL010000040.1:0-107579 GCA_963804105.1 uncultured Alphaproteobacteria bacterium
ATCCAAAATTCCCCCATCCACCTGGACGGCGACCAGGCCATGCACGACAAGTCGGTGTGCGAGGACGGGGTCTATGAGAAGGCCGTGGAGGCCATCAAGCTGGCCAAGTCCAAGGGCTTCCGCACCCAGATCAACTGCACCCTGTTCGACGGTTCGGACCCCGAGCGGGTGGCCAAATTCTTCGACGAGATGACGGCCCTGGGCCTGGACGGCATCACCGTATCGCCGGGCTACAGCTATGAGCGCGCCCCCGATCAGGAGCACTTCCTGAACCGGAACAAGACCAAGACCCTGTTCCGCGAGATCCTGAAGCGCGGCAAGGGCGGCAAGGCCTGGTCCTTCACCCAGTCGGACCTGTTCATGGACTTCCTGGCCGGCAACCAGACCTATGAATGCAGCCCCTGGTCCATGCCCGCGCGCACCGTGTTCGGCTGGCAGAAGCCCTGCTACCTGCTGGGCGAGGGCTATACCAAGACCTTCGCCGAACTGATGAACGACACCAAGTGGGACGACTACGGCGTCGGCAATTACGAGAAATGCGCCGACTGCATGGTCCACTGCGGTTTCGAGGGCACGGCGGTCGCGGAACTCGGTGAAAATCCGCTGAAGCTTTTGGCCATTTCTTTGCGCGGAATCAAAACCGACGGCGCGATGGCGGCCGATATTCCCATCGACAAACAACGCCCGGCCGACTTCGTCTTCTCCAGCCATGTTGAGAAGAAGCTGGCCGAGATCCGCGCCAAGAACCCGCGCGCCAGCAAGGGCGTGGTCGAGGCGGCGGAGTAGGTTCTACGGCCTTCACTTCTCCTTCCCTGTGAAGCGCAGCGGAACGGGGAAGGGGGACCACACGAAGTGTGGTGGAAGGGGCTCAACTTGGCGCTGGCCCCCACCACCGCCTTTCAGGCGGTCCCCCTCCCCCGCTGTCGCAGGGGAGGAGGAGTAAGGCCTTTCTGGAGGCTTCATGGCTGACGATCTTTCTTCCGAATTCGCTTCCGCGGTCGATCTGCGGCGCACCGACTGCCATCCCGACTTCTGGTACCCTATCGCCTGGTCCGAGGATTTGCGCCCGGCAAGATGCTGGCGCGCACCTACGCCGGCGAGCCGGTGGCCGTGGTCCGCTCAAAGGACGGCGCACTGTTCGCGCTTGAGAATCGCTGCGCCCACCGCCAGGTGCCCCTGACCCATGGAGTGGTGCAGGGCTGCACGGTCAAGTGCGGCTATCACGGCTGGGCCTATGACGCGGCCTCGGGCCAGTGCGTGGACGTGCCCTACCTGGGCAAGGAGCGCCTGCCCAATGGGGTGAAGGCCTATCCCTGCCGCGAGGTCGACGGCTTGATCTTCATCTTCCCGGGCGATCCGGTCCTGGCGGACGTTCACGCCCTGCCCACAACGCTCGGGTCCAAGGCCGACCCGTCCTACAAGACCCGGCAGCTCAACCGCGAGGTGGCCGCCCACTACACGTTCATGCACGAGAACCTGTTCGACATGAACCACCAGTTTCTGCACCGCAAGCAGATGGGCATGATCAAGGCCAAGTGCCTGGGTCGCCGCCACGGGCCGGACTGGGCCGAGGTCGACTACACCTTCAGCCGCACCGAGGGCTCCTCGACCGTGGGCGAGACCGCCATCCTGGGCGTGGTGCGCAAGCGCGGCGAGGGCGACAACGCCGACCTGATGACCATCCGCACCGGCTATCCCTATCAGGACCTGAAGGTGTGGGTGGGCGACGGCGCGCCGGTGCTGCACGTGTGGCTGGGCTACACCCCGCTGGACAAGGACCAGCGCACCAACCGCACCTTCGGCTATCTGTCGGTCAAGCGGCCCTCCGTTCCCGGCGTGATCGACCTGGCCTGGCCCTTCATCACCATGTTCACCGAGCAGATCTTCAAGGAAGACAAGGAGATCGTGGAGATGGAGCAGGCTGCCCACGACGCCCAGGGCGCGGACTGGAACAATGAGGTGTTCCCGCCCATCCGCGACCTGCGCGAGGTGCTGGCCCGCTGCGGCGTGCCCAACGGGCAGGGGCCTCAGGGCAAGCCCGCGGCGCAATAGCCGGCGCGATTGTCTGAGCCGTCCTGAAGCCCTAGCCTCACCGAGAAAGCGCCTCGGCCATGCAGCTGGGCGCAAGGGGAGGCGCTGATGGGCTGGGCAAGGATGGCGGCGCTCGTATGCTACGGTCTGGCCGCGGTCGCAGCCCGCGCCGACGAGGCTTCGTGGCTAAAGGACCGCCAGGCGCGCTTCACCGCCTACCAAGCCGCGCACTCCAATCCCGACGCCGAGATCGCCAGGCTCAAGGCCGCGACGGCGACAATGATTGCGACGGCTGCGCCGTTTGATCCGGCGGCCGTGGACCGCGCCCCGGCGATCTGGCGCGCATCGGGAAAGCCGGTTGAATTGTGGGACGGGCCCGAGCTGCCGCCGATGATCGTGGTCCCCGCGGGCGAATTCACCATGGGATCGGCGGCTGGCGAGCCCGGGCGTCAGGCCAACGAGGGTCCGCGCCATCGGGTGCGCATCGGCTACGCCTTCGCGGTCTCCCAATATCCCGTCACGGTGGGCGAGTTCGCCCGCTTCGTGGCCGAGACGCACTACGACGCGGGAAACAGCTGCCTGACGGTGGAGGGCGGGGTGTGGGACGTGCGGGCGGGACGCAGCTGGCGTAATCCCGCCTTCGCCCAGACCAATGACAGCCCGGCGGTGTGCGTGAACTGGAACGACGCGCAGGCCTACGTCGCCTGGCTCAGCCGCAAGACCGGCCATGCCTACCGCTTGCCGAGCGAGGCCGAATACGAATACGCCAATCGGGCGGGCTCAATAACCGCCTATTGGTGGGGCGATGATCCCGCGGCGGCCTGCACCCACGCCAACGGCGGGGACCTGGACCTGAAGGCCGCCTTCGCCGAGCGCGGCGTCAACGCCTGTCACGACGGCTATGTCTTCACCTCGCCGGTGGGCGCCTTTGGACCCAATCCCTTCGGCCTATACGACACCACTGGCAACGCCTGGTCTTGGCTGCAGGATTGCTGGAACGACAGCTACGCGGGCGCGCCCGTGGACGGCTCGGCCAACCTCGCGGGCGACTGCGGCAAACGCGCCCATCGCGGCGGGTCCTGGCGCGCGCCTGCGCCGGCCCTGCGATCGGCCTGGCGCGTGGGAGTCCAGGCGGATTTTCGCGGCCACGGCGATGACTTCCGCGTGGCCCGCACGCTTTGAGGTTTGGCAGCAGGGAGCAGACCATGAACTGGGCGAGGATTGTCGCTGCCGCCGTCGCGGCGGCGAGCATCGCGGGGTTTGCGGCTCGCGCCGACGACGCCTCGTCCTGGCTGAAAGCGCGGCAGGACCACTTCGCCGCCTATCGGGCCGATCATCTTCGCCTCACGCGCGAGATCGACGAAATCAAGGCGCGCACCTCGGCCATGATCGCCGCCGCCGCTCCCTTGGCCGCCGCCGCGATCGACAGTCCGCCGATCATCTGGCGCGTCCTGCCCGAGCCGCTGGAACTGTGGGACGGGCCGCAATACCCCGAGATGATCGTGGTTCCGGCGGGCGAGTTCACCATGGGATCGCCGCCCGGCGAGGCCGACCGCGACCCGCGCGAGGATCCCCGCCACCGGGTGCGCATCGGCTACAGCTTCGCCGTTTCCAAATATCCGGTGACCGTGGGCGAATTCGCGCGGTTTGTGGCCGACACCGGCTATGACGCCGGCGACTGGTGCCACACCGACGAGCCGGGCCCTCAGCCCAAGACCAGCCGGAACTGGCGCAATCCGGGCTTTGCCCAGACCCTCGATCATCCAGTGACCTGCGTGTCCTCAGTGGACGCGACGGCCTACGCCGCCTGGCTGTCGCGCAAGACCGGCCACGCCTATCGGCTGCTGTCGGAGGCGGAATATGAGTACATCAACCGCGCCGGGACGGTGACCGCCTACTGGTGGGGCGATGATCCGGACGCCGCCTGCGCCTATGCCGATGGGCCGGACCTGGACACCCAGGCCGTGTTCCCCGCCTGGGCGGCGCACAACTGCCACGACGGCTACGCCTTCACCGCTCCGGTGGGGCGTTTTAAGCCCAATCCGTTCGGCCTGTATGACACGACGGGCAATGTCTGGTCGTGGGTGGCTGACTGCTATTCGGACAGCTACGTCGGCGCGCCCGCGGACGGTTCGGCCGACATGGCCGGCGACTGCAAATGGCATAGGCTCAGGGCCGGCGCCTGGGGCCGCTACGCCAGCTACCTGCGCGCGGCGCGGCGGGGCCGCGATCTGGTCGCCAACCGCATCTACAATAACGGATTCCGTGTGGCGCGGGGGCTCTAAAGGGCTGCGAGGCAAAGAGCGCTCAAGGCGTGGCGCAACGCATTGCCGCGTGAAGTCCAGATGGATCAGCGTGAAGGAACGGCGTGTGGTGATTGCCAAGTAAAACCTGTTCTGGTCTTTATGCAGTAAGGCCGAGTTGATCCTGGGCCGACCCAAAGGGCAGATCAGAGGGTTCATTCAATGAAATCAATGCTTTTCGCTGGGGCGGCCCTTGCGGCTGTTTTTGCGGCGTCCGGAGCTCAGGCCGCCACCAATGGCTGGTATGGCGCTGTCGATATCGGCGCACACATGCCTAACGTTTTGGAAGAATCCGGCAACCTTCCCAGCATCTACGGGGGGACCGCCGTCACGGGCTATACGCACAGCGGGGATGCCGCCATGGGCGACATCCGCGTGGGCTATAAGTTCAACGGCAATTGGCGCGTCGAGGTCGAAGGCTCTTATCGGCAGAACCCGATCAAATCCTTTGTTCTAAACGTCAACCAGCTGAACAACTATTTCACCGACGTCAGCGGGAATTGGTCCGGTTCGACCGTTATGGCGAACCTCATCTACGATATTCTGCCGCAGTCCAAGATCGACCCGTTCGTCGGGATCGGCGGCGGCGTCGATGAGTTCAAGGCCTCCGGATCGGGCAAGGGTGTCATCTCCGGCGCGACCTACACCACAAGCGGGATAGAGCGCACTTTGGGCGCCTGGCAGGTCCTGGCCGGTCTGTCCTTCAACGTCAACCCGCAGAACGACATCGACCTGACGTACCGCTACGTCCAGGTGCAAAACCCGACGACCACGGCCACGCTCAGCAGCATCTTCGGCAGCAACAGCGCGGTGGTCACGGGCAAGTCCGCGTCGGGCTCTTCGATCACCATCGGCTGGCGTTATTCCTTTGCGCCTCCGCCGCCTCCGCCTCCGCCTCCGCCGCCTCCCCCGCCGCCTCCGCCGCCTCCGCCGCCTCCGCCGCCTCCGCCGCCTCCCCCGCCGCCTCCGCCGGCGCCTGAGGCTCGCGAGTTCATCGTCTACTTCCCCTTCGATCAGTATGTGCTGACGCCGGAAGCCCAGTCGGTGGTGCAAGCGGCCGCGAGCTACGCCATGAGCGGTCACGCGACCAAGGTGGCGATCGTCGGCTACACCGACACCTCCGGCTCGGTGAAGTACAACCTGCGTCTGTCGGAACGCCGCGCCAAGGCGGTGGCCGACTCCCTGTCGGGCCTGGGCATCGCCCAGACCACCATGACCGTCGACTGGAAGGGCAAGTCCGATCTGGCCGTCCCGACCCCCGACGGCGTGAAGGAACCGCTGAACCGCCGCGCGACGATCGACATCAACTTCTAAGCGCGAGCTTCAGTTCCAACATGCGCAGAGCCCGGCTTCGGCCGGGCTCTTTTTCTGTGCGGCCCTCGGGCAGGTCGCGGCGCCGACGTGGCAAGGGATTGACCGCTTGACCCGCATTCGCCGACGAAAATTAAACTTGTCGGATGCGACGATTTGTGCGAGATTTCGCGCGTCGAATATCGCTGAATTTCGGTCGCTCTCCCTTGCTCAATTTGGATTGAGCGCCGGATTTGCCTCACTGATCTAAGGCAATTTGATCGCGCCCTCAGAAAAGGGTGCGCCTTCTATTCTCTCTAAGGAAATAATCTATGTCTGTCGGCACTGTGAAATGGTTCAACACCACCAAGGGCTTTGGCTTCATTCAACCTGACGACGGCGGCGCGGATGTGTTCGTGCACATCTCCGCGGTCGAGCGCGCGGGTCTGAATGGCCTGCATGAAGGCCAAAAGGTCAGCTTCGAACTGGAACGCGACCGCAAGAGCGGCAAGATGTCCGCCGCCCAACTGCAATCCGTCTAAACCGGTAAAGCCTGCGCCCCGTTTCCATTTCGGGGCGCAGGATATTTCCCCGAAAGGCCGTCCTCATGGCGAAGATGCCTCCCAGGTCAATCTACGCGGTGATGCAGCACGGCGAGGGATGGGCTGTCGAACACGACGGCGCCTTCAGCGACCCCTGCCGCACGCGCGATGAGGCCCAGGTGTGCGCCTTGCGCCGCGCCCGCGCCGCCAGCGCGACCGGCGTTCTGACCCAGGTGGTCATCCAGGGCGAGTACGGCTATTTCGCCAATCGCCCAAGGGCCGATGCGAGCGAGACCGAGCCCTCATAAAGGCTCTACAGCCCCATTAGCCATTCAGCGCCGGTTCATGTGCGCGGGGCGAAAATTCACCTCACGATTGAGACCTTCGACCGCATGGTGCGGCTCCCAGGCCTCCTGACGGAGGTTTCCATGAACAAGATCATTGCATCCCTGGCGGCGATCGCCCTGATCGCCGCGCCCGTGGCCGCGTCGGCCCGCGGCCACGGCGGCGGGGGCGGCGGCCATTATTCCGGCGGCGGTCACTACGGCGGCGGCCATTATGGCGGGGGATACTACCGCGGCGGACGCTACGTCGGCGGCGCCTTCCTGGGCGGTTTGGCCGCCGGCGCCCTGATCGGCGGCTATTATGGACCGGGCTACTACGGCTATGGCTACGGCTATCCCGGGCCGGCTTGCGGTCAGTGGGTCTGGAGCCCGGTGGTCGGACACTACGTCTGGTCCGATCTGGCCTGCTAAGGCTCCAGGAGCGGCGTCAGGGCCTGCAGGGCCCTGAACGCCGTCTCCGCGTCCCGGCCGGTGCGGATCAGGGCGGGCAGTTGTCGCGGGTCGGCGGCCAGGGCGGCCAGCACGCCGATCAGGTTCATCCCGCCATCGGGCTTCAGGCCACAGGTCACCGCCCGCGGGAGATCGGTTGAGGCCGTATCCGACACCACCCGCACGACCGCTAGCGGCAGCCCGCGCTCGGCGGCGAAACGCGCCGCCACGTGGCTTTCCATATCCGCCAGGGCCGCGCCGGTTTCGACGTGGAGAACGGCCTTGTCGGCGGCCTTGAGAATCATCCGGTCCGACCCGTAGACCACGGCCCGTCGCGCGCCCGGAAGGGCCGCGGCCAGACGGTCGGCCCAGGCTTCGTCCACCGGACGGCGAGCCTCGCCGATCACCTCGTCGGCAATGACCACATCGCCGACCTTGAGGTGCGGATCGAGCGCGCCGCCCAGGCCGATGCTGAGCACGCCCACGGCGCCCTGCGCCGCCGCCGTCAGCCGTTCAAGCAACAGGTCCGGCCGTCCGCCGCCGGCCACGGCGGTGATCCGAGGTCCCCTGACAATGGCCGCTTCGCGCAGCATGCCGACGGCGGCCAGGATCATCACATGCCGAACGCGACGTGGCGCGTATTGCCCTTGATCAGGTTGCGGTAGCGCGCGGCCGCCCACAGGGGGAAGAACTTCCGATAGCCGTGGTAGCGCAGGTAGAACACCCGCGGAAAACCGCCGCCGGTGTAGTCCTCCTCGGGCCACAGGCCGTCCGCGCCCTGATGGGCGCTCAGCCAGGCCATGCCGCGCGCTGTCGCCGGATGCTCCACCAGGCCCGCCGCCATCAGGCCGAGCAGGGCCCAGGCGGTCTGGGACGCGCGCGAGCCGGTCGGCTGATAGCCCCGGTAGGCCAGATCGTAGCTGTCGCAGCTTTCGCCCCAGCCGCCGTCAGGGTTCTGGATGGCCATGAGCCAGTCCGTGGCCTTGCGCACAACCGGCGCTTGCAGTGTCAGGCCCGCCGCGTTGAAGGCGCACAGGGCCGACCAGGTTCCGTAGATGTAGTTCACGCCCCAGCGGCCCCAGAAGCTGCCGTCCTTCTCCTGCTCGCGCTCCAGGTAGTCGATGGCGTGCTTCAGGCGCGACTCGTCTCGGGCCGCTCGCCGAGTTGCGCCAATAGCGAGACGCAGCGCGCGGCCACGTCCACCGTGGGTGGATCAAGCAGGGCGCCGTGGTCGGCGAAGGGAATGTTGTTCAGGTAGTCATAGGTGTTATCGGCGTCGAACGCGGCCCAGCCGCCGTTCTTTGACTGCAGCCCCACGGTCCATTCCACTGCGCGGTCGATGGCTTCATCGTAGTCAGCCCCCGCGCCCAGCCGCGTACGGCGCCCGGTCCATGGCCATGGCCACGACGGCGGTGTCGTCCAGATCGGGATAATGGTCGTTGCGGTATTGGAAAGCCCAGCCGCCCGGCCGCACGTTCGGCCGCGCCTCGGCCCAGTCGCCCTTGATGTCGAGCACCTGAAGCGGCTTGAGCCACGCCAGGGCCTCCAGCGTCTTGGCCTCGGCCTTCTCGCCGCCGGCCTCCATCAGGGCGTGGGCGGCGAGTGCTGTGTCCCACACAGGCGAAACGCACGGCTGGCAATAGGTCTCGTGGTCCTTGACCACCAACAGGTTCTCCACCGACTTGCGGGCGATGGCGCGCTGCGGGATGTTCGGGCGGATAGCCCAGGGCGTCGAACATCATCACGCTGTTGGCCATGGCCGGATAGATGGCGCCCAGGCCGTTCTCGCCGTTGAGCCGTTCGATCACCCAATCGCGGCAACGCTCGATCGCGCGCCGGCGCAGGCCCCTGGGCCAGACCGGGATGAGGGCCTTGAGCACCGCGTCCAGGGCGTTGAAGCCCACGATCCAGGTCTTCTTCAAGTCAGCGCCCTTGGACACGCGCGGGACGGGGGTAACGTCCTCGAACAGCTCCGGCACGTGCACGCCGCGCGGGTTCCTCGCCCGCGGCTGCAGCGACATCAGCACCAGCAGGGGCACGATCACCGTGCGCGCCCAGTAGCTCATCTTGCCGAGCGTGATGGGGAACCAGCGGGGCAGCATGATGATCTCCGCCGGCATGGTCGGGATCTCGCGCCAGGACATGTCGCCGTAAAGCGCCAACTGGATGCGGGTGAACACATTGACCGCCATGGCGCCGCCGTGAGCGCGGATGGCCTGGCGCGCGCGGACCATGTGCGGGGCATCGATGTCGTCGCCGATCATCTTCAGGCAGAAGTAGGCTTTCACGCTGGCGGAGATGTCGAAGGCGCCGTCGTGATACAGGGGCCAGCCGCCGTGCGCGCCTTGGATGCGGCGCAGATAGACACCGATCTTGCGCTCCAGATCCAGGTCCTCGGGCTCGCCGAGGTAGTGTTTTAGCAGCACGAACTCCGAGGGGATGGTGCAGTCGGCTTCCAACTCGAACACGAAGTGACCGTCCGGGCGCTGCAGGTCCAGCAGGGCGTGGCTCGCGCGCTCCACCAGACGCTCAACCGCATCAAGCGGCGGCGGGGCGAAGTCACGAAGGGCGCCAGCGTCGTCCATGCCCAAGGCTCTAACCCATTTTACGCGTCCTATGCACCCCCTTCACCTTGGCCGTGGTTCCGGCCTAGATGAGTGCGCGCCGGAACGGCGCGACAGGAGGAGCAGTTGGCCAAGGCAAGCAATGGGCGCCCCCCGCCGGGCGCCGAGTCGGGCGGATCGGCCGTCTCCGCGCCCGCCTTGCTGTCCGCCGCGCTGGCGCACCATCAGGCCGGCCGTCTAGACGCCGCCGAGCCGATCTATCGACAGATTCTGGCCATCGACCCGACCAACGCCGACGCCTTGAATCTGTTCGGAGTCCTGGCCCATCAGGTGGGCCGCCATGACGTGGCCGTTGAGCTGATCGGCCGGGCGATCCGCATTCACCCTCGCGAGCCCAGCTACTTCCACAATCTCGGCGCGGCCCTGCTGGATCTGGGTCGTCACGAGGAGATGGCGGAGGCGTTCCGCCGCGCCATCGACCTGGCCCCCGGCGCCGCCGAGGCCCATTTCAATCTCGCTGTGGCCCTGCAGGCGCTGGGACGGCTTGACGAGGCGGCGGACGCCTATCGACGCGTCATCAAGCTGCAGCCCAATCACGCCTTGGCTCACTCCAACCTCGGCGCCGTGCTCAAGAGCCAGGGCAAACTTGAGGAGGCGGCGCAATCTCTTGGGCGCGCGGCCGATCTGCAACCCAACAACGCCGCCGGCCATAACAATCTCGGGGTTGTCTTGGAAGAGCTCGGGCGGCCGAAGGAGGCCCTGACGAGCTATCAGCGCGCCGTCGCCCTCAAGCCGGACTTCGCCGCGGCCCACTACAATCTCGGCAGCGCCCTGCAGGCCTTGCACCGACTGGGGGAGGCCGAGGCGAGCTACAGGCGCGCCATCGCCCTGCGGTCGGACCATGCGGAGGCGTTCAACAATCTGGGCGCGGTGCTCGTAGCCCTGGACCGACCCGAGGAGGCGCTTGAGTGCTACCGCCGGGCGGTCGATTTGAAGCCGGATTACGCAGAGGCCTGCCTCAACCTCGCGGTTGGGACGCAACGGGCGGGCCTGCACGATCAGGCGGCCGGTTTCTACCAGCGGGCAGCCGAACTTACGCCCGATGATCCCAAGATCGAGCACGGCCTGGGCGTCGCCTTGCAGGACGCGGGCAGGCCGCTGGAGGCGGCGGAGGCGTTCGCCCGCGCGGTTGCGCTCAAGCCTGACTTCGTCGAGGCCGACAGCCATCGGCTGCTCGCGCTCGGCTACACGGACATTTCCGCGCAGGCGCTGCTCGTCGAGCATCTCAAGTGGGCGGAGCGGCACGGCGGGGGACCGGGCCCGGCCCGCACGGACTACGCCAATCCGGCCGATCCCGAACGGCGACTTCGGATCGGCTTTGTCTCGGCGGATTTCAACTTCCACCCTGTCGGCATCTACCTGACCAAGGTGCTGATGGCGCGCGATCCCCAGGCCATGGAGGTGTTCTGCTACTACAACAATACGAACGACGATGATGAATTCACCGGCCTGTTGCGACGTTCGGTGGACGAGTGGCGCGTGATCGTGGGCCTGTCGGATGAGGACGCCGAGGCCATCATTCGGCAAGATGAGATCGACATCCTGGTCGACCTGTCCGGCCATACCGGCGGCCATCGTCTGCAGCTGTTCGCGCGTCGGCCCGCGCCGGTGCAGGCCTCCTGGCTCGGCTATCCTTCGACCACGGGCCTGTCGGCCATCGACTACCTGCTGATGGACGCAGCCGCCGTTCCAGCGGGAGCGGAGCGGTTCTGCAGCGAGGCGGTGGTGCGGTTGCCGTACGGCCGCTTTTGCTACACCCCGCCGGCCTATGCGCCCGAGCCGATTGACCCGGCTTCGCGCGAGGGCGCGCCGATTACCTTCGGCAGCTTCAACAATCTGGCCAAGATCGGTCCTCCGGTCATTCGGGCTGTGGGCCGAGGTGCTGAAGGCGACGCCCGGATCGCGGCTGGCGCTCAAGTGGAAAGCCCTGGAGGATTCCCTTACGCGGCGGCGCATTGGCCAGGCCTTCGGCAGGCTGGGCATTCCCGCCGAACGCCTCGAGTTTCGCGGCCCGTCGCCCCATGTGCAGATGCTGGCCGAATACGGCCAGATCGACATCGCGCTGGACCCCTTTCCGTTCTGCGGCGGCCTGACCAGTTGCGAGGCGTTGTGGATGGGCGTTCCGGTAGTGACCCTGCCCGGCGAACGGCCCGTATCGCGTCAGACCCTCGGGTTCCTGAACGTCATCGGCCATGTGGAGTTGGCCGCGTCTTGCGAGGAAGACTACGTGGGCATCGCCACGGAATTGGCGGCGGATGCGCCGCGGCGGGCGGACCTGAGGCGGAGCTTGAGGGCAAGCATGGCCGCCTCGCCCCTGTGCGATCCCGACCGATTCACCCCGGCGCTGGAATCGGCCTTCCGCGGAATGTGGCGGCGGTGGTGCGCAGGCGAGCCGGCCGAAACGTTCGACGTCCCAGCGGCTATCGATCCTGCGGCCCGCAGTCGCTGAGGCTCGGCACGTTGCCCAAACCGCGCAGGCGTGAACCGGTCGAGTCCGCGGCCAAGCTCGGCGTGGGGGCGTTGGAATAGGCGTCGCGGCAGGCAACCTGATGGTCGTATTCCGCCTTTTTGTCGGCTGGAATGTTCGGGCCGAGGTCGCCCCCGCCCTGGGCCTCGCGCGCCACCCGCTGTAGGCAGGCCGCCCGGTCGGCTTCGCTGAGGTGATAGGTGTCCTGATCGAGGCAGCCGAGGGTGGTGTGCAGGCCATGCTGGTCGAAACCGGCGACCGGCCCGTCATAGGGCCTGAGCCCGCCGCCTGCCGCCGCTCCGCCTGACGCCGTCGCACCGCCCGACGCCGCCCCGGCCGGCCGCGCGGCGCTTTGCGGATGGTCCGGCGGCTTGATCTCGATCGGCCCGATCGTCGTCTGGTCGTTGGTCAGGACGGGCAGGGGCGCGGCCCTTTGCGGAACGACCTCGGATTGGGCTTGGACCGAGACGGGCCTGGGCGGGGCGGGCGCGGGCGCCTGAACCGGCGGGGCGGCCACCTGCGGCGCGAATGTGGGCGGGGCCTGGACTTCCAGCGGTTTGTTCAGATTGGTCACCGCGGTCACCGGCGCGGGCGGACGCTGGACCTCGATAGGCTTGATCGCCACGGGCCGGTTTTGCCGGGGCGCCTCGCTGGGGCTGGGCGGGACAGGCGGCGCCGGGGTCGGCGGGGTTAGTACGGGGGGCGGTTGGACCGTCAGCGGCCTCGTCAGGATGGGCTTGGCGGCGACCACGGTCGGCGGCTTTTCGGTCTGGATCGGCCTCAGGCGGATCGGCGCCGGCTGGGCCGGCTGCGGCGGCGGCTCGATCCGTTCCAATGGGGGCTCAAGGGGCGGCAGGAGCTCGACGGTGACGAGGGGCGTCTCCTGAGGGATATTGAAGGGATGGACCTCCAGGACCAGAACCACCAGGCACAGCAGATGCCAGAAGGCCGAAAAAGCCCATCCGACCGCCGCCCTGCTCGCCGCGCGTTGCGACCGGTTCTGCCGGGCCAGGCCCGCGTACAGAAAATCGGCCCCCTTGGCCGCAAGCGCGGAAATCCTGTTCGCGCGTCGTTTGATCGGCTCGCTCCGCGTCTGACGGCGAGTCGAGCTTAGCCCCGCGTTGTCGGCGGGCAAAGCTCAGAAGCCGGCCTGGAGGAGCAGTTTCGCAGCTGTTTCGCCCGAGCGAAGCGCGCCCTCGATGGTCGCCGGCAAGCCGGTGCGGGTCCAGTCGCCGGCCAGGATCAGATTGGACAGAGCGGTGCGCGCGCCGGGGCGCTTGGCGTCCTGTTGCGGCGTGGCGGCGAAGGTGGCGCGGCGCTCCTTGACGATCTGCCAGGTGGGCATGGGCTTGTCGCCCAGGTCCAGCACGCGGGCGACGTCGGCCCACAGCCGCGCGGCCAAGTCCTCGCGATTGTCGTCGACGATGGCGTCGGCGCCGGACACGGTGACCGAGACACGGTCCTCGAACACGAACAGCCATTCCGCCGCCCCGCCGATGAGGCCGGTGATGAGGGGCGCGTCGGTCGACCGCTCCGCGGCGGGCAAGGCGAAGTGGCCGTTGACGATGGAGCGGAATTCGTCGGGCGCCTCAAGCCCCGGCAACAGCGCCTGGGCGTGGTTGGGCGGGACGGCGAGGATGACGGCCTCGTCCAGACCCAAATCGACCGTGCCGTCGCCGAACTCCAGCGCCGTGACCTTGCGGCCGTCATCGATAATCGCTTTGAGCCGTCGCCCCAGCCGCACCGGCGCGCCCTTGGCCGCCAGATAGTCCAGCGCGGGTTCGACAAAGGCGCCCGCGAGGTTCGGATGTGCGATGCGCGGGCGGCAGGCTTGGCCGCCCTTGGCCAGGGTCTCGCGCACGACGGCGCCCGCCAGATCGGCCGAACCTGCGGCGGCTTCGGTGTTGAGCGCGGCCAGAAAGAAAGGCTCCAGCAACCGCTCCCACAGGACCCCGGAGGACTTGAGCACCTGATCGATGCGTTTGTTGGGGTGGCGCAAGAGCAGCGCGGCCAGCGACAGGTAGTCGCCTGGTCCGGTTCCCGGCGCGCGGCGGTCCTTGGCGAAGATCCACCAGGCCAGGGGCCCGTCGTTGGGCCGCAGCCGCCAGCGCGTCCCGTCGCGCAGGTCCATGAAGGCCAGGTCGGCGCTGTCCGGCCCGACCAGCCGGTCCTGGGTTCCCAGGCGATTGAGATAGGCCATAACCGCCCGGTTGCCCGACAGCACCAGGTGATTGCCGTTGTCGATCATCATGTCGAGTTGGGGGTCGACGTAGGATCGGCAGCGGCCGCCCGCCTGGCCCGCCGCCTCGCTGACGCTCACCGCCACGCCCTGCTCGGCCAGGATGGTGGCCGCCGACAGCCCGGCCAGCCCCGCGCCGATCACATGGACCTTGGCGATCACGCCGCCAGTCCGTAACGGACGACCACCCACAGCTTTTCCAGCTTGCTCAGGCCGATCCGCTCGCGTGGCGGCGCCCAACCGACCGCCTGCATGCGCTCAAGGATTCGGCCGTAGGCGGCGCGCATGAGACGCGGCGCCCTCAGATTACCCTTGCGCGCCTTCTTCATGATCTGATCGGCGGCGGCGTAGTGCAGGCGGGCGCTGGCGGCGATCACCCGGGCGGCCATGTCGATGCGCGGGTCGGCCGTCACGGTCTTGGGGTCGGTCGCCGTGATGCCGGCCGCGGCGAGGGATTCCTTGGACAGATAAAGCCGGCCTATGGCGGCGTCCTCGTCCAGGTCGCGCAGGATGTTGGTCAGCTGCAGGGCGCGGCCCAGATGGTGGGCCAGATCGACCCCCGCCTTGCGCTCCATGCCGAACACCTTGACCGACAGACGCCCCACCGCGCTGGCGACCCGATCGCAATAGAGGTCGAGCGTCAGCCGGTCCGGCGCGACGATGTCGCCGGCCACGTCCATCGCCATGCCGTCGATCACCGCGAGGAAATCATCCTGTTCCAATTCGAAGTCGCGCACCGCCTCCACCAGGAACGCGGCCTGGTTGGGCTCCTGGTCGTTGTAGAGCGCGGCCAGATCGCGTCGCCAGGACTCCAGCGCCTCGGCCCGTTCGCTGCGATCCCCCACCAGATCGTCGGCGATGTCGTCGACCGCCCGGCAGAAGGCGTAGATGGCGAACATGGCCGCGCGCTTCTTGGCCGGCATCAGCTTCATGGCGGCGTAGAAGGAGCTGCCGGCCACCTTGGCTTCCAGGGCCGCCATGTCGGGCGCGCTCATGGACGGGCTCCCAGGCGCGACAAGCCGGTGCGGGCCATGGCCGCGAGCGCCAGGCCGGCCATCTGCGGCTTGGAATGGTGCACGGTCTGGGACAGGGGATCGCGCCGCATCAGGCCTTTGCACAGGTCCTCGGCCAGGGCCTGGATCACGCCGATCTCCAACGCCAGGCGCCCGTCCTTGACCTCGCTTGCGAAGGGGCGCGAGACCTCCAGCAGCGTCATGGTCCGCCGCGCGAGGCCGGCGATCACGCTTAGCAGCGCGGGGACGCCGTCGGCGCGTCCAGCGCCTCCACGCCGATCCCGGTCTGGGTCAGGGCGTCCAGGGGAATATAGACCCGGTCCAGATCGCGCCGAGTCCTTGCCGCAGTCCTGCAGGTGGTTGATCACCTGCAGTGCATTGCACAGCGCGTCATTCATGGGCCAAAGCGCCTCGTCCTCGCCGTGCACATCCAGCACGAAGCGACCCACCGGAGACGCCGAATAGCGGCAATAGTCCATCAGGTCGTCCCAGTTGTCGTAGCGCAGCTTGGTCACGTCGCGACGAAAGGCTTCCAGGAGGTCGAGCGGATGCCGCGGCGACATTTCGCGCAAATAAAGCGCCTCCCGCAGAGCCACGCCCTCGGCGCTGAAATCGCTCTCGCCGGTCAGGCCCGCGCGCAGGTCCTCCAGCAGGGACAGCTTCAGGCCGGGCGTCGCCTCGCTGTTGTCGGCCACGTCGTCGCCGGCGCGGGCGAAGCGGTAGAAGGCCATCACCACGGGCCTGTGGCGCGGCGCGATCAGCACCGAGGCGACGGGAAAGTTCTCGTCGGTCGAACCCTTGCCAGAGGCCAGGTCCTGCGCGGAGTCGATGTTCATCGTCATGCCATGGCCTGGGCGCGGCCTTTCCACAAGCCGCCCTTCCCGCGCCAGAATTGCACAGCCGACTGCACGGTGAACACCGTATAGGCCGCGCCGATGGCCGGCAGGGCCAGGCCCCACAGCGGACTGAGACGATAGAACCGCAGCATCGGCTGGAAGGACAAGGCCATGATCGCCCACGCGGCCAGGCCCAGAAGGCGCAGCGCGCCGTGCCCGAACACCGCCGCCGCCACCGGCGCCAGATAGACCAGACCCATGCCCACGATCACGCCGACGAGCTTGAGGGAGTTGTAATCCAGTTGGGCGTAGGCCGAGCGCGAGACCATGCGGCCGATCTGGCCGAGGGAGTCGTAGGGGCGAAGGCTGCGCGCCCGGTGGGTCAGGCCCAGCCAGATGGGACCTTGCTGCTTCATCAGCGCGCCCAGAGCGCAGTCGTCGATCAGGGCCTTGCGGATGGCGGCGATTCCCCCAGCGGCCGCCAGGGCGCCGGATCGCGCCAGCATGCAGCCCCCGGCCGCGCCCGCAGTCTTGCCCGGCCGGTTCACCTTGGCGAAGGGATAGACCATTTGGAAGAAGAACACGAAGGCGGGGATCAGGAATCGCTCGGGCCAGGTGCGGCAGTGCAATTCCACCATCAGGGAGGTGAGCGCGAGGCCGCCGGCCTCCGCGCGCGCGACCAGAGAGCGGAGATTGTCGCTATCGTGGCCGATGTCGGCGTCGGTCAGCCACAGGTATTTCGGTGCATCGGCCATGGCCCGCTCCACCCCCTGGCTCACCGCCCACAGCTTGCCGGTCCAGCCGGCGGCCAGGGGCGCGCCGATTTGCACGGTCAGGCGGTCGGCGCGACCCAAACGTTCAGCCTCAGCGCGCGCGGCGCTTGCGGTGCCGTCGCTCGAATTGTCATCCACCAGGATCACACGGAACGAGCCCGGATAGTCCTGGGCCAGCAGCGCGCCGATCGAACGGGCGATCACGTCCGCCTCATCGCGCGCCGGAACAACGGCCACCACCGAGGGCCACGCGTCCGGCTCAGGCGGCGTCATGCGGTCGTCCCGCTCCCCGCACAGCCAAAATCCGCCGTGGGCGCCGATCAGTCCGACCCAGATCAGCAGGGGCAGCACGCCGAGGATCGCGAGCGCGATCACTTCACGTAGCCATGGGCGCGAAACCAGGCGAGCGCGTCGGCGATGCCCTGGCGATAGGGCCGCGCACTATAGCCGAGGTCGCGTTCGGCCTTGGCCGAGGAATAGAACATCCGCCGTTTGGCCATGTTCAGGGCGTCGACGGTCAGCATCGGCTCCTTGCCGGTGAACTGCGCCACGGCCTCGAACATCATGGCCAGGGGATAAAGCGGCTCGCGCGGCAGCTTCACGGTCGGCGGCTTGCGGCCGACCATTTCGGTGATATCGGCGAACAGCCGGCTGAGCTCCACGTCCTGGCCACCGAGGATGTAGCGCTCGCCCACCTTGCCGCGTTCCAGGGCCGCGATGTGCCCTTCGGCCACGTCGTCCACGTGCACCAGATTCAGGCCGGTATCGATATAGGCCGGCGCCTTGCCGTTGGCGGCCTCCACGATGATCCGTCCGGTGGGGGTGGGCTTGATGTCGCGCGGGCCGATGGGCGTGGATGGGTTGACGATCACCGCGGGCAGGCCCTGCTCGGCCACCATGCGCTCCACCAAGCGCTCGGCGATCACCTTGCTGCGCTTGTAGGCGCCCACGGCGGTTTGCGGCGTCAGCGCGCCGGTCTCGTCGGCGGGCGCGTCCTTGTCGGCGCCCGGCGCGGGCCCAAGCGTGGCGACGGAGGAGGTATAGACGATCCGCTCCACGCCGCGGGCCAGGGCCGCGCGCATGACCGCGTCGGTTCCCTCGCGGTTGGCGCGGACGATCTCCTCCGGATCGCGCGCCCAGATGCGGTAGTCGGCGGCGACGTGGAACAGGATAGCGGGCGCCCTTGGCGGCGATCTCGACAGAAGGCTGGTCGCGCATGTCTCCATAGGACAACTCGGCCCCGAGGTCTTCCAAGTTGCCGCGCGGGCTGGATCGGCGGACCAGGCAGACCACGTCCGCGCCTCGGGCCTTCAGGGCGCGCGCCACCGCCGAGCCGACGAAGCCGGACGCCCCGGTCACCAGAACACGATCACCGCGCACGCTTGAGAGTCTCCGTCGCCCGCCAGGGCTCTAGCATCCGCCCGTCGGCGACTCTACAGGTTCGCATCGCTCGCGGCGGACAGGGCGACCAGCAGCCTTGCGTCCGTCCGATTGGCGGCCAGCACCTCGCTGGATGGATCAACAGGCGCCCTTGGCGGGTCCAGTGCGGCGGCCGGACCGGGCGGTGGGGCCGACGGCAGCGCCGGATCGGCGGGCGCCGGCGAAGCCGGCGGGTTGGAGTCGGGCGCGGCGCCGGCGGGAGCGGGATCGCCGAAATCGGGCAATGAAGGCAGAGTCGACGACCCGCCGGACTCGGCGCCGGGCGCGGCGGCGATCACGGCGGCGCGGTTCTGCAGATAAAGCGAGCGCAGGCTGGCGTAGCTGTCGGTCGACATGTTGTCGATGGCGCGCAGCTGCATGTCCGCCTCGGTGCGCTGATCGAGGCCGCTCCACACCGCGCGTACGTCGATCACCGTCCAGCGATGATAGAACCGCGTCCAGGTGAAGGGGTCGGTGAGGATATCGGCGACCGTCCCGGCGCCGTCGCGCACAGTCGTCGGGCCCACCATGGTGATGAACAGATAGGGCCCGGGCGAGAATTCCCCAACGCCCGAAGGTGTCGGCGAAGCCGTTGTCGTGATGGGGCAAACCGGAGCGGGCGGCCACGTCGATCATGCCGCCCACGCCCACCGTCGTGTTGACGGCCATGCGCCCGACGGTGCGGACCATGACCTCGGGATGGCCCTGCAGCAGGTCGTTGGCCGCCACGCCGGGCTCGGTCAGGTTGGCGATGACGTTGCGCACGGCTGTGCGGATCGGAGCGGGGATCGATCTGAACAACGGCACGACCTTGCCGAAGAAGAAGCCGTCGAGAACCTGATGGACCATGTAGAAGGTCCGGTTGGCCGGCTCCCACGGGTCCTCCGGCGCGGCGTGCGCGGACTGGAGCGGCGCCATGGACAGGATCGCGGTTGAGGCAAGCACAGCCGTGCGTCTGCCGTTTGGCCCGCGCGCGGGCGCCACCGTTGCAGTCGTCACGATCCAAGCATCCCCAAGGTTGGCGGCGGCGTGGCGCACCTTAAACGCCAATTCCAAGCTTTGCCACAGCCCGCGGCGTCCTGCGCAGCAGGATCGCAGTTTGTCGCCCTAGCGGCAAGGCCTCGGTTGGCGCGCGCAAACGCCCGGTATATGGTCCAACCGCCATGCGGCTGATAACCGGTCGCAATCTTTTCGCGTTTCATCGGACTGGGACGCCTGGCTCGCGTAGGACAAAGCATGCTTCGCACCCTCTTTCTTCAAGCGCCCTCCTTCGACGGCTTCGACGGCGGCGCGGGCTCGCGTTATCAGGCAAAACGCGAGATCAAGTCCTTCTGGTTCCCGACCTGGCTCGCTCAGCCCGCTGCGCTGGTGGAGAATTCCAAGTTGATCGACGCCCCGCCGGCGGGCATCCAGCTGGCGGAGGTGGTGGCCCAGGCCAAGGATTTCGAACTTTTGGTGGTGCACACCTCCGTACCCTCCTTCGAGTCGGACGTCCGCTGCATCGCCGCGATGAAGCAGGCCAATCCCAAGCTCAAGGCCGGTCTGATCGGGGCCAAGGTGGCGGTGAAGGCCGACGAGAGCCTGACCGACGCTCCGGTCGTGGACTTCGTCTGCCGCAATGAGTTCGACTTCACCGTCAAGGACGTGGCCGACGGCAAGCCATGGTCGGAAATCCTCGGCCTGAGCTATCGCGACGAGGCGGGGGTGATCCATCACAACCCCGAGCGCCCGGTGCTGGAGGACATGGACGCCCTGCCGTCGGTGATCGACGTCTACAAGCGCGACCTGAGGATCGAGGACTATTTCATCGGCTATCTGAAGCACCCCTATGTGTCGGTCTACACCGGCCGGGGCTGCAAGAGCCGCTGCACCTTCTGCCTGTGGCCCCAGACCATCGGCGGGCACAATTATCGCACCCGTTCGGTGCAGAACGTGGTCGACGAAGTCGCCGCCGCCATGAAGGCCTTCCCCCAGGTGAAGGAATTCATGTTCGACGACGACACCTTCACCGACGACCTGCCGCGCGCCGAGAAGATCGCTGAGGGCCTTGGCAAGCTGGGCGTGGCCTGGTCGTGCAACGCCAAGGCCAATGTGCCGCGCAAGACCCTGGAGAAGCTGAAGGCCGGCGGCCTGCGCCTGCTGCTGGTGGGCTACGAGAGCGGCGATCAGCAGATCCTGCACAACATCAAGAAGGGCATGCGGGTCGAGGTCGCCGAGCAGTTCACCAAGGACTGTCACGACCTGGGCATCAAGATCCACGGCACCTTCATCGCCGGCCTGCCGGGCGAGACCCGCGAGACCCTGCAGAAGACCATCGACTGGGCGTGCAAGATCAATCCGCACACCATCCAGGTGTCCCTTGCCGCGCCCTATCCGGGCACCTTCCTGTACGATCAGGCGGTGGAGAACGGCTGGCTAAACGCCGAGCAGGCCGAACTGGTCAACGACAAGGGCGTGCAGATCGCGCCCCTGCATTACCCGCACCTGAGCCACCAGGAGATATTCGACTCGGTGGAGACCTTCTACCGCAAGTTCTACTTCCGTCCGGGCAAGATCGCCTCGATCGTGGCCGAGATGCTGACCGACTGGGACATGATGAAGCGGCGCCTGCGCGAGGGCGTGGAGTTCTTCCGCTTCCTCAAGGAGCGCGCGGACGCCAAGGCGCAAGGCGCAAGCACCAACGTGGGCGGGCTGGCGCCGGCGGAATAGCCGGCCGCCTCAGGGCTTTGGCAGCATGGTCGGATCGCCTTTGGCTTCCTCGAGCCTTTGGCGGAACTCGGCGCGGGAATTGAGCGCCGGGAAGGGCTCGGTCGGGACCGGGACCTGGAGGAAGGCGCACAGGGGCTCCCAACCATCGCCCGGATGATAGATGAGCAGGCGATCAGCCGAAATCGTGCGCGCGACCTCTTCGTTGTGGCGGCGAAAATGGTCGGTCATGAAACGCGGTCATGCAGCCGCTCGCCGATGTCGTCCAGCAGCATTCCGAAAAACGGGGCAAGGTGCGGCGGCGGGCGAGATGTGGGGCCGTCGGGCGCGAAAATGGACGCTTGGGTCGAGTCGAACCATTCATCCGGATCGCGCTCTGAGTGCACAATCTTGGCGTCGGGATAGTAGGCCGCCAGTTCGCGCCAGAACTTGGCGGTGGGGTAATCCACCGCCGATTGAAAGCCCTCGAAGATCGCCTCCCAATCCGGCTTTCCGGCGCCGGCGGCGACCCACAAAGCGAAGCTTTCAGGCCGCGCGAACACCTCCACCATATGATGGCAGGGTCCCAGGCCCAAGGTGGTCAAAGCCGCCTTGAGCGATAGGGTGCCGGTTCGCCCCAGGCCTGAACCGATGACTTTCAGCGCCATGTCTTCCTCAAGTTGGTAAACTTCCGCGGTTGGCCGGCGCGCTATTTTGCGGCCGCCGGCTGCAGGAATCCGCGGTCCTGCACATCGTCCTTCGAAGTGGATGCAGGCGCCCCGTCGCGCCACAGCCAGCGCATCATGTCGGGCAGGATCATGCCGCCGAACTTCTGGCCGTGCAGGTTCACGCTCCAGGAATAATTCACGTCGTAGCCCTTCTTGGTGAGGGCCTTCATCAGCCGGACGTTCTGATAGAACCAGTCGAGCTTGGGGTCATAGGGGCGGTCGCCCAGCTTGCCGCGATGATCGTTGCGGCCATCGGCCAGAAACACGCGCAGGGGCTTTTTCTTGTTGGCGAGCACCCAGTCCGCGTAGATGTAGCCGCCCTTCATGCCGACGAAACTGCCGACGTTGCTCAGCACCTTGTGGAAGGCGTTGGGTCTGAACCAGGCCACCTCGAAGGCGGCGATGGCGCCGGAACTGGTGCCGCCAATTCCGTGATCGTCGGGGTTTTTGGAGATGTTGTAGTCCTTGTACAGGACCGGCAGCAGCTCCTCGGTGATCACTCGGGCGTATTTGTCGTCAGGAACGTTGTATTCGGTGATGCGGTTCGTGGTGCCGTCGCCGGCGCCGGTTTGCGGGCTGGGCTCGACCTGCTGGGGCGTGCGTCCGGGATTGATGAACACGCCGATCATCACCGGAATTTCCCGGCGATAGATCAGGTTGTCCATCACGTTCTGGGCGCGCACGTCGCCGTTGGGATCCATGAACATCGCCCCATCCTGGAATACCATCAGATCGGCGGGCTTGGATGGGTCGTACTGCGCCGGAACATAGACCCAGTAGGTGTGCTGGGTGCCGGGAAACACCTTGCTCTGAATATGGAAGGGCCCGCGGATTTCGCCCTTGGGCACGCCGTCCTGCGGCAGGGAATCGGGGCCCAAGCGGTACTGTGAATTGGGATCGGGACCGTCGGGCACGAACCACTGCAGATGAGGCGGGGGCGCGGAGGGCGGCGCTGAGGTTGCGGCTGATGATGACTGCTGCGCGCCCGCCGCCAGGGCGAGCACGCACAACGACAGAGTGGCCTTGTTCATGAAACTGAACCTCCCGAGCACAATTGCGGCCGCCGATCAGGCCGTTCTGAATTAGGTTAGGTTTAGCGCAGTCTCAGGCGGTGTTCCAGGCGGACTACCGCAGCGCCGCGGCGATATTGCCGCCGTCCACGGTCAGCACCGCGCCGGTGGTCTTTTCCGCGAGCGCCAGGTCGACGAAGGCTTGGGCCACATCGTCAGCGGTCACTTCGCGGCCCAATAGATTGCCAGCCATATAGTCGTGCTCGGACACCCCGCGCGCGGCCGAGCGCGCCCTGACCATCTCATCGGTCAGAAGCCCCGAGCGGATGCGGTCGGCGTTGACCGCGTTGGAGCGCACGCCCTCTGAGCCATGATCCACCGCGTACTGGCGCATGAGAGCCAAGGTCGCGGCCTTGGGCAGGCCGTAGGGGCCGAAATCCGGCCCCGGATTGATCGCCTGCTTGGAGGCGTTGAACAGCAGGACCCCGCCCATCTTCTGCCGACGGAAGATGCGCACCGCCGCTTGCGCCGTGCTCTGATGAGCGAAGAAGTTCAGCTCGAAGCTCTGCCGCAGGACGGCGTCGGAGACCTCGCCGATGCGTCCGGTAAGCGCCGCGCCCGCGTTGGAAACAAGAATGTCCAGCCCGCCGGAGCCGCGCGGCTATGGCCTCGAAGGCGGCGGCGACCTGGGCCGGATCGGTGACGTCGCACGCCAGGGCCAGACCCTTGACCTTGGCGGCGGCGGCGCTCGCGCTGTCCGCATCGCGGTCCAGCACGGCCACTTCGGCGCCCTGGGCGGCGAAGGCGCGGGCGATGGCCGCGCCGATGGTCCCGCCGCCGCCGGTGACCGCGACCACGCGACCGGCCAGGGCCTTGGGTTTTGCGCCTGCCGAGCTTGGCCTGCTCCAGCGACCAGTATTCCATCTCGAAGGTGTCGGCCTCGCTGATGCTCTCGAATGCGCTCATGGCGTCCGCCAGGGCGGTCACCGACAGGGTGGTCTCGGCGATGTCGGCGGCGATGACGGCGTCCTTGCGCGAGCGTCCGGCGCCGAACAGGCCCAACCCCGGAACCAGAGCCACGCGGGGCATGGCGTCGAGCATGACCTTCTTGGGATCGGCGTGGGCGTTATGGCGCTCGAAATAGGCGCGGTAGCGGTCGGCGTAGGCGTCTACGGCGGCTTGCACCTCTTCGGCGAAGGCGTTGAGCGCGCCGGGCCGGACCGGCGGCAGGATCAGCGGCCAGGGCTTGATGCGGATCACGTGGTCGGGTGTGACCACGCCGCCCTGGGCGCAGCGCGCCAAATCCTCGCCGCCGACGAAGTCGAGAACCTGCGGCCCGGCGCGATGCTCCAGCACCAAGGGGGCGAAGCCGCGGCTGAGCGCGCCGCGGATGATGGGCGCCGCGTCGGCGGCGCCGGCCGAAGGGGAAGGCAGCGCGGCGCGCGGGCGGGCGGGGGCTGGTCCGCGCTTGAGGCGCTGCTCGGCCTGATCGACGAATTCGATCATCCGCTCGTACGACGTATTGGCGTCCGGGCCCCAGGAGAAGACGCCGTGCTTGAGCAGGATCATCCCCTCGGTTTGCGGGTTGGCTTCGAAGGTGGCGGCGGCGAGCTGGGCCAGGGCGAAGCCTGGCATGCCGTAGGGCGCGATCGCCAGGCGGTCGCCGTAGAGGTCGCGGCACAGCGCTTCGCCGTCGGGCTGATCGGTCAGGGCGAGGACGGCGTTGGCGTGGCTGTGGTCGACCACCGCGTGGGGAATCCACGCGTGCAGCAGGGTCTCCACAGAGGGATTTGGGCCGGAGGGATCGAGCATGGCGGTGCGTTGGGCGGCGACCATGTTCTCGTCCGACAGGCTGTTCAGCCTGCGCAGAGCGAGCAGGGGCGCCATGCGCACGGCGGGCAGCCCTTCCGGCTCAATATCGCCCAGGTCCCAGCCCGAGCCCTTGACCCGCAGCACTTCGACCGGCTCGCCCAGAATGTCCGGTTGGACGGTCTTGAGCGAGGTGTTGCCGCCGCCGTGCTGCACGAGAGCCGGGTCGGCGCCGAGCAGGCGGCTGGAATAGACACGCAGGGCCAGATCTTCGGCCACGCCGCGCTGGGCGTATCGGGCGACCATCGCCTCGGCGTCGGCCTTGGACCAAAGGCTCTTCAAGGGCGGCTCCTTACGCGGGCGGACAACGCATCGGCTATTGGCCGAGAGCGCGACGTGAAGCAAGTCCGCTGCTTGCTCATCGGCAAGACGCCAGGCAAATTCCAACTTCATGCAAATGCGAGTTTCCCGCCAGGCCCCGCAGGCCGTATAGGAGCCTCCAGCTGGTGAAATGAAGGCCAAGGGGGGCGCGCAGCGGTGGTGACAGTAACGAGCGTTTGCGGCCGCCGCTGGTCGTGATCGGATTGAGCTGCATCCTGGCCGCCTGCGGTCGGCCTCATCCTCCGGCGTTTCCGCCGCCGGACGTGGGCGTGGTGGTTCTGAAGGCGCAGACCGTCGAAATCCGGACCGAACTGCCCGGACGCCGAGCGCCATCGAGACCGCTGATGTGCGCCCCCAGGTGAACGGCGTGATCCTGGAGCGGCCCTTCGTCGAAGGCTCCGACGGATTCGCGGCCAACTGCTCTATCAGATCGATCCGGCGCCCTATCAGGCGGCCTACGCCCAGGCCCAGGCGCAGTTGGCCAACGCCCAGGCGGCGGACCGGACGGCCAAACTCAAGGCCGAGCGCTACGAGGATCTGGTCAAGATCAACGCCGTCAGCAAGCAAGACGCCGACGACGCGCGCGCCGCGGCCGGCCAGGCGGACGCCAATGTTCAGCAGGCCCTGGCTGCGGTGCAGAGCGCCAAGATCAACCTGGATTACACCAGGGTCACGGCGCCCATTTCCGGCCGCGTGGGCCGCTCGACGGTGACGCCCGGCGCCCTGGTCACCGCCAACCAGCCCGCCGCCCTGACCACCATTCAGAAGCTCGATCAGGTCTATGTGGACATCACCCAGTCCTCCGCCCAGCTGCTGGCCCTGCGCCAGGCCATCGACGCAGGACGCGCCCGCCGGGGCGGTCTGACGGTGCGTCTGAAGCTGGAAGACGGCTCGGATTATCCCACGCCGGGCGTGCTCCAATTCACCGATGTGACGGTCGATCCGGCCACCGGCACGGTGGACCTACGGGCGATCGTGCCCAATCCGCAGGCCGTCCTGCTGCCGGGCATGTTTGTCCGCGCGACGATCGTGGAAGCGGTGCAACCCAACGCCATCCTGGCCCCGCAGGTGGGCGTGACGCGCGACGTGCGCGGGCAGCCGATCGCCTATGTGGTAGACGCCCAGGGCAAGGCGGAGTTGCGCAACCTCAAGACCGGCCCGACCGTTGGCGAGGACTGGTTGGTGTCGGATCGGACTCAGGGCGGGCGACCGGCTGATTGTGGAAGGTCTGCAGAAGGTGCGCGACGGCGCTCCGGTGCACGCGGTCCCAGCCGGCTCGGCGCCCGCCGCCGGTCCGGCGAAAGGCTGAGTCCCGGTCCATGTCGCGTTTCTTCATCGACCGGCCGATCTTCGCCTGGGTCATAGCCATCGTGATCATGTTGGTCGGGCTGCTGGCGATGCGCAGCCTGCCGATCGCTCAGTATCCGGATATTGCGCCGCCCGCGGTGCAGATCACCACCACCTATCCCGGCGCATCGGCCGAAACCGTGCAGAACTCGGTCACTCAGGTGATCGAGCAGCAGCTCAACGGGCTGGACGGCCTGCTGTATTTTTCCTCCAACAGCACCTCCGCCGGCACCGTCACCATCGTCGCCACCTTCAAGCCGGCACCAATCCCGACATCGCTCAGGTGCAGGTGCAGAACAAGGTGCAGGCGGCGTTGCCCCTGCTGCCGCAGGAGGTGCAGCAGCGGGCGTGACGGTGGCCAAGACGCGCACCAACATGCTGATCATCGTGTCGGTGTCCGATCCCACCGACGCAGCTATAACAGCCGGGACCTGGCGGACATTCTGGTGTCCAACCTGCAGGACCCGCTGTCGCGGGTGAACGGCGTGGGCTCCGACATCGTGTTCGGTTCTCAGCACGCCATGCGCATCTGGCTGGATCCGTTCAAGCTCGCCAATTTCAACCTGAACCCCGCCGACGTGCGCGCCGCGCTGCTTTCGCAGAACGCCCAGGTCGCGGCCGGTCAGCTCGGGCGCGTGCCGAACGTCGCCGATCAGCAGATGAACGTCACCGTCACGGCCCAGTCCCAACTGCAAACGCCCGAACAGTTCCGTAAGGTGGTGATCAAGTCCCAGCCGAACGGCGCCGCGGTGACCATCGGCGATGTGGCGCGCGTGGAGCTCGGCAGCGAGAACTATGATATGAGCGTGCGGCTGAACGGGCATCCGGCGAGCGGCATCGCCATGCTGCTGGCGCCCGGCGCCAACGCCCTGACCACCGCCGATGCGGTGAAGGCGCGCGCGACGCAACTGGCCGCCACCCTTCCGCCGGGTGTCAAGCTGAGCTTCCCGGTCGACAACACCAAGTTCATCAAGATTTCCATCCACGAGGTCGTCAAGACCCTGTTCGAGGCCATCGTTCTGGTGGTCATCGTCATGTTCCTGTTCCTGCAAAACTGGCGCGCGACACTGGTGCCGGCCATCGCCGTGCCGGTGGTGCTGCTGGGAACCTTGGGCGTGCTGGCGGCCCTGCACTATTCGATCAACACACTGACCCTGTTCGCCATGGTGTTGGTGATCGGCCTGCTGGTCGACGACGCCATCGTGGTGGTGGAGAACGTCGAGCGGATCATGGCGGAGGAGGGGCTTCGCCCAAGGAGGCCACGCGCAAGTCGATGGACGAAATCACCGGAGCGCTCATAGGCATCGCCTTGGTGCTGACGGCGGTCCTGGTGCCCATGGCCTTCTTCGGCGGATCCCCGGCGTGATCTACCGACAGTTCTCCATCACCATGGTCTCGGCCCTGCTGCTGTCGGTGTTTGTCGCCTTGACCCTGTCTCCGGCTTTGTGCGCCACCGTGCTCAAGCCCGCGCACAAGGCGACGGCCAAAGGGGCCCCTTCGGCTGGTTCAACCGCACCTTCGACCGATCGCTGCACCGCTATGAGGCCGGCCTGCAGAGCATCGTGCGCAAGCCGAAACCCATGCTGATCGGCTACGGCGTCATCGTGTTGGTCATGATCGGACTGTTCGCCGTCATGCCCACCGGCTTTCTCCCCGACGAGGACCAGGGATTGGCGATGGCCCAGGTGACGCTTCCCGTCGGCGCCGTGCAGGGCCGAACCCTGGACGTGCTCCAGGCGATGGAGCACGTGTATCTGACCAGCGAGAAGAACAACATCCAGGACCTGTTCACGGCCACCGGGTTCAGCGTTTCAGGGCAGCGGCCAGAACACCGGGATGGCCTTTCTCAATCTGAAGCCGTGGGACCAGCGCAAGGGGGCCGCGAACAAGGCTCAGGCCATCGCCCGTCGGACCACCATGGTCCTGTCCCGGAAGGTGCGCGACGCGCAGATATTCACGTTCGTGCCGCCGGCGGTGATCGAGTTGGGTTTCGCCACCGGTTTCGATCTGCAGCTGGAAACCGGGGCGGATTGAGCCACGAGGCCTTCCTGGCGGCGCGCAACCAGTTCCTGGGCATGGGCGCGCAAGACCCAGCCTTGGCCCAGGTGCGGCCCAGCGGAATGGAGGATCAGCCGCAGCTGCACGTGGACGTGGACACCGCCAAGGCCGCGGCGCTTGGCGTCAATCAGGCCGACATCAACGACACCCTCAGCTCCGCCTGGGGCGGCGTGTTCGTCAACGACTTCGTCGATCGCGGACGGATCAAGCGGGTCTACATGCAGGGCGACGCGCCGTTCCGTGGCAAGCCCGAAGACCTGGGCGCCTGGCAGGTGCGCAACAACGCCGGTTCGATGACGCCCTTTTCCGCCTTCGCCAAGACGGACTGGACTTTTGGTCCGGCCCAGCTCAGCCGGTACAACGGGCTGCCGGCCTACGAAATCCAGGGTCAGCCGCGTCCCGGCCTGAGCACCGGCGCGGCCATGGACGAGGCGACGAAGCTGGTGGCCAAGCTGCCGCCGGGCGTGGGCTATGAGTGGACTGGCATCTCCTACCAGGAGGTGGCTCGGGCTCGCAGGCGCCGCTGCTCTACGGACTGACCGTCATCGTGGTGTTCCTCTGCCTGGCCGCGCTTTACGAGAGCTGGTCGATCCCCACGGCGGTGATGTTCGTCCTGCCGCTCGGCATCGTCGGCGCCCTGCTCGCGGCGACCCTGCGCGGGTTCTACAACGACATCTATTTCAGGTCGGCCTGCTCACCACCATGGGCCTGGCGGCCAAGAACGCGATCCTGATCGTGGAATTCGCCGTGGACGGACAAAAGCGCGGCCTGGGCGCGCCGGAGGCCGCCATCAGCGCGGCCAGGCAAAGGCTGCGCCCGATCCTGATGACCTCCCTGGCCTTCATGGCCGGGGTGCTGCCGCTCGCCGTGACCACCGGGGCGGGCGCCGGCAGCCAGAACGACATCGGCACAGGCGTGATCGCGGCATGGCCTCGGCCACGGTGCTCGCCATCTTCTTCGTGCCGCTGACCTATGTGCTGGTGCGCCGGGTGTTCCCCGCGCCGATCGCCGGTGCGCGCGACGCGCCGCCGACTTCGGAGGGCGAGGCATGAGACGCGTCCTGTCCTTTGCCCTAATCGCCCTGTTCAGCGGTTGCACCCTGGCGCCGGCCTATCAGCGCCCGACGCCGCCCATTCCCGCGTCCTTCCCTCAAGGCGGTCCCTACCAGGCGGCGAACGCGCAGGCGACCGCCACGCCCGCTGACTGGAAGGCGACGTTTACCGATCCGCGCCTTCAGCGCCTGATCCAAGCGGCGCTGAGCGGCAACCGTAATCTGCGCCAGACGGTGGCCAACGTCAGGGCCGCCCATGCCCAGTTCGAGGTTCAGCGCAGCCAGCTCCTGCCGACGCTCAACGCCACGGGCTCGGAAACGCAAGAGCATCTCCCCGCCGCCGTCGGCGGTGAATTCATTCCCGAGCCGGATGTATCAGGCGGGGCTCGGCGTAAGCGGCTATGAGGTGGACCTGTTCGGGCGTCTGCGCAGTCTGTCGGACGCGGCGTTCCAGCAATATCTGGCGAGCGATGAGGGTCGTCGGGCCGCGCAGATCAGTCTCGTGGCCGAAACCGCCGTCGCCTATCTCGACTCTCGCGGCCGACCGTCAGCTGGTCGAGGTGTCCAGGCAGACTGAACAGAGCGCTCAGAGATCCTCTCGCTCACTCAGAGCCAGTTCGACGCCGGCGTGGCCTCTCAGCTGGACGTCAGTCAGGCCCAAACGGTCGCGCAGCAGGCCCGCGCGGACGCCGCCGCCTACGCGGTTGATGCGGCCCAGGCCAAGGACGCCCTGGACCTGCTGGTCGGACAGACGGTGGCCGACGCCGACCTGCCGGCGAGTCTGGACGAGATCGCGCCGAGCATCGCCCCGGTTCGGGCCGGTCTGGGCTCGCAGGTGCTCCTGTCGCGCCCGGATGTGCTGCAGGCCGAGCATCTGCTGCGGGCCGCCGATGCCGAGATCGGGGCCGCGCGCGCCGCGTTCTTTCCGCAGATCACCCTGACCGGCCAGGACGGCTTTGAGAGCGTGAGCCTGTCGAACCTGTTCAAGGGCGCCAACAACGCCTGGAGCTTCACGCCGGGGATTACCGTGCCTCTGTTCGCCGGCGGCCGTAACCTGGGCAATCTGCGTTCGTCCAAGGCCCAGCGCGACGCCGCGGTGGCCGCCTATGAGAACGCCGTCCAGTCGGCCTTCCGCGACGTGGCCGACGCCCTGGCCTCCGCCGGCGGCACGGTCGAACAGCTAGAGGCGCAGCAGGCCCTCGTGGCCGCCGCCTCCCAGGCGCTCACCCTGGCCACGGCCCGCTATGAGCGGGGCGCGGACACCTATCTCAACATGCTGGACGCCCAGCGAACCCTGTACGCCGCTCAGGAAGGACTGGTGACGATCAAGCTGGCCAATGTCTCCAGCCGCGTGACTCTGTACCGGGCGCTGGGCGGCGGGACCTGACCTGGCGCGCCGCTTCTGTTGCTTGTGGCGCATGCGGCCAGGCTGTAGCGTCGCGAAAAACCTGGGAGGACGTCATGGGTCGAGGCTGGATCAGGAAAGCCGCGCTTGCCGCGGTTGCGACGGCGAGCTTCGCGGCGCTCGCCGCCCACGCGGATGACTTGGCGGCCTGGCTGAAGGACCGCCAGGCGCGCTTTGCCGCCTACCAGGCCGCTCACCCCGATCCCGACGCCGAGATCGCCCAGATCAAGGCCAAGACCGCGGCCCTGGTGGCCGCCGCGGCGCCCATGGGCGGAATCGATCAGCCGCCCGTGATCTGGCGAGCGTCCAAGGCGCCGCTGACCCTGTGGGATGGCCCGGCCTATCCGGAAATGACCGTGGTCCCCGCCGGCGAATACACCATGGGCTCGCCGAACTCCGAGCCCAAGCGTCAGGCCAGCGAAGGTCCGCGCCACCGCGTCCGGATCGCGCACGCCTTCGCGGTCAGCACCTATGACGTGACCGTCGGCGAGTACGCCCAGTTCGTGGCCGACACGCACTACGATCCGGGCGAGGTCTGCTACACCCTTGAAGGCGGCCAATATAAGCTGCGCGGGGACCGCAATTTCCAGAAGGTCGGCTTTGTGGAAACCGGCGACAGCCCCCTGGTGTGCGTGAGCTTTGACGACGCCAAGGCCTATGTGGCCTGGCTATCCAAGAAAACGGGCCACGCCTATCGGCTGCTGTCGGAGTCGGAATTCGAATACGTGGCCCGCGCCGGGACCACGACCGCATACTGGTGGGGCGACGAAATCGGCAAGAACCACGCTGACTGCGCCGGATGCGGCAGCCAATGGGACGACCGGCAGACCGCGCCAGTGGGCAGTTTTCCCGCCAATCCTTTCGGTCTGTATGACACCTCCGGCAACACCAACATCTGGATCGCGGACTGCAGCAACCCGAACTATGTGGGCGCGCCCGTCGACGGCTCGCCCAACATGACCGGGGAGTGCGATCTGCACATCCTGCGCGGCGGCAATACGCACGTCACGCCGGATTCGATCCGCTCGGCCCGGCGCAGCCACCACTGGTTCAGCCTGCGCAACCTGACGGTCGGCCTGCGGGTGGCCCGGACGCTTTAGGCGCGTTGGGCGGGGGCCGGCTCAGGGAGCAATCGGAATGGGGCGCAGCTGGATCAGGACCGCCGTTGTGGCGCTCGCGTCGACGGCGGGTCACGCCGCGCTCGCCGCCCCGGCGGACGATGGCGCGGCCTGGCTGAAGGACCGCCAGGCGGGCTTTTCCGCCTATCGAGCCGCCCACCCCGATCCGGGCGCGGAGGTCGCCGCGATCAAGGCCGAAACCGCGAAGAGGATCGCGGCCGCTCAGCCCCTGGACGGCCGCGCCTTGGACAGCGCCCCGGTCATCTGGCGCGCCTCCGCCAGGCCCGCGGAGCTGTGGGACGGGCCGGAGTTGCCACAGATGGTCGTCGTTCCCGCCGGCGAATACACCATGGGCTCGCCCGATACCGAGGCCAAACGCGCCGCCGACGAAGGCCCGCGCCATCGGGTGCGCATCGGCTACAGCTTCGCGGTCAGCAAGTTCCCCATCACCGTCGGCGAATACGCCCGCTTCGTGGCGGGGACGCACTATGACGCCGGACACAGCTGCTACAACTACGAGGGCGGCAAGTACGACCAGCGCGAGGGCCGCAGCTGGCGATCGCCCGGCTTCGATCAGACCGACGCCAATCCAGCCGTGTGTCTGAACTACGCCGACGCCCTGGCCTATGTGGCCTGGCTGACCAAGACGACCGGCCACCCCTATCGCCTGCTGTCGGAGGCCGAGTACGAGTACCTCAATCGCGCGGGGACGACGGGCGCCTACTGGTGGGGCGAGGACATCGGCCGCAACCGGGCCGATTGCGACGGCTGCGGCAGCGCGTGGGACAAGAAGCAGACCGCGCCGGTGGACGCCTTCCCGCCCAACGGTTTCGGCCTATACGCCACCACCGGAAACAACTGGACCTGGCTGGCGGACTGCTGGAACGACAGCTACGCTGGCGCGCCGACCGACGGCTCGGCCAACCTGTCCGGCGACTGCGGCCCGCACGCGCTTCGCGGCGGCTCGTGGGTCAGCCACGCCTGGATCCTGCGCTCGGCCCAACGCCACAAGGACATGACCGACGCCCGCCATGTGGGCATAGGCTTGAGGGTCGCCCGGACGCTTTAGGATCGCCTGCCGCGCGAATGGCCGCACCGCGCGTGGGCGGCCTTGAGGGCGGCGCCCGCCCGGTCTATAGCACCGTCATGGCGGGCGTGGCTTGGACAGGGGTGCGCAGGGGCGCGGCGATTTTTGCCGCCGTGCTGGCGCTCGCCGTCAACGTCCTGGTCCCTGCCGGCTTCATGACGGGCGGCGGCTCTTCCGGCTTGGTGCTTTGCACCGGCCACGGCCCGGTCCTGGTCGCGGCCGACCTGCAAGACCAGTTCCAATCGTCCGTGTCACACGGCTCCAAATCAAAGGCCGATGGTCCCTGCGCCTTCGTCGGCCACGGCGCCGCGCCGTCCCTTGCAACGGCCCCGACGCTGTTCGGCGAAGCGACGGTCTGGTCGCCCGCGGCTGAGCCGGCGCACGAAAATCTCGCCGTCGGCGTGCGGCTCGCCGCTCCTCCGCCGCCTTCGCAAGCGCCTCCCTCCGTTCTGATCTGAACTCCCTTCGCCGTCCGCGCTCTCGCGCGGACAACGCCGCGCGTGCGGCTTCAAGATCAACGGAACGAGTTCGATGTCCAAATTGCCCTCTGCAGGCCGCTTTGCCGTCTGCGTTCTCGCCTTGTCCTGCCTGTCCCTCGCCGCCCAAGCGCGCGACTACAGGTTCGGCGAACTCAGCATTATCCATCCCTGGAGCCGCCCCACGCCGCCTTCGGCAATGACGGCGATCGGCTATCTGGCCATCGTCAATCACGGTCACGCGCCGGACCGACTGATCGGCGGATCGACCCCCGCGGCGGGCGCGCTTGAGATCCATCAGATGTCCATGGCCGGCGGCGTCATGACCATGCGACCAATAGCCGGAGGCCTGGTCATCCCCCCCGGCGGCACGGTGACCTTGGCCCCCGACGGATACCACCTCATGCTGATCAGGCCCAAACACCCCTTCAGGCCGGGCGAGCATGTTCCGGTCTATCTCAACTTCGAGCACGCCGGTACGGTGCAGGTGGACCTCGACGTCGAGGCGGACGCAGGCATGCCGGGCATGGCCATGCCGGGCATGCACTGATGCGTTGGCTTACCGGGGCGGCGGTCGGCGTGGTGCTGGCCGCCGGCATCGGTGCGGCGGTCATCGCCGTATGGCCAAGGCCGACCGTGGCCCCTGTCGGGTCGGCGTCGGCGCCGGCTTTACGGCTCGGGGGTCCGTTCGCATTGATCGACCAGGACGGCCGGCCGGTCACCGATCGCGACTTCCTCGGCAAACCGACCGTGATCTATTTTGGGTTCACCTACTGTCCAGAGGCATGCCCGACGACCCTGGCTCATCTGGCGACCTGGATGAGGGCCCTCGGGCCTGGCGCCGACCGGCTCAACGTCGTGTTCATATCCATCGATCCGGAGCGGGACACGCCGGCGAAGCTGAAGGCCTATCTTTCCGCCTTCGATCCGCGCTTTAGGGGCCTGACGGGTTCGCCCCAGGCCGTGGCCGAAGCCGCCCATCAGTTCAACGTCTACTTCAACAAGGTCCCGCTTCAGGACGGAAGCTACACGGTCGACCACTCCACGACCCTTTATCTGATGGACGCCCAGGGCCATTTCGTCGAGCCGATCGGCTATGACGAGGATCCCAAGATGGCCCTGGCCAGTCTCAAGGCCTTGGTCGGCGCGTGACGGCCGGGGGGCGCATAGGGCCGCTGCCGCTCGCGCTGATCCTGCTCTCGCTGCTGCTGCAGGCGCTTGCGCCGGCTCAGGCGGCGGCGATGGCGGCCGCGCGCCTGGAATCCCTGGGCGAACCTGCCCATCTGCGGATCGTCGGCGCAACGCGCGCCGACCTCGCAGCAAGAGGGCTGTTGCCACGCCGCCTGCCTGGTCTGCGCGGCGGCGTCGAGCCTGGCGACTTTGGCCCAGACGCCCACGCCCGCCGCGCCGTTCGCCTACGTCGCGATCATTCTTTCGGCGACGACTTCTCCAGCCGCCCTCGCCGCGCCCACGCCCCGCCCCAGGGCGAGGGACCCTCCAGTCCGCTCCTGATCCCAAACCGCGATCCGCGCCCTCGGGCGCGACCCGAACAAACAAGCCGACGACGCATGGACGCGTCGGCGATCAGGAGTTTCTCTCATGAAGTCTCGTTTTCTTTTGGGCGCCAGCGCGCTCGCCTTTGTGTTCGGCGCGCAAGGCGCCTCGGCTCAAACCGCTTCCTCCTCCGCGTCAGCGCCCAGCGCGCAGCCGGCCAAGGCGGTCAGCGAGGTCGTGGTCACCGCGTACCGGTTCCTGGATGCCGATACGAGTGGCATCACTAACCTGCCGCTGCCCATCGAAAAAGTTCCGCAATCGATCAGCATCGTCAACGGCGATTTCGTTCAGGCTGCGAACCTCAAAAATATGGCCGATCTTGCGCAATATACGACCGGCGCGCTTTGGGCCAGTTACAGCGGTAGTTACGGAAATCAGGTTTGGCTGCGTGGATTTGCCGCCAACTACGCCATCGATGGATTGGTGGTTGGGAACCAAATTACCGATCCGGATCCCGCGACGCTGGAACGATATGAGGTCGTCAAAGGCCCTGCCTCCGTCGTCTACGGCGAACAGAGCCCAGGCGGGATTGTGAACTTGGTTTCGAAGTCCGCAGCGCCCGGCGCACCGAGCTATCTGGAAGCGCTTGGAGGCTCGTGGGGACATTGGCGAGTCGAAGGTCAGGTCGCCGGGGCGCTCAATGCGTCCGGCTCACTTCGCGGCATCGCCGTCGCAGCTCAGGAAGAGGGAGGCAGCTTCGTCGACCATGTGAAATCGGACAGGACCGTGGTCTATGGCGGAGTTGACTTCGATGTCACCGACAAGCTGAAGGGTTACGCGCGTTTAGGCTATCAACGAACCGATGATACGCCCTTCAGCGGAATTCCAGTTTTCGCAACCGGGGCCATCCCATCCTTAAGTCCTTCATTTTTGTTTGGCGCGTCCAATGCGGACCTTCTTGTCCAAGCAGAGCACGCCGACGTTGGCCTCACGTGGAAACCGTCTGATCTTTGGTCTATCGACCTAAAGAGCCTTTACCAGAATACCACCTATAGCGGCGGGAATGCTTACACATACGGCACCATGTCGAGCACCGGAAATGCTCCGTTCGGAGGTGAGCATTATAATGATTGGTATACGCACGATTTTACAATTGGCGCCTCCGCGACCAGAAAGCTTGACGATTTCAATCTGATTGGAAGCTCGCTGTCGGCCAATGTCCGCTATCAGCATTATGAATACTATATCAACGAAGACGAAACCGGCGCGACGGGAACGGTAAACATCTTCAGCGGTGAATCAGCCGTCATTAGCGCCCTCAACGCCTATGTCCCAACAGCAGCCTTCGAAGAAGATCAGGTGCTGGATTTCGTCACCGCATCCAGTCAGGCGGTTATCAAGGTCGCAAATCCGGTCACGCTTGTTGGCGGCTTCTCCGTGTCGGATCCGTTGGTCAATCAGCAGGTCAACTATGTTCGGCAGTATTACAACCCAGGCGATCAGGTCAATTATCGTGGCGGCGTCATATATGTGCCTGTTAAGGGTCTGAATATCTATGGGTCTTACAGCCAATCCTATGAGCCAGATCTTCGACTCAATGCGAATTTCGCTGTGTTACCGCCGGTTTATGGACATCAGTATGAGATTGGGGCGAAGTATATATCGCCAGACGGGCGGATTTTGCTTACGGCTGCTGCGTTCAGAATTGATAAGTCCAACGTTGCCGATAAAACCGGGACGGTTAATGGACAGGCTGTTTACACAGCCGAGGGCCAACGGCGTGATGGCATCGAACTTGAGGCGGACGGCAGAATAACGGCGCAATGGCAAGTTCGAGCTGGTCTGTCCCTACTTGACGCCACCGTGACCGACGATCCGGTTCACCCTATAAACGATGGTGAGAGAGTTCCCTTTATCCCCCAGAAAACAGCTAATATCTTCACAAACTACAATTTTAACAACGGACTTTATATCGGCGGCGGCGTGCGGTTCGTTGGATCGGTCAACACCTATAACCAGTCATCTGCCGTATTTACGACTGGAGTGCCATCATACACATTGACCGATGTTCTGCTTGGGTATGCTATTGATAAGTGGCGTTTACAGCTGAATTTGAAGAATATCTTCAATACAAAGTACTATGTCACCACTCCGGTATTCGCTTCGCTTGAAGCGGTATTATGCCCGGCGAGCCAGCGAGCATTACCGTTTCGCTGCGCAGAACTTCGACATTTGGCCGGCCGGGCGCGAAGCCGTGTTCGGCCGGCCAGTTTCTTCGTCAGAATTGAGGTCTGCTTGAACAGGTCCCAGGCCTAGCCTTCCAAGGCCGAAATCGAACGAGGCGGCAATCGCTCCCGACCGACGAAACAAGCAGGGCTTGGCCCGACTATGCGGCGGTTTGGCGATGGCATTTCTACGCGGGACTGTTCTGCCTGCCGTTCATCTGCTGGCTCGCCGTGACCGGCTCCATCTACGCGTTCCGCCCCGACATTGAAGCGTTCCTCGATCGCCCTTACGAAGCGCTTCGCCTGAGCGGCCCGCGCGCTGCGCCGTCCAGCGAGGCGCGCGCGGCTGTTTTGGCCGTCCCGGGGTCGGTGTTCAGTCGCTATGAGCCGCCGGCGACGCCGACAGGGGCCGCGCAGGTCGTCGTCCTCGCCCGCGGCGGCAGGCCGCTTAGAGTATAAATTCAGCCCAATACGCTCCGCGCGATCAAGATCACGCGCGATGATCAACGGCCGATGGATGTCCTGGCACATATGCACGGCCAGCTCCTGCTCGGCAGCCGAGGCTCGATGATCGTTGAGGTGGCCGGATGCTGGGCGGTGGTGATGATCCTCACCGGCTTATATCTCTGGTTTCCTAGGGGAGCGCAGCGGCTAGGCGGCGTCCTTTATCCCCGGCTTTGGCTACGGGACCGGCCGCTTTGGCGCGACCTGCACGCCGTGGCGGGTTTGTGGGTGTCGACCGTAACGTTGTTCCTGCTGCTGAGCGGACTGCCATGGTCGTCTGGTTGGGGTAACTATCTCACCTGGGTGCGCAACCACTGGGCGGCGACGGCCGGCGCGCCGGACTGGCCGATCGGGGGTAAGACGCCGCCGGTCCCGCTAGGCGCGGCGTTGTCCACCCATGGATCGCGGGGAGGCATGCCCGGCATGTCGGCCGCCGAGATGGCCGCGATGGAGACGCCGGCCGCAGGCGCGAATCCGGTCTCGGCTCAGCCCGAACTAGATTTGCAGCCTCTGGACAAGATGGTTCCGCTGGCCCTTCGACTGCGCGTTCCCGGTCCGGTGTGGATATCTCCGCCGGCGCCGGGCGTCCGCGACTGGACGATCTCGTCCCAGATCCAAAACCGGCCCTTGCGGGTCACTTACGCCGTGGCCCCAGAGACGGGTCAGGTGACCGGGATAGACGATTTCGCCAGGCGCAACATCGTCGACAAGGTGGTCAATGTGGCGGATCGCCACGCACGAAGGGCAGCTGTTCGGGCGGCTCAACCAGATCATATTGCTGCTGAACGCGGCCTGTCTTCTGTTGATGGCCGCCAGCGCGGTGGTGATGTGGTGGAGTCGTCGTCCAGCCGACGTGCTTGGAGCGCCGCCGCCAGCGGCTCGACCCCGTTTTTCGGCATTGCTGGCCCTATCGATCGCCGGGCTCACTCTGCTACTGCCCCTGTTCGGGCTGTCGCTGATCCTGGTCTGGTTGGCCGAGCGTCTGATCCTGCGACGCATCCCCGGCGCCAGGGACTGGCTGGGCCTGCAGCCGGCCTAGCCGAAGTCCTTGGCCAGCTCGGCCCGTGTGGCCGGGCTGAGCATGGCCATGTGGGCGTAGTGTTCGTGGTCGCAGCCGATCAGGATGGTCACCGAGGGTCGCGGAAAACGGCGATCTGGTCGGGCGTGAGCGGGAAGTGCAGGAAGTGGACCGAGGAGGTCTTGCCGTCCTCGCGGCGTGCGCTCGACGTCGTCCTCGGCCACGCCATAGGCCTTGTCCTGGCCGACCTGGATGAAGAAGCGCGTCCTCCGCCCCGCCCAGACGGCCGAGCGCCTCGGCGCGGCGAATGGGGTCCTCGATCTCGAACATGACGGTGGCCACCAGTTCCGAGCCCTGGGGGATCAGAGGGTTGTAGGCGGCCAGTTCGTCGGGAACCTGCGCCGCGCCGCCCTTCTCGGTGAGCAGCATCTCCTGCACCTGGAACAGCATGGTGTCGAAGCACTCGAAGATGAAGGTGCAGTAGGGGCCCGAGCGCGACCCGGCGCAGGCGCTTGACCGGCAGCAGGGCCTCGCGGCGCGCCTTGCGCGCCTTGGCGAACTCGGCGTCGGGGATGAGGTCGTCCGGCGTGATGCGGCGGAGGGCGGCGGGCATGGCGGGGCTCCGAACTCAGAAGAGGCCGTAGGCGCGCGCGAGGATTTCGATGGGGTGCGACTGGCGCGGCTGGGCCTGGCCGGCGGTCTCGGCGACCAGCAGCTGGCCCAGGTGCTTGCAGGCCAGGGGGCAGTCGGAGCACAGCTCTCGCATCCTCGGCCTTGGCGACGGCTTGGCCGTGGGCTTGCCGACCTTCACCGCCAGGGGCCGGGTCTTCTTCATCACGCCGAAGGTGCCGCCGTGGCCCGAGCAGCGCTCGATCAGGTCGACCTTGGTCTCGGGGATCAGGCGCAGCATCTCGGCGGACTTGGCGCCCATGTTCTGGGCCCGGGCGTGGCAGGCGTGGTGCACGGCGACGCCGCCCGGCGACGGGCGCGAGGCCCGGCGCCAGGCCGAAGGTCTTGGACAGGTCCACCACATATTCGCAGATGTCCTGGGTCGCGCGCGACAAGGCGCGGACCTCGGGGTTCTCGGGCAGGATCAGCGGCCACTCGAACTTCATCATCAGGCCGCAGCTGGCGGTCAGGGCCACAACTTCATAGCCCTCGGCGATCAGGGGCGCGAAGGCCTTGGCCGACCCGCTCGGCGCGCCCCGCCACATCGGCCAGATCGCCGGACTCCAGCTGGGGCATGCCGCAGCATTCCGGATAGACCAGCTTGGCCTCGACGCCCTGCCTGGCCAGCACCGCGAGCGGCGGCCACGGCGGTGTCGGGGGCGTTGTAGTCGACAAAACAGGTGGCGTAGAGCGCGACCTTGCGCCGGCCGAAGGCGGGTCCGGCCGGGTCGGCCGCAAGCGGCGATTTCAGCCGATCCGTGGCCGTATGCGAATGGTACTGCGGCAGTTCCGCCTCGGCGTCGATCTCGGCGATGGCTTCCAGCAGCTTGCGCAGGGGCGTGTTCTTACGCGCGGTCGCCCAGTTGGCCAGGCCGGCGACCGGTTTGGCCAGCTTGCCGTTGCGGTCGGTCTCGCCCAGCTGCTCGCGCACGAAGTCCCTCTGTCCGGCGCGCCGCTTGGCGGCGCGGTAACGCAGGATCAGGTGCGGGATGTCGATGTTGAATTCGTGCGGCGGGACGTAGGGGCACTTGGTCATGAAGCACATGTCGCACAGGGTGCAGGCTTCATCGACCTTGGCGTAGTCGGCCTTGTCGACGCTATCCAGTTCGCCGGTCTTGCTCTCGTCGATCAGGTCGAACAGGCGCGGGAAGCTGTCGCACAGATTGAAGCAGCGGCGGCAGCTGTGGCAGATGTCGAACTGCCGCTCCATCTCCGTCTCGACCGGCTTCGAGGTCGTAGTAGGCCTCGTCTCGCCAGTCGATCGGATGACGGAAGGGCGCGTCCAGACTGCCTTCGCGCGCGGACGGCGCCTGCGGATGATCGGCCACGGCGAGCCCTCATGGTGCTGTCGCTGAAACGGAGGCGCGGCGGCCCAGAGCCGCCCGCGCAGTTGATTCTAGGAGAGGGTGTCGAGCGCCTTCTGGAAGCGGCCGGCGTGGGAGCGTTCGGCCTTGGCCAGGGTCTCGAACCAGTCGGCGATCTCTTCGAAGCCTTCCTCGCGCGCGGTCTTGGCCATGCCCGGATACATGTCGGTGTATTCGTGGGTCTCGCCCGCGATGGCGGCTTTCAGGTTCTTGTCGGTGCCGCCGATGGGCAGGCCGGTGGCCGGATCGCCGACGGCTTCCATGAACTCCAGGTGGCCGTGGGCGTGGCCGGTCTCGCCTTCGGCGGTGGAGCGGAACACGGCCGCAACGTCATTGTAGCCTTCCACGTCGGCCTTCTGCGCGAAGTACAGATAGCGCCGGTTGGCCTGGCTTTCCCCGGCGAAGGCGTCCTTCAGGTTCTGCAGGGTTTTGCTGGCGGCTAGGTTCATTTTTGATCTCCTGAGGCTAGGGCGGGCGCCATGGCCGGCGAAAGGCTGAAGGAGGATAGGCGCGCCCTCCATGCTATAAATCAAATTGATTATATTTATGCCCTGCTGCGGAGATTTCTATCCGTCCGACAGCGGTCCGGCGACCTATCCCCCGAACAGCCCCGCCGGCATGGCGCCCACCACCGAGGCGGTCATGCAGGTGGCCAGAAAGCCCGCCGCCAGGGCCTTCCAGACCATGCCCATGACCTCGTCGCGCCGCGCGGGGGCCAGAACGCTGTAGCCGGCCACATTGATGCCGACCGAGGCCAGGTTGGCGAAGCCCGCACAGGGCGTAGGTCAGGATCATGCGGCTGCGCGGCGACAGGACGTCGGCCGGAAGCTGGCTCAGTTTGATGAAGGCGCTGAACTCGGTCAGCACCAGCTTGACGCCCAGCAGCTGGCCGGCCGCGCCGCGCCTCCTTGGCGCTGACGCCCATGCGAAGGCCAGGGGCGCGAACAGCAGCCCAAGCCGCGCTCGATGCTGAGCGGCGCGCCGGCGATGGGCGGGAGCAGGGCCAGCAGCTGGTCGGCCAGGAACAGCAGGGCGACCACCACGACCAAGGTCGCAGCGACATTGAGCACGATGGTCAGGCCGTCGCCCGTGCCGGAGATCACCGCGTCGATGGAACTGGAATAGGACTTCAGCCGCGTGTGGTCGAAGTCCTCGCCGATTTCGTCAGGGCCGCGCGGGACGATGATGCGCGCAAGCAGCACCCCGGCGGGCGCGGAAATGAGCGAGGCGGTCAGCACGTGGGCGGCGGCGTTGGGCAGGGCGTCCTTGAGGATCAGGGCGTAGGCCACCATGGTCGAGCCCGACACGCAGGCCATGCCGACGCTCAGCAGCATGAACAGCTCCGAGCGGGTCAGCCGGTCCAGATAGGCGCGGATGAACATCGGGCCTTCCACCTGGCCCATGAACACGGTGGCGGCCACGGCCAGGGCCGGCGGACCGCGCAGGCCCAGGGTCTTTTGGAACAGGAAGCCGAAGGCCCGCGTCAGCCAGCGCAGCACCCGCCAGTGCCACAGCAGCGCCGACAGGGCGCAGATCAGCAGGATCACCGGCAGGACGCGGAAGGCGAAGATGTAGAGCAGGGCGGGCTTGGCCACGACATAGGGTTGACCCGGTCCTCCCGCCAGAAAGCCGAACACAAAGGCCGCGCCCGCCTGGGCCGAAGCCGCCAGCCCGTCGACCGCGCCGCTCACGCCCTGCAAGACGCCGCGCGCCGGGGGGAAGCCGAACAGCAGCAGGACCATTGCGACCTGGATCGCCACGGCGCCGATGGCCAGCTTCCAAGGGAACCGTCGGCGGTTCTCCGACAGCAGCCAGCACAGGCCCATGGTGACCGCGAGCCCGGTCAGGCTCTGCGCATTGTCCAGGCCAAACATCCTCGCCCCCTCAGCCGCCCCTCGAGGATAGAGGCCGACAGCGCGCTTGCGCGCAAGCCCAGCCGATAAGCTCAGCCATGACAGAACTGTCACTTTTGACTGCCATACGCGGTCGGTCCGGAGGAGCTCGTAATGGAAATCATCTTTGGGAACTGCGCGCGCTGAGCCAGGTTACGGGAGCAGCAAAGGATTCTTGGGCCGCGCCATGAGCACCGCCATCCACGAACTACACGAGGCCGAGACCAAGCTTCTGGCGGACCTGCGCGCCCTGCGCCGTAAGCAGCGCGAGTTAGCGCCGGAGGGCAAGCCGGCCCCCAAGTTGACGATCGGCCAAAAGATCGCCGACCAGGTCGCCGCGATCATGGGGTCCTGGACCTTCATCATCATCCAGTCGGTGCTTCTGTTCATCTGGATCGTGCTGAACGTCACCGTTGTTATCGCCTTTATCAAGAAGTGGGATCCGTACCCCTTCATCCTGCTGAACCTGGCCCTATCGTTTCAGGCCGCCTACGCCGCGCCCTTCATCATGATGAGCCAGAACCGTCAGCAGGACATCGACCGGCGGGAAGCGGAAAATGATCACCAGATCAACATCAAGGCCGAGCTTGAGATCGAGCTGTTGCACCAGAAGATCGACAGCCTGCGCGAGAACGAAGTCCTGATGCTGACCAAGACCATCAACGAACTGACCGAACTGCTGCAGCGGGAGAGCAAGGCGGCCCACGAAAAACGCCAAGGTGATGCACAGGCCAAGGCGGCCGCCGTACCGCCGGTCTCTCGGACGCGCAAGAAGTCCGGCGTGGAGGAAGTCTAGCCCTTGGCCATTCGCTTGATCGCCTCGGCGAGCGGGCGTTCGGCGCGGCTATATTCGCCCCAGGGCTTGGCGTTGGCCAGATGCGCGGGCGCCGTTCGAAGGGTGTAGCGCTTGGGATCGAGCCCGTTTTTCACCTGGCTCCAGTCCAACGGCATGGAAACTGGGGCGCCCTCGCGCGCCCGGGGCGACAGCGGCGCCACCGCCGTGGCGGTCCGGTCATTGCGCAGGTAATCCAGGAAATATCCGCCCCTTGCGCTCGGCCTTGGCCATGTTCAGCACATAGCGGTCGGGGCTGTCCTTGGCCATGCGGGCGCACACCTCGCGGGCGAACGCCTTGGCGGTCGGCCAGTCCAGCCGCCCGGGATCAAGCGGGCTGACCACATGCAGCCCCTTGCCGCCGGTGGTCTTGCAGAAGGCCGTCAGTCCCAGAGCCTCCAGGCGATCCTTCATCTCCTTGGCCGCCCCGATCACGGCGTCGAACGTCACGTCAGGCGCCGGATCGAAGTCGAACACCAGCCGCCCGGGCGTGTCGGGCGCGCCGGAACGGCAGTTCCAGGGATGCAGTTCCACCGCGGCCATCTGCGCGGCGGCGGCCAGACCTTCAATGCGGTCGATCTGCAAATAGGGTTGCCGGTCGCCCGACACGGTGACCTGGTTGATCAGGTTGGACGCGCCTTTCATGGCGTGCCGCTGGAAGAAGTGCTGGCCGCCGATGCCGTCCGGGATACGCACCAGCGAGCAGGGCCGCCCCTGGATGTGGGGCAGCAGCCAAGAGCCGACCGCTTCGAAATAGCGCGCCAGGTCGAGTTTCGTCACCGGCCTATTGTCGCCCGCGTCAGGCCACAAGAGCCTTGTCGGGATGCGACAAGGTCACGCCCAGAACCACGGCGCGGACAGGGCTCTGGAGCTGGACGGGCGCGTCGCCAAGCGGCGCCGGTTCGGCCAAAGCCGCCTTGTCCGCGGGCGCCGGGATTTCCGCCTCCACATCCGCGGCGGGCTTGTCCTCGCGCAGGCCTTTGAAGCTGGCTTGACGGATGGCCCCGTCGCCGGTGAATTCCGCATATTCGATTTCGGCCACCAGCACCGGCTTGACCCAGTGGGTATCGCCGCCGCCGGCGGGCAGCTTGTCCTTGAACGGCGAGCTCTTGGCGGCGTTGGCCTTGAGCAAGGGCAGCAGGCGCTCGAGCTTGCCGCGCCCAAAGCCCGTGCCGATGCGCCCGACGTGGATCAGGTCTCCGTCTCGGTGCACGCCGGCGATCAGGGACCGGAAAGCGCCGCCGTTTGAGTCCAGCCGCCGATCACCACCTCATGGCCGGCGCGGCACTTGGCCTTGGTCCAGGTCTCGCCGCGGCCGGACCGATAGGGCGCATCCAGGCGCTTTGACACGATCCCTTCCAGGTCCAGCCGGCAGGCGGAATCCAGCACGGCCTGGCCGGCGGTCTCGAAATGCTCGACGTAGCGGATGTGCTCGCCTTTGGCCTTGGACAGGATCGCCTGCAAGCGGGCCTTGCGCTCCGACAGGGGCCGGGAACGCAAGTCCTCGCCCGACGCGAACAGCAGGTCAAAGGCGAAAAGGATCAGGTCGTCGGTTTTTTCGTTCGATAACGCGGCCTGCAACGCCGCGAAATCCGGTTGCCGATGTTGTCGAGCGCGCAAATTTCGCCGTCGATCAGGCTGTCCGGCAGCGCCTCGGCCTCGCGCACGATCGCGCCGAACTTGGCGGTCCAATCCAGGCCTTTACGGGTGCGCACGCGGGCTTCGCCCTGTTCAATCCGTAGCTGCACTCTGTAGCCGTCGAACTTGATCTCGTGCGCCCAGCCGCTCGTGGAGGGTGGCCGGTCCACCGATTTGCACAGCTGCGGTTCGATGAACTCCGGCGTCTTCGCCGGACTTGGCGGCCTACTCGGCGCCGGGTCCGCGTCGGCCGGGCGGCTGTTCCAGACAGCGTCGGCTTTTCCACCCTTGGCCATGATGAAGGGCTTGGGCTTGGGGCCGACGCCCTCGGTGATCTGCGCCATGGTGCGGCCGGAGGCGACCGATCGATCTTCCGCCAGCAGCGCGGCGGCCTGAGCAGCGGATTGGGCCGCATCGTCCTTGTGTTTGATCAGGAGCCAATTGTGGCGCTTGGCGTCGGGCTTGTCGTCGGCCATGCGCGCCAGCGCCCATCCGCCGTGCAGGCGCTCGCCCTCCATCACGAATTTCAGATGCCCGTCCCGGAGCGCCTTGGCGGGGTCATAACCGTCCTCGGGGGCCCAATAGCCGCGGTCCCATATCTGCACCGTCCCGCCGCCGTATTGGCCCTTTGGAATGGTCCCCTCGAAGTCGCCGTAGGGGAAGGGTGATCTTCCACCTCCACGGCCAGTCGCCGGTCGTGGTGGATCAAGCGATGGGCCGCGCGTCACCGCCCAGGATCGAAATACGCCGCCGACTTCCAGGCGCAGGTCATAATGCAGCCGCGTGGCGTCGTGCTTCTGGATGACGTAACGCAGCCGGTTCGACGCGGGCGCGGCGGTGTCTTCGCGGGGCTCGGTGGTGAGCGCGAAGTTCCGTTTGCGCCGGTACAATGAGAGTTTGCGGGCCGCCATGACGTCTCAACGACGGGCACTTTAGTCCGTTCCGACTTCCGGCGCCACCTCAGGTTCGCGGCGCGGAACAGCCCGGGAGGTCGTTCGTTCAGTGGACGGCGGGCAGGAGTTCACGTCATGAGCGACACCGATCACCAAGACTTCAGCGAAGAAGCCCTGCGGACGGCGCAGGAGGAGCGCGACATTCAGGCCGAAATCGACAGGGATGAAGAGCCGAGTTTCGCGCCCGATCAGGGGAAGAAGCCGATGCAGGCCGGCGCGCGGCCCTATCCCGAGCCGCCGTTTCCCGTGCAGCATCAGCTCAAGCCCGGCGTCGAGTTCGAGCTCGATCCCGCCCCGATGTACGATGCGCCGTTCTACAAGGGCTCGGGCAAACTTCAGGACAAGGTGGCGCTGATCACCGGCGGGGATTCCGGGATAGGCCGCGCGGTGGCCGTTCTGTTCGCGCGCGAGGGCGCGCACGTGGCGATCGTCTATCTGGATGAGACGCAGGACGCGGAAGTCACCCGGCAGGCGGTGGAAAATGAGGGCCGCCGCTGCCTGTTGTTGCAGGGCGATGTCGCGGACCCGGCTTTCGCCGGGCACGCCGTGGACGAGACGATCAGCAAGCTCGGCGGAGTGGATATTCTGGTCAACAACGCCGCCTTTCAGGAGCATGTGGAGAGCTTCGAGGACCTGACCGAGGAGCACTTCGACCGGACCGTAAAGACCAATCTCTACGGCTATTTCCACATGGCCAAGGCCGCCGTCCCGCAAATGAAGCCGGGATCGGCCATCGTCATGACAGGATCGGTCACCGGCCTTTTGGGCAACAAGAACCTGCTCGATTATTCCATGACCAAGGGCGGCATCCACGCTTTCACGCGGTCCTTGGCCACCCATCTTATCCAAAGGGGCATTCGCGTGAACGCCGTGGAACCGGGTCCAGTCTGGACTCCCCTTAACCCCGCCGATCAGGAGCCGGCGAAGGTCGCCCGGTTTGGCCAGGATACGCCGATGCGCCGTCCCGCCCAGCCCGAGGAGATCGCGCCCGCCTATGTGTTCCTGGCCTCGCCCCAGACCTCAAGCTTCATCACCGGCGGAAATTCTCCCCATCATCGGCGGCTATGCAGGAGGCTGATCGTGAACGCCAAACCTCACCGCTGGTCCGCCAGGGTCACGCGCGAAAGCAACGCCATGGACTTTCAGAAGGACATCTTCGAATCCGATGATCCGATGGCCATTGCTCGATCGCTGAAACATTCGGCCGAAGCCAGTCACCGGCGCAAAGCCGAACCTTACCGCTCGGCGATGTCGATGCTCACCTTTTACATCAATCGGGCGGGCAAGAATTTGCCCGAGGCTCGGCGCAAGGTGCTGGAGCGGGCCAAGGATGAGTTGCGCCGGCTGTTCGGCCGCGATGCGCGCAAGTCGGGGGCGTGAACATGGCCGCGCGCCCGACCTGGCAGGGTCATCTGAAGCTGTCGCTGGTGACCTGTCCCGTGGCGCTCTATTCGGCGATCGATCCGGGCGGAGACGTGCATTTCAACCTGATCAATCCAAAGACCCACAACCGCATCAAGATGATCACCACCGATCCGGACACTGGCCCGATCGCCCGGTCGGATTTGGCCAAGGGCTATGAGATCGAAAAAGGGCGCTATGTCCTGCTGACCGATGAAGACATCCGGTCGGTCCGGTTGGAAAGCACCAAGGCGATCAGCATCGAGCGCTTCGTACCGCGCGATGACATAGACCGACTGTACTGGGACACGCCTTATTTCGTCACGCCCGACGGCCAGCTCGCCCAGGAGGCCTACGGCGTGATCCGCGAGGCGATGGTGCAGGCGGGGCAGATCGCGCTGGGCCGCGGTGGTGCTTTCCACGCGCGAGCGGCTGCTGGCTCTGGAGCCCAGCGGCAAGGGGATTATCGCCTACGCCCTGCGCACGCACGATGAGGTTCGAAGCGCCGCGGAGGCTTTCGCTGACATCAGCCAGGCAAAGCCGGACCCGAACATGGTCGCCATCGCGCGCAAAATCATCGAGCAACAGGAAGGCCCGTTCGATCCCCGTCAATTCACCGACCGCTACGAAGAAGCGCTGAGGGCGCTAATTGCACGCAAGGGCGAGGGCGAACAGCCGGTCTCAGTGCAGGAGCCCGAAGACACCAGCCCCGACGACCTGATGGCCGCCTTGCGCGCCAGCCTGCAAGGCGCAGGGCCGAACAAGCGGTCCGCGGCTCGGCGCGCGCGCTCCACGCCGGCCAAGGCGGCGAACCGACAAGTCGGCGAAAGGCGCGCCTAACGGGCGATGTCGTCCACGCCTGACGGCCGGACCCAATTCAGGCGGCGCGGGGGACGGCGGCTCCTCCTGAGGGGCGTCAGGTTCCGGCAAATCCTGACCGGGCGAGGGCGCCGGATCCTGACCTGGAATGATCACGGGATCCTGGCCCGGAATTGTCACCGGGTCCTCGCCCATGGTCACGGCGGACAGAGAATGGGCCGGGCGCGGGGTCATGCATTCCCGCTCACGCCTCTGGCCGGCCAAGGTCGCTTTCGCGCAAAGGCCGAGGGTCCGGGTCCAACCATCGGGCGATGGACTGAAACCTTGCGTCCCCGCCGTCAGGCGGAGGATCGAAGGAACGATCCTGCTCGCCGACAAGCCGATCCAGGAGTTGGGTCACGACATCTTCGAGCACGGGATCCTCACCGATGATGAGACGTTTGGGAGGATTGCGATCCCCCATACGAAGGGCCTACCGAATGAACTCTTTTCGCCTTGGCAATGTTCCCGCGTTTGGGCGCTTCGGCGATCGGGATTCATGATCGCGGCATTCTGCTCCGCCTGGTCGTTGATCCAAACCCGACCATCGCGCGTTTTTCCTTCACGAAGGAAAGCGTCATGACCCAGATGCTTGGACTGATCGCCTTCATCGGCGCATTTTTGGCTTTGATCGCCTTGATGCCCGACTTTCAAGGGCCCCACAATTCCGGCTGGGACCGCCAGGAAGACGACGACGACTGAGACGACTGAATAGGGCGTCGCCGCCGTCAGGCCTCGGTCCCGCGTGGAACGGGTCTGGCGGCGGCCGAATCTCAGCGGCGGATTTGATCGCCGAGTTTGTCTTGCGCCTTGCCGACGGCGTTCTGGGCCGAACCGACCGCTTTTTCGGCGGCGCCTTCAGCGCGAAGACGGTCGTTTCCGACGGCTTTGCCGACGGCTTGCTTCACTGCGCCGGCGGCCTTGCGGCCCGCGCCTTCGATGCGGTTGGTGCTCATGATGAACGCTCCATTAGAGGTTGATAACATCAAGGCAACGGCCGTCCCATGCGAATGGTTCCACCATAATTACCTGAAATCATTGGTAAAATAATTGTGACGACGCGTCCTGTCGCGATCCGGCGGCGCCGTCATGGACGCCGCGCGTGATCCGCGGGATTCCGGGCCGAAACGACCTTTAAATCCTGCCCATAAGCAGCAGGACCAGCACGATCACGAGCACCAGGCCGAGGCCGCCGCTTGGGTAGTAGCCCCAGGAGCGGCTGAATCCCCAGTGGGGCAGGGCGCCGATGACCGCCAAGAGCAGTATGATGATGAGGATCGTGCCCAGCATTTTGGTCTCTCCATGCCCGAAACTCTGGACCTCGTTCGCGACGGCCGGACCGGGCGGTCCTCAAGTCGGTCCATCGGCGATCAAAAGACGGATCGGCCCCGCAACGCCCGCATCACGAAGGACACAACGAGCAGAACCAGGAAGATCAGGAACAGAACCTTGGCGATGTAGGCCGCCAAGCCGGCCAAAGAGAAAAAGCCGAAAAATCCCGCGACCAGCGCCAGGATCAAAAAGGTCAAAGCCCATCCAAGCATGGCGAAATCTCCAAATGGCCGCAGATGCGGCGTGCGTATGTCAACGCAGGAGGCTTCTCGGATGTTCCCGAAGCTGCAACTGAGGCTTGCGCGGCCGAGTTGCTGGCCCCCGCTCAAAAGCGTGATCGTTCGCGTAGGAACCCAGTCCGGCAGGCTCCGTTGTAAATTTCGCCGCCTCTGAGATGCGGCCCATCAGCCAGATCGAGCAAGGATCCTTCCCATGCCCAGCCACCACACTCAATCACATGCCGCCGGCGGTCCAACTCGCCGCACCCGCCGAACCGGTCAGCGCGACCCTTTGGCAGTGACCCTGTTGAAAAAGGATCACCGCGAGGTCGAAGGGTGGTTCGATGAATATGAGCAGCTGGAAGCCGAATCCGACAAGCTGAAGCTGTTCCAGAAGATCGCCCTGGCGCTCAAGGTCCACACTCAGATCGAGGAGGAAATCTTCTATCCGGCCGAACGGGGCGAGGTGGAGGACGATCTGCTCGACGAGGCCTATGTCGAACATGACGGCGCCAAGAAGCTGATCGCCGAGATCGAGGCGATGAAGCCGTCCGAGACCTACTACGACGCCAAGGTCAAGGTGCTGGGCGAGTACATCAAGCACCACGTCCGCGAGGAAGAGCAGCCCGGCGGCATCTTCGCCCAGGCCAAGCGTGGCGATGAGGACCTCGAGGCCATGGGTGAGCGCCTCAAGCAACGCAAGCAGGAACTGACGGCCCAGTTGGGCGGTCAATCGGCCAACTGATCCGATCGGAGGATGAGCCATGCCCAGAGGCGATAAGTCCAAATATAGCGACAAGCAGGAACGCAAGGCCGACCACATCGCTGAAAGCTATGAAAAGCGCGGCGTGGGCGAAAAGGAGGCTGAGCGTCGGGCCTGGGCCACCGTCAACAAGGATGACGGGGGCGGCAAAAAGAGCGGCTCGGGCCGCGGCGCGCAAACCGGCCATCCGGCTGCGCACAAGGGCGGCAGATTGGGCGGGGCCGCCTCGGCCGATCGGCCGGCCGCCGCGCGTTCGGCTTCGGCCAAGAAAGCCGCCGCTTCCCGCGCAACACAGGCCCGTTCGCACGAACATTCTAGGAGAGCGTCATGCAAGGCATAGGCCACCGTCCCAATCCCCGCCGCGCGCCGGAAACCGAGGGGCCGCACTCGCGGCCCGTCAAGGGTAAACCCGGCAATCCGGACCAGCTGGCCGACCACCTCAAAAATGCCGAGGATCGCCAGGAAGCCCTGATCGACGAAGGCATTGAGGAAAGCTTTCCGGCCAGCGATCCGCTCAGCCCCAAGCACATCACCTGAGCACATCAGGCGCCCCGCCGGGGCCGACAATTCTTCCAGGCTCGAGCGACGCTCGGATGGCTTGGAGAAAATCGCCGCTTGATTAAGCGTCGGGTTCGATCAAGGAACCGTGACCGTCACGGATCGTCCCGAATGTCGAACAAGCACTACGTCCTCACCCTGATCTGCCCCAACCGGCCCGGCATCGTCGCGGCCGTGTCGCGCACATGTTCGAGGGCGGCTGCAACATATTGGAGGCGCACCAGTTCGACGACACCGAGACCCGGCGTTTCTTCATGCGGGTGGTGTTCAATTTCGTGGGGGAGGACAGCATTGACGGCCTGCGCGAGGGGTTCAAGCCCATCGCCGAGCGGTTCTCCATGGACTGGACCCTGCGCAATTCCGAGGATCTCCACCGGGTGCTGATCCTGGTCTCCAAGTTCGATCACTGCCTGGCCGATCTGCTGTACAATTGGCGCAATGGCCACCTGCCGATGACCATTACCGGCATCGTCTCCAACCATCCCCGCTCGACCTACACGGGGATCGATTTCACCGGCCTGGACTTCCACCACCTCCCCGTGACGCCCGCGACCAAGGCCGAGCAGGAGGCGCAAGTCTGGCGCATCGTGCATGAAACGGGAACCGACGTGGTCGTGCTCGCCCGCTACATGCAGATTTTGTCGGCGGACCTGCAGCGCCAAGCTGTCGGGCGAGTGCATCAACATCCACCACTCGTTCCTGCCGAGCTTCAAGGGCGCCAGGCCCTATCACCAGGCCCACGCCCGCGGCGTGAAGCTGATCGGCGCCACGGCGCACTACGTCACCTCGGACCTCGACGAAGGGCCGATCATCGAGCAGGACGCCGAGCGCATCGGCCATCAGAGCTCTCCGGAGGATCTCGTGCGCAAGGGCCGCGATATCGAGCGGCGGGTGCTGACGCGCGCCCTGTCGTTCCATCTGGAAGGACGCGTGCTGATCAACGGCTCCAAGACAGTGGTCTTTCGGGAGTAGGGCGGCAACAGGAGCGGGCGGCATGAGCGCGGTGATCATCGACGGAAAGGCGGAGGCCGAGCGGCTGCGGGGCCAGGTGGCCGCGGCCGTGGCCGAGCTGAAGGCCAAGCACGGCCTCACGCCGGGTCTGGCGGTGGTGCTGGTGGGCGAGGATCCGGCCAGCGCCATCTATGTCCGCAACAAGGGCGAGCAGACCCTCGCCGCGGGCATGCACTCGGTGACGCACAGGCTGGCCGCGGCTGCATCCGAGGCGGAGGTGCTCGAACTGGTCGATCGGCTCAACGCGAACCCAGCCATTCACGGGATTCTGGTGCAGTTCCCCGTGCCGGGCCACATCAGCCAGGCCCATGTCGTGGCCAGGATCAGCCCCGACAAGGACGTGGACGGGCTTACGGTGGTCAACGCCGGCCGGCTGGCGTCCGGCCTTCCGGGCCTGTTTCCCTGCACGCCCAACGGCTGCATGATCCTGTTGCGCCGATCCTCGGCGAGCTTGCGGGCAAGCGCGCGGTGATCGTCGGCCGCTCCAACCTGATGGGAAAGCCCATGGCGCAACTGCTGCTGCAGGCCGACTGCACGGTCACCATCGCCCATTCGCGCACCCGCGACCTGCCCGCCGTCTGCCGCGAGGCCGACATCCTGGTGGCCGCCGTGGGCCGCGCCGAAATGATCAAGGCCGATTGGGTCAAGCCGGGCGCGGCGGTGATCGATGTCGGCATCAACCGCGTCCCGTCGCGCGATCCGGAGGCGGCGGCGGCCGGCAAGACGCGGCGTGGTGGGAGACGTGGCCTTCGCCGAGGTCAAGGCCGTCGCCGGCTGGATCACGCCGGTGCCGGGCGGGGTAGGACCCATGACCATCGCCTGCCTCTTGCGCAACACGGTCCAGGCCGCCTGCGGCCTGAACGGCGTGGCCAACCCGCTGGAAGAGTGAGGCTGTCCGGCGACTAGCCTCGGCGGGTCTTGACGAAGCTGGCCTCGAAATAGATCGCCTCGGTCAAGTCCACGGCGCGGCCCTGTCCGCCGCCGATGGGCAGAGGCTGCAAATCGGCGTTATCGAAACGGGCGTGGCGATCGGCGCCGTGAAATGAAGCGCCGCGCAGGTTGGCGTCGCTGAAATCCGCCTCTCGTAAATCGGCGTGGTCGAAGCGCGCGCCCTGCAATTGCGCGTCCCTAAAGCTGACCCCGACCGCGCAAGCGCGTCTGGCCGATATGGCGGCGAGCGCTCGCCGCTCAAAGGCCGACGCCATCGGCCTAAGGTCCTGATCGTCCAAGACCGCCGGCGGCCCTCATCCCCATTGGTGGCCACCCATCGGCTATTGGCTTCCAGCCGCGAGAGCGCTTCCCCCACTCGCGCCACGGCCGCCGCCGACGGCTCCAGCAAACCACCGGCGAAGGCGCGGGGGTCAGCTTGGCAGCCTTCCAAATCCGCGCCGATCAACACGGCGCCTTTCAGTTCGCCCCGTAAAAGCTGGGCGCCCTTCAATAGCGCCCTGAAGCAGGGCGCCCTGAAGTTGGCGTTCTTCAGCTTGGCGTTCGCCAAGTTGACCCCTTTCATCGAACAGCCCGAAAAGTCCACGGCGAACGCCATCTCGCCATCGCTGAGTTTCACCACGGCCGAACGCCCGATCCGTTGAAAGCCCTTGAGCGCATCATGCCGGGCGAGGACCGCTTGGCGCAGGTCGGCGTCGTCCAGTCTGGCTCCTGACAATTTGGCGTTGCGCAGACTGACGCCGCGAATGTCGGCCCGACGCAAATTGGCGTTGCGGATATCCGCCTCGCTCAGATCGGCGCAGAACAGGGCGGCGCCTTGTAGGTCCACGCCGCGCAGGTCGCAGCCTTGCAGATTTGCGCCCGTGAAATCGGATTGCGGCAACAGGCGATCGCTGAAATCCATGCCCGGAGCCTGGAGGAACCGCATGAGGGCGCGCCGTCCTTGCGGCTTTCTACGGATGTAGCGCTCGTGGGCCGCGAAGAACTGATTGAGTTGGGCCTGTGTATAGCGCGATTGATTTGCCCGCTGGCGACCGCGCGCTCCGCAAAGGTTATGACTGAATCGAATTGGGTCGAGCTTGCACCGAGGCCGCCGGGCGGCGACAACGAGCTTTGGCCAGCAGAGAGTGGCATGGGCAAGATCCAAAAACTCGTCCTGATAGCGATCGAGCGATCACTGGACGCCGGTAAATTCGGATGCCGTTACACAGAAACTGACGGCCAATAGTGAGCTCGTTTGCTTAAGATATCGCTACGGTTTTATCAGGCCAAAACCACAACTCGCTCTTGCAACGGATATCCAGCGGCTCGGATCGCAATCCGGTTCTGCCGCGGCTCCGGCGGCCGTCCAAGGTTCGGCCTGCGCATGGGGCCGTTGATGCGCATCAAGGCGGGAAGTTGATCTATGTGGAACCTGTCCGTCCACGCAGCTATCGCCCGCGAAGCGCGTTTCACTGGGGAGGAGCCCATGATGAAAAAACGAAATTCCCACAGGGCCAGGGGGCGCTTGGCGCTTTTGGCCGTCGGCGCGCTGGGGTTGGCGTTGACCGGGTCGGCTGCTTGGGCTCAGACCGATCATGAAGACCGCGCCGCCGACGCCGCAAGCCAAAGCAATACGGGCGCGGTTGTCGTTCATGCGCCGCGGTCTCGGTCCCCGGCCAGCATCGGTATTCCGCCCGATAAGGTCGCCACCTTCGACGCGCAAGCCGCCGAAAATGACGCGTGGCAAGCGTATCGCACCAGCGCCCCACCGTTGGACACCGGCACATTGGATCTGACGAAGGATTATCCCGGCCTGAGAACCTACTTTCCGAATCCATCGACCCAGCCGGCTGTTAGCCCTTAGCGACGGGGCGCGCCGGGTCGCCGACGATTTCGTGGCGAGTAACTCCGTGAGCACGCGCTTCCTGGTGTCCGGCGCCCTGTTCGTTCAATTGGACGGCTGACCTAGGCTCTGCGGCGCGGGCCTAAAATCCGCGAAACTGGCTATTGTAGACCTTGCGCACATGATCGCGCCTTTGTTCCAGGCGGACAGCGTCTTCGGTCAGGCCGAGGCTGCGCGCCGCCTCGGCCGCACGGAAGAAATACATCGAAGCGTCCTCGAAGTGCATCTTGGCGACCATGCCCGGCCTAGGATCGTACATGGCGTCGTAGGCGGCCTCGGCCAGCTGCTCGTAGCGTTCCATCTCGTTCATGCGGTTTGATCGATCTCCGCGGCCGTCCGCCGGCGTTGACGCCTCCGAGGCTTGAATCCAAAGGCGCGACTCCATACCGAATATCCGGATGTGTGAAATCGCTATCTTTTGGCCCGGGGTCAGGCATAATGGCCCCATCGAATATCGTTTTCGGTTCGGTTGCCCTCCAAGCTTGTTCTTCGGATTGAGCCCGAGCCTGCCACGACCTTCTCGACATTTTGATCATCCGCCTCGATCGGGGCGCATGAACCACTCTAAACCGGAAGATGATACCCCATGACGACTGGCACCGTGAAATGGTTCAACGCCACCAAAGGCTTCGGCTTCATTCAACCCGACGAAGGCGGCGCGGACGTGTTCGTGCACATCTCGGCGGTGGAACGCTCGAGCCTGGGTTCGATCAACGAAGGCCAAAAGCTGAGCTACGAACTGGAGCGCGATCAGCGCAGCGGCAAGATGTCCGCGAGCCAGCTTCAAGCCGTATAGGTCCACGCAAAGTCGGGCGGATGGCCGGCGACGGTCTTCGCGCCCGGCGCTCTGAATTTCAATGACTGTTTCCACCGTCGAACGCGCCTACGCCCTCGCCCGATCGGGCCAGTTTCAGGATTTCGCCCAGTTGAAGCGGCGCCTGAATGAGGAAGGGTGCCGCGCGGTCGACATCCTGCTGGCAGGCCGCTCGATCCGGGGGCACCTGGACGCGATTTGCGCCGCCGCCTTCAGCATCGCCCCCGCGCCCGACGGCGCGGAGCCCACCGAGAGCCCATGAAAGACACCAAGATTCCCGACTTCGCCGAACGGCTGAAATCCGCGGCGGAGGCCAAGCAGGCCCTGCTGGCGAAATTCCGTCCCAAGCCGGCGGTGACCGACCCCGACCTGGCGCCACGGGCTGATCGGCGCGCGCAAGAGTTGCTGCGAGTGCGCCAGGCGCGCGCGGAGGCCAAGGCCGCCAAGCAACAAGCCGCTCTGGACGCGCAGGAAGCCGCGCGTTTGATGCAGGACGCCCAGGCCGCCGGCGCGCTTGACGCCAAACGCGGCGAGCGCAAGGAGCGCAAGGCCCTGTCCAAGGCCGAGGCCAAGGCCAAGCGCGACGCCCGCTACGCCGCGCGCAAGGCGCGCAATTAGTCCGGCGGCCTTGCTAGGTCCGCGGCGGCGTTCCCTTCAGGCTGGGGGCCGAGGCGTTGGTTTTCGGCTTCTCTTTTTTCGGCTTGCGGACTTCCTTGCCGCCCCGGTTCTTTTCCTTCGACATGGCTTAGCTCCTGGGCTCGGCGGCTACGGAAAATTCCGTGGCGGCCTGCAGAATGAATCTGGACGAAAGCTTGTGCGCCGTAGGGGGCTCGCAGGCAAGCGTTGCGCCGGTCAGATCGACGGCTGGTGCGCCGTCAATGGAAATTCGGTTGCAACAAAACCGAACTTCTCTCTGGTCCAAACGTTTGGACCGCGGTTCAAACGCCAATGATTCATGTTTGGAAGGAACGCTCCATGACGCGGTCATCATTGTTCGCGGCGCTTGCCGCGGTTGCGCTAACGCCCGCCTTGGCCGGGGCCCAGCCCTTCCCGCTCACCGGCATGCCGCCGGGTGCGACGATGCTGCCCGGTCACAATTCGACGGGCTTTCCGCCGCCGAACACCACGCCGGGCCAGCCGATCGAGACGCGCCCGCCGGAGCTGACCACCGACACACCGGCCTTCCCCGGCCAGACGCGCGCGCCGTACCGCCCCACCACGCCCTATAAGGTGACGGTCATCACCGACAAGCTGAAGCAGCCCTGGAGCCTGGCCTTCCTGCCCGACGGCAAGATGCTGGTGACGCAAAAGCCCGGCGCGATGGTCATCATCACGGACGACGGCTCCATTTCAGCGCCGATCAGCGGCGTTCCCACTGTCTATTATCGCGGCCAGGTCGGGTTGCTCGACGTGGCGCTGGACAAGCATTTCGCGTCCAACAAACGCATCTTCTTCTCCTACAGCGAGCCGGTTGAGGACGATAAGACCAACATCGCCATCGCCAGCGCCAGGCTCGATGAAAAAGGCCTCGCCCTGTCCGACGTGAAGGTGATCTTCCGCGCAAAGCCCGCCCTGCCCAAGACCGTGCCCGCCAATCAGGGCGGCCGCTTGGCCGTTGCGCCCGACGGAACCCTGTTCGCCACCATCGGCGACCGATCCGCTTCCCCGCCCTGGACGGTGGCCCAGCGCCTGGACACCGATCTGGGCAAGATGATTCATATCACCGCCGACGGCGCGCCCGCGCCGGGCAATCCCTTCATCGGCAAGCCCGGCGCCCTGCCGGAAATCTGGAGCATCGGGCACCGCAGCGAGGAGGGCCTGGCCTTCGATCCACAGGGGCGGTTGTGGGAGGACGAGAACGGACCCCGCGGCGGGGACGAGCTGAATCTGATCGAGCCGGGCAAGAACTACGGCTGGCCTATTGTAACCCATGGCGTCGACTATCCGGGCGAGCTGATCGACAACGGCCTCACGCAGAAGGCCGGCATGGTCGAGCCCCGCTACTACTGGGACCCGGTGATCGCGCCCTCGGGACTAGCCTTCTACACCGGCTCGCTGTTCCCCGCCTGGAAGGACAGCGTCTTCGTCGGCGCCCTGCGCGGCCAGATGCTCGACCGCCTGACGCTGAAGGGAACCAAGGTGGTGGACGAGGAGCCCCTCCTGGTCGACCTGCACTCACGCATCCGAGACGTGCGGATCGGGCCTGACGGGGCGGTTTACGTACTCACCGACGATGCCAAGCTGCTGAAGCTGACGCCGAAGTAGGGGGCGGAGTCTGGCGGTTCGTTTGGCGGAAGGTCTGCTGTTGGGTTGAAGGCCAATGGCAAAAACCGACCCTTCTCGGAACTTCGGAGAGTCTGCTTCGCGCGCCGGAACGTACGCACGAACCGCCAGCAGGCGGTTGACCATAAAGCGGCTGCACATCCGCACCGTCGGGTCGTCATTACGCCTTGTGGCCGCAAAATGACCGAGGCAATCTCGCACTTGGGATGGAGGTAGGGGATGTCGAAAGTCTGGATGCGCGGCCTAGGCTTGGTGCTTTCCATGACGCTGTCGCTTGCGCTCACGCCGCTAGCGCATGCGGAAGCTCCGAAAATGATCTATATTGGCAAGGGAGCTGGTGGAGACGCGGACGTCTATTTCCTACCGGACACGTTTAAACAGATCGATTCGAGAACCCGATCCGCTGACATAATCTTCAGCTACAATGAACCGCGGTTTGGTTTGACTGCAGATTTTCAAAATGATCCCAATCAGAAATTCATATCCTTGAAGAGCACCTATTTCGTCCACTGTGCTGACGGCACGGTTGCGGAAGGTTATCTGACGCAATATTCGGAACCGAAGGGAGCCGGAATGGTAGTCGGTAAGATACTCGGGGGTGTGCCGCAGGAAGCCTGGTACTTGAAGCCGACAGTCACATACTCCGAGTATCCGATGGAGATGACGATACCTAAGACGATCTGCGATTACCAAGCTCACTAGCACGCTAGACGAGAACGTCCGATTTTGAGGTCCCTGCGGACGTCATCTTTCCCCCCTGAATGGTCATAGCCAGCGTCCGCTTGCCGACCAGATTGCGGAATGACAGGTTTGCCGCCCACGCCGGCCATCTATGGGGGGGGGGCTTGCAATGACGTTCCAGTCAACGTCCGACGTACACAACGAGCCGGACCGTATCCTCGACGACACCGACCGGCGCATCCGGGACTCGCAAGCGGCGCATTGGTCCGCCCATGATATTTTCGACAATCTTGGCCGCGCCACGATGCTGACCACCATTTTTTAGGTGGCGCGTTCATCTCAACCGCCAGCGCCATTACCTTGGCTTTTCCGGCGATCTTTCACGGCTACGAAACGGCCGTCAGCATCGGCATGTTTGTACTCGGGTCGCTTGTGTCCACGATGTCCGTGCTTTTGGCCGTCATGCGCTGGCCAGAGCGGGCGCAAGCGCACCTTAACGCCGCCAACGCCTTTTCAACGCTGCGGCGCAAGGTCGAAATCCTTCGCTTGGGGCTTCCGGACAGCCGGTCCGACCTTCCGCGCATCGTCTCCAAACTGGCGAACCTCAGCGAATTGTCGCCCGCTGTGCCGAACAGCATCTGGAATATTGCGCCGTGAGAAATTATAGCCAACGCGCCCGTTGAGAGCGTCGACAATCCCCCACAGCGGACCTTGGAAACGTCTGTTTGCGGCCTCGCGCGCGGCTGCTAGGCTTCCCGCAACCGATCGGGACGGGTTCCGCGCTGGCCGAGCGGAGCCCGCTCGATCTGGGCGCTTTTCAACGCTGATCGGAGGAATGCCTGTGCGCTCAGGCTTGTGGGCTCAAAAACGCAGACCCCTCCGTGCGGCTAAAGCCCTGATCCTCGTATTGGCCTTGTCTTTTGGGGCGTTCACCGAAGCGCGCGCGGGCGCCGCGCTGGTCGTGGCGATCGGCGCCGACAATGTCTTCGGCTCCGGGAAGGGAAGGCACAGCGGCGGCGTGAGACCGGACCAAGCCTTTCCCGCGCAGTTGCAGGCGCTGCTGCGGGCGCAAGGGATTGACGCTCATGTCATCAATGCCGGCGTCGCCGGCGACACGACCCCGGATATCCTGGCTCGGCTGGACTCCGCGGTTCCGGACGGGACGCGGCTGGTGATCCTGGATCGGTCAAACGGCAACGACAGGAAGGCCGGGCTGCGGGACGAGCAAGGCGGCATGATCGGCGAAATGCGAAGCCGGCTGGACGCCCGTCATATCCCGCTCTTGGTTATGCCGGCATGGGAAGACATCCCGGGCGCGATCACCAACCGCGATCCGGACGGACATCATTTCACCGCGAAAGGCCACGCCCAGATCGCGGCGTTCTTGGAGCCGAGGGTCGTGGCTATCCTGCAAGCGCAACAGCCGTGAACGGATCGAGCATCGCTCGAGCAATGCGCGGCAGACTTAGCTGTCCCACCCCAACAGGCGGATCGCCCGGAGAACCGTCGATGAAGGAATCCAAGGGCAAGCTCAAGAAGGCTCAGCCTGCAAAACGGAACGCCTCTCAGCCCGCCTCAAGGGCCTGACCGCGTCCCCGCCGAAACCGAAGAAGCAGCCTGGGCAGGTCTCGCGCCGCGGTGCGAGATTTCAGCAGATGGCCTGCACGAGGTTGTAGCCGAATGTTCCGGGCGGACCGAGTTGTTGCGGCGTGGATTGGCCCGATAGGTCGACCCTCTGCTTGAAGGCGCCGTTGGCGTCGTATTCGTCGACGGAAAGGCTCCGCAGCGTGCGGGCGGAACAATTGGCCTGGGCCAGGAACACCAGGCCGGGGTTTCGGGAATCGTGCCAATTGGCCGTGGAAAAGCCGCCGCCCCGCTGAACGCTGCTGGGCGAATAGTAGAACGTCACATTGACTCCGGAGTCGTGGGCGATCGGCGTCCAATCGCTCTGCGCCAGGCTCGGCCCGGCGGCCAGCAACAACGCGGCGGCCACCAGGCCGGTTGCTCTGCGTCTCATGATCTTTCCTCCAGGGGGATCCCGACGCCAACCGGTGCATCCGGTAGTCGTTCGGGCTTGGCGATGGTGTCGCTCAAAGACCTTGGGCGTCAAGCCAGGGTCTTTTTCGACGCCCCCTACAGCGTGAACGCCACCCGGAAGCCGACGGTGCCGTGGCGGCCGTCCGCCGCGTCGCCTACCCGCCGGGCGGCGCGCAGGATCCAGTAGTTGGTGCTCCAGCCGGCCCCGCGCACGGTGCGCGTGGTGCAGTCGCCGGTAAGCCAGGGCGAGCCGTCCGTCGGGGCGCCGACATAGCTGTCGTTCCAGCAGTCGGCCATCCACGACCAGGCGTTGCCGGCGGTGTCATAGAGGCCGAACGGGTTGGGCGGGAAGCTGCGTTCAGGCGAGGCCATCTTGCGGTCCCACTGGCTGCCGCAGCCGTTGCAGTTGGCGTGGTTCTTGCCGATGTCGTCGCCCCACCAGAAGGTGGTCGTTGACCCGGCGCGGTTGGCGTATTCGAATTCCGCTTCCGACATCATCCGGTAGGGACGACCGGTCTTCTTGGCCAGCCAGGTCACATAGGCCTTGGCCTCGGCCCAGGTCAGGCAGGTGGCGGGCAGGGTGTCGGCCACGTCCTCGCGGCCGATCGGCCGCCAGGTGCGCGGGGTGCGGTCGGCGAAGGTCCCGTTCTCGAAATTGTAGCAGACATTGCCGGAGACAAAGCCGGTGTCGGCGACGAAGCGCGCGTATTCGCCCACCGTGATGTCGGACTGGCTGACGGCCAGGGCGTAGCCGATGCGCACGCGATGGCGCGGGCTCTCATTGGCGTCGCGCTGGGGCGCGGTCTCGGGCGAGCCCATGGTGTATTCGCCGGCGGGAACCACGACCATTTCCGGCAGGTCTGCGCCGTCCCAGATCTCCTGCGGCTTGGCGGACGTGCGCCAGATGACTGGCGCCTGATCCACGCCCGACTGGGCCAGGGGCGCGGCGGCCGCGATCAAGGCCGCGGTCTTGGCCTTGATCTGAGCAATCTCGACGGCGGGGTGCGGATGGGCGTCCTGATAGGCGGCGAAGCGGGCTTGGCGCTCTTTCAGCCAGGCCTCGTCCTGAGGCTCAGCGTGCGCCGATGAAGCGAAGAGCGCCATCACCGCCGCCATCGCGGCGAACCTGATCCAGTTCTGTCCCACGCGTTTCTCCCTGAATTCCGGCCTTCTAACTCGCCTCGTTGGGCGATGAACGGACCTGGCCAACACGCTAGGGCTTCAACTCGGCCTAGACAACAGGGCGATCGGGCGGTCATCGTCCGGCGACGAGGAAAAACCTCGGACGTCAGACAATGGGTGAGGAGATGGTCGAAGGCGATCAAGACGCGGGGCAGGTGGGGCGGCGCGCGCTCCTGGCGGGCGCCGGCGCGGCGGCGGCGATGACAATGGCCAGCCAGGCCACGGCGCAGTCGCCCAGCGTGGACAACCTGCCCATCGTCGATTCCCACATCCACCTGTTCGACGGCTCGCGGCCCCAGGGCGCGCCCTATCTCGGCTCCAAGGCCTACAGGGCCCAGTCCCACATCTCCCTGCCGTCGGGCTATCGGCCCCTGGCGATCCCGGCGGGCATCGTCGGCGCGGTGGTGGTGGAAGCCAGCTCCTGGGTGGAGGACAATCTGTGGCTGCTGGAGGTGGCCCAGGCCGACCCGATCATCCTGGGCGTGGCGGGCAACCTCAATCCGGCCAAGCCGGAGTTCGCCGAGTATCTGGGCCGGTTCAGCAAGAACCCGCTTTATCGCGGCATCCGCTTCAGCCGGTTCTACAACGCCGCGCCCGACGGGACGATCGCCTTGGACGCGGACATGACAGAGCGCCTGCGTCTGTTGGCGGAGAAGGATCTGGTGCTGGACACCGCCAACCCGACCATGAACCTGCTGCAGGCCAATCTGCTGCTCAGCCAGGCGATCCCTGACCTGCGCATCATCGTCGATCACCTGCCGTCGTTTGACCCGACCCCGGAGGTCACGCCCGCTTATCAGGAGCTCATCAAGCGGCTGGTCGACCGGCCGAACATCTTCGTCAAGCTGACCGAGGTTTATCACCCGCGCGATGACAACGGCGTCATCGTTAAGGACTATGAGACCCTGCGCCGGCGGCTGGACTATCTGTACGGCGCCTTCGGTGAGGACCGGGTGATGTTCGGGACCGACTATCCCAACAGCTATGGCGTGGCGACGATCCCCGAGGAGGTCGGGCTGATGAAGCGGTTCTTCGCCGACAAGCCTCGCGCCGCGGCGGAGAAGTACTTCTGGAAAAACTCCGCCAAGATCTACAAGTGGAAGAAACGGACGGATAATCAGCCCAGCCTGACGTGAGAGCGGGCGGGACGCAATCAGGGAGGAAACGGCGATGATCTTACGTCATGGCGCCGCGCCGATCACGCTCGGCTTGATCCTGGGCGCATTGAACCTTGCGCCGCTCAAGGCGCAGGAGCCCCCTCACGCCGCTGCCGGCGCCGAGGCGCCCTTGCCGCCGGACGTCGATCCGGTCTCGCGCAATCGCCTGCCCCTGCCCACGCGCGCGGACATGGCCAATGACGAGGAGCGCGCGATCTTCGACGAGGAGGTCAAGCGCGGCCCGGCCACGCGCCTGTTCAGCCCCATCGTCGGCAAGGCGCTGGACGACGCCCATAACTATGTGAAGTTCCATACGGCCATGGACAGCCGCCTGGTGCAGATCGCGTCGCTGGTGACGGCGCGCGAGGTGGACGACCAGTTCGAATGGACCCAGTGGGAGGAGCACGGCCTGCTGCCGGGGCAGAAATCCCTCGTCGAGCCGGCCATTATCGACATGATCAAATACTGCAAGCCGGTGGTCGGGCTGGGGCCCAAGGAGACCCTGATCATCAATTTCGGGCGCGAACTGCTCGGCCCTAGCAAGAAGGTGTCGTCTCAGACCTTCGCCGAGGCCCTTCGCCTGTTCGGCCGCCGGGGAACGGTGGACCTGGTGGAGTTCATGGTGCTGTACCAGGCCACCGGCACGGAGCTGAACGCCTTCGATGGACAGCTGCGCCCTGGGCAAAAGCCGCTACTGCCGCCGCGCTCGAGCATCCCCGCCTGTCGGAATTCCTGACGGCGTTGCAGTGTCCGGGAGGACGAGCGGCGCAGCGTCGCACCCTCAACGCCCGTCCATCGGCCGCGAGGGCTTGCGCCATGGGCGTGCGGCGCCTATCAGGCGTGTAAGCAGGCTGCTTGAGCGGCCCGGAGGAAACGTCGGCGCAGTTCCGCCGACCACCAGGTTAGAGACGGACAAGCATGGAACACGCAATCGCCGGCTTCTGTGACTGGCTGGCCAACACGCCGATCAGCATGGTCATTCAGAGCGTGTTCTGGATCATTCCCACGGTTCAATCGATCCACATCATGGCGGTCACCATCGTGGTCGGTTCGGTGTTGGCGGTCGACATGAAGCTTCTGGGCGTGGTCGGGCGCGGCTCGCCGATTTCCGCCGCGACGCGGCGTTTCCTGCCGTGGATATGGGTCGCGCTGGTGATCCTGCTGCTCACCGGTTCGATCCTGACGATGGCCGAGCCTCGGCGCGAGCTGATCAACAATGTGTTCCGCCTGAAGATGGCTCTGATTGTCGTGGTCTGCGTGGTGACCGGAGCCTTTCAGCTCGCCGTGAGCCGCAACGCAGCCGCCTGGGGCGATACGCCGTCCAATCAATGGCAGGCCCGGCTCCTGGCTATCGCGACCTTGGCGATCTGGATCGCCATCATTTTTTGCGGCCGCTGGATCGCCTACGTCGAACACGGCTGATCGCCCCGCCCCGATCCTGCTTCGCTATTTCGCGCGCCTTTTACCGGCCCTGAGGGACCTTCCCCAATGCTTCTTTCCATCGCTCAATGGCTGCAGGACACGCCTTTCGCCCAGTGGGTCTCCACCTCCTCGGTGGCCTTTCCGTGGATCGAATCCTGTCACGTGGTGTGCATGACCACGGTTGTCGGCACGATCACCATCGTGGACCTGCGCCTGCTCAATCTGACCTCGAAACAGCGTACGGTCACGCAGGTGTCCAACGACATGCTGCCCTTCACCTGGTGCGCCTTCGCCCTGGCGGCCCTGACCGGCGGCATGTTGTTCATGTCCAAGGCCACCGAATATGTGGTCGATTTTCCGTTCCAGATGAAGATGCTGACCATGGCCTTGGCGGGGGTCAACATGCTGATCTTCCACTTCACGGCCTATGGGCGCGTGGCGGACTGGGATGGTCAGGCCGATACGCCCAAGGCGGCCAAGATCGCCGCCGGCCTGTCCTTGCTGTTCTGGGCCACGGTGATCGTCTGCGGCCGCTGGATCGGCTTCACCGTCCGCTGACTGCTGAAAAATTGAACCACGAAGTTCACGAAGAACACTAAGCGCTTCGCGCCGCCATCGTGTCCTTCGTGAACTTCGTGGTTCAAATATCTCGGTCCCGGCTTACGCCGGGAAACTCAATTGAGCGGAACTTTGGCGGATCAGTAGTCGTGATCCTTCAGCACCGAGCCGCCCGCGGTGGTCACGTTCAGCAGATAGGCCGCCGGGCCGCCGTCGCGCAGGGGATGGGCCTGGATCGAGATCTTGTCGCCGTCCTTGAGGGAGTGGATGCTCCAGCCGCGGCGGACCAGGATGCTGGGCGGCGAGCACTCGATGCTCCACACCTTGCCCGAGGAATCCGCGTCACTGGACACAACCTCGATATAGACGTGCGGGTTTTGCCACTTGATGTCCTTGATCGCGCCGCTGATGGTCACGGTCTTATTGATGTCGAACATCGCCGCTGTGTGGTGGGCCAGGGCCGGGCCGGACAGGGCGCAGACGACCGCCAGAGCGGCGGACGGAACCAGAATTCGCTTCATTCCCTACAACTCTCCAATTTGGGCCGCCAAGGTCGATGCGGCGGACGGCTTATCGGCGGCTCAATAACACGGCTCTTTGGGAAGCCGCCCCAAGCTCCCGAACGCCCGCTGAATGCCCGCTCTTCAAGGCTTGTTCAATGAGACAAGGCCATGAAACGGCGGCAAAGGCTTCGGCGCTTCCGCTTGAGCACATTCAAACATTCTTTTATGGAGTCAAGGGAGCGAGCGGGCCGCCGTCCTTGCGGCTGAGGCGCTTGACCAAGTCATAGGGAAATCAAGCCGATGCGTTCGTCGATTTTTGTTGTGTCATCCGCCGCGGCGGCCCTGTTGCTGGCCGGCGCCGCCCGGGCCGAGCCTAACATCACGGGGGTGTACTCCCCGATCACCAGCGGCCCCGACGGTCAACCGCTGACTCGCCCGCCGCCGCCCTACACCCCCGCCGCCAAGGCGGCCCAGGCCGCGACGGCCAAGCTCAACGCCGCCAATCACCGCATCATCAGCGAGAACCGCACCTTGTGCCTGCCGACGGGCATGCCGACGATGATGACCACGCCCTTCGGCATCGAGTTCCTGCAGACCAAGGGCCGCGTGACGGTCCTCAGCGAACTGAATTCCATTCCGCGGACCATCTATCTGGACGAAAAGACCCAGCCCGACGGCGTGGTTCCGGGCTGGAACGGCCACTCCATCGGCCATTGGGAAGGCGACACCCTGCTGGTGGACACCATCGGCTTCAACGGGCGCAACCAGAACATCTCCGAGAAGATGCACATAACCGAGCGCATCCACCTGGATAAGGACGGGACCCTGGTCGACGAGATGACGCTGGACGATCCCAACATCTATTCCCAGCCTTACACCATCACCAATCGCTACAGGCGAGCGGTGGGCCAGGAAGCCAACGAACTGCAGGAGTACGCGTGCGAGATCGACCCGAACAATCTGTTCGCTTTTGAAGCCGAGCAGAAGGCCGCCGGTCGTCCCTCCGACTTCAACCCCGGCTGGGCCGCGTCCAACTACAACGATCCGGCCTCGGTGGCAGCCGACGAGGCCAAAAAGGGCAAATAGCCAAGCCATCCCCAACGCCGCCAAAGGCCTGGGGCATTTCAGCGGAGGAAATCCTTTCGATGTCTCGTATTCGCAATCTCGCCCTGTGCGCCGCTTTGGTCCTGTCGGCCGGCGGTCTGGCCTTGGCTCAGACCGCGCCGGCCTCCGGCCCCGCCAAGGGGCCGCGCAAATTCATGACCCTGACCAGCACGGCGTTTGAGGACAGCGCCGTCATCCCGCCCAAATACGACGGCGTGGAAACGGGCATTACGCCGCCGCTGTCGTGGATCAACACCCCGGCCGGCACGCAGAGCTTCACCCTGCTCCTGCACGACCTGGAGCCGGCGCCCATGCACAATACAGCCGACATCACCCACTGGCTGGTGTTCAACCTTCCGGGGACGACGACCTCGCTGCCGGAAGGGATCAAGCCGGGCGCGCAACTGCCGGACGGATCGATCCAAGCCAAGAACGTCCGCGGCATACCGGGCTATATGGGCCCCGAAGCGCCGCCGCCGCTCTATCATCACTATGTCTTCGAGCTTTACGCCCTGGACACCAAACTGAGCCTGGGCCCCGATGCGACCCGCGCCCAGATCATGGAGGCGATGCAGGGCCATGTGCTCGGCAAGGCCGTCCTGGTGGGCCGCCAGCACAGCTGATTTGCGGGAGCCGACGCCACGCCCTGCTGGGTCGTGTCGACGACTTGCTGGATCACCTGACGCCAATTCAAGACCGCTCTCGCAGGAGAGCGGTCTTTTCTGTGTGATGGTCGGCAGGCGGCGCAGGCGTCAGACCTGCGGCCTATGGCCTCATCGGAGCGCCGCATTTCGCCCCTGACGGGGCGACCGACAACCCAGGGGTGTGTTTTGCCCCGAGAAAAAGCCCTTCAAGGTTGCGTAACGACGTTATCTCAATTTGAGATTGTGTCGTTCCGGTTACAAATCTTGCAAAACAGAAATGAATTGGGTAGGCATCCGGTTTGGAAGCCTACCATCCGCGAGAGATGCAACGGTCAAGCCGACCGGAGTAGGCGGCAACTCATTGGGGTGAAACGTGAATAAAATCCATATGTTGGCGGGCGTGAGCCTGGCCGTTCTGGCGTTCGCGCCGCCGCTCGCGGCCCGCGCGGCCGATTCCAACACCATCGGCGAAGTGGTCGTGACGGCCACCAAGACCGGCGCCACCAGCCTGCAGAAGACGCCGATCGCGATCTCGGTGGTCGGCGATCAAACGCTGACGACCGACCATGCCGTGACCCTGAAGGACCTGCCTTCGGAAGTGACCGCGCTGAAGATCACCAACGCCAACGCCAACGTGGTCGTCTACATCCGCGGCGTCGGCGGCTACGCCTCCAACAACGAACAGGACGTCGGCGTCTATGAGGACGGCGTCTACATGGGCCGCACCTCGTCCGTGTTCGACTCCAACTTTAACGACTTGGAGCGGGTCGAAGTGGCCAAGGGGCCTCAAGGCACCACCTTCGGCCGCAACTCCGTGGGCGGCGCGCTGAACTTCATCACCAAGCAGCCCACCAGCACCTTCGAGTTCAACGACACGCTGAATCTCGGCAATTACAACCTGATCGACGAAGCGGCCCGCATCTCCGGTCCGATCACCGACAAGCTGCAGGCGTCCGCCGCCGTCGGCTACACCAAGCATGACGGCTATATCCAGGACGTCGTCGCGGGCGTGCCGGCGATCGGCGGTCAGAACCGCGTCAATTTCCGCGGCGAGCTCAAGTATGAGTTCAACAACGACATCACCAACCTGATCCGCGTCGGATTATCTCTATACGCATGAAGATTACGCGATCAATTCCACCAACTATATCAGCACGACCGATCCCCGGTATCTATCCTGCGGCACCACCCCGGCGAGTTGCGTTTCCGCGGCTTTTCCCGCGCCGCTCGCGGACGCCCAGGTCGGCAACCTGCACTACTACGGCGCCGCCGCCCCGCAGATCACCAGTGAACTGGATTACGGGATCAATGACGAGCTGAACTGGAAGCTGAACGACAACATCAGCTTCAAGAATTTGCTCGCCTACCGGACTGACCAGAACCGGGCTTTCTATTCCGGCAACGGCACGGAATATATGACCGGCGCCACCTCGACCCTGTACTTCCAGCATCAGTTCAGTGACGAACTGACCATGAGCCACACCTTCGGCAACCTGAAGGGCGTCGTGGGTCTGTATGGCTGGACCGAGTTCGAGCACCAAATCGGCGACTTGATCAGCTATACCTATCCCAGCGCGAGCCCGTCATCGACCTACTACTACGCGACCTATGCGCCGGGGTATAACCCGAAGATCAACGGCACTGAGTCCTGGCAGGACACGCGCTTCCCCACCCAGTCCTATGCGATCTACGCCAACGAAACCTATCAGCTCACCAAGGATATCGGGGTCATCTTCGGGGGCCGCTATACCGAAGAGCATAAGGTGCTGGACACCTATAACACCTCCTATGTCTGGAACGGCGGCCTGCCCGGCGGCTGGTACGGCGCCAACCCGGCCAACCCCGGGTATCGAGGAGCGACGTCCGCCAACACGATCAACTATTATTCGTGCTCTTGCTCTGTGAACGGCCAGATCAATCCGCTGACCTCGACGATCTTCCCGTTCGTCCTAGGTTACGGCGGCTACAACGGCCCTGGGTCCGTTCAGCCGGATCTGACGCAGACCATCTCCGCCTTCACGCCCAAGATCGGCATCCAATGGCAGGCGACCGACAACGCCTTCCTGTTCTTCACCGCCACGCGCGGCTTCAAGAGCGGCGGTTTCAGCTTCACGGCGCGTAACGCCTTCGGCGCGACCTTCCAACCGGAATGGATCACGACCTATGAAGTCGGCGCCAAGACCGATTGGCTGGACAAGACGCTGCGCATCAACGTGTCGGTGTTCCGCAACGACTGGACCAATCTGCAGGTCAACTCGCAGACCCTTCTGCCGAACACGACCTTGCCTCTGACGGAAGCCAGCAACGCGGCGGGCGCGCGGGAAACCGGGCTTGACGCCGACGTCACCTGGAAGCCGTGGAACGGGTACACGTTCACCGCCTCCGTCACTTGGCTGCCGGACGCGATCTACACCAGCTACCTCTCCGGGCAGCCCACGAACTTCATCAAACAACTGATGATTCAGGATGGAGATCCGAAGTTCAACCCGGTTCTGTCGATCTATAACGCCAGCGGAAACCGGCTGATGAACGCCCCGGACGTGTCGGCCAATGTGACCGGCCAGAAGGACTTCGACATCGGCAACGGAAATACGCTCTTCGTTCGGGGTGAACTGAACTATACCGGGAGCACTTCGTTCGACATCAGCGACTATGCGCTCGGGGTTCGCAATCCCTTCGGCTACGGCAACCTCTCGGCGGGCTGGACCTCGGCGGGCGGGCACTATCAAGTCGAGGTGTGGGGCCGGAACGTCACCAACGTTCAGTACGCCGACACGCTGCTGCCCGGGTCCAAGATTCCCCAGGCCATTCCTGGGGCGCCTCAGACCTTCGGCGTTCAGTTGAACTACAAATACTGATCCATACCGTGGCCCCGTCGACCTTGCGGTCGGCGGGGAACGGACCGGGCAGTCGAAACGGCCCTTCGCGAGAGGGGCCGTGTTTCTTTGGCGCCGGGCCTGATCGTCGCGAGCGAAGTTTTTCCGCCGCGCCGCTTCCGTCCGCACGCACCGGGAAATTACCCGGTAAAGCCGAGTGCGACGGATCATACATCTACAAATAGTGTCGGTCTTATTGCGAATTCTTGCAAAGTCGCAAAGAACTGGCTACAGCGATACGTAAGCCTGCCGTCCAATGGGGATGGAGCGGTCGAATCGACCTTTGCAGGCGCATCGCATAGGGGGTACAAATTGAATAAGCTCAATATGTTGGCCGGCGTCAGCCTGGCCGTTCTGGCGCTCGCGCCGGCCATGGCGGCCCACGCGCAAACCGCGCCCAACTACAATTCGATCGGCGAAGTGGTCGTCACGGCGACCAAGACCGGCGCGACCAGCCTGCAACAGACCCCCATCGCGATCGAAGTGGTCGGCGGGAATGCGCTGGACACGGACCGCGCGGTCACCCTGCGCGACCTGCAAACGGAAGTGGCCAACCTGAAGATCACCAGCAACGGCTCCAACGCGGTGATCTATGTGCGCGGCGTCGGTGGCTATGCGTCCAACAACGAACAGGACGTCGGCATCTATCTGGACGGGGTCTATCTGGGCCGCACCAACGTGGTGTTGGAAAGCAATTTCAACGACATCGCGCGCATCGAAGAGGCCGCGGGCCCGCAGGGCACCACCTTCGGCCGGAACGCGGTGGGCGGCGCGGTGAACTTCATTTCGAGGACGCCGTCCAAGACCTTCGAAATGCAGGACACGCTGAACCTCGGCAATTACAACCTGATCGACGACGCCTTCCGCATGAGCGGCCCAATCACCGACAAGGCGCAAGCCTCGATCGCGCTGGGTTACGCCAAGCACGATGGGTACCTGATCAACGTCAACCCCAGCGAGCCCCCGACGGGCAACGAAAATCGCTTCAATTCGCGCTTCGAACTCAACTACGACATCAACGCGGACATGAGCAATCTTGTGCGCGCGGACTACATGTACACCAACGAGCACTGGGCGCCGCTCACGACCCTGTCCATCAGTACGGAAGATCCTAGGTTCATCAGCTGCGGCACGACCGCCGCGTCCTGTAAGTTCGCCGGCTATCCCGCGCCGCTCGCCGACGCGGAGCTCGGCAATTATCACTACTATGGGTCCGGCGGCCTGCCGAACAACTCCGACATCGCTTACGGCATCAACGACCTGTTCAACTGGCAGCTCAACCCCAACCTCAATATCAAGAACCTGGTCGCCTACAGAACCGACCGGGCCGTATGGCTTACGTCGGGGAACGGCACGGAGTTCCTCAACGGCGCCACGCGGTCCAACTATGACGAGCACCAGTTCAGCGACGAACTCGACCTGGCGCACACCTACGGCAATCTGAAGGGCGTGATCGGGCTTTACGGCTGGACGGAATTTCAGCGTCAGTGGGCGGACTCGATCACCATCACCAATCCGGCGGTGCTCAAGACCAGCCCAGGAACCAACTCCTATCAGGACACGCGCTTCCCGACCCAGTCCTACGCCGTGTACGCCAACGAAACCTATAACTTCACGTCCGATTTGGCCCTGGTCGCCGGCGCCCGCTACACCGCCGAGCACAAGGTTCTGGACACCTACAACACGTCCTTTACCTGGAACGGCACCCTGCCCGCCGGCTGGCCCGGCGTTCCGGCCGGTCAAGGCGGCTCGCGCGGGGCCACCTCGGCCAGCACCATCGTGTACAATACCGACGGCAGCGTGAACGGCGACGCGTCCGTGGTGTTCCCCTTCGTTCTGGGTTACGATAACCAGTTCCCGGGTTCGCCTCCCGATGCGGTGCAGAACACCACCGCCTTCACGCCTAAGATCGGGTTGAACTGGCAGGCCACCAAGGACGCCTTCCTGTATGTGTCCGCCACGCGGGGCTTCAAGAGCGGCGGCTTCAACTTCACCGCCCGCAACGCCTACGGCGACTCCTATCTGCCGGAATGGATCACGACCTACGAAATCGGCGCCAAGACCGACTGGCTGGATCACCACCTGCGGATCAACGTGGCGGTCTATCGCAACGATTGGACCAATCTGCAGGTCAGCCAGACGGTTGTCCTGCCGAACCTGTCTACGCCGGTCACTCAGTCGTCCAACGCGGCCGCGGCCAGGGAAACCGGGCTTGACGCCGACATCACCTACAAGCCCTGGGACGGGTGGACCTTCACTGGCAGCGTCAGCTGGCTGCCCGACGCGGTCTATCTGAACTACACCGGCGGTCAGGCGGGCAACTTCATCAAGGCCCTGCTGATCCAGGACGGCGATCCTCGCGAAAACGCCGGCAACAACACCTATAACGCCAGCGGAAACCGGCTGAACTACGCGCCGGATGTTTCGGCCATCGTGACTGGCCAAAAGGACTTCGACCTGGGCAACGGCAACACCGCCTTTGTCCGCGGCGAGGCCCAATACACCGGCAACACCCAGTTCGACATTTCCGACAACCCGATCGAGACCCGCAATCCCTTTGCGGTGTTCAACGCCTCGGCCGGCTGGAACTCGCCGGGCGGGCACTATCAGATCGAACTTTGGGGCCGCAACCTGGCCGACAAGCAGTATTTCATCTCGCAGTCGGCGGGCAGCTTGCCGGAAGGCGTCCCCGGCGCCCCGCGCACCTTCGGCGTCAAGCTGCAATATACCTACTGATCGGATATCCATTGCCTCCGACCCCAGGGTCGGTGGGAACCGGATCGACGAGACGGCCCCTCCTTCGGGAGGGGCCGTTTTCGTTTGCGCGCCACCCTTTGGTCCGGGCGCCTATCCTGCCGCGAAAATAATTTTCCGCGCACTGGGTGGAATCGGCGATCTCCGAACATCTACGCCCTCGTGAGATGAGCAACCCTCATCTGACAACCAAGGGGGGAGAGGCTATATCGACGCCGCATGGCGTCGTGGCCGCGTTGTTCACTTCCCCCGATAAAACCAGAGGGAGTGAAATGTCCATTAAATACAATCTGATGATGGGCGCGGCTGTGGTCGCGCTCGCGCTCGGGCCGGCCATGGCCGCTCGCGCGGCCGACAGCAACACCATCGGCGAGGTGGTCGTCACCGCGACCAAGACCGGCGCGACCAACCTGCAGAAAACGCCCCTCTCGATTTCCGTGGTCGGCGGCGAAACGCTCGATCAATCCCGGATCGTGACCCTGAGGGATTTGTCCTCGGCGGTATCCGACCTGAAGATCATCAACAACGGCTCCAACGTGGTGCCCTACATCCGCGGCGTCGGCGGCTATGCGTCCAACAACGAACAGGACGTCGGCATCTATATGGACGGCGTCTATCTTGGTCGTTCGTCGGTGGCGTTGCAGAGCAACTTCAACGACCTCGAACGCGTGGAAGTGGTCAAGGGCCCGCAAGGGACGGTGTTCGGCCGCAATGCGGTCGGCGGCGCGATAAATTTCATTTCCCGAGAGCCGTCAAAGGACTTCCAAGCCCAGGAAACCTTGAATTTGGGCAACTACAACCTGATCGACGAAGCCTTCAGGATGAGCGGACCGATTACGGATAAGGCGCAGGCCTCAGTGGCGATAGGCTACCAGAAGCATGACGGGTATTACGACGATGTCGTGCCCGGCACCTCCCCGATCGGGGCCGTGAACCGTTTCAGTTTCCGTGGCGGCCTGAAGTATGAGGTCAACGATGACATCAGCAACCTGGTGCGCGTCGATTACATGTTCACGAATGAACTCTGGGCTCCCGTAACCACGCTCGCCATCAAAACAAACGATCCCCGATTTGTAAGCTGCGGAACGACCTCCGCTTCATGCGTATACTCTGGCTATGCATCGCCTCTGGCTGATGCGGTGGTGGGCAACACCCACTACCTCGCAGCGGCCGCCGATCCGACGGACGAAGAAGTCATCTACGGCGTTAGCGACGAATTCAATTGGAAGTTGAACAGCAACGTCAGCGTCAAGAATCTTCTCGCCTATCGCACGTCGAAATCCGTCTTTGTGACGGTCGGCAAGGGCGACGATTATCTGTCCAATGAAACCCGGTCCCAGTACAACCAGCACCAGTTCAGCGACGAAATCGATGTGCCGCATACCTTCGGAAATCTGACGGGGGTCGGAGGCATCTTTTTATGGACTGAATTTGAACATCAGTCTGCGGACGCGATCACCACCTCTCCGCTTCCGCCCGTCAATACAGCGTCCGTAGGGTCGGATTCCTACCAGGATACGCGCTTCCCCACCCAGTCCTATGCCGCGTTCCTGAACGAATCCTATCATGTGACACCTGACGTCGCGGTCACGCTCGGCGGCAGGTACACCATGGAGCACAAGATCCTCGACACCCTCAACACCAGCTACAACTGGATCGGGCCCCTGCCCAACGGATGGCCCGGCGTGGCGCCGGGAACCGGCGGTTACAGAGGCACGCAAAAAGCCAGCTCGATCGTGTATTATCCGGGCACGACCACCATCAACCAATACTCCACCGCCTATTATCCCTTCGTTCTGGGCTACGGCGGCTACCCGGGCGCTCCGCCGGACGCGGTTCAGAACGTCAGCGTTTTCACGCCCAAGGTCGGACTTGATTGGCAGGCCACCAAGGACGCCTTCCTCTATTTCACCGCGACGCGAGGCTTCAAGAGCGGCGGCTTCAACTTCACTGCGCGCAATGATGTCGGCCTGACTTACCTGCCCGAATACATCACGAGCTATGAAGTCGGGGCGAAGACCGATTGGTTCGACAAACGCCTTCGCCTCAACGTGGCCGTGTTCCGCGACGATTGGACCAATCTTCAGGTCAGCCAGTCCGTGTCCATCCCGGGCGTCACGACACCTTTCACCCAGTCGTCCAACGCGGCTAACGCCAGGCTCACCGGGCTTGACGCCGATCTGACCGCCAAGCCCTGGGAGGGGTGGACCTTCACCTCGTCCGTCACCTGGCTGCCGGACGCCGTGTACACCAATTTCACGACCGGTCAGGTCAGCGGCAGCTTCCTCAAGAACCTGATCATCCAGTCGGGCGATCCGAGGGAAAACGCCGTGGCAGGCACGTATAACGCCAGCGGAAAGAGGCTGCAGAACGCTCCGGATGTATCGGCGATCATCACCGCCCAAAGGGATTTCGACATCGGCAACGGCAACAGCCTCTTCATTCGTGGTGAGGGCGATTACACGGGCGACACCTATTTCGATATTTCCAACATTTCGATCTCGCGTCGGAATCCCTTCGCGGTGTTCAACGGCTCTGTCGGCTACGCATCTTCCGGCGGCCATTACCAGATCGAACTTTGGGCGAGGAACCTGGCCGACAAGGACTATTTCTATAACTTGTCGATGGGCACCACGATCCAGGGCGTGCCCGGCGCGCCGCGAACGGTCGGAATCCAGTTGAACTACACGTACTGATCTGACCTAAAAACTTCGAGCGCCCGCATTGACCTGACGGTCGGTGCGGGCCTCTTTATGTCTGTCGGGCCGTTTCGATGTCGTGGCCCTGCCTGCGTGACGGCCGTGACATCGCAAAAATGAGGTCAGGGATGAAACGAGCGGTTTGGCTTGCCTTGCTGTCGGCGTTGTCGTTGGTGGTTCCCCTGGCGGCGGCGCAGGAGCGTCCCGGCTTTATCTCTCCTGAGATCGGCGCCGATCACCGGGTGACCTACCGTATCGCCGCGCCAAAGGCGGCCGAGGTGCTGCTCAATGGGCCGCCCGGGCCATCCCCGCCCGCCGGTTCGACGGCGTCCACCGGCAACCCCGGCAACTGGGTCATGCCCATGCAGAAGGGGGCGGACGGGATCTGGTCGCTGACGGTCGGTCCGCTCGCGCCGGACGTCTATCGCTATAATTTCGTGCTGGACGGCGTTCGCGCCCTTGATCTCACCAACCCCAAGATCAGCTCAGGCGGCAGCCAGCCGTGGAGCTATTTCGAGGTTCCGGGCGATCCGCCGCCCATCCATTCTCGGCGCGACGTTCCTCACGGCGCGGTGCAGCTTCGCGCCTACGACGTGTCGGGGATGCACAAGGTCCATACCCTGCAGATCTACACGCCGCCCGATTACGACCGCTTTCCGCGCAAGAGGTTTCCGGTGCTCTATCTGTTCGACGGCGGGGGCGATGCGGAGGACGCCTGGGTTCGCCTTGGCCGTGTTCCGGAGATCGAGGAGAACCTGCTGGCCGAGCACAAGGCCGTGCCCATGATCGTTGTGATGGCGTTTTCGGACGACGACGGCGACGCTACGCGCCCGCAGGCCGTCGCGGACTTCACGCATGAATTCTTCAGCGACATCGTGCCCCTGGTGGAGAAGACCTACCGCGTCAAGACCGACCGCCTGCATCAGGCCATTGGCGGACGGGCCAACGGCGCCACTCAGGCGGTCACGCTGGGCCTTCGCAACATGGACAAGTTCGCTTGGCTGGTTTCCTTCAGCGCGGGCGCCCCGATCTCCTCGCCGACCTTCGACATGGACAAGTTCATGCCGGGCTTTCTGGAGAACGCCAATTCGGTGAACCGCAAAATGAAGCTGCTGTTCTTCAGTGTCGGCGACAAAGACACCCGTTACCCCTCCGAGGTGAGACTGGACCAGATATTGACCAAGGCGGGCATCCATCACGAGTTCCACGTCACCCCAGGCCAACATGAATGGAAGACGGGGCGCACCATGCTGGCCCTGGCCATGCCCAAGCTGTTTCAGCCCGTGCATTGACCGTGCGGATGAAACGCTGATCCCCGCGATTTGCCTGGCCGGGATGATGCTGTGCCTATCGGCCGCCATGGCGTCGCGCAGCCGAAGTCGGACACGCCGACCAATCCCTTCGCCAAGGATCCACGGCGGTGGACACCGGGCGGACGATCTTCAACGCCAGCTGCATCGCCTGCCACGGCAACGGAGGGCGTGGGTGATCGCGGCTCCGGCGCTCAACACCGGCAATTTCACCCACGGCGGGGAGGACTATCAGCTGTTTCAGACCATCCACAGCGGCATTGCCGGCACCCAGATGCCGTCCTTCGCCAGCTTGCCGTCGGACGATGTCTGGCGGATCGTGGTCTATCTGAAGAGCCTGTCGGCGCAGACCGGCAGCAATGCGGTGACGGGCGACGCCAAGGCGGGGGAGGCGCTGTTCTTCTCGCAGAAGGGCGGCTGTTCCAGTTGCCATGAGGTCAACGGCAGAGGCTCGGACCTGGCTTCGGACCTGTCGGCGGAAGGGGTCAAGGCGGCGGGCGCGATCCGGGCCGGGGTGCTGCACAATCAGCCGCCGCCGCGCGGGGTGTTCGACACGCGCAACGTGGACGTGGTCATGCGTGATGGCCGCAAGATCCGCGGGGTGCTGAAGAATCAGGACGTGACCGCCTTGCACGTGGAGCAGGCGGACGGGACCTATCTGATGCTGGACCGCGCCCAGGTGGCGTCCATGACCGACCTGGGTCGGGCCTCGCCGCACGACATCGGCAAGACCCTGTCGCATGACGACATCGAGAACATCGTGGCCTATCTGGCCGGCCACAAGGCGCGCGATTTCAATGAGACGGCCAAGGTTTCTCCCGCGCCGGTGCTGCCCTACGCGGGCATCGTCCATCCGGCGGCGGGCGATTGGCCCAGCTACTGGGGCGATGTGCAGGGCCATCACTTCAGCGAGCTCAGCCAGATCACCGCCGCCAATGTGTCCCAGCTGCAGGCGCGCTGGGCCGCGCCCATGGTGGGCGAGACGGTGATGGAGGGCACGCCGCTGGTGGTGGACGGGGTGATGTATGTGTCCGGGCCGCCGGGGGACGTGGCCGCCTTCGATGCGCGCAGCGGGCTGCAGATCTGGCGCTTCCACCGCAAGCAGGACGTCAAGAACCCCTACCAGATCAACCCCTTCAACAAGGGCGTGGCGGTGCTGGACGGGCGGGTGTTCTTCGGCACCTTGGACAACAAGCTGATCGCGCTTGACGCCCACAATGGGCGCGAGCTGTGGGAAAAGACCATCAACGACACCCTGGCCGGCTACACCATCACCGGGGCGCCCCTGGCGCTGAAGGACAAGCTGATCGTGGGCATGTCGGGCGGGGAGATGGGCATCCGCGGCTATCTGGACGCCTATGACCCGGCCACGGGCAAGCAGCTGTGGCGCACCTACACCATCGCCGCGCCGGGCGAGCCGGGGGGCGACACCTGGGCGGGGGACAGCTGGAAGTACGGCGGGGCCCCCACCTGGCTGACGGGCAGCTATGATCCTGAGACCAACACCCTGATCTGGCCCACCGGCAATCCGGGCCCGGACTTCAATCCGGACCTGCGCAAGGGCGACAACCTCTATACCGACAGCGTGCTGGCGCTGGACGCCGATACGGGCAAGCTGAAGTGGTATTACCAGTTCACACCCAACGACGGGCACGACTGGGACTCCACCGAGGACATGGTGCTGGCCGATCAGGTGATCGACGGCAAGCCGCGCAAACTGGTGATCCACGCCGACCGCAACGGCATGTTCTATGTGCTGGACCGCACGAACGGGAAGTTCCTGTTCTCAACCCCCTTCGTGCGCCAGACCTGGAACCTCGGCTTCGATCCCAACGGAAAGCCCATCGTCGACCCCAGGTCCGTGCCGGACGCCAAGGGGAAGGCCTGCTTTCCGTTGTCGGCGACCAATTTCGGCGCCAGTCCTACGACAAGGACAGCGGCCTGTTCTATGTGGCCTTCAACGATTCCCAGTCCTTCGGTCTGACCCAGACAAACGTCCGCATCCCCGGCCAGCTCTATATCGAAGGGCGTAAACAGCCCCCGCCGGAGGACATTCCCCCCGACCAAGGCGTCAAGGCGATCGACGCGCGCACGGGCGCGATCGTGTGGAAATATTCCACCGGCCGCGTTCACCGCCGGGGCCGGGGTGCTGGGTACGCGCGGGGGCTGGTGTTCGCCGCCACCGGCGAAGGCCGGCTCCTCGCCCTGGACGCCAAGACGGGAAAGCTGCTGTGGAGTTTCGGCGCCGGCGTTCCCATCACCGCCTCGCCCATGAGCTATGCGGTGGACGGACAGCAATTTATCGCGGTCGCGGCGGGAAACCTGGTCTACAGTTTCGCTCTGCCCAAGGCGAACTAGGCCGCCGTCGCCAAGAACAAATCCTAGGGAGACACCGTCCATGTTCCGCAAGCTTCTGATGTTCGACCGTGCTCGCCTCCGCCTTGCTGGCCGGCCCGGCGCTGTCCGCGGGCAAGACCCTCAAGATCGTCGAGCCCGACATGGAGGGCGGCGGGGGCACGCTCTATCTCACGCCCGAAGGCGTTTCGGTGCTGGTCGACACCGGCACGCCGCCCGGCGGCATGTGGACCACCTCGCTGGACGGCGCCAATAGCGGCGTGGACCGCATCGTGACCGCGGCCAAGGCCCTGGGCATCAAGAAGATCGATTACGTGATCATCACCCACTATCACGGCGACCACGTGGGCGGGGTCGGCGCGCTGCTCGACGCCATGCCGGTGGGCGCGTTCATCGATCACGGCCCCAACCGCGAGATGCACAACTCGATCGATCCGCCGGGTCAGCCGGGCAAGACCCAGATCGGCTATTTGAAATACCTGACACTGATCAAGGGCCACAAACACATCATCGCCAAACCAGGCCAGGTGTTTCACTTCGGCTCCCTGACCGACACCATCGTCATCGCCGACGGCAATCCCATCGCCAAGCCGCTCAAGGGCGCGGGCGGTCCGGGCGTGGAGTGCGATCTGCCGTCGATGGCCGCGGACGGGGGCATCGAGAACGCCAAGTCGATTGGTTCTCTGTTCAGCTTCGGAAAGGTCAAGATCGCCGCCTTCGGCGATCTGACCTGGGACCGCGAGCACGATCTGGTCTGCCCGGTGAACAAGGTGGGCCACGTCAACGTCCTGATCGTCGACAATCATGGCTTGGACACCAGCAACAACCCGGGGTTCATCCATACCGTCGCGCCCGAAATCGCCATCATGGGCAATGGCTCCAAGAAGGGGTCGTTGCCCGGGCCCGTGGCTGCGGTCACCTCGAGCCCCGGACTGCAGGGGTTCTGGCGGGTGCATGAGCCGACGACCCATCCTGAGCTCGCCGGCGACCCCAACTATCTCGCTAACCTCGGCCCCAATCCCAGCCACGGCTACGCCCTGGTGCTGGACGTGGCGCGCGACGGCCACGTGACCGTCACCAACACCCGCAACGGCTTCAGCAAGACCTATACGGTCAAGTGAGGATCAGGCTGATTTCAAAGTTCAAAGTCGGATCGCGTGTTCGCACGTGAACGTGTCGGGCTCTGGGGCAGCCTGTAGGCGATGAATTCGGCGCCGCCGCCGGCGCCGCTGCCGTTGGTGGGCACCACGATGTATTGCACCCCGCCGAGCATATAGGTCATGGGCGCGCCCTCCTGGGCGCCGGGCATGGCGACCGCGCCCTTTTCCTCGCCGGTCTGCTTGTCATAGGCGCGCAGCATCGCCGCGCGCCGACCCTCGGGGGAGGTCGTCATCATCGGGTCGCCGCAGATGACCAGGGTCTTGGTCACCATCGGCCCGACGATGCCCGCCTGGCCGGTTCGAGGGATCGACAGCCCCTTGAGCGCGGGGTTGTTGCGGATCGCGTCCGGCGTCTCGCCGTGGGCGACCTGCCATTTGAAATCGCCCTTGGTCATGTCCACCGCGGTGATCCGGCCATAGGGCGGCTTGGGCAGGGGCAGGCCCTGCACGGTGAGGCGCCCGGGTTCGAAGCCGTCGCGCACGAGGGGGGGATCGCCCTTGGGCGCGCCGCTGCTCATGACCCATTCGAAGTCGGACTTGGTCTTGTCGGTGTTGGGATGGATGCTCGCCAGGTCGATTTCGTTCTTGGTGTAGATGAAGGCCGTGAAGGTCTCCGGATCGTACGAGCCGCCGGGCCAGGCGCAGCCGCCGGTGCGGTGGCTTGTGAGCGTGCCCCAGGTTCCGTCGCGCTTGAACAGCGTCGGCGGGGTGTAGACCGGGCCGGTGACATAGTTCTTGATCAGGCGCAGGCCTTCCGCGTGCAGCTCGGGCGTGAAATCGATCACGTCCGCCGCGGTGAAGCCCTGGCGATCGAGCGGGGGCGGCTTGGTGGGAATGGGCTGGGTCGGCGAATACCATTCGCCGGGCACGTCGCCCTTGGGAACCTTGCGCTCGACGATCGGCCAGATCGGCTCGCCGGTTTCGCGGTTGAGCACATAGAGGAACGATTGCTTGGTCGGCTGGGCCAAGGCCTTGACCATCTTGCCGCCCACCGGAAAGTCGCAAAGGATCGCCCCGCAGGAGATGTCATAGTCCCACAGGCCGTGGTGGATCGTCTGGAAGTGCCACCTGCGCACGCCGGTGTGCAGGTCGAGCGCGACGATGGACTCGCCGAACAGCGCATTGCCCCGGCGCATTTGGCCGGCGTAGTTGCTGGTCGGCAACTCCACGCCCAAATAGACCGTGTCCAAGTCCTCATCGATGGCGATCTGCGCCCAGTCGCCGGTGTTGCCGACGTTTTCCGTGCCGTCCAGCCAAGTGTCGTAGCCGTACTCGCCCTTCCTGGGGATGGTGTGGAAGATCCATAGACGCTTGCCGGTGCGCACATCGAAGCCGCGCACATAGCCTTTTACGTCTTTGTGGGCGCCCGGGACGGTGTCGTCGCTGGTGGCCGCGCCGATGACGATCACGTCCTTGCCGATCAAGGGCGCGGCGTTATAGCCGATGTCGGCCGTGATCAGGTCCATCTCCTGATCGTCATTTTGCCTGAGGTCGACGACCCCGTTCTCGCCGAAGTCGGCAACGCGCCGGCCGGTCCTGGCGTCCAGCGCCACCAGTTGATAGCCGAGGGTCACATAGAGGATGCGTTCGGATTTGCCGTCGGTCCAATAGGACAGGCCCCGGCCACCCCTGCGAGCGATCGCCTTCTTGCCCCGCTCGCCCTCGTCCAGGCGGAAGACCCACAGCACCTCGCCGGTGGCAGCGTCGATCGACACAACGTCGCGCCGCGTGCCGGCGGTGAAATACATCCTGCCCTTGGCCATCAGAGGCGTGGCCTGAATGATGTATTCCGGCTTGTCTCCGAACGGGCTGGTGGCGAACCGCCAGGTGATCTGCAGGTCCTTGAAATTGTCGGCGTTGATCTGGTCCAGCGGCGCATAGCGGGTATTGGCCTTGTCGGCGGCGTAGTTGAGCCAATCGGTGTCGGGCGCCGATGCGCGCGGCTCGGGCGCGCCCCGGCAGCAGGGACGCCAGATAGGCCAATATCGGCAGGGCCAGCGCCTTGCGTCTAGATAGGTTCGTCATTCCGCGCCTCCCGTCAGATTTGCTCGGCCTTCTGGCCAGTCTGAGCCGGACTTACTGCGGGCCTGTGACGTGAATTATTTGCTGGTTGTCGTCCGACCGGCAAGCCGCCGGACCTGACCTTGGCAAGGACTTTGAAACAGCCAGCTTTGAAGGCCAGGCGCTGAAGTGTTGCAACGGCGCCATTTTCCCGACAAAGTCGCCAACAGCTCGGACCTAAATCGTTCTCGGGGCTTGACCTTTCGTCGGTACGAAACCGACAAATAGCACCAGTTCGTAGCTTATCCGACTGTTGAGCGGCCCACGAAAACGAGATCGCGCAGCGTTCAAGCGCCAGTAAAAAACTTGGAAAACAGGGATAGGTTTTCCATTCCAGAAGCAAGCAGGGAGGCAAGAATAAATCGCAAATTCAATATGTTGGCCGGAACGGCCTTGACGGTCTTGGCGTTCGCGCCGGGCATGGCCGCCCACGCGCAGGCCGCCAATAGCCTTGGCGAAGTGGTGGTGACCGCGACCAAGACGGGCGTCACCAATCTGCAGAAGACGCCGCTTGTCGGTCGACGTGATCGGCAACGCGGACATCAAGAAGGAAGGCGTCGAAATCTTTCCGCGACCTGCAAATGGAGTTGCCCAGCGTCAAACTTCTGACCAACGGCACCAATCCGCGCGTCTATATTCGCGGCGTCGGCGGCTTCAACTCCAACGACGGCGAAGTGTCGCTCTATGTCGACGGCGTGTTCATCTCGCGGCCGACACGGAAGTGACCCAGGCCCCTTCAACGACCTGGACCGGATCGAAGTGCTGGAGGGCCCGCAAGGCACCCTGTTCGGACGCAACTCCATCGGCGGCGCGATCAACTTCATTTCCAAGGCGCCGTCCGATCACTTCACCTTCAACAACACCCTGAGCCTAGGCAATTACGCCCTGATCGACGAGGCGGCCTCCGTTTCCGGTCCTATCGCCGACAACATCCAGGCAAGCTTGGCGGTCACCAAGTTTCAGCACAACGGCTATCAGCATAACCTTGTCCCGGGGATAGGCGACGGCAACAGCGCCAACCGCCTCGGAGTGCGCGGCCAGATCAAATGGGAGATCACGCCCAACATCACCAATACGGTGCGGGCGGATTATGCCTACACGGACGAGAATTGGCAGACCGGCCAGGTCCCTCTGGCCAACGTGGTCAGCGGCAAGAATTCCGGGTGTTACGGCGGGATGTTCGACCGTGTTCACCGGAAACAACGCCTGCGGCTTCAACTACGCCCCGCTGTTTGAAAGCACGGTCGGCAACCTCGGTGTCATTGACTTCGCCCGTTTGCCGCTGAACGAGGAAATCGCGTACGGCGTGAACGACGAGTTCAATTGGAAGATTAACGATCACCTCACGCTGAAATCGATCAGCGCCTACCGCACCGACCACAGCTCGCAGGACCAAGGCAACTACTCGGAGGTCATTACCTCTGCCTACGGACCTCAATTGTTCTACGAATATCAACTCAGTCAGGAATTCAACCTGATTAATGAGTTCGGTCCGCTGTCCGGGGTCGTCGGCGCATACTATTACTATGACCACAACCTCTATGACGTCTATGCGGCCAATCCTGGCGGGACTCCGAAGACACCGGCTTTGTCAGCGGGCAACGTGTCCGGCCAGGACACCTACGATCCCACCGTCTCGCGAGCCGTCTTCGCCGAGGAGAGCTATCACATCACCCCGACCCTCAAGGTCACGGTGGGCGCGCGCTACACCTCGGAAACGAAAAGCCTGAACACCTACAACTTCAGTCTGGTCTACTGGCCCGGCAATCCGGCCAACAACCAAATTCCCACACCGGCTCTGGGCTTCCCACCGGGCTACACGCTCTCGCCTCCGCAGGAAATCTTCTACGCGGATCAGAATACAACCTTCAATCGCCTAACCCCCAAGTTCGGAGTCGACTGGCAGGCCACGTCGGACATCCTGCTCTACGCCTCGGTGACCAACGGCTACAAAAGCGGGGGATATAACGAGACGACGCGTTGGGGTCCGACGCCTATATCGATCAATGCGCCTCCTCCTCCGGGTTTGGTGTTCGGACCGGAAAACATGTGGGCCTATGAAGGGGGCATCAAATCCGACTGGTTGGACCACACGCTGCGAAGTCAACCTCAGTCTGTTCCGTTACCAGTGGTACGGCCTGCAGTTCAGCTCGTTTATCGGCGTGAACACCGTGACCGTTTCCAATGCCGGCAACGCCCAGACCAACGGTCTGGAAGCCGCCGTCACCTATAAACCGGCGCCGGGTCTGACCATCGATCTTCACGCCACGGTGTTGGACGCCAAGTACCTGTCCTTCGACAACTACTCCGTGCCGACGAACCTGCTGCCGTTGCTGACTCCGGCGCAGCAGGCCAACGTGGTCACGACCTCCGCCGGGAAGGTGCTGAACGTAAGCGGCAATAAATTGGCCGAAGCGCCGCCGGTGTCCCTGAGCCTCGCCGTTCAGAAAGACTTCGATCTGTCCAATGGCGCGGATCTATTCGTCCGGGGCGAGTGGGAATATGAAGGTCAGGTCTACTTCGATCCGACCAACCAGCCGCTTGACGCTCAGGCCGCCTACAGCATCCTCAACGCCTCCATCGGCTACAGCCCGGCAAACAGCCATTGGACCGTGGCCCTGTGGGGCAAGAACCTGTCCAACACCGAATACATCGTGGGTGCCCAATCGGGCGGTTCATGCCTGTGCGCGGCTGTCGGCGATCCGCGGACCTTCGGCGTCCGCATCAACTACACCTACTCAATCCACCAACAGACCAACTTCGCGCCCGCATCGATCTTCGGATCGGTGCGGGCTTTTCTTTGCACGCGCCCAATTCCTTGCGTGGCCCGTCGGAGATCGTGAAAACAGGCGGCGCTCGAACGCCGGACGCGGAAGCGTCAACGCCCGCCTCTCCGAAAAGGCGCCGGCGCGTCACGCGTCGGCTTGACATAATTTAGCCACAACCCAGGATGACCGCGATCGGCGGCGTATCCGCCGTTGATCGAAGCTGAAAACTCGGATGACAATCGAACATCCATCAACCACTTGGAAAACAACAAGTTTTCCATCGAAAGGACATGAGGGAGGATAGAGTGAAGCCTAAGTTCAGTATGTTGGCCGGAACGGCCTTGACGGTCCTGACGTTTGCGTCGGGCATGGCCGCGCGCGCGCAGGCCGCCGATAACCTTGGCGAAGTGGTCGTTACCGCGACCAAGACCGGCGCGACAAATCTGCAGAAGACGCCCCTCTCGGTCGATGTGATCAGCGGCAGCGACTTGAAAAAGGAAGGGATCGAGACCTTCCGGGATCGGCAAGCGTCCGTGCCCAGCGTGAAGTTTTTCGTCCAGGGCACCAATCCGCGCATCTATATTCGCGGCGTCGGCGGCTACAACTCCAATGACGGCGACGTGTCGCTGTACGTCGACGGCGTCTTCGTGGCGAAACCCTCCGCGGTGACCCAGGGAAGCTTCAACGACCTGGACCGCATCGAAGTGCTGGAGGGTCCGCAAGGGACCCTGTTTGGCCGCAACTCGACGGGCGGCGCGATCAATTTCATTTCGAAGGTCCCGTCCGACCATCTCACCTTCCAAAACGACCTGAGCCTGGGCAATTTCGCGCTGATCGATGAAACAGCGGCGGTGTCCGGCCCCATCGCCGACAACGTGCAGGCGAGCCTGGCGTTCAGCAAATTCCAGCACAACGGCTATCTGCATAACGCAGACCCGGGCGTTGGCGACGGCGATGGCGCCAACCGCCTTGGCCTGAGAGGCCAGATTCGCTGGGAGATCACGCCGGACATCACCAATACGGTGCGCGCCGACTACAGCTATACGAACGAAACGTGGCAGACCGGGCAGAACCCCATATCGCCCGTGCGCAGCGGCAAGATCGCGGGCGTTACCGCCGGCTGCGCGGCCGTGTACGTCCCGGGCACGACGGCTTGCGGATACAACTTTGATCCGCAGTTGGTCAGTGCTGGTCGGCAATCTGCGGACCATCGACTACAACACGCTGCCGCACAATAACGAGCTGGCCTACGGCGTGAACGACGAATTCGTCTGGAAGCTGAACGATCACCTGACCTTGAAGTCGCTCACGGCAGGCCGGACCGACTACAGCAATGAGACTAAGGGCAACCCGGGCAATATCAACTTCTCCATTCCGGGCCCCCAGATTTTTGAAGAGTATGAAATCACTCAGGAGTTCAACCTGATCCACCAATACGGGCCAATTTCAGGGGTGGTTGGCCTCTACTATTACTTTGACCACGACTATTATACCGCAGAGGGCATAAACCAAGGCGGAACGCCGCTATACCCGGCCGTCTCCGCCGGCCAAATCACCGGCCAGTACACTTTCGACCCCACTACGTCGAGGGCGATCTTCGCCGAGGAAAGCTATCACGTCACGCCGACCCTCAAGGTCACCGTCGGCGCGCGCTATACCGCCGAGATTAAAGAACCTGAATACCTATAACTATAGCGAGGACTATGCTCCGGGTTATCCGAACAATGGTCAGTATGACGCCACTATTCCACCGACGCCCCCCAACTTCGTCGCGGATATGAACTACAACGCCCACTCCCTGACCCCGAAGGTCGCGGTCGATTGGCAGGCCACGCCGGACGCACTGGTCTATGCGTCCATCACCAACGGCTATAAGAGCGGCGGCTTCAACTCAGGCACGCGTTGGGGCCCGGGCAACGGCCTTCCTTCCCGGCCCACCGCCTCCGGGCATCGAATACGGTCCGGAAAATATGTGGGCCTACGAAGCGGGGATCAGGTCCGATTGGTTTGATCACACATTGCGCGTGAACCTGTCCGCGTTCCGCTACATGTGGTACGGCCTGCAGTTCAACACCTCGGTCGCCCCGCAGACCATCACGACGTCCAATGCCGGCCAAGCGGACACCAATGGTCTGGAAGCGAACGTCATCTATAAGCCGGCGCCGGGACTGACTTTCAACCTGAACGCCACCCTTCTGGACGCCAAATACAAATCCTTCACCCAATACGGCTATCCGTCGAACCTCTGGCCCGACTTGACTGCCGCCACGTTGAACTCCAGCGGTGCCCCAATTACGAATGGCTATTACACCTGTACTGTCGGCAGCTGCGCGGGCAACAAGGTGCTTTAATGCCTCCGGCAATCAACTCTACAACGCTCCGCCGGTGTCCTTGAGCCTGACCGGACAGAAGGACTTCGACCTGGCCAACGGCGCGGATTTGTTCGTGCGCGGCGAATTCAATTACCAAAGTCGTGAGATACTTCGATCCGACCAATGTCGCGGTCGACAGTCAGAACGCCTTCAGCGTCGTCAACGCGTCCATCGGCTACAGCCCCGCGCACAGCCATTGGACCGTGTCGATTTGGGGCAGGAACCTGGCGGATACCCAGTACCTGGTCGGTGCCAAAACGGGCGGCACCATCCTGGGCGGCGGCCGTCGGCGATCCGCGCACCTTCGGCGTTCGCATCCACTACACCTACTAGGTCCACCAACAGACCAACTTCGCGCCCGCATCGATCTTCGGATCGGTGCGGGTTGCTATTTCAGCTTGAGCTTTCCGCTCGCTGCTGCTTCCCTGCCATCCAATAAACAATAGGCAGGAAACTCCAGGAACCCTCATGATCAAGCTTAAACCACGCGCTGTCCGCGCTGTTAGCGGCCTTGCGCTCGCCGCCGCGCTGCTCGCGCCCCTCGCTTCGTCGGCAGCGGACGAGCACGCGCACCACCACCACCTGGCCAAGAGCTATATTGTCTATGTGGGCGGATACACCCGCGTCTCGGGCAAGGGCGTCTACGCCTATCGTTTCAACCCCGCGACCGGCGACATCGCGCCGCTCGGTCTGATCGAGCCGGCCGTCAATCCGTCCTGGCTGGCCGCCTCGCACGACCACCGGTTCCTCTATGCGGGTAATGAGCATCCGACCAAGGGCGCGCCCGACACCGGCAACAGCATCACCGCCTATGCGCGCGATCCGGCGACCGGCAAGCTGACCTTGCTCAACCGGGTTCCCTCCGGCGGCGAAGGCCCGGCTCACCTGGCCGTGGACAAGACCGGCAAGATTCTGGCCGTGGCCAATTTCGGCACCGGCGCCGTCACCACCTTCAAGCTCAATGCCGACGGCTCGATCGGCGCCATGGCGGCCAATATCGTTCAGGCCGGCCACGCGGCGGGCGCACCAGGTGGCCAAGGACGACAATGGCCTCAGCCCGACGGATATCGCACATCCATTGCGTTATGATCACGCCGGACAACCGCTATGTCCTGACCTGCAACATTGGCCTGGGCAAGATCACCGCCTATCGCCTGAACGCCGAGACCGGCGCCCTGGAGCAGGCCGGCGAGCCGCTGACCGCGCCCGGTCTGCCCGGCCAAAGGTGGCGGCCGCGACACCTCGCGTTCGATCCTTCGGGCAAGTTCATCTACATCAACGACAGCTCCATGCAGGTGACGACCGCCTCCTATGATCCGGATACCGGCGCCATGAAGCTGATCCAGTCGATCCCGATGGACCCCGGCGGCCCGGCCAATCAATCCTGGAGCGGTTCGGAAGTGCGCGTCGATCATGCGGGCAAGTTTGTCTACACCTCCGCTCGCGCGGTGGACGCGACCTTGAAGTCCGCTCACTTGGACGGATCCATCAACGTCTATGCCATCGATCCGGCGACGCACCACCTGACGCCGGTGCAACACGTCGGCTCGGGCGGGGATTCCCCGCGCTCCTTCGCCTTCGATCCGTCGGGCAATTATCTGTTCGTGGGCAACGAATATTCCGGAACCATCGAAATCTTCGCGGTGGACAAGAAGACCGGGATGTTGAGCCCCACCGGCAAGATCCTCAAGGACGTGCCCGAGCCCAGCACCTATGTGTTCGAAGCGGAGAAATGATCGATTGAGACCGGCCGGCCCGCCGCGAGGCGCGCCGGCCGTTACAGCCTAGGCGGCCACTGGCGACACTCCCGACAGCTGCTTATTCCGCCCGGCCGCCGGCCAATAAGCCAAAAACGACAGACGGAGGAAACGCAACCATGAAGACCATCAAGACAGAGCTGGCGCTCGCCTTTTCAGGCCTCGCCTTGGCCGCGGCCGCGCTGACGCCGCCGGTCGCAACAGCCGCCACCGCGCCCGCCAAGACCCATATGGCCATGCATCATGTGGCCAAGAGCTACATGGTCTATGTCGGCGGTTACACCCGCCAGAGCGGCAAGGGCATCTACGCTTTCCGCTTCACGCCCGCCACCGGCGACATGGAGCCCCTGGGCCTGATCCAGGAGGCGATCAATCCGTCCTGGATTACCCAAGACCATGCCCGCCGTTTCATCTTCGCCGGCAATGAACACCCGGCCAAGGGGCAGCCGACCACCGGCAACAGCGTGTCGGCCTATGCGCGCGACCCTCAGACCGGCAAGCTCACCTTCCTCAACACCGTCTCCTCCAAGGGGACCGGCCCGGCGCATCTGAGCGTGGATCACACCGGCAAGTTCGTGATCGTGGCCAATTTCGGCAGCTCCAGCGTCGCCACCTTCCCGGTTCATGACGACGGCTCCCTGGGGGACGCGGCGACCGTCGCGCCGGAAACCGGCACGGTCGCCGGACCGGCCGTGGCCAAGGACGAAAACGGCCTCAGCCCGACGGACCCGCATATTCACTGCGTGATGGTCTCCCCGGACAACCGCTTCCTCCTGGCCTGCAACGTCGGCCTCGGCCAAGTTTGGTCCTATCGTCTAGACGCCAAGACCGGCGCGTTGACCCAGGTCGGCGAGCCCTTTGTCGGCACGCCCTTGCCCGGCAAGCGCTGGCGTCCGCGCCACCTGGCCTTCGACCCGTCCGGCAAGTTCGTCTACATCATGGACAGTTCCACCCAGATCACGACGGCGGCCTATGATCCGGCCAAGGGGACGCTGAAGGAAATTCAGTCCCTGCCCATCGACACCGGCTACGCGCCCGGCCAGTCGACCGAAGGCTCGGAAGTGCGCGTCGATCACAAGGGGCGGTTTGTCTACACCTCCACCCACGGCGTGGACGCGACCTTGAAGTCCGTGCCGCTGGAGGGGACCATCAATGTGTTCGCGGTCAATCCGCGCACGCACAAGCTGAAGTCGGTCCAGCATATTCTGACCGGCGGCGCCCAGCCGCGCACCTTCGTGCTCGATCCGTCCGGCAAGTTCCTGCTGGTGGGCAATGAGAACTCCAGCAACGTCACCGAGTTCGCGGTGGATCAGAAGACCGGCCGCCTGTCGCTCACCGGCAGGGTGATCAAGGACATCGGCGAACCCAGCGCCTTCGTGTTCGATCCGGAGAAATGATCGCCTCACGCAAAAGCCCCGCCAACTCATGGAGTCGGCGGGGTTGAGCGAATTTTGGGTTATCCATTCAAATGGAACGTCAAATCTCTTGCCGACTTACTTGTTGAATTCTTTCACAACGTAGTAGCTGACGGTCTTGGGCACTTCGCTGAACCAAGTCGGAATACCCGGGCGGATCACGAACACGTCGCCCTTTTGCACATGATAGGCGGTCGCGCCGGTGAGGGTGCCGCCGCGCAGCTGGCCGGGGGCGATGGCGTGCTGGCCGGTGACCGTGCCCCCGATCATCAGGGTGGCCTCGCCGTCAGTGATCAGGAAGGTGTTGGTCAGGGTCTCGTGCACTTCCGGTTCGCCCGGTTTGTTGCGGAAGCAGCCTTCGACCGAAAGGTCTTTGGCGTCCACCAGATGCAAGCCGGCCTTGCCGTCGAGCGCCGCCTGAACCTTGTCGTGCGGAATATAGGTTACCGGAGGTGTTTCTGGGTGCAGCGTTTGTGATCTGGACACCGCATCCTGTGCAAGTGCTGGCGTCGAAAGGAGCGCTGTCGCCGCCAATAAGGTCAAAAGCTTCATTCTGGCTTTCCTGTCCTATGAATCTATTTCTCATCGCCCAGTTATTTACTGAGAGTGCTGCATAATCCCATGATCGGCCCCGGACTTCAAGGGATCGGGGGCGGGTGAAGGCGATCAGCCCGAATGGAATTGACAAGTTGGCGGGCGCGCACTCAGCTAAAGGCGGCGCCACGCTGGAATCCCAGTCAGCCCAGCGACGGTTCGGTTGCGCCAAGTTTCCAATCCCGTCGAAGCGCGGGAACGGTTCATCGGGAGGGCCAATTCATGATCCGCGGATTCTGCTGTCGACGCTGCTCGCGTCCGCCCTGTTCGCCGGACCGGTGCAGGCGGCCGACAAGACGCTGAAAATGATCCCCATCGACCTGGAGGGCGACGGAGGGACGCTCTACGTGACGCCGGAAGGCAAATCCTTGCTGATCGACGCCGGTTCACCGGTTGAACTCTACGGCGGGGTCAAGAACGGCCTGGACGGCGCCCATGACGGCGTTGACCGCATCCTGGCCACGGCCAAGGCCCTGGGCGTCAAGCGGATCGATTATCTGATCGTCACCCACTATCACCCCGATCACGTGGGCGGGGTTCCCGAACTGTTGGCCCGCTTCCCGGTGGGGACCATCATCGACCACGGACCGAACCGTCAGATCATCCCCGACACCACGGGCCACAACGCCGGCAAGGTCCAGTCGACCGTCATCTATTACGCCAAGTATCTGGCCGCCATCAAAGGCCACAAGCACATCGTGGCCAAGGCGGGCGATGTGTTCCACTTCGGCTCCTTGACCGACACCATCGTCATCAGCGACGGCAAGACCATCGACCGTCCGCTGCCGGGCGCCGGCGAGCCCGGGACCCTGTGCGACACCCCGCCGATGGCCGCCGACGGCGGGCTGGAAAACGCCATGTCGGTCGGTTCGCTGCTCAGCTTCGGCAAGGTCAAGATCGCCGCCTTCGGCGACCTGACCTGGGATCGCGAACACGATCTGGTCTGTCCGATCGACAAGGTCGGCCATGTGAGCATTCTGCTGTTGGACAACCACGGCATTGATGTGAGCAGCAATCCGGCGATGATCGCCGCGCTCAAGCCGGACCTGGCGGTGATGGGCAACGGCCCAACTCACGGGGGCATGCCCGGCCCGGTCAAGACCGTCAGCGCCAGTCCGGGGCTGCAGGGGTTCTGGAAGCTGCACGCCTCGATCCCCAATCCGGACCTGGACGGCGATCCCGACTATATCGCCAACCTCGGGCCGTCACCCAGCCACGGCTATCCGCTCAGGCTGGACATCGCCCGCAACGGCCGCGTCACTGTCACCAACGGGCGAAACGGCTTCAGCAAGACCTATCAGGTGCAGTAACCGGACGGCCTAGACCCGGGCGCCGCCGCCGCGCAGGAACAGGGCGCGGCCGGTCTCACCGAATACCTGACGCTGCTCGGCGGCGGTGAGGGCCGCCGCCGCCGCGCGGGCGCGCTGGACCATCTCGGCGTAGGTCCCGGCGGAGCTGCCCATGTCCGAGCCCCACAGGACGCGGTGGGCGCCGTACCGGTCGACCACGCGCCGCAGAACGGCTTCCGCGGGGATATGAGCCTCTTGCAGGATGTTGAGGTTGCCGGTGGTCAGCTTGAAGAACACATTGGGCTGGTCGGACAGACCGGCCGGGTAGTCGGCAAATCCATAGCCCGGCGCGCCCGCGACGGCGGGCCAGCCCAGATGGTCCAGCACAATGGGCGTATGCGGGAAGCGGCGGGCCGTGCGCAGAATGGCCTCAAGGGCGTCGGCGGAAAAGAACTGCGGCGCATAGGCCAGGTCCATGACCAGGCCTTCGTCGCTGACCACCGCCCAGGCGCGCAGGGCTTCGGCGGAGTTCAGCCAGGGATAGCCGCCGTTCGCTCTCCTGGCGCCGGTCAGCCGCAGTCCGGCGATCTTGCGGGTTCTGGTCCATTCACGCAGTTGAGCCGGCGCGGCGGGGTCTTCGGCGTCGAGCACCACCACGGCGCGGAAGCGATCGGGATGGGCGTCGGCGCAGTCCAGGACATAGCGGTTGTCGGTTCCATAGGAGCCGCGTCGCTGGATGGCGGCCAGGGCGTTCACGCCTTGCTCGTCCATCCATTGCACCACCTGCTCGGCGGTCGGTTGCAGGTGCGGCTTGCCCGCCTGGACGCTGGCGCCGGGGGCCGGGGGCGAGCCGGGCGGCAATGACCCTCCGGCGGCGGGCCCGGCCACAGGGGATAGCGCTGCAGATCCTGAGACACCAAATGAAGATGCCCGTCGAACCATTTGAAATCAGACGCACCCTGCGCCATGGCGGGCGCCGCGCCCAGAGCCGCTAACGCCAGGCCCGACGCCAGAGCCTCGCGACGGTTAGGGCAGGGGACAGGCTGCATGGGAATCTCCAGCGGTTTGACAGCGGGACGCCCGCTTAGCAGGGCGCGGCGTCGGGCGGGAGCAGGGGCTTTTGGGTGACGTGAAGCTGCTGGTCGAACGCCACCAATTCATAGGAGGTGGCGGCGTAGAGCCCCATCAGCTCTTCCAAATCCACCGTGGTGCGCGGCCCGAACAGGTGCAGCACCTTGGCGAAGGTTTCCGGCGCCACCTTGCGCCGGCCGAACAGCTCGCGCCCGAAGGTGATGATCGCCGCCTCCTTCTCCGGCAGGCCCGCCACCGGCCGGCAGAACTTGATGGCGTCGACGATCTCGGGCTGCACAAAACGCGGATCGCCGGGCGTGCGCACATGCTCCTCGAACTGGGTCCATTCGTACTGGTTGGTCAGTTCGCGCGCGGTGGTCAGCTCCGCGGTGATGGTCAGGGTCGGGCCCAGCGCGGTGTCGTATTTCAGATAGTGGTGCGCCGCTTCCAGGCCCTTGGACAGGCCGGGGCTGTGCATGCGCACCGAGGGGCGCTCTTTTTCCCGCGCCGACAGGCCGCCTTGCTGGCGGGCCATGATGTCGTCGAAGATCTTGCGTTCGTCGGCGTTCAGATCCTCGCGCTTGGGGAGGGGCAGGCGGTTGCCGAACTCAGGATAGATGTCCTTGGGCCATGCGGCGCGGTCCGCGGCGCTCTGCGCGCTCGCCTGAGCCAAGCCCAACACCGCGCCCATGGCGCCGACGATCAACATAGCCCCAAGGGCCCGCGAAGCTTTCACTTTAGTCCTCCCGTTTGTCTTTCCTGCCGAGACGGCTTGGGTTGGACCATACGTCGGCGCGGAGCGGCCGATCAATGCAGATGCATCCGGCTGGAAGCGTCACGGCGGTTGACGCCGTGGGAACATTTGACGCAGCGGGCCGTCGTTTGACCGGTGCGGAAATCTGATACCTGATCATTGCCCCGTGAACGAGACGATGCTCCGCGCCATCGCAGCGAAAGCCCAGACTTGCAAAGACAGGTCCACTTCATCCTCGCGCTGTTTATGTTCGCCGGCGTCGGCTTGGGCGCGCAGGCCCAAGTCGGCTATGAGCGCCTGGTGGGCGCGGCCAAGACCCCCGCCGACTGGCTGACCTATTCAGGAACCTATGCTGGCCGGCGCTACAGCGCGCTGGATCAGATCACCCCAACGAACGTCAAGAATCTCGAACTGAAGTGGATGTATCAGGCCGCTGTCCCGGGCGGCTGGGAGACAAGTCCGCTGGTGGTCGACGGGGTGATGTACATCACCCAGCGGCCCAACGATGTTGTGGCCTCGACGCCAAGACGGGCCGCGCCTACTGGATTTATCATTATCCCCTCGAGCCCATCCAGATCGCCTGCTGCGGGGCCAACAATCGCGGTCTGGCGATGCTGGGCGACACCCTGTTCATGGGCACGCTGGACGCGCATCTGGTCGCGATCGACGCCAAGAGCGGTCGCCCGATCTGGAACACGAAAGTGGCGGACAACACGGCGGGCTATTCCATCACGCTGGCGCCGCTCGTCATCAAGGACAAGGTTCTCCTGGGCGTGGCGGGCGGGGAATACGGCATCCGCGGATTCATCGCGGCCTATGACGCCAAGACCGGCAAGGAAGCCTGGCGCTTCAACACCGTCCCGGCGCCCGGCGAGCCGGGATCGGAAACCTGGGGCAAGTGCGACCCGGCGTCCAAGGGCTACTGCGACCCCAACGCCTGGGTTCACGGCGGGGGCTCGATCTGGGTGACCGGCGCCTATGATCCGCAGCTGAACCTGACCTATTGGGGCGTGGGCAACCCCGGCCCGGACTACAACCCCGATCAGCGGCCCGGCGATAATCTCTATACGGACTCCGTGGTGGCGCTGGATCCCGACACGGGAAAGCTGAAATGGCATTTTCAGTTCACGCCGCACGATCGGTTCGACTACAACTCCGTCGAGGTTCCGGTGCTGGCCGACATCACCTGGAAGGGCCGGCCGCTGAAGGCCCTGCTGTGGGGCAACCGCAACGGCTTCTTCTATGTGCTTGATCGTGAGACGGGCCGGTTCCTGCTGGGCAAGCCGTTCGTGAAGGTCAGCTGGGCCGGCGACCTGGACGAGCATGGCCGGCCCGTCCAACTGCCGATCGCCTCCGGACAGCCGGTGTGGCCGGGTAACCAGGGCGGGACCAACTGGTTCTCGCCGTCCTTCAGCCCGAGCACGGGGCTGTTCTACCTCAACGCCTGGGAGAACTATTCGATCGTCATCGACCGCACGCCGGCCGACTACACCCAGGGGCGGGGGTTCGGCGGCGGCGCGCTTCGCGCCCTCGGGTCGGTTCCCGGCGCGCCCGCCATCGTGCGGCCGGGCCAGCGCGGCCCGATCAATGACTGGACCGAGAGCGCGGGGAACGGCGCGGTGCTGGCCATCGATCCGGCCACAGGCCTGACGAAATGGCGTTTCGCCACCACCGACGTGAGCGACAGCGGCGTGCTGACCACCGCCTCGAACCTGCTGTTCACCGGCGGACGCGAAGGCTATCTGCAGGCCTTGGACGCCCGCGACGGCTCATTGCTGTGGAAGGTGAACCTGGGCGCGCAGATGCTGAATGGCCCGATCACCTATGCCGTGGACGGCAAGCAATATGTCGCGGTCATTTCGGGCCTGTCCTTGTGTATTTTTGGCCTGAGAGATTAGTCGCTCCAAAAAGAGGGCGATGGACAGAACGAAACGCCTGGACGCCAAATTATCGGCGGGTTCCAGGTCATTGGGAGGACGTGGACCATGCGCAAATCGCCCTTTTTCCTCCTGACGCTGTTGCTGGTCTTCGGCGCCGCCTTGGGAGCCCAAGCTCAGGTCACTGCCGAGCGCCTCGCCAATGCGGCCAAGGAGCCCGCCAATTGGCTGACCTATTCGGGAACCTACGCCAGCGACCGTTACAGTGCGCTGGACCAGATCACCCCGGCCAACGTCAAAACCCTCCAGCTCAAGTGGATGTACCACGCCGCCGTGCCGGGAGGCTGGCAGACCAGTCCGTTGGTGGTGGACGGGATCATGTACCTGACCCAGAGGCCCAATGACGTGGTCGCCTTGGACGCCAGGACGGGCCGGGTGTTCTGGATCTATCACCACACGCTCGACCCGGTGCAGGTCGTGTGCTGCGGGGCCAACAACCGCGGCCTGGCGATGCTCGGCGACACCCTGTTCATGGGCACGCTGGACGCGCATCTGGTGGCCATCGACGCCAAGACCGGCCACCCCCTGTGGAACGTCAAGGTGGCCGACGCCAAGTCGGGCTATTCCATCACCCACGCGCCCCTGGCGGTGAAGGATAAGGTGCTGGTGGGCGTAGGCGGCGGCGAATACGGCATCCGCGGCTTCATCGCGGCCTACGACGCCAAGACCGGCAAGGAGGCCTGGCGCTTCCACACCATCCCCGCGCCGGGCGAGGCGGGCTCGGACAGCTGGAAATCCTGCCCGCCCAACGCCAAGTCACCTGTGCGATCCGGACGCCTGGAAGCACGGCGGCGGCTCGGTGTGGGTCACCGGCTCCTACGATCCCGAACTGAACCTGACCTATTGGGGCGTGGGCAACGCCGGGCCGGACTACAACAACGATCAGCGGCCGGGCGATAACCTCTACACCGGTTCAGTGGTGGCGCTGGACGCCGACACCGGCACAGCTGAAGTGGCACTATCAGTTCACCCCGCACGATCGCTACGACTTCGATTCCGTGCAGATTCCGGTGCTCGCGGACATCACCTGGCAGGGTCGGCCGCTCAAGGCCATGCTGTGGGCCAACCGCAATGGCTTTTTCTATGTGCTGGACCGCGCCACCGGCCGGTTCCTATTGGGCAAGCCCTTCGTCAAGGTCAATTGGGCCAGCGGCATCGACGCCAAGGGCGCGCCGATCCAGACGCCTCAGCCGCCGGGACAGCCGACCTGGCCGGGCAATCAGGGCGGCACCAACTGGTATTCGCCCTCCTATAGCCCCCACGCCAAGCTGTTCTACATCCCGGCCTGGGAGGACTACGCCACCATCTTCGGCAAGTTCCCGGCTGACTATCACGAGGGCCTGGGCTTCGGCGGCGGCGATCCGCGCGATGTGCCGCCCATGACCGACGCTCCGGGCCTCTCGCACGCCGGCCACATGGACCCGATCAACAACTGGACCACCGCGGCGGGATACGGCGCGATCCTGGCGATCGATCCGGCGACCGGCGCCCAGGCCTGGAAGTTCAACATGGGCGACATCACCAAGAGCGGCATCCTGACCACCGGATCGGACCTGCTGTTCACCGGCGGCCGCGAGGGCTATTTCCAAGCGATCGACGCCCGCACCGGCGCCCTGGTCTGGAAGACCAACCTGGGCGGCCAGATCGTCAACGGTCCGATCACATATGAGGTCGACGGCAAACAGTACGTGGCGACCATCGCCGACCTGTCGCTGGTGGTGTTCGGGTTGCCGGATTAGGGCTTTGGGCCGTCCATTGAAGCGATGCCTCATAACCCGCTGATTCCCGCTTCCGCGTAAATCAGCGGGAGAGCAGCCCAGAAACGGACGTTCCGAAGGTCGCGAGAGGGGGGTTAGCGGACGTCGACTTCAGGCCCATTGGAACCGCTAATAGGCCGGTCGACAGCTAACCTTAGGTCCGTAAAGCTGTAGGCAGACCTCCAGGTCTATGCGGAATAGTCATTTGATCATGCGTGCAGCCCAATCGGTAAAATCCTTAGCAAATGCCGCGTGCACGCCATCAACTGCGGCCAGTTCTTGTTCAGGTTTCTTGGCCGGAAAATTCTGAGGCGATACACCAAAAAACGTGTCGTTTATATAATCGTCTGTCTTCTGCTTGCCCCAGAATTTACGAATTTCGAAAAAAGAATTTAGCTGTGAACCGGTTCCAATCATATGAAAGCCAATAGCTTTAACAACTAATTCTGTATAACATGCCGCCATCGAAGATGACATTCTCGTCTTATTATTTAAATTGTCTCGCATTCTCTTGAACTCTATATCCAACGACGGATTATCTTTGGCCTCAGATTCCGTAATTGGAGCCAATTCCCAAACAATTTTAGTGTTCTGTTCCAATTTTAGTACACGAATTAAATCAATTTTCCTTAAGACTTCGATCTGGTTTTCGGGACTCAAGTCAGCGTGAAGTTGTTTATCTGCCGCGATAGTGGTGCTTCCGTAAGTGCCTTGGTCAATTGCAGCCACCGCCGCGCCTGCCGCCGCAGCGACGACTAGCCCCATTGGTACCCCGCTAATTGCGGCGTCCAAACCGCTTCGGCCGTCTGCGTAGATAGCCTTGGTGGGGAAAACATGTAGTTCGCAGGTTGGCGCCGTGAGCGCAGGATTCGCAGTCGAAATCAACCCATCTGCCGGGGGAGGTACAGAGCGGGAGTCTTGCCCAATGGCATTCTGCGCGATGCTCGCTGAAGCGCACGCAATCAAGACAGCTAGAAAACTCTTGGAGAGGTATTTCATGACCTTCTTCGTCCGTTTGACAGCTCGGATTCCGCTGGCGGAGGTTAAACGCGGCGCGTGATGCCCGTAAAGCGACCTTCTGGATGTCCGACTTGGGTCGGCATCGGCCAATTGGTTAGCCGCCATCCCCACGCGCCTAAGGGTGATCCACCTGCTTGCTAGCCTTCGCCGTTGGCCGGGGGAGTTAGGCCATCACGCGCCTGTCTGCGCACAAGCGGACATTCCGAACGGGCGTGATGGGGGGAGATCGGACCTTCGCGTCACTCGCAGCGGACAAGGGCCTTTTGTCAAACCTACAGGGCTGTGAAGGCAACCGCTTAGCGGGAAATCACTCGCTTGAAGGAATATGCGGCACCGCAACGTACCCGTCCAGCGATTCATGATCGCTACCGATCCACCGGAACGCTAATGGGTATTGCATCACACCCGCGAAAAACTCACTGAAACCTTCGCTGTAGATTTCGCCCAACACGCGAATTATTCAATGACACTCGCGTGTCTAGAGGCCAAGTAGAGAATCGAATCTGAATAATTACGGGCATACAGGGAGATTATGATGACCGACTGGCAGCAAACGCACTATTCCGTCGCTGGAGCATATAATACAAAAGGAAATTGGATTGAAGTATTTCCAACGGGAAATAAGAAAAAACATGATGTTATAGTGGTTGTTGACAGCGGAATAAGCTGTCATACCGACTTCACGCCCAATTACCCTTCAAACAACTCGAGTCTTGGAAATGACGTTGGCAGTGGTAACGTTGCGCTATGCGCTCGAGCGATTACGTTTCTAGCGATCGGCCCCGACGGAGACGGTAGCCAGCCTAAAACCGATGTAACGGTTTTTGTGCGACCATCCAAGTCATAACCGCCTCAGTATGCGTCCCTGTGACCTTCGACATCCGGATGGCGGATAGATCGAGGCCCCTGGTGTTGGCCGATGGGAAATAAGGGCGATGGCCGTGAACCGAGCCGGCGCGCCCGTGGCCTATTTGGAAGCGCAAAATCGCGCGTGCGCCTTAGCCGGCAAGGCGCCAAGCGCCGAGGACACCCTGCGACATAGTTCCGAGTTTGCCGGAGACATCATTGGGGTCGAATTCTGTAATTCGCTGCGCGGCTTCTCAACGGGACATGGGTCCGGCGCGGCGGCGCAAGCTTCGTAAGACCCGCAAAACTGGATTGCGCAGGTTGCGTTGTACCCAACTATATCACCGTCAATAACGCAATTCGCATATACTCGGCACGCTTTCTCTCCGCAAATACTTGTGTAAATGTCTCTTCCCGCGAAAGCACAATGCATTCGTCCATCGGACGCCACCTGAGCGTTCGCTGTTCGTATTGTTCCAGAAGCCGACAGTACAAGGATTATAGCTACAATCTTTGGGTTCATCGGGACTGCTCCTACCACGGCCCTCCCGAGGGTCCGCCGTAACCCCCGCAGGGCGAAGGTCCCCTTTTTGGCCTGACCTGTCCAGCTTGAGAAGGTCAGCCTCGGTATGTAGAACACCGAAAAGCGGACCTCCCCCACTACTGCTTTGGGTCGATTCTCGCCCTTGACACCGCTCCAGCAACCAGACCTTCCCGCTCCATCGCGCCGCCCAGCCCTCCCGCCTAGATCGGCATCCTGCGCCCCGTGAATTCCCGCAGCGCCAGCGTCGCCGCCTCGTTGGAGGCGCCGAACATCCTGTTCCCTTCCTTGTACGCGCCGATGGGGTCGTGGTTGTGGGACATGTTGAGGGGCTGCACGCCATGGGCGATGCAGGCGGCCATCACCGCCGCCCGCAGCTTCTCGGTGACCGGATCGTTGTGGCTGATCGGCGTCGCCGCCGCGCCTTCGCTGCCCGCAGGCGCCGGCGTATTCTCCGGATAGGCCGCCAGGCCCAGCACCGACAGGACCGTGTCGCCCGGGCCCCATTCGGCGTAGCACACGCCGGGCACGGCGAGCGTCTTGTCGACATTGGCGTGGGCGTATTTGTCCTCGATCTTGACGCCGAAGGCGAGCTCGCCCCTGGGGTTCAGCGGCCAGAAGTCGGCCAGATACATGTACTTGTTGCCGGTGACGCCCCAGATGTGGGAGGCGAATTCCTCGCTGCCGTTGCCGCGCAGTCCTTCCAGCCGCTGCTTGGGCACGCCGGGATAGTCGACCGGATAGCGCAGGGATGCGATGGCCATTTCCACCGCCTTGGGATCGCGCGCGTGGCACAGGTCGATGGAATGCACGCCCGCCGCCATGATCTGCTGCAGCACCCAGGAATTGCAGCGCACATAGGTCTCATCGATGCCGGTGACCGGCGCCGATACGAACACCATGGGCGTGCGATGACCGCTGCGGGTCGGACCGCCGTCGACCAGCCCCTGCATGAAGTTGCGCAGGTTGGGGATATCGAAGGCGCCTTGCTCGCACTCGTAATTGATGGCGTCGGCCCAGGTCTTGGCCATGGCCTTGCCCATCTCGTAGCCGTCGCCGATGCCAGAAGGAACGAAGGTGATGTAGAACACCGGCTGTTTGTCCTCCCACAGCTCGATCGCCTTGTTCACCCGGCGCGGCTTGTAATTCAGATCGACCATGGAGGTCTGCTTGCCGGACCCGCCGAAGCTGTTCTGCCGGTTACCGGACTTGCTGGCCTCGCCATAGGCGGTGGCGGCTTCCCCGACGGCCGGTTGGGCGACGGCTCCGCTCGCGGCCAGGCTCACCCCGACGCCGAGGCTGGCGGCCAGAAAGTCCCGCTTTTTCAGTTCCATATGCGCCTCCCGTGTTGTTGCAGGCTCTACTTTTCACCGGGACAGATCGCGGCGCGGGCCTTGGGGCGATGTTCGACGCAAAGACGACCGCTGGCAAGGCGGGGCGAAGCGCCACTGGAAGCGAGCGCGCCGGATGGGCATCTCCTCCCCTGCGAAGCGAAGCTGAGCGGGGGAGGGGGACCGCCTGAAAGGCGGTGGTGGGGGCCGGCCTCGCAAGAGGCCCCTTCCACCACGCTGCGCGTGGTCCCCCTTCCCCGCTTCGCAGGGAAGGAGATGCAGCCGAACGCCCGTTCGAATTGGTTTGCGATAGCCCTACCAATCGGGCGCCAGGAAATTTTACAGCAACAGCGAACTGGGATAATTTTCGGTTGAACGCGTCGGGTCTCGTCGGCGCGGGGCGGGGGGAGGACAGCGGCGCCGTGAGGTTCGCTGCGCCTGCAATAAAAACAAAGAGTTGCGCGTGAAGATCGTCCTTTCAGCCCTATTGGCCTTCGCCGCCACTTCCGCCTTCGCGGCGGACTCGCCGGATCTGCAGGCGCAATTTCGCGATACGGTTCAGCCGTTCGTCGGCAAGTACTGCGAGACCTGCCACAGCGGGGCCATGCCCAAGGGTCAGTTCGATCTGAAAGCCTACACCTCGGTGGATCAGGTCAAGGACGACTATACCCGCTGGTCCTATCTGGCCGATCGGCTGAGCGCCAAGGAAATGCCGCCCAAGGCCATGCCCCAGCCGCCGGCGGCCGCGGCCAAGGCGGTGGTGGACTGGGTGCGCGCGGTCCGAACCGAGGAGATCAGGCGGCTGGGCGGTGATCCGGGGATCGTCCTGGCCCGCCGGCTGAGCAACGCCGAATACGACAACACCATTCGCGACCTGACCGGTCAGGACCTGCACGTCACGCGCCAGTTTCCGGTCGATCCGGCCAATACCGCCGGATTTCAGAACTCAGGTGAGACCCTGACGGTTTCCCCGGCTCTGCTGAACAAGTATCTGCAGGCGGCGCGGCAAGTGGCGGACACCATGGTGCTGGAGCCTGACGGAATCGGGTTTGGGCCCTATTCCATGCAGGCGATCACCGACCGCGAGCGATACTACGTCCAGAGCATCGTCGGGTTCTACAAGGCCCAGCCCACCGACTTCGCCCAGTATTTCCAGGCCGCCTGGCGCTACCGCTACCGCAAGGCGCTCGGCGAGCCCCGCGCGACCCTGGCTTCGGTGGCGGCCGACGCCAAACTCAGCCCCAAATACCTGCCCCTGGTGTGGGGCATCCTGCATGACAAGGGCGCCATCGGACCGGTCGCCACGTTGCAAAAGATGTGGCTGGCCATGCCCGCGCCGACGTCCGCCCATCCGCCGCGCCGGTGATGCGCGAGGTTCAGGACCGAAGCGTGGTGATGCGCTCTTACGTGCAGCGCATTCGCGCCCACACCGCCATGCAGTTCGCCGCGCCGCTCATCAAGGGGCTGCCCACACAATCGGAGCCCCTGTTCACCTGGAAGATGGCGCAATACGCCGCCCATCATCGCGACAGCGATCCCAACGATCTGCGCGCCGACACCGATCCAAAGCCGGTCCTGCCGCCGATCCCGGACTATCCGCGCCTTTATGAGGACGCGGCGCGCGCTGGGCCATCATGTCGGCGCACGCCCGCGCCAATGACCCTGATCTGGTCTATCCGCATGGACAGAAGGCGCGCTACCAGGCCGCCTTCGAACGGTTCGCCCGCGTTTTCCCGGACATGTTCTATGTCTCGGAACGCGGCCGCTATTGGCCCGATCAGTCCGCCGACAAGGATCGCCTGCTCAGCACGGGCTATCACACCGCCCTGGGCTTCTCCCGCGACGACACCGCTCTGATGCAGCTGATCCTGGACAAGCAGGATCAGCGCAAGCTCGACCGGCTGTGGCACGACTTCGACTACGTCGCCGACCAGACCGCGCGCACCTGGACGCAGTACTACAATACGTTCAGCGCCGAGGTTCTGCCGCTGAACGGGCGCGCGGGCCAGGAGGGCGCCTCGCCCCGCCGGTGGGCCACGCGATCACCGACAGCGCGGTGATCCTGCACTATCGGGACCTGTATCTGACCAAGTTCGCGCAGAACCCGTCCAACGATCCGGTGGCCAAACAGGCGATTTTGGCCCACTTCGCTCACTTCAACGACACCATCCGCGGCATCGAAGCCGAGCGGGCGGCGACCGAGCCCAAGCATCTGGCGGCGCTGGTCGATTTCGCCGCGCGGGCCTACCGACGGCCCTTGAGCGCGGCCGAACGCGCCGACATCCTGGCCTATTATCAAACCCTGCGCAGCCAGAACGGCCTGTCGCACGAGGACGCGCTTCGCCAGACGTTGGTGAGCATCCTGGTGTCGCCGGAGTTCCTCTATCGGGTTGATCTGCTGGGTGACGACGCGTCCGCGCCGAAGGGCGGTCTGATCAAGGCGTCGCACATGACGGGGAAGGCCTATTCCACCGCGCCCCTGTCCAACTACGCCCTGGCCAGCCGTTTGAGCTATTTCATCTGGGCAAGCACGCCCGACGCGGAACTGCTGCGCCATGCGGCGGCGGGGGACCTGCGAAAGCCCCAGGTGCTGCTGGCCCAGACGCGCCGCATGCTGAAGGACCCCAAGGTCAGCGGACTGGCCACCGAGTTCACCGGCAACTGGCTGGCCTTCCGCCAGTTCGAAACCAACAATACCGTCGACCGCGCGCGTTTCCCGACCTTCAATGAAGACCTGCGCGAAGCGATGTTCCAGGAACCGATCCGGTTCATGCAGGACAACATCCAGAACGATCGTTCGGTGCTGGATCTGCTTTACGCCGATTACACCTTCGTCAACCCGCCCTTGGCGCGCCACTACGGCATGCCCGCGGTGAACGGCGACTCAACACCTGGGTTCGGGTGGACAATGCGTCCAAGTACGGCCGCGGCGGCATCCTGCCCATGGCGGTGTTCATGACGCAGTACTCCCCCGGTTTGAGAACCAGCCCGGTGCAGCGCGGCCACTGGGTCGTGTCCAAGGTGCTGGGCATCGCCATTCCGCCGCCGCCGCCGGTGGTGCCCGAACTACCCAGCGATAAATTCAAGACCGAATTGCCGATCCGGCAGATGCTCGAGCAGCACCACAAGAACCCGTTCTGCGCCGGCTGCCACCAGCGCTTCGATTCCTTCGGCCTGGTGTTTGAAGGCTATGGCCCGGTGGGCGAGGCGCGCACCCAGGACCTGGCCGGGCGCCCGATCGATAACTCCGCGACCTTCCCCGGCGGGGTCGACGCCGCCGGACTGGAAGGTCTGAGGAGCTTCATCCGGGCGCATCGGCAGGATCAATTCATCGACAATCTAAGCCGCAAGCTTTTGGCCTACGCCCTGAACAGATCGCTGCAACTGTCGGATGACTCGCTCATCGACGCGATGAAGCGTAAACTTGCTTCGGACGATTATCGGTTCCGGTCCCTGGTTGAAACGATCGTGCTCAGTCCCCAATTCTTAAATCGACGGGCCGGCGAGACCATCAATGCATCGTCGGCTCCCTCGCGGCCTGTCGGCGGCAAGCTCGTCAAGACCGCATTGAGAAAGGCGAATTAGTCATGGCCCGCTCCACTGATCGCCCCGCCCGACCTTTCGCCTCACGCGCCTTTTCCCGACGTGCGGTCCTGCACGGCGCGGGCTGCGCCATGGCCTTGCCCTGGTTGGAATCGGTCAGCGCCATGGCCGATACGCCCAAGGCCGAGGACTTCCCCAAGCGGTTCGGCGTGGTGTTCCTGGGCTGCGGCGTGCACGAGGACCATTGGAGCGCCCAAGGGTCCGGCGCCGACATGAAGCTCAGCAAATCGCTGACGCCGCTGGAACCGTTCAAGCAGAAGCTCAACGTCATCGACGGACTCTACGTCAAGGCGCTGACCCGCCAGGGCATTCACCCGGCTCAAACCGGAAGCATTCTGTCGGGCGTGCCGATCACCAAGGGCGCCCTGATCCATTCCGGCGTGAGCGTCGATCAGATGATCGCCAATCATGTGGGGCAGGACACGCCGCAATCCAGCATCGTGCTGGGCTGCGACCAGCCGACCACGGGCTATCACGAGACCAATTTCTCGATGGCCTACAGTTCCTACATTTCCTGGCAGTCTCCGGAATCGCCCGTTCCCCTGGAGCTTTATCCCGCGCTGGCGTGGGACAATCTGTTCGACAATCGCGGCGCCCTGCTGAACCTCAGCGTTCTGGATCGGGTGAAGGACCGCGCCGCCGACCTGTCGCGCAAGATCAGCGCCGGCGACCGCAGCAAGCTCGACGAATACCTGACCAGCGTGCGTGAAGTCGAAAAGCGCGTGGAGATCATGCGCAAGGGCATGAACGACGCCCAGGACAACGCCAGACCAGGAACGCCTCACTCGCCGTCATGGAGCGGCCGGCCAACGGCCTGCCGGACGATCTGCGCGAACACGCCAAGCTGATGAACGACATCGTCGCCATCGCCTTCCAGTCCGACAAGACCCGCGTGGCCTCGCTGATCCTGTCGCGCGACATGTCGACGATGTACTACCCCTTCCTCAACGTGAAATTCAGCCACCACGCCGCGTCGCACGACAACAACTCGGACGCCTACGAGAGCATCGTCCGCTTCCACACCGACCAGTACGCCTACCTCTGCTCCAAGCTGGACGCGATGAAAGAGGGCGAGGGCACGGTGCTGGATCACAGCTGCATCATGTTCCTGTCCAGCATGTGGATCGGCCGCACCCACGATAACTCCAAGGTGCCCGTGCTCCTGGCGGGGGGCCTGGGCGGCACGCTGCAGACCGGCCGGTCGCTGAGCTATATGAAGGACGGCGACGACAATCGGAAACTGTCCAGCCTGTATCTGTCGCTGATGGATCGGTACGGGGTGAAGCTGGACCAGTTCGGCGACGCCACGGAACGGCTACAACGCCTGTAACCGCCCTGGCCGGGCAGGGCCGCGTATTTCGGTCCAAGGTCACCGTCGATAGCGAATAGTTTTCAGTGAGCTAAACGGCATGGCCGTTTGCTCGCAAAAGGGAAGGCTGCTTGTATGACGGCGCAACGGCAGTCCGCGCAAAGCGGGAAGGGGAGGAAGATGACGGAATCAACTTCGCGTCGCGGGTTTCTCGGCGCCACCGCGGGATTGACCGCCGGGGCTGGGTTCTCCGTCCTGGCCATCCGGCCGCCGCCGCGGCCGGCTCAGTCGGCGTCAGAGAGCGGCGATCTGCCGGACCTGACCATCAAGGAAGTGAAGGTCTACGTCACCGACGTCAGCAAGTACCGTCGCCTGAACTCCACCGAGACCGGCGAGATCCTATCGGTGGTCACCGCGAGCGGGATCGAGGGCAACTACACCATCGGCAACCGGAACCTGACCAAGGGCTGGCTGGAATGGGCCAAGGTCCGCCTGCTGGGCAAGAGCGTGATCGACGTGCTGCCGACGCTGACCTCCACCAGCGGCATGAAGGGTCCGGCGAGCTTCGACGGCACAATTCCGCGCGG
>CAWDPL010000041.1:0-5533 GCA_963804105.1 uncultured Alphaproteobacteria bacterium
ATGTTGTTCTTGCCGCAGGGCACGAATGAGACGTTGGGAATCGAGGAAGGGAAGACGGAGGCGGACCAGCCCATGCGGACATAAACCAGTGTGCGACCGAGGCGAAGAATCCATAACAGGTGCAATTGGTTCCGAGAAGACAAGAGGCCCTGGGGAACGTGCTGGTGTTGGTTCCCGTTGCAAAACTCTATGTAAATCTTGTCCTGATAATCGGCGTGAGGAGTGTTCCAGCATTGACCGCCGGGATTGGTGCCAGCCTGTGTCGGCGTTCCACCAGAGATGAATGTGAAGGTCGTGTTGTCCGCCGGGTTCGGCTGCGTGACGATCCAGATCCCGTTGAGCGTCCAGGGGAGATCGGCTGGCGGCGCGCTTCCGGCTAACCCTCCTGCGTATCGATCCCCTCGATCACCGATCGCAGGATAGTCCACATGCCGGCGGAACGCCTGCCGTCCGATCGCGGTGAGCGAGGCGCGGGTGCGCGGCCGCTTTGCGACAAAATCCTTGGCGATCTCGAGATAGCCGGCCTTCTCCAGGGCCGACAGGTGGCTGCCCAGATTGCCGTCCGTGGCCTGGGTGATGGTTTTGAGCCGTGAGAACTCCAAGGGCTCGCCATGACGTTCGGCATGGAGCGCCGCCATGATCTTAAGCCGCAAGGGCTGGTGGATGAGGTCGTCGCCGGACACGCTCAAGCCTTCCTCAGCCATAGGCCGCCCAGGAACAGGCCGAATCCGCCCACCGCCGCCATCCAATAGGTCAGGCCCTGATGGATCAGATAGATCCCAGCCACGGAGGCCACGAACATGGCCATTCCGATCCAGGCCAGCCTCGGCATCCGCCAAAGCCCCAGCAGCACGTAGGTAAAGCCGCAAACCAGCCCTGGATAGATCAGATAAGGACCTGGCGAAGAGGCGCGAAAGAAATGCAGCGTCATGATCACGAAGGCGACGATCGCCACGGCCGCGGCGGCCGACTTCCATCTGTGGCTCGCCGCGCCGGCGTATCGGCGCAAAATGATCAGCTGGAGCGCCACGCCCAGGAGATCCAGCATCAGCCACATCCAGCCCCATTGCCCAAGGGGCAAGAGGCCCATGCCGCAGTAGCCGACGGCCCAAATGACGCCCCACGCCATCAGAATCGGTCCCGCGATCCGATAGCCCTTCATGTCGCGGCTGCGCGCCGTGGTCTGGTCGATTTCCGACAGCGCCAATGCCGCTTCCTCGCGCGATATGCCCATGACCCACGCTCCTTCAGAGTGCTCTAATGCGCAGAGTGGCCGAATGCATCAACTCTGTCAAGCAGAGCAATCTGCGAAGTTCGGAACGAGCGAAATCCATTCATCCGGCGAAAGGTCGCAGCCGATGCACGGGACAAAGTTTGACCATAGGAGGGACGCACCGGATGGTTCGGGAGAGTCGGAGGATCGACATGAACCAAAGCCCCGCGATCACCGCGTCCAGCCCGTCATCGACCGACCGTCCCGAGATCAAACGGCTGATGGTGTTCTTCGGCCTGGTCTATGTGGCCGAGGGCATGGGGCAGATGGCGGGGCTGATCTCTCAGCCGCTGAGCTACTATCTCAAGCAGGTCATGCATTGGTCGCCGGTACAGGTGACCACTTATCTCGCCGCCCTGACCTTTCCCTGGTTCATCAAGCCCCTCTACGGGGTGGTGTCGGATTTCATTCCGATCTTCGGCTCGCGTCGCAAGGGCTATCTGCTCCTGGCCAATGGACTGGCGGCCCTGGCCTATTTCGGCGTGACCACGGTCTCGCAGCCAAGCCATCTGGTCGTTTTCCTGTTCCTGACCGCCTATGGCATGGCGATTTCCAGCACCATCTGCGGCGCGGTGCTGGTGGAAAGCGGGCAGAAGTTCCGCGCCAGCGCCTTGTTCGTCAATCAACAGTGGCTTTGGTACAATATCGCCGCCATCGCGGCGTCTTTGATCGGCGGCCTTCTGGTGCAGACGCTGAAGCCTGTTTCGGCCCTGCACGCTGCGGCCGCGATGATCGGCTTCGCGCCCTTGGCGGTGGTGATCATCGGCGCGATTCTGATCAAGGATGAAAAGCGCCCGATCAATATTGCTGGTTTCAAGCTGGCCTTGGGCGGTCTGTCCGAGACGTTCAAATCGCCCAAGTTCTGGACGATCGTCGTCTTCCTGTTCCTGTATATGTTCAGCCCGGGGTTCGGGACGCCGCTCTATTTTGAACTGACCGACAAGCTGAAGTTTCCTCAGATCTATATAGGCGTACTCGGATCAATCTCCTCGGTCGGCTGGATCGTGGGCGGCGTCGTCTACCGCGTATATCTGACCAAACTCACTTCGAAGGCAGCCATAAACATAAGCATCGCCTTCGGTGTCGCCTCCACGCTTGCCTACCTAGGACTCGACGGGAAGGTCTCGGCGGCTATCGTTTATTTCTTCTCGGGCATGGCGGCGATGATCGCCTACGTCGCGGCCTTGACTCTGGCGGCGGATTTCTGCCCCAAGCAGTCGGAAGGGTTCTCCTACGCCATTCTCATGTCGACCCTCAACCTGGCCGGGTCGGCGTCCGACATTGTAGGCTCGTACATCTACGAGCACGTCTTCAAGAACCAGTTGGCGCCCCTAATCTGGGTGTCGGCGCTGTTTACCGCCCTGGCCTTCCTGTTCGTGCCGATCCTGCGCCTTGGCGATAAGCGTCAGGGCGAGCCGGTCCTGACCGATGCCGCCGAGCCGACGACTAGGGAGATATGAGCCGGAACTTCTGATCGGCGCCGACGCCGGCTTCGGCTGCGACCAGGCCGCGTCCGATCAGGTCCGTCAGGTGCGCCAGCACCGAAGCGCCGGCGGCGCGGTGCAGGCGCCGGTCAAGGCCCATGTAGAGCCGGGCGACCAATTGCGGAATGCTCGCCGGGCCGCGGACCAGCGTCTCAGTATCTGGCCTCGCGTTTAAGCCTGTGCTCCAGATAGGCGTCCAGAAACGGCGCCGGGTCGGTCACCGGCGGGCCGTGGGTGGGCCATAGGGTCGCGTAACGACCGGCCATCACCTTCCTCAGGCTGGCGTAGTAATCGGTCATGCTGCCGTCCGGCGGGACAATCACCGTGGTCGACCAGCCCATGACGTGGTCGCCGCTGAACAGGGCGTTTTCCTCGGCCAGGGCGTAGCACAGGTGGTTGCTGGTATGGCCGGGCGTGGCGAGGGTTTTCAGGGTCCAGCCCGGACCTGAGATCGCCTCGCCGTCCTGCAGCACGCGGTCGGGACGATAGCCGCGATCCGAGCCTTCTTCCATTCCGGGCTTGCTCGCCAGCCGTCCGGGCGTGGGCCGGGCGCCGATCACTGGGGCGCCCGTGTGTCGCGCCAGGTCGGCGGCCAGGGGCGCGTGGTCGGCATGGTCGTGGGTGATCAGGATCGCGGTGACCCGCTCGCCCTTCAGCGCCTTCAGCAGGGCGGCCAGATGCGCCTGATCGGCCGGGCCCGGATCGATCACGGCGACCTCGCCTGAGCCGACGATGTAGGTGCCCGTGCCCTTGAACGTGAAAGGGCCGGGGTTGTCCGCCACGACCCGGCGGATCAGCGGCGAGACCTGATCGGCGCGGCCGTACTCGAAATCCATGACGCGGACATAGGGGATCACGCGCGCCTCCTGGTCGCCCGGCCCGTCCCTTGCGGTGAACAAGCCGTTAACCGGTGCAAGGGCGTGAAAATGGCGGCTGACATCGCGATTTATGTCTCAAAACGGCTGCAACGGCCCGCCTTCGCCATCCTGTGTCTCATGTTGGCTCAGATGGCGGTGAGCCTGTCGGATTGCCACCCCGCGCACGTCCCCATGGCGGTGCGCGTGGCGATCAGCGACCGTTAGGTTTGTTTCGCTTTCAGCATTCCAAGCTAAATTTCCACCGCTCATCCCCGCGGAAGCGGGGACCCAGTCCTGTCCAGAAACCGCCAAGCTGGAAAGACCTGGGTCCCCGCTTCCGCGGGGATGAGCGGAATTAAAGGGAAGCACTACGAGTAGCCATTACCGCTAGCCCAGAACCCCCGACAGGTCATACCCGGCCTTGGCGCCCAGATCGATCAGCTCGGCCCGGCTGCGTTCGCCCGACAACGCCTGGCCGATGGACCAGGTCACGATGGAGCGGGTGCCCGAGCGGCAGAAGGCCAGCACAGGACCGGGCGCGTCGGCGATGAGGGCCATTTCCGCGTGCACGGCTTCAGAGGTCGGCCCTCCGGCGACTGGAACGTACGCATAGGCCAGACCCGCCGCCTTGGCCGCGGCCTCGACCTGCGCGCTCGTGGGCTGTCCGGGCTGCTCGCCGTCGGGCCGGTTGTTGATCAACAGCTTGAAGCCGTCCTGGGCCGCGCGGGAAATGTCCGCCAGCTCGATCTGGGGCGCGACGGAGAACTGATCGGTGACGCGGCGGAATTCACTCATGTCATTGCCATTCGGTTTAGCCGGCCAATCGCGACGCGGGCTTCGTTGACAACATCCAAGACGGGTGGAACTTTCGCAACTGCTTCCGACGCCCATGACGCCGGAGCGGAACCCTCAATGCTCAGATTTCTCCTCCGCAGGCTGCTGACCGCCATTCCCACCCTGTTCCTGGTGGTGACCGCGGCGTTCTTCATGATGCGCGCGGCGCCGGGCAATCCCTTCGACGGCGAACGTCGCCTATCGCCGGAGGTGGAGCGCAACGTGATGGCCAAGTACGGCCTGAACAAGCCCTTGGGGGAGCAATATCTGACCTATGTCGGCGGGGTGCTGCACGGGGATTTCGGGCCCTCGCTGAAATACAAGAACAAGACGGTCCTGCAGATGATCGGCCAGGGATTTCCCGCCAGCCTGCTGATCGGCGGCCTGGCCATGGTGCTGGCCACGCTCGGGGGCGTGGTCCTGGGCGTGGCGGCCGCGCTTAGGCACAACCGGCCGGCCGACTACGCCGTCATGACTTTTGCAGTCCTGGGCGTATGTGTCCCCACCTTTGTTACAGCGCCTCTGCTGGTGCTGGTGATCGCATCACAGCTGGGCCTTCTGCCCACGGCCGGTTGGCCGACGAGCGGTCAGTCGTTGGCTGATGCAGCCGGTTATCTGGTGCTCCCGGTCCTGGTGTTGGCCCTGCCGGAAATGGCGGTGATCTCGCGTCTGACCCGCTCGGGCATGATCGAGGCCATGAGCTCCAACTATGTGCGCACGGCGCGCGCACGGGGGCTGCCGGAGCATCAGATCGTCCTGCGCCACGCCTTGAGGGGGGCCATCCTGCCCCTCGTCAGCTATTTGGGTCCAGCGGTGGCGGGCATCATCACCGGCTCGCTGATCGTGGAGCAGATGTTCCAACTGCCCGGGATCGGCCGCTATTTCGTGATCAGCGCCCTGCAGCGCGACTACACCGTGGTGATGGGGGTGGTGATCCTTTATGCGGGCCTGATTCTCGCGCTCAACCTGATCGCCGACCTGCTCTATGCGGCGCTCGATCCGCGGGTGAGGCTGTCATGAGCTGGCTGCCGTTCTCATCACGCCGCAACGAACGCGCGCTGCAGGCCGCGGCTTCCGGCGGGCGC
>CAWDPL010000042.1:0-13158 GCA_963804105.1 uncultured Alphaproteobacteria bacterium
CGAGTCCGTCCGGCCCAAATCCGGCCACCCGCGGTTTCCGGTCCGCGCCGGCGAACAGCTGTTCGAAAAACGGCGATTAGGCATTGGGAACCCCGGTCAGGTGTTCGAAAAGCCCAATTCAACCCCCACGGACCTCGGTCGTAGCGCTATCGTTGAACGGGCGCCGGCGTCGACGGCAGGGAGGGTCTTCTTCCGCTAACCAATCGCGCCTATATTAAGCGGGTCCGGCTTCGGCCTGACTATGGAGATAAACGCGCGTGCAATAAGCGGACTGGACCCGGTGCGATTCCCGGCGGCTCCACCATTCACCATTCCCGGGTTATCGCCGGGCTGCATGGGGCCGATCAGCATCGACAGACGTGTAAAGACGTTGCTTTCTCTCGGCGTGGCTCACCGTTTCGGGCCTTAAACTAACTGCGAACGATAACTTCGCTGAAGAGTTCGCCCTCGCCGCGTAATGCGGTGCGAGCAAGCTCGACCTAAAGCCCTAGTGTCTTAGCAGCGCTAGGCGGGGCCCGGAGGGCGCCTGGCAACAGAAGCCCTCCACTTCCCACCACCCGTGCGGCGCCCTCCTGCTTTCTTCCAGGAAAGAATGGGGGCGCCTGGCAACAGAAGCCCTCCACTTCCCACCACCCGTGCGGCGCCCTCCTGCTTTCTTGCAGGAAAGAATGGAGGCGCCTGGCGACAGAAGCCCTCCACTTCCCACCACCGTGCGCGCCCTTTCTCGCAGGAAAGAATGGGGCGCCTGGAGCCGAAGCCCTCCACTTGCCACCACCTGCGGTGTCTCCCGGCGTCCTCGGCGTGCGAATTTACTATGCCTGGCCACGGAGCCGCTTTGCTCCGGCAGTGCGAAGCGCTAGGTTCGCGGCGCGAAGCCGAGGAACACCTGCCGAATGGCTCAGGACGACACGCCGCAGGACCTGATGCACTACGAGGCCATGGCCCAGGACGCCCTGCGCGGGGTCGTGCGCTCGGCGCTCAAGCGCGCGGCCTCGCCCGAGGGCCTGCCCGGCGCGCACCACTTCTACATCACCTTCAAGACCGACGCCCCCGGGGTGTCGGCGCCGCCCGACCTGCTGGCCAAATATCCCGAAGAGATGACCATCGTCCTACAGCACCAGTATCGAGACCTGGCGCCGGGCGAGACCTTCTTCACTGTCACCTTGAAATTCGGCGGCCAGCCCAAGCGCCTTTCGGTGCCCTATGCCGCGGTCTCCCGCTTTTACGACCCCAGCGTGCAGTTCCTGCTTCAATTCGAGCCAAGTCCTGAACCGGCCAACGGCGAGGCCGAGGGCGAGCCCGCGCACGCGGAAGCCCCGCCCGCGCCGCCCCAGGCGAGCGCAGAGGGCGATGAGCCCAAGGTCGTATCCCTCGACCAGTTCCGGAAGAAGTAGCTTGGCCGGGGCAAGCCGCGCGATCCTCGCCGGGATCATCGACGCGGCGGGCGCGGACGCCTTGGCGGTCCAGCCCTTCCCTGTCTTCAGTCCGCGCTAAGCCCATGCCGATTTCAAATCTGCGCATGAAGGCGGGATTGACAGCCGCGACCCTGGCCCTGTGCGTCGGCGCCCTGGGGACGGCGTGGAGCGTACGCGCCCAGGACGCGGCGTCGCCGGACGTTGGCGCCCAACCCGCCTCGGTCCAGCCCTCGCCGGCCCCGGCTGGAGCCGCATCAACTCATGGCGGGTGGTCGCGCCGCAAGGCCGCCGCCGCCCCCATTCCCGCCCTACCCGGCGCGGCAGCCGGGGCTCGCCTGGCGCCCGGAGCGCCGATCCCTCCCGTCGAACTCGAGGCCTTCGTCGACGGCGTGGTGCGCGACAGCATGCAGGAAGATCACATTCCCGGCGTGGCCGTTTCGATCGTGCAGAACGGCCAGGTGCTGCTCAAGAAGGGCTATGGCTCCGCCTCCTTCACCCCTCGGCGCGCCGTCGATCCGGACAGAACGCTGTTTCGACTGGGCGAACTGTCCTCGAGCTTCACCTGGATCGCCGTTCTGAAGGAAGTCGAGCGCAGCCACATGCGGCTGGACGCGCCGATCAACCTTTACCTGCCCGAAAAGCTGCAGGTGCGCGATCAGGGCTACGCCGAGCCGGTGCGCTTGCGCGACCTGTTCGACCACGCGTCGGGCTTTGAGGACCGCGCCCTTGGACGCATCTACGAACGCGATCCGCAGCGCGTGCGGCCGCTGGAAGTCTATCTGCGCCAGGAACGCCCGCGCCGGGTGCTGGCGCCGGGAATTCGCGCGGAATATTCCGACTATGACGCGGCGCTCGCGGGCGAGGCGCTCACCCAGGTGACCGGCCAATCCTACGAGGACCTCATCGAATCCGAGATCCTGCGTCCCCTAGGCCTTGGCCACACATCCTTCCGCGAACCTCGTCCCGCGCTGCCGGGGCTGCCCGCACCCCTGCCCGCCTCCCTGGCGCAGGCCATGGCGCAGGGCTTCCGCTGGAACGGCGTGGCCATGCAGCCGCGCCCCTTCGCCTATGCCGGGCAGATCGCTCCGGCCGCCTCGGGCTCGTCCACCGCCGCCGACATGGCCCGCTACATGACTCTGATGCTGGACGGCGGGAGCCTCGACGGCCAGGTCATTTACGGTCCCGCGACCGCCCAGGCCCAACGCGCGGTCCTCCTCAGCGCCGCGCCCGGCCTGCCCGGCTGGACATACGGCCTGATCCGGCAGCGCCTGCCCGGCGGGGTGGAGGCTGTGGGGCTGGACGGTTCGGACCTCTCTTCCCACGCCGGCATGACCATTGCGCCCGCCCTGGGCCTGGGCGTGTTCGTAGCCGGCAATAGCGAGACAGCGGACTCCCTTGTCCGCCGGCTTCCGGTCCTGCTGACGGAGCACTTTTTCGCGTCCCCGCTCAGCGGGCCCTCGCCCGCGTCCGCCGATCCGCGGGCTCTAAGCCGCGCCTACGACGGGCATTACCTCAGCGAGCAGAGGCGCTACGGCGGTCTTGAGAAGTTCGTCGATCTGCTGACGCGCCAAACGGTCGTGGAGACTCAGTCCGACGGCTTGCTGGTCATCCGCGCCCCTGACGGCGCCGGCGTGTGGGCCCAAAACGGTCCTGCCGGCCGTTTCGTCGCGCCGGGCCGCGCCTTGGCGTCCGCCTTTGAACTGCGCAACGGCCGCGCCGTGCGCTGGTTTTCGCCCTCAGGCCGACAATCCTTCGCCCGCGTCGGCTGGTTCGAGCAGCCCACAGGGCTGAGCGTCCTGGCCGCCGCGGCCTTGATCGCCAGCCTGGCCACGCTGATCGGCCTGTTCGTGCGCGACCGCCGGGATTTCCGGCAAACCATGACCCAGCGGCGCGCGAGCGCCTTGCAGACCACCTCGGCCGCGTTGTGGCTTCTGGCGACCCTGGCCTTGGCCGTGTGGAGTTGGGGCGCATTGACCGACCGCGCCCAGGCCTTTTTCGACTGGCCCGGCGGCTTCATCCTGATCGCCTCGGCCTGCGCCCTGGTGGCGGCGCTGGCCAGCCTGGGCCAGTTGCTCCTGCTGCCGGGAGTCTGGCGCGGCGGGCGGCGGCTGGACAGCTGGACCACGGGACGCAAGCTGACCTTCACGGCCACCGTCGTCCTGTTCACGGCCTTCTCGTCGGTCCTGGCCCTGTGGGGCGCCCTGGAGCCGTGGAACAGCTAAAGGGGCGCCACCCGCACGGTGATCCGCTCTCGTTCGCCGGCCCGCCGCTCCACCAAGAGTCGGCCGACCTGGGCGTCGTCGTGGAAGGCGTGGCCCTTAATGGCGTCCAGGATCGCCTTGGCCAAATTGTCCAGGTCCAGCCAGGGCGGATCGCCGGTGTATTCCATCTCGATCTGCACGGAATAATCGCCCCAGGCCGGTCGCGCGCCGCGCCACTCCTTGCGGAAGAATTCATGGATCAGGGGCTTGTAGTACTTGGCCTGGCTGGTCAGGCCGTCGACCATGACGACGAGCTCGCCGGCCGTCTCGCGCGCACGCACCTTGCCCCGCCCGGTCCAATTCATCTCGTCCATGGCGCTTCCTAACCCGCGAAGGGCTTGCAGTCTGCCCCGTCCTGGCTAAACCAGCCCAGCCAACCGCGGGGACTGAGCCATGGCCGATACGCGCACCGAGACCGACACCTTCGGACCCATAGAGGTCCCCGCCGACAAATACTGGGGCGCCCAGGCGCAGCGCTCGCTCGGCAACTTCAAGATCGGCTGGGAGAAGCAGCCCCTGCCCATCGTGCGGGCGCTCGGGATCGTCAAGCGCGCCGCCGCCGAGACCAATATGGCGCTGGGCCATCTGGACCCCAAGATCGGCGCGGCCATCGTCCAGGCGGCCAATGAAGTGATCGAGGGCAAGCTGGACGAGCACTTTCCCCTGGTGGTGTGGCAGACCGGCTCGGGCACTCAATCGAACATGAACGCCAATGAGGTGATCTCCAACCGGGCGATCGAGATCATGGGCGGGCTGATGGGCTCCAAGAAGCCGGTTCATCCCAACGATCACGTCAACATGAGCCAGTCGTCCAACGACACCTATCCCACGGCCATGCACGTGGCCTGCGCCGAGGAGATCGTCCATCGACTGCTACCGGCGCTCGAAAAGCTCGGCAACGCCCTGAACGACAAGGCCCAGGCCTGGAAGGACATCATCAAGATCGGGCGCACCCACACACAGGACGCCACGCCCCTGACCCTCGGCCAGGAATTCTCCGGCTACACCCAGCAGGTGCGCAATGGCATCGAACGGTTGAAGCTCACCCTGCCCGGCCTGATGCAGCTGGCTCAGGGCGGCACGGCGGTGGGCACGGGCCTGAACGCGCCCGTCGGCTTCGCCGAGATGGTGGCCGACAAGATCGCCCAGATCACCGGCCTGCCCTTCACCACAGCGCCCAACAAGTTCGAGGCCCTGGCCGCGCACGACGCCATGGTGTTCAGCCACGGCGCGATCAACACCGCTGCCGCCAGCCTGTTCAAGATCGCCAACGACATTCGCTTTTTGGGTTCGGGCCCGCGCTCGGGCCTGGGCGAACTGGCCCTGCCGGAGAACGAGCCGGGCTCCTCGATCATGCCTGGCAAGGTCAATCCGACCCAGTGCGAGGCCATGACCCAGGTGTGCGTGCAGATCTTCGGCAACCACGCCACCCTGACCTTCGCCGACAGCCAGGGGCATTTCGAGCTGAACGTCTACAATCCGGTGATGGCCTATAACTTCCTGCAATCGGTGCGCTTGATGGCCGACGCGGCGGTCAGTTTCACCGACAACTGCGTGGTCGGCATCCAGCCGCGCGAGGACAATATCAAGGCGGCGCTGGAGCGCTCTCTGATGCTGGTCACGGCGCTGGCCCCCAAGATCGGCTACGACAACGCGGCCAAGATCGCCAAGACGGCGCACAAGAACGGCACCACCTTGCGCGAGGAAGCGGTGGGCGGCGGCTATGTCACCAATGAAGAATTCGATGCGGTGGTGCGGCCCGAAAAGATGATCTCGCCGGGTTGAGGGAACGGATGGATATGCTCACCAAGGACGTTTATCGCGACGCCATGGCGCGCCTGACCGGCGCGGTGAACGTCATTTCCAGCGACGGCCCGGCAGGACTGGCCGGATTCACCGCCTCTGCGGTGTGCTCGGTCACCGATGATCCGCCCACCCTGCTCCTGTGCGTGAACCTCGCCAGCCGGCAGAACGAACTGCTGCGCGCCAACGGCGTGCTGTGCGTCAACACCCTGGCCCAGGGTCAGCAAGAGATCGCCCGCGCCTTCTCCAACCACGACCTGACCATGGAGCAGCGCTTTGAGCGGGCGGAGTGGTCGGTGCGGGAATCCGGCTCGCCCATGCTCAAGGGCGCCTTGGCGGCGTTCGATTGTCGGATCGTCGAGCGGCTGGAGCAGGGCACCCACGCGGTGCTGTTCTGCGAGGTGCTGGCCGCCGAGGCCGGACAGGGCGCGCCTCTGCTCTATTACAACCGCGCGTTCGGGACCCTCGCCTGAGGTCTTGACGCCTTAACCGCCGGTAAACCGTGACGCCCTAGCCTATGTCGCCATGTCCGCCTCCGCGCTCTCAACGCACCGGTCGGTGCAAAAACGCGGCATGGAACGGAGGCGCTCAACCCGCCGTCCGGTGACGCTTGGCGGCCTGCTGTTCTTCGGTCTCGCCGGCCTCAGCATCGACTGCGTGATCCGCGACATCAGCGACCACGGCGCTCGCGTGGCCGTGCCTCGCGCCAGCTGGCGCGCGCCCACGGATGTGCGCCTGCTCTCGGTGCGCGAGGGGCGTATCTATTGCGGCCGGGTGATGTGGAACCGGGGCCGCTACCTCGGCCTGGACTTCACCCGCGTGCTGGACGCGGCTGACGCCAACGACATCGAAATGGCCCCGATCCGGGCGGCCTGGCTGGCGCTACGCTAGCCTCCGCCGGTTAAGCGCCCGCGTAGCCGTCCTGCCAGTGTTCCAGCCGCTTGATCAGGGCCTCGTGCTCTTCCCACAAGGCTTTGGGCAGACGTTCGCCGAACTGCTCGTAGGAAGTGGGAATGAGCGAGGCCTCTTCCTTCCACACGCCCCGGTCCACCGACAGCAGCAGATTGAGCTGTAGATCGCTCAGGCCCAGGCCCTCGATGTCCAGGGACGACTTGTTCGGCAGCCGGCCGATGGGCGTGTCGTGCGCGCTCGCCTTGCCCTCCAGCCGCTCGACGATCCACTTGAGCACCCGGCTGTTTTCGCCGTAGCCCGGCCAGATGAACTTGCCGTGCATGTCCTTGCGGAACCAGTTGACGAAATAGATGCGCGGCAGCTTGGCCGGGTCGGCCTTCTCGCCCACCTTCAGCCAGTGGCCGAAATAGTCGCCCATGTTGTAGCCGCAGAAGGGCAGCATGGCGAAGGGGTCGCGGCGCAGCTCGCCCACCTTGTTGTCCGCCGCCGCGGTGCCTTCCGAGGCCACGTTGGAGGCCAGGAACACCCCGTGACGCCAGTTGAACGCCTCGGTCACCAGCGGCACGGCCGTGGCGCGGCGACCGCCGAACAGAATGGCGGAGATCGGCACGCCGTTGGGGTCTTCCCATTCGGGCGCGATGATCGGGCACTGGCCGGCCGGGACGGTGAAGCGCGCGTTGGGGTGCGCGGCCGGATCCGGCGAATCAGGCGTCCAGTCGCGGCCCTTCCAGTCGATCAGGTGCGCCGGCTTTTCGTCGGTCAGCCCCTCCCACCAGACATCGCCGTCGTCGGTGATGGCGACGTTGGTGAACACGCTGTTGGCGTACAGGCTGTCGATGGCGTTCTTGTTGGTCTTCTGGCCGGTGCCGGGCGCCACGCCGAAGAAACCCGCCTCCGGGTTGATGGCGTAGAGCCGCCCGTCGGCGCCGAAGCGCATCCAGCAGATGTCGTCGCCGATGGTCTCGGCCTTCCAGCCCGGGATGGTGGGCTGCAGCATGGCCATGTTGGTCTTGCCGCAGGCGCTGGGGAAGGCCGCCGCGATGTAGCGGACATCGCCGTGCGGCGACGTCAGCTTGAGGATCAGCATGTGCTCGGCCAGCCACCCCTCGTCGCGGGCCATCACCGAGGCGATGCGCAGGGCGTAGCATTTCTTACCCAGGAGGGCGTTGCCGCCGTAGCCCGAGCCGTAGGACCAGATCTCCCGACTTTCCGGGAAGTGGGCGATGTACTTGGTCTCGTTGCACGGCCAGGGCACGTCCTTCTGGCCGGGCTGCAGCGGCGCGCCGAGGGTGTGCACGGCCGGGACGAAGAAGCCGTCATCGCCCAGGGCCTCCAGCGCCGCCTTGCCCATGCGCGTCATCACCCTCATGGAGATGGCCACATAGGCGCTGTCGGTGATCTCCACGCCCAGGGCGCTGATCGGCGAGCCGATCGGGCCCATGCTGAAGGGCACCACATATAGGGTGCGCCCGCGCATCGAGCCGGTGAACAGCGGGTTCAAGGTCGCGCGCATCTCGGCCGGCGCGATCCAGTTGTTGGTCGGCCCAGCGTCGTCCTTGTGCTCGGAGCAGATGAAGGTGCGGCTCTCCACCCGCGCCACGTCGCGCGGATCGGAGTTGGCGTAGAAGGAATTTGGCCGCTTGGCCGGGTTCAGGCGGGTAAGCGTGCCGGCCTTGATCAGTTCGCCGGTCAGGTGCTCCCATTCCGCGTCCGAGCCGTCGCACCAGTGCACCCGGTCGGGCTGGGTCATCAGCGCGATTTCATGCACCCATTTGATCAGCCGCGCGTGGCGGGTCGGGGCTTGGTCCAGGCCGGAAATCTTGGTCGCCGCGTTGATCACAGGCTCACACTCCAACCGCCGATCTGCCGTCCTCTATGGACTCAACGTCTGGCGGCCCGACGTTGGTTAGATAGCCCGGACGCGCCGGGCAAGCACAAAACTGTCACTTGCGGCAGGACCCAGCACGGCTGGCGCCGAGAGGTCAAGCGCGCCAAATCGCCTCGCCGCGGGGCCTTGATCCGGTGTGGCATTGCAGCATTCGAAGATGTTGCATCTCCAACCGAGAAAAACTTTCGCCGCAATCTGGACAGTCCGGAACAACGGACGCAGCCTCCTGCACAGGGGCTGGGCGAGCACCGAAGGACGATCATGACCGGGTCGGACGACCTCCCCGCGATGCTGCGCGCCGCTCTGATCCATCACGCCGAGGGACGGCAAGCGGACGCCGAGGGTCTGTACCGCCGCATTCTGCAACGCGAGCCGGATCACCCGCAGGCCCTGGGCATGCTGGCCCTGATCGTCGTGGACGGCCCACGCGAAGCCGAGGCCGAAGCGCTTTTGCGAAGACATGTCGACCTTGCGCCAAGCGCCGGCGCCAGTCTGCATGCCCTGGGGCGGATGTTGAACCGCCAGGGCCGCGACGAGGAGGCGCTGGAGCTGCTTCGCCGCGGCGCGCGCCTGCTGCCGACCCTGGCGCCGGCGCACAACGATCTGGGCGCGGCCCTGCACCGGGCCGGCTTGCTGAGCGAGGCGTTGGAGGCCCTGGAGCGGGCGACCGCCATCGACCCCGGCTACGGCGTCGCCCACGCCAACCGCGCCCTGGCGCTGCAAGACAGCCGCCGGTTCGACGAGGCGCTGGACGCCTACCGCAGGGCCCTGGCCTTCGCCGCGCCGGACCAGGCCGATCTGCGGGCGGCGATCCTGGTTCAGTTCGCCCAGGCCGCGCGCAAGGCGGGGCGCGCGGACGAAGCCGAGGCGCTGCTGCGGGACGAGCACCTGAAGAGGCCGGAGCACGCGGAGGTCGCCGGCGAACTGGCCGTCTTGCTGGAACAGGCCGGCAAGGCCGACGATGCGCGGGCGGTGCGCAACGACCTGGCGCGCCGCGCCGGCCTGCACCGGCGCGGCGCTGATCCGCCCGGACGCGCCGACGATCCTTCTCCTCGGCGCGGTCGGCGGCGGCCACACGCCCACGCGCTATCTGGTGGACGACGACGCCTTCGCGGTGCTCAGCCTCACCCTGCTGTCGCCGGATCAGCCCGACGCGCCGCTGGGCGCGGTGACAATGGATGAGCTGCGCAAGGCGGACCTGGTGTTCAACACCCTGGGCGACGTGGATCACGACGGCGGGCAGTTCGCCGCCGTCCGAAAAGCTGGCGCGCGACCTGGGCAAGCCGGTGCTCAACCCGCCCTCAGCCATCGCCCGCACGGGCCGGGACCACGCCGCCGAGTTGTTCGCCGGGATCGAAGGCCTGATCGTTCCGCCGGTGCGGCGCCTCACGCGGCAGGGCCTGCGCGATCTGTCCCTGGACCGGCCGACGCTGGCGCGGCCCGCCGGCGATCACGGCGGGGACAACCTCACTCTGCTGCTTGAAGAGGCGGACAAGGACGCCTTTCTGGCCTGCGTCAGGAGCGAGACCCTGCTGGCCAGCCCCTTCCACGATTACCGATCGCCCGATGGGCATTGGCGAAAGTACCGGCTGATCTTCGTCGACCGGCAGGTGTTCCCCTACCATCTGGCCATAGGCGATGAGTGGCTGGCCCATTACTGGCGCGCGGAAATGGGCCGGTCGGATTGGAAACGGGCCGAGGAGGAAGCGTTCCTGGCCGATTGGCGCGGCGTGTTCGGCGAGCGGGCCGCGGCGGCGGCGCAGGCGGCGGCGCGGCGGCTGGACCTGGACTACGCCGGCATGGACTGCGCCTTGACGCGATCGGGCGAGCTTTTGCTGTTCGAGGCCAACGCCTGCGTCCTGCTGCACCTGGACGAGCCCAAGGCCCGCTTCGGCTACAAGCACCGCTATGTACCGCCCATCCGCGAGGCCTTCACCCGGATGGCCCTGGAGCGGGCGGGCAATCTTTAAGAGCACGTTGCCAACGGCGGCCACTTGTACAAAAAGGGCGGAGCGTCGCGGTCCCGCTCGCCAATTCAACAAGCCTGGGTCCCCGGCTAGAGCCGGATGATTGAATCGAAGTATTGTAATCCGTCTCTGCATATTGGAAGTACCAAGCACAATTCAGCGTTTAGGCAATTCCGCCTAATCGCAGCTTGGTCCGCCGCCTTCACGCGCATGGCCCTGGCGCGGGCTTCGATGACCTAGCCCAAGCCGTCATCCTCGGACAAACACTGCGTGTTTTCCGAGGATGACGTGATGGGGAATAGGACGCGGCGCGAAAAAGGGCGGAGCCTCGCGGCCCCGCCCTCCATTTTCGTTCAGGGTTGGATCCCCGGCTCGGCCTCCGCGGCTTTCGCCGCTTCGTTGGCCGGGGATGACGGGATTTAGAAGTCCATCCCGCCCATGCCGTGATCGCCGCCGCCCATTTGCGGGGGCGGGTTCTTCTTCGGCGCTTCGGCGATGGCCGCTTCGGTGGTGATCAGCAGGCCGGCGACCGAGGCCGCGTCCTGCAGGGCGGTGCGAACCACCTTGGCCGGGTCGATCACGCCGTCGGCCACCAGGTCGACGTACTTCTCGGTCTGGGCGTTGAAGCCGAAGGTCGCGGACTTGTTCTCCAGCACCTTGCCCACCACGATGGAGCCTTCCACGCCGGCGTTTTCGGCGATCTGGCGGATCGGGGCCTGCAGGGCGCGGCGCACGATGGCGATGCCCGCGGTTTCATCCGCGTTCAGGCCGACAAAGCCGTCCAGGGCCTTGGAGGCCTTGAGCAGAGCCACGCCGCCGCCGGGAACGATGCCTTCCTCGACCGCCGCGCGGGTGGCGTTGAGGGCGTCGTCGACGCGGTCCTTCTTTTCCTTCACTTCCACTTCGGTCGAGCCGCCGACGCGGACCACCGCAACCCCGCCGGCCAGCTTGGCCAGACGTTCCTGCAGCTTTTCCTTGTCGTAGTCAGACGTGGTGTCCTCGATCTGGCGCTTGATCTGGCCGATGCGGGCCTCGATGGCGGCCTTCTCGCCCGAGCCGTCGACGATGGTGGTGTCGTCCTTGGTGATGGTCACCTTCTTGGCGCGGCCCAGCATGTCGAGGGACACGGACTCAAGCTTGATGCCGAGCTCTTCGCTGATCAGCTGGCCGCCGGTCAGGATGGCGAGGTCTTCCAGCATGGCCTTGCGGCGATCGCCGAAGCCCGGCGCCTTGACCGCCGCGACCCGCAGGCCGCCGCGGAGCTTGTTGACCACCAGGGTGGCCAGGGCTTCGCCTTCCACGTCCTCGGCGATGATCAGCAGCGGACGGCCCGACTGGACCACCGCTTCCAGCACCGGCAGCAGGGGCTGCAGCGAGGAGAGCTTCTTTTCGAACAGCAGGATATTCGGCTCTTCGAGGACAGCCTCCATCTTGTCGGCGTTGGTGATGAAGTAGGGCGACAGGTAGCCGCGGTCGAACTGCATGCCTTCCACGACGTCCAGTTCGGTTTCCAGCGACTTGGCTTCTTCCACCGTGATGACGCCTTCGTTGCCGACCTTGTCCATGGCCTTGGCGATCATGGCGCCGACTTCGGCGTCGCCGTTGGCCGAGATGGTGCCGACCTGGGCGATCTCGTCGTTGGTGGTGACCTTCTTGGAGGACGCCTTGATCTCGGCCACGACCTTGATCACGGCCTTGTCCACGCCGCGCTTCAGGTCCATCGGGTTCATGCCGGCCGCGACCGACTTCAGGCCCTCGACCACGATGGCCTGGGCCAGGACGGTGGCGGTGGTGGTGCCGTCGCCGGCCTTGTCATTGGTCTTGGAGGCGACTTCGCGGATCAGCTGGGCGCCCAGGTTCTCGAACTTATCCTCCAGTTCGATTTCCTTGGCGACGGTGACGCCGTCCTTGGTGGAGCGCGGAGCGCCGAAGGACTTCTCGATCACGACGTTGCGGCCCTTGGGGCCGAGGGTGACCTTCACCGCGTTGGCGAGGATGTTGACCCCGCGCAGCATGCGGTCACGAGAGTCCGACGAAAAATATACGGTTTTCGCAGCCATGGTGTTGCTCTTTCAGATTACGAAAAAACCCGCGTCCGGGCGGACGGGGGTTTGATGAGGGATGGACGGATCAGGCGGCCTTGGCGGCGGCGACTTTGTCGACCACGCCCAGGATGTCGGATTCCTTCATGATGATGAGGTCGTCACCGTCGATCTTCACTTCGGTGCCGGACCACTTGCCGAACAGGATGCGGTCGCCGGCCTTCACGTCGAGCTCGACGCGCTTGCCGTTCTCGTCGCGGGCGCCGGGGCCGACGGCGAGGACTTCGCCTTCCTGCGGCTTTTCCTTGGCGGTGTCGGGGATGATGATCCCGCCCTTGGTCTTGGCTTCTTCTTCGACGCGCTTCACGAGGACGCGGTCCCCAAGAGGACGAAAGGACATTTTGGCTCTCCGTAGGAAACGGGGTGATGGCAATGGGCGTAGCGCCCGGGGCACGACTGTTAGCAGTCACACCCTCCGAGTGCTAACGCGTTGGAATTAGGTCCGCTCAGGCCGCAAGTCAAGGCGAGGCCCGCGAAAAATCATCGCGGACGGCGCACGAAACCGTGTCTCTGTGTAAGGCTCAGGCGCCTTCTTCGGGCACGCCGCGCTTGAGCAGATAGAGCAGGGCCGCGATCAGGCAGCCGGCGAGGATGCCGGTGGTCAGGTCCCTGATCAGGGTCAGGCCGAAGGTGGCCAGCAGCACCAGGGCCGTGCGCCAGTTCTGCAGCAGGCGGACGAACTCGCCCTTCTCGGCCATGTTCCAGCACACCACCAGCAGCACCCCCGCCAGGGCCGACAGGGGCACGTAGACGGCGAGCGGCGCGGCCACGAACATGAACAGCAGCAGGAACAGCGAATGCAGCATGCCC
>CAWDPL010000043.1:0-12346 GCA_963804105.1 uncultured Alphaproteobacteria bacterium
GAGATCGGGCTGCGCGCGCCCGCCCGCATATTGGTGGCCGTGCGGGCGATGGTGCCGGTGACGCTGATCCCGCCGAACAGGGCCGAGCCGATGTTGGCGATGCCCTGGGCCACCAGTTCCATGTTGGAGCGATGGATGCGCCCGGTCATGCCGTCGGCGACCTTGGCCGAAAGCAGGCTCTCGACCCCGCCCAGCAGGGTGAAGGACAGGGCGGAGGGCAGGACCTGCAGCAGCAGCGACGGGCTGATCGGCGGCAGGCTCGGCCAGGGCAGGCCGTGGGGAATGCCGCCGAAGCGGCTGCCGATGGTCGCCACCGGCAGATGCAGCAAGGCCGCCAGCAAGGAAGCCAAGACGACAGCCATCAGCATGCCCGGCCAAGTCGGCCTGTAGCGGCGCAGCGCGAAGATCAGCGCCGCCGAGCCCAGGCCGACGGCCAGGGCGGCCGGATTGAGCGTGGCCAGGGCGTGGCCCAGCACCACGAGCTTGGGAAACAGCGGGCCGGGCTCTGGAACGCTCAGCGTCAACCCGCCCAAGTCCTTCAGCTGGCTGGCCAGGATGGTGATGGCGATGCCGCAGGTGAACCCCACCGTCACTGCGTGCGGGATGTGGCGGATCAGCGATCCGAGCCGGAAGGCGCCCGACCAGGGCCAGCATCACGCCCGGACATCAGCACCGTCAGCAGCAGGCCTTCCAGCCCGAACCTGGCCGTCGTGGCCGACACCAGCACGATGAAGGCCCCCGCCGGCCCGCCGATCTGAAACCGGCTGCCGCCCAGGGCCGACACCAGGAACCCGCCGACGATGGAGGTGTAGAGCCCGCGCTCGGGCGACACGCCCGACGCCACCGCCAGGGCCATTGACAGCGGCAGGGCCACGATCGCCACGATCAACGCCGCCATGGCGTCGCGGCGCAAGGCGTCCAGGCCGTAGCCTTCGCGGAGCACCGTGGCGAGCTTGGGGCGATAGAGGTTGGCGGTGGCGGCGCCGTTGGGCATGGGACAAGACGCTGGGGGCGCCGGGTGCTGGAGAATCGATGAGTTCAATATGGGCTGCGCCGTGCGCGGATGAAAGCGCGCCGATGGACGCATCGGTCCTCGCGTCCGCCCGCCATCCCACGCCGTCATCCTAGGCCTTGTGCCTAGGATCCAGAGTTCAGTCTCCGCTGCGCCCCCGGGGGCTGGCCACAGACGCCGGTGCAAGCGGACCCCTGGACCCTAGGGACAAGCCCTAGGGTGACGGTTGTAAGGATAACGTGAGGCCGCCCCTCCCCCGCAAACGCTTGGCGAGCGGAGCATAGTGGCTCCTTCCCCCTCGATGGGGGAAGGGAAGGGTTGGGGGTGGAGGCAGGACGCATTAGGATATGGCGATAGAGGCGTCGTCGCCTCTCGCTCCCCATCCGGGACCCACAGCGCGTGCACCCCCATCCCTGCCCTTCCCCCATCGAGGGGGAAGGACGCTCATTTCGGCGATGGCTCTGGATTGGCAACCCCGCCGCCTCTCCCCCTCAAACGCATGGCGAGCGTGCTTTCGAAGAGCCTGGCCCTGTCAAGGACGACGCTGCGCGTCGCCGCGAAGCGGTGGCCAAAGGCCATCCTTGACTGGACCCGACCTTCGAAAAATCATTCCATCATGCGTTTGGCGGCGGGGTGGGGTCTCCAACTTTTCAACCGCTCATCCCGGCGGAGGCCGGGACCCAGTTCGTAAGGCGCGAGGTTGGCTAATGGTAACTGCAGAAATTGCATTGCTCAGTGTCATGCGTAATCTTGGCAGCGGGCGAACGGGAGCAAAACTGTGAGCGACGAAATCGACCAAATTCGTGGGCTCTTGTCAGCACTAGAATCTCGAATCGTCGCGTCACCTAACGAAGTGGCCCTGCGGGATTTTGCCGCTCTCGAACTGCCTGAATTAATCTCGGACGTAACTGATTTTCTATTGCCGCAACTCACTCCCTATGAAGGTGTGATTTATTTCTACTTGCTCAGACATTCAATTATCGCGGGCGGAACACAGTATGTCCGGGTCAGCATTCCACGATTGAGAGCCATCGTTACATCTGCTCGCTCAGATTCCATAGCAGGAGTGAGTGAGCAGCAGGTCGTGAATTGCCTCAGACAACTTGTAGACAAAGGTGTTGTCCGTAAGGAGTCAGAGCCAACGAGAGAGGGCACTCTCTACAAAATATTGATTCCTGAAGAGATTGATTCGTGTCGGATCGCCATGAAAGAATCTGTCAAGACACCCGACCCTATTCCAGACCCAAAAGTCGTCGCAGATTACTACAACATATCCGAAAATAGAACTATGATATTTGAACGTGACGGTTATCAATGTCAGTATTGTCGAAAGCAACTTACGCGATTCACGGCAACTCTTGACCATGTAAAGCCAGTTTCCCAGGGCGGGGGCAATGAATACGACAACGTTATTACAGCTTGTCGTGAATGTAACTCTCGCAAAACCGGGAAGCGCCTTGGCGATTTTCTTGCCGATACGAACCCAACCTGACCCGTCCCTCCTTCCCAACCAGCGGATGTTTTCAGCTTCGGCTGCGGGTCTTCGGCCCACCCTCGCGCTCTACGACCTGGATCCCGGCCTCCGCCGCGACGAGCGGGTTGAGAGAGCCCTACCCCCGCCTCGCCCTGAAAAACCCCTTCAGCAGCGCCGCGCTTTCCTCGGCCAGCACGCCACCCTCGACCTCCGGCTTCCAGTGGCACGTCGGCTGGTCGAACACCCGGGCGCCGTGCGACACCGCCGCCGCCCTTGGCATCCTCCGCGCCATACACCAGCCGGCCGATTCGCGCGTGGCTGATGGCGCCGGCGCACATGGGGCAGGGCTCCAGGGTGACGAACAGGCTCAGCCCCGTCAGGCGATAGTTGCCGAGCTTGGCGGCCGCCTCGCGCAGGGCCAGAATCTCCGCGTGCGCCGTGGGATCGTGCAAGCCGATGGGGCTGTTGCCCGCCGCCGCGATCACCTCGCCGCTCGCCGGATCGAACACCACAGCGCCGATGGGCGCCTCGCCCCGGGCGGCGGCGTCTTGCGCCATGTCGAGCGCGATGCGCATGGTGGGAAGATCATGAGCCTGCATTCCAAGGACCCAAGCCCGCCCGGGCCGTCCGGTCAAGACGACGAACCCCACGACGATCAATTCGCGCCGCCGGCGGCGAGCGCGTGGCCAAGGCCCTGGCGCGGGCGGGGGTGGCCTCGCGCCGGGAGGTCGAGCGGCTGATCGCCGCCGGGCGCGTGGCGCTGAACGGGGCGGTGCTGACCACGCCGGCGGTCAAGGTCGCGCCGGCCGATGTGCTGACCCTGGACGGCCGCCCGTCGGCCAGGCCGAGCCCACGCGCCTGTGGCGCTATCACAAGCCGGTGGGCCTGGTGACCACCCACAAGGACCCGGCTGGACGCCCCACGGTGTTCGAGGCCCTGCCCCGCAATCTGCCCCGCGTGATCTCCATCGGCCGGCTGGACCTGGCGTCCGAGGGCCTTTTGCTGCTGACCAACGACGGCGAGCTGGCGCGGGCGCTGGAGCTGCCCAACGCCGGCTGGGTGCGCCGATACCGCGCCCGGGCGCGCGGGCGAACCGATCAGGCCAAGCTCGACAAGCTGAAGGCCGGGGTGACGGTGGAGGGCGTGCGCTATGGCTCGATCGAGGCTCGGCTGGACAAGGTCAAGGAAAGCGCCGACGAGCGCGCGCCGGCCAATGTGTGGATTTCCGTGGCCATCACCGAGGGCAAGAACCGCGAGGTGCGCCGGGTGCTGGAATCCATCGGCCTGCAGGTCAACCGGCTGATCCGCCTGTCCTATGGTCCGTTCCAGCTGGGGACGCTCGCGGCGGGACAGGTGGAGGAAATCGGCCCGCGCGTGATCCGGGAACAGCTGGTCGGGCTTGATCGCGCCACAGAACATGCCCACCGGCGACCGCGTAATGATGGCGGCCGAGGCCGTGCACCGGCCCTCCAGCGGCAAGCGCCGCGCGCCCCTGGCCGACGGCACCGCGGGCGATGTGCTGGAGTCGACCAAACTGGTGCGCAAGCCCGGCTGGGCGAAGCCCAAGCCCAAGGCGCCCTATCGCGGACCGCCCCGGCCGAAGACCGAAGGCGGCAAGCTTGTCGCGGCTAGGCCGATGGCGAAGCGGGGCGCAGGCGCCCGTACAGCCGGTAAGACAGGACCGCGCAGACCGCCAAAAGGCCGAGCACGATGATCTGACCGCGCCAGCCCCACAGGGGCTCGGCGGCGGCGGCCGTGACGAACATGGCCATCAGCATGGCCGGATCAGGCCTGGGCAGGGTCTTCATGCGTGTCTGTTTGTCGGCGATGAACCCGCCGGCGAGGATCAGCGCCACGGCCACGACGCTCAGCGGCGGCCCGATCCAGAGAAAGCCCGAGCCGTAAGCGCAAAGGCCCGCGGCGAGGAAAATGATCGCCTCCTGAACCCGTTCGCCCCAACGCTGGCGTGCGCCTACCCGGGCGATAGGGCCGTTAGCGTCCATGGGCATGCTCGCGCCCAGGCGGGCGAAGGCGCGGCGTCCGCGGATGGCCGCCGCCGCCGCCAGCAGCAGCAGCGCTCTGAGCCAGCCGTGGGTGATTCCGCCCCACAAGCAAAAGGCCGCCTGCCAGCGCCGCCAGGGCCCAGGCCACGGACAACACGGCGGGAGCGCCGACGCCCTCCTCATGCATCCAGGCGCGCAGCATGCGCTGGCGTCGGGCCTTGGGCGGGATTTTGGGGACGTGCGGGACAGCTGCGGCGAGATTCATAAGGTGACAACGCGCCGGGCGGGTTTTGGGGTGCGGCGCTTGCGCGAAATGACGCGGCAGGGGACAAGGCGCCCATGCGCATCGTCGGCGGAGAGCATCGCGGCCGGGCCCTCAAGGCGCCCAAGGGGGCGGCCACTCGCCCCACCTCCGACCGGGCGCGCGAGGCCGTGTTCAACATCCTGGAGCACGCGCCCTGGTCGCCCGGCGTCGTCGACGCGCGGGTGATCGATCTTTTCGCCGGGTCGGGTGCGCTGGGGCTTGAGGCCCTGTCGCGCGGCGCGGCCTGGTGCCTGTTCGTGGAAAGCGATGCCGCCGCGCGCGGCGCCATCCGCGACAATGTCGAGGCCCTGGCCCCGAACGGCGATCTGAACGGCCGCACCCGCATCCACCGGCGCGACGCAACCGACCTCGGCCGCCTGCCCGCCGGCGACGGCGAGCCGTTCGATTTGGCGTTCCTCGATCCGCCCTACGGCAAGGGCCTGGGCGAGAAGGCCCTGGCGGGCCTGGCCTCCGGCGGCTGGCTCAAGGCCGGCGCGGTGTGCGTTCTGGAGCGCGGCGCGGGCGAGGGCCCGCTGGAGGCGCCCGGCTACACCCTGGTCGACGAGCGAAAATACGGCGCGGCCAAGGTGGCGTTACTGCGGTTCGGCGGCTGAGGCGTGGAGCGCGATGATCTAACCACCAAACTCACCAAGATCACCAGGGACGGAATGTCTCGGCAGCTGTCTTGGTGACCTTGGCGTGCTTGGTGGTTGGAGGGCCGGCTTCCTTCGGCGGACGGCTGATCGGCTAGAACGCCGCCATCAGCAGGGCGCGGGCCTGGTCCGCGTCGATCCTGATCTGGGCGACGAGGGCGTCCAGGCTGTCGAACTTCGCCTCCGGGCGCAGGAAGGCGACCAGCTCGGTCTCGATGGTTTGGCCGTACAGGTCCTCGTCGAAGTCGAACAGCCACACTTCCAGCCGCGCCTCGACCAGACCCACCGTGGGGTTGGTTCCCACGCTGGCGACGCCCGGAACCACCCGTCCGTCCGTCAGTCGCGTGCGCGTGGCGTAGACGCCGAGCGCGGGCCGCACATAGTCGCCCAGGCCCACATTGGCCGTGGGAAAGCCCAGCTGACGGCCCAGCTTGGCGCCTTGCAGCACCACCCCCTCGATGGCGAAGGGACGACCGAGGATGCGGGCCGCTTCGGCGACATCGCCCAGACGCACCGCTTGGCGCGCGGCGCTGGAGGAATACTGTTCGCCGCCCGGCCCGGCCACGGCCGGAACGATGGTCACGCCGAAGCCGAAGGCCCGCCCGTAACGGACCAGGGCCTCGGCGTCGCCCTTGCGGTCCTTGCCGAAGCTGACGTTGAAGCCGGCCGTCACGTGCCGGACGCCCAGACCCTCGGCCAGCACCTGGCGCGCGAACGCCTCGTCGCTCAGCCCGGCCAAGGCCAGGTCGAAGGGCAGATCGTACAGCCGCTCCACGCCGAGCGCCTCCAGGGCGCGGTCCTGCTGACCCGGCGTCATCAGCAGGAAGGGCGGGGTTTGCGGGCGCATGACCATGATGGGATGGGGCGAAAAGCGGATCGCCGCGAACGGCGCCTTCAGTTCGCCCGCCGCCCGCGCGGCCTCGGCCAGCACGCGCCGGTGGCCCAGATGCACCCCGTCGAAATTGCCGAGCGCCACCGAGGCGCCTTTCAGCGCCGGGTCCAGCTCGCGCCAACCATGGACGATGGTCAGGCTCATCAGGCCTGCGCCTTGCGTCGGCGCGGCGGGACGACGGTAGCCTCGCCCTTGGCGACCACCACATCGCCCACCAGGCACAGGGTTTCCAGCGTCGCCCGGCCGCGGTCGACGGCGGTGACCGTCGCCCTGACCTTCACCTGGTCGCCGATGCGCACCGGGTGCAGGAACTCCAGGGTCTGGCCCAGGTAGATCGAGCCGGGACCGGGCAGCTCGTCGCCCAGAACCGCTGAGATGAAACCGCCGAGCAGCATGCCGTGGGCCACGCGCCCGCGAAACAGGGTCTTGGCGGCGTAGGCCTCGTCCAGGTGCACGGGATTGCGGTCCTCCGACACCTCGGTGAAGGCGCGCACGCGCTCGTCGGTGACGGAGAAGGTGCGTTCGGCGCTCTGGCCGACAGCGAGGGCGTCGCGATCCATGGACTTCCTCTACCAGGACAAACGGGGCATGGCGAAAGCCGCTGACGGTTCGGTGCTCGGCCAGGAGCCGGCCGATCCGCGCCGGGTCGCCCTGCACCTGCGCGCCGTGAATGCCGCCGTAGATGAACAGGCAGTCGAGCCCGGCGGCCTCAGCCCCCTTGACGTCGGTCGGCGCGCCGTCGCCGATGCAAAGGGCCAATCCTTGGCGCCCCAGCAAAATAGACGCTTCGGCCAGGCACAGATCATAGATGGCCGGATAAGGCTTGCCGGCCATGATCACCGGGCCGCCCAGTTCGGCGTAGAGGTCCGCCAGGGCGCCGCCGCAGTAGATCAGCTTGTCGCCCCGGTGCACCACGCGGTCGGGGTTGGCGCAGATCATGGTCAAACCGCGTCGCGCGGCGACCTCAAGATCGGCGCGATAGTCCTCCGGCGTCTCGATGTCGTCGTCCACCGGCCCGCTGCAGGCGATGAAGGACGAGTCCGACGGCCCGCCGAACCGCAGGCCCAAACCGTCGTAGAGCACGTCATCGCGCTCGGGACCGATGCGCCAGGCTGGACCGGGCGAGCGGTCGGCCAAAAGGGCGCGGGTGGCGTCACCGGAGGTGATGAAACTGGTCCAAGCGCCGTCGGGCACGCCCAGCTCGGCCAGCTGCGGCTTGACCGCCTCGGCGGGCCTTGGCGAATTGGAAATCAGCACCACCGGTCCGCGCTCGCGCTGGAACCGCGCCAGGGCCTCGCACGCCGCGGGAAAATTCTCTCGCCCGTTGTGGATCACGCCCCACACATCGCACAGCAGTACGTCGTAGCGTTCGGCCACCTGCGACAGACCGGCCAGGATTTCAGGAGCGCTCATGGGCGCGGAGCTAAGGGGCGCGGAGCCGAAGGTCAATGCGCAAGCGCCGAAGCACCGCTGAACGCGCCATGCCGGCGTCAGGCCGCCCGTCGCCAATACCGCCGATCGGCGCCGCGCGGGACGACGCCGATCGGCCGCCGAATTATCGGGCGCAGTGGTCCAGGGCGTCCCGGCGGGATTTGCGCTGGCCGTCCGCTTCCCGGCGGTCGACCGTCAGGCACCAGTCGAAGTGGTGGCGGAAATCGGGCGACCACGCGGCGGTGTCGCTCAACAGACCGCGGCAGCGGTCGTTATGTGCGGCCGCCCGGAACTGGACGACGGCGGCCCTGGCGTAGCCCTCGCAAAAGCCGCGATCGGCCGCCTGGGCCGATACGGTGACCGTGGCGCCGCCGAGCGCCAAGCTGCACAGAATCGCGGAAATGACTTGTTTGGACATGGTCTTCGCCTCCCAACCGTTGCTTTGGTTGGGGCGATTGAAGAGGGGATTGCAGGGTCTGTCAAATCGGCGCGACGACAAGGGCGCGAGGGCGACGGACGCTCGATATGGTCAACTCAAGTTAAGCGTGATCCTAAAGGCTATCGCAAACCTTGAGGTGTAAAAAGCTCCCGACGTTCTTGATCGGAGTGCGCCGCATGCAGGCGTTGAGCGCTATCGCCGGATTGCGAAGCCTGACAACCATTATCGCGGCCGCATCCTCGGCGCGCGTGCTGGATTTGCATGCCTTGGCCGCCGAGGAATTGGAAGATCCGGACTATGTCGAACAGCCGATGTTCCTCCATCCGCTGTTGAACCGCGCGATCATCATCAAGCACAACCTGCGTTCGGGGGAAACCGACCGGCTGCCGCCCGGGCGCTTCAACGCCACCAAGGTGATCTTTCCCTTCGACCCGACGGACTTGAACCTGGGCGGGCAGTGGCTGTTCGTGGGCCAGCGCAATTTCGTCGCCGCCCTCGCCCGCAATCTCGACTACACCAATCTGTCGATGGATCGGGACGTCGCGGTGTTGCGGGTGCTGGACCGGCTGCCCACGCTCGACCCTTTCCTGATCCGCGAGAGCCTGCACCAGCAGAATATCGAGGTCGGTCGGTGCTACTACCGATTCAGCGAGAGCGACCGGATCGAAATGCTGGGTTTCGTCGCGGGCGAGATCGAAGCGCTGGTCCAGCTGTGTTTCGGCAATCGAAAAGGCAACGAAGAGCGCATGCAGCGGCTGTCCCAGCTGCTGTTGGCCAATCAGGAGAGCGCCGAACTGGAGCCCCTGCGCGAAACCTTCCGCATGGAGCCGGCCGAGTTTTCCGAGGCCATGTTTTCCTGGAAGGCGTTCCTCTACTACCGTTGGCGCAGCCGCACCCTGGGCCCCATGCTCAAATCCACCATGGGCTCGATGTCCGCCGTGCGCGCGGGGCGTCACGAACGCGACGATCTGGCTTTCGTCGTCCGGGCCAAGCAATTGGTCGAGAAAACCGTCACCAATTCCTGGCGCGAGGTCGGGCAGCGGCTGAAGCTGTACGACAACGCCTTCGCGTCGCTCACCACGCAAGGGAACCCGGAAATCTTCCGCTCCTTCCTGGTGCACAGCTCGAGCCTGTTCCTCGAACTGGGAGACCGCATCGGGCGACTGGAACAGGTGGTCGGCTTCTGGAACGATCGCTTCGGCGACCAGCGCATGGGCGGAACCTCGCCGGACGACGTGCTCGGCGCCATTCGCGACCTGCTCCAGGCCATGTCGCTGGAACTCACCGCCCGGCCGTCCGCGCCCGCGCCAGACGTTGGATTGGCTGCGTCCGCCGGATAGATCAGGTTCAGCCGTTGGGTTTGCGCTTTTTGGAGCCTTTCGCCTTGTTAGGCCGAGGCGCCGCGTCCGCGCCGTCCACGGGCGGAGCCCAGGGGCGCTTGACGGGTTTGGCCTTGTCGAATTCTTGGCCTTTCGAACTTCGGCTGATCGAATTTGGGCTTGGCGAAGGGCTTGCCGCGGCTGCGCGGCGGACGTTCGTCGCGTGGGGCGGGGACATTGGCCTCCAGCCGCACGATGCGCCCGCCGTCGGAGTCGCCCTTGGTCGCCAGGTCCGTAAAGCCCTCGGCGGCCTCGGCGATGATCTGGAAGCGGGTTTCGCGCTCATAGACGCGGATGGCGCCGATTTCGCGCTTGGTCACATGGCCGCGCCGACAGATCATGGGCAGCAGCCAGCGCGCCTCGGCGTTCTTGTTGCGGCCGAAATCCAGCCGGAACCAGACCGCGTCCTCGAAACCGGGCCTCGGCGCCTCGGGCGCGCGGTCGCGGGCCGGGACATAGGGCGCAGGCTCGGGCTGGCTCTCGGCCAGGTCCTCGGGCGAGGGCATGCGGGCGCGGGCCAGGCGCACATAGGCCGCCGCGATCGCCTCGGGCGCGCGCTGGGCCATCAGGGCGTAGGCCAGGGCCAGATCGTCCTCCGCGGCCTCGGCGGCTGGCGCCACCTGCTCGATCAGCCGCGCCTGATCCTGGGCGCGGATGTCCTCGGCGCTGGGCGGCGGCCTGCCAGGTCGCCTCGATCTTGGCCGTGTCGAGCAGCTCTCGGCGCGGCGGCGGCGCGGATGGGGGACCAGGATGACGCAGACGCCCTTGCGTCCGGCCCGGCCGGTGCGGCCCGAGCGGTGCTGCAGCACCTCGCGGTTGTTAGGCAAGTCGGCGTGGATCACCAGATCCAGGTCGGGGATGTCGATGCCGCGCGCGGCGACGTCGGTGGCCACGCACACCCGCGCGCGCCGGTCGCGCAGGGCCTGCAGCGCGTGGGTGCGCTCGTTCTGGCTCAGCTCGCCCGAGAGGGCCACGACATTGAAGCCGCGCTCGACCAGATTGGCGTGCAGCCGCCGCACCGCCTCGCGGGTGGAGCAGAACACCAGGGCCGCGTCCGGCTCGAAGTAGCGCAGCACATTGACCGTGGCCAGTTCGACTTCGCCGGGCGCGATGGCGCATGGCGCGATAGTCGATGTCCGCGTGCGGCTCCTCGGCAGCGCCGACCACCAGGCGCAGGGCGTCGCGCTGATAGGCCCCCGCCAGGGCGATGATCGGCTTGGGCAGGGTGGCGGAGAACAGAAGGGTGCGACGGGTCCTTGGGCGTGGCGTCGAGGATTTCCTCCAGCTCCTCGCGAAAGCCGAGGTCGAGCATCTCGTCGGCCTCGTCGAGGATCACCGCGGCCAGCTGGTCCAGCTGCAGATTGCCGCGCTCCAGGTGGTCGCGCAGGCGCCCAGGCGTGCCGACCACGATGTGGCAGCCCGCCTCCAGCGCCCGCCGCTCGGCGCGCGGGTCCATGCCGCCGACGCAGGAGACGACGCGGGCCGCCGGCGTAGAGCCACTGCAGCTCGCGCTGCACCTGCATGGCCAGCTCGCGGGTGGGGGCGATGACCAGGGCCATCGGCGCGCCGGGCGGCGGCAGGGCGTCGCCGTCGCCCAGCAGGGTGTCGGCCAGGGCCAGGCCGTAGGCGACGGTCTTGCCCGATCCGGTGCGGGCGGAGACCAGCAGGTCGCGGCCCTGGGCCTGGGGTTCGATCACCGCCAACTGGACAGGGGTCAGGTCCGCGTAGCCGCGCTCGGACAGCGCCTTGGCCAGCGTCGGATGGATATTGTGGGAGGACATGCAGGGGAGCTAGGCGCGCATGGGCGGTGCGTCAAGCGAAGGCCTTATGAAGGTGAGCGTTCCCCTGAACTGAGCGCGGTTATTGGGTCTCGTCTCCCTTCCCCCTCGATGGGGGAAGGGGCGGGGGATGGGGGTGGACACGTTGCAGGTTCCGGATGCCCAAAAGAGGCGGCACAGCCTCAATCGCCCGACCTGAAACGAACTGCCCTCACCCCCATCCCTGCCCTTCCCCCATCGAGGGGGAAGGATCGCGATATATTCTGATTGGGCTTTGGACAAACCGATCCGTCCAACGCATGGCGAGCGTGCTTTCGAAGGGTCTGGCCCTGTCAAGGATCCCGAAGGCGACCGCTGCGCGGCGGCCGAAGGCCGTCCTTGACTGGACCAGACCTTCGAAAAATCATTCCATCATGCGTTCGACGGCGGGGTAGGATCGCCCATGCCCGACGCTTCAGCCATCTCACGCTCGACCTCGCGATCTCTTGCCGAGAGCGCGTGGGCGCAGGTTCAGGAACCCCTGGATAGACAGCTTTCGCCGCTGGGATTACGCGCTTTGGCTGCGCTGGACCCGCAGGACGGCGAACGCATCTTGGATGTGGGTTGTGGCGCAGGACAGACGGTCGTCCAGCTTGCCGAAGCTGTCGGAGCGGCGGGGGCTGTGTTCGGCATAGACATCGCGCCCCGGCTTTTATCAATAGCTCGGAAGCGGACTGCCAATCTTGCCAATGTCAGCTTTATTCATGGGGATGCTCAGACGAGTCACCTTGAGGCCGGGACATTCGACGCGGTCTTCTCCCGGTTCGGAGTCATGGCCTTCCGTCGATCCCGTAGAAGCGTTTTGCAATTTTCATCAGGCCCTTAAACCGGGTGGGCGATTAGCTTTCGTTTGCTGGCGCTCACTTGTGGAAAACGAACTCGATTTCCTTCCTCTCCGAGCAGCGGGCTTGGAAATGGAGGTCGATAGGATCTCTGTTTTCC
>CAWDPL010000044.1:0-24770 GCA_963804105.1 uncultured Alphaproteobacteria bacterium
GTAAACGGTGGCCGTATCGAAGTCGTACTGGTGCTTGGTCGGCTCGTGCGGCTTGGGCTCAATCAGGATGGTCCCGGCAAATCCAATCTTGTGTTTGTGCTCGACAACCATCGCCAGGAACCGGCCGAGATTGTCGAGCTCGCGCCGCAAGTCGGTGTTGAGCAGGGTGTCATAGCCCTCGCGTCCGCCCCACAGCACATAGTTGGCGCCGCCCAGCCGATGGGTCGCCTCCAGCGCGTCGCGCACCTGCAGAGCCGCCCAGGCGAACACTTCCGGATCGGGATTGGTCGCAGCGCCCGCCGCATAGCGGGGATGGCTGAACAGATTGGCCGTGCCCCACAGGGGTTTGCGCCCATGGCGCGCCTGCAGCCGCTCCAGATCATCCACCGCCTCGGCGAACAGGCGTCGGTGGCCGGCGACGTCGTGGGCCTCGGCCATCACGTCCACGTCGTGAAAGGTGTAGAAGGGAACGTCCAGCTTCTCGAACAGGCTGAAGGCTGCGGCGCGTTTTGCCGCGGCGGCGGCGCTGTCGTTGGCTCCGCTGTGCCACGGCCGGCCGAAGGTTCCCTGGCCGAATACGTCGCTGCCCGGCCAGCAGAAGCTGTGCCAGAAGCAAACGGCGAAGCGCAGGTGGTCCTCCATCCGCTTGCCGAGAACCACGCGGTCCTTGTCGTAGTAGCGATAGGCCAAGTCGACCTTGGCGTCGGGGCCCTTGAAGGTGACGGGCTCAATCCCATCGAAATAGTCGGCCGTCATGCTGTGCCTTCCCTGGCGCTGAGCCGCCGATAGGCGGCGCGGAATCGGTGTTGCTTGTCGGCGAGACGGTCGCGCAAACCTGCGTCCGGCTCGATCACCTGGGCGATGGGCGGAGACGTGCAGTACCTGGCGGCCTCGCCGCCGAGGATCGCGGCCCGCGCCAGCTGCGCGGCGCCCAGCGCGGGCCCGACTTCGCTGCCGGCCAGATAAACCAACGGCAGATCGAGCGCCGCGGCGATCAGCTGTCCCCAATAGGGCGAGCGCGCGCCGCCGCCGATCACGGACAGCCGCTCCACGCGAGCGCCCGCCTCGCGCAGCGCGTCCATCCCATCGGCCAGGGCGAAGGCCACGCCCTCCAGCACCGCCTCGGCCAATCGTCCGGCGTCGGTGTCGTGGTCCAGCCCGAGAAAGGCGCCGCGCGCATGCGGATCGTTGTGCGGCGTGCGCTCGCCGGACAGATACGGCAGGAACAGTTCCGGGCCCGCGGCCGGACCGCAAGCCTGCGCGCGGGCGAACACCTCGGCCGGTCCCGCCGCGCCGGTCAGACGCGCGGCCCAGTCCACGCAGGACGCGGCGCTCAGTTGCACCGACATCTGGTGCCACATGCCGGGCAGACAATGGCAGAAGGCGTGGACCGCGCGCGCCGGATTGGGTCGGAACGCGTCGGTCGCGGTGAAGATGACGCCAGAGGTGCCCAGCGACAGCATGCCGTCGCCCTCGCGAACCACGCCCACGCCCGCCGCACCCGCCGCATTGTCGCCCCCGCCCGCCACGACGGACGCCTCAGCCATGCCCCAGGCCTTGGCGATTTCCGGGCGCACACGCCCGGTGACCTCGGGGCCTTCGAATAGCGCCGGCATATGGTGCAGTCCGAGCCCGCAGGCGGCCAGGATGGTTTCGCTCCAGCGCCGCTCGCCAACGTCCAGCCAAAGCGTGCCTGAGCTGTCGGACATGTCGGAGGCGGCGATCCCCGTCATATGCAAGCGAACATAGTCCTTGGGCAGAAGGACCATGCGGACCTGATCGAACAGCTCAGGCTCGTGTTTGCGAACCCACATGAGCTTGGGCGCCGTGAAGCCCGGCATGGCCAGATTTCCGGTGATCGCGCGTAGGTCGGGCGCCGCGGCCTCAAGTTCCTCGCATTCGGCGAAGCTGCGCCCATCGTTCCACAGGATGGCGGGCCGCAGCGGCCTGTGGTCGGCGCCGAGCAGGGTCGCGCCGTGCATCTGCCCAGCCAGACCGATCGCCCGCACCTGACGCCGAAGCGCGGGGTCGAGGGCCTGGACCGCCGCGCCGGTCGCCGCCCACCAGTCGTCCGAGATCCTGCTCGGACCACAGATCGTGGGGCCGCGACACCGACAGGGGCGCGGAACCCTGCCCGGCAAGCGCGCCCGTTTCGTCCAGCACGACCGCCTTCACCCCGGAGGTGCCGATGTCCAGGCCAAGATACATGGGTTCAGGCTTCGGACGTCGAGCGGCGGCAGGCCGTCGTGGCGTAAAGGTTAGCCAGGCCCATGCCGTTCCACTCCCGGACGTGTTCGCTTCTTGCCCGCAGCGCTATCAGAAATGGCCATCCAAGCAAGACGGCAATGGGCCGCCGCGCGCTTGACTTCCGCCGGGGCCCCGCGAAGGTGAGCGTCACATAAGGCAAGATCGAAAAGGTGAGGATGATGCCGGACGGTGCGAAGGGCGCGGTCGCGCCCGTGGATTTCGGCTTCATCACCGCCATCGTGGCCGTCGCCACCATCGGCGGCTTCATGTTCGGCTACGATTCCGGCGTCATCAACGGAACCCAGAAAGGTCTGGAGGCGGCCTTCTCGCTCGACCGACTGGGCGTCGGCGTCAATGTCGGCGCCATCCTGGTGGGTTCCGCGATCGGCGCGTTCGGCGCAGGCCGCCTGTCGGATCACATTGGCCGGCGCGGGGTGATGATGCTGGCGGCGGTGCTGTTTCTCATCAGCGCGGGCCTGGCCGGCGCGGCGTCCAGTTCGGCCCTGTTCATCATCGCCCGCATCATCGGCGGCTTCGGCGTGGGCGCGGCTTCCGTCACCTCGCCGGTCTATATCTCCGAGGTCACGCCCGCCCACGTGCGGGGTCGGCTGTCCAGCATCCAGCAGGTGATGATCATCACCGGCCTGACCGGCGCCTTCCTCGCCAACTTCCTCCTGGCCCGTTACGCGGGCGGGTCAACCGCCCCCTGGTGGCTGGGATTGCCCGCCTGGCGCTGGATGTTCTGGCTGCAGGCGGCGCCGGCCGCGGTCTATTTCCTCGGCCTGCTGGTCATCCCGGAATCGCCGCGATACCTGATCATGCGCGGGCGGGTGGACGAAGGACGGCAAGTGCTAACTCGTCTGTTCGGCGAGGCCGAAGCGGGCCGCAAGATCTCCGAAATTCAGGCCAGCCTGGCCGCCCACCACCAAAAGCCCAAACTGTCCGATCTGATCGACAAGACCACCCGCCGTGTCCGGCCGATCGTGTGGGCCGGCATAGGGCTGGCGATCTTTCAGCAGTTCGTGGGCATCAACGTGGTCTTCTACTACGGGGCCACGCTGTGGGAGGCGGTCGGTTTCTCAGAACGCGACGCGCTGATGACCAACGTCATTTCGGGCGCTCTCGCCATCGGCGCCTGCCTTCTGACGATCGCCACGGTCGACCGGATTGGACGCAAGCCGCTCTTACTGTTCGGCTCGGCGGCCATGGCCGTGACCCTCGCCGCCGTGGCCTATGCATTCTCCACCGCCGTCACCGGCGCGGGCGGCGCGGTGTCGATGCCCGGCCACAACAGCCTGATCGCCCTGGTCGCGGCCAATCTCTATGTGGTCGCCTTCAATCTCAGCTGGGGTCCGATCATGTGGGTGATGCTGGGCGAGATGTTCCCCAACCAGATCCGCGGGTCGGGCTTGGCGGTGGCCGGCTTCGCCCAGTGGATCGCCAACGCCGCGGTGTCGGTGAGCTTTCCCACCCTCGCTCACTCGCCCGGACTGGCCCCGACCTATTTCGGCTACGCCTTCTTCGCGGCGCTCTCGTTCTTCTTCGTGCGGGCGATGGTCACCGAGACGCGCGGGCGGGAACTGGAGCACATGCAGGGCTGATCGCGGGGCGGCCGACAGGCCGCCCCGCCGGGATCAGTTTCAGGCCTTGGGCAGCCTGAAGGCGATGAATTCCGCCCTGACACTGCCCCCGCCGATGGACAGCACGATGTATTGGCGTCCGCCCGCCATGTAGGTCATGGCCGACCCGACCTGGCCGCCGGGCATATAGACCGCGCCCAGCTCCGCGCCGGTGGCCTTGTCATACGCGCGCAGCATGGCCCCGCGCCGTCCCGATGCATCGGTGGTCGTCTGGGGATCGCCGATCACCAGCAAGGTCTTGGTCACCAGCGCGGCCAGCTTGCCGATCTGCCCCGTCCGGGGAATGGTCAGACCCTTCAGCGCCGGATGGTTGCGCACATTGTCGGGCGTCTCGCCGTGGGCGATCCGCCAGGCGATCTCGCCCTTGGTCAGATCGATAGCGGTCAGGGCGCCGTAAGGCGGTTTGAGCAGCGGCAGGCCGTCGACCGTGGTCTGGTTGACCTTGAAGCCGTCGCGCACGACGTTTTCCTCGCCCTTGGGCGTGCCCAAGGATCCGATCCAGTCCATGTCCGACACGGCGGGGTCCGTGTTTCTGATCATGGCCGTGACCTGGACCTCGCGCTTGGTCTGCAGATAGACCATGTGCGTTCGGGATCGTATGAGCCGCCCGGCCAATTGCTCCCGCCCTGGGAGGCGGGCGTCCACAAGGTGCCCCAGGTTCCGTCCCGCTTGTAGACGCTGGGCGGGGTGAACAGCGGTCCGGTCACATAGTTCTTGATCAGGCGCAGGGCCTTTTCATGCAGCGCCGGGGTGAAGTCGATCAGGTCGTCGGGGGTGACGCCCTGCAGTTCATAAGCCGGAGGCTTGGTCGGGATGGGCTGGGTCGGCGAATACCATTCGCCGGGCACGTCGCCCTTGGGAACCTTGCGCTCGACGATCGGCCAGATCGGCTCGCCCGTCTCCCGGTTGAGCACATAGAGGAACGACTGCTTGGTCGGCTGGGCCAGGGCCTTGACCATCTTGCCCTTGACCGGGATGTCGCAAAGGATCGCCGCGCAGGGAATGTCGCGGTCCTGCAGACCGTGGTGGATCAGCTGATAGTGCCACTTGCGCACGCCGGTATGTAGGTCAACCGCGACGATGGTTTCCCCGAACAGAGCGTTGCCACGCCGATATTGCCCGCTGTAGTCGCCCGTCGGCAGCTCCACGCCGAGATAGGCGAGGTTGAGCGCCTCATCGATGGCGATCTGCGCCCAGTCGCCGGTGTTGCCGATCTGGTCAGTGCCGTCCAGCCAAGTGTCGTAGCCGTACTCGCCCTTCTTCGGAATCGTGTGGAATATCCACAGGCGTTTGCCGGTGCGCACATCGAAGCCGCGCACATAGCCCTTGACGTTGTCGTGGGTCTTGGGCCGCCCGCCCGTGCTCATGGCCGCGCCGACGACCACCACGTCGTTGCCGATGGCCGGGGTCGCGTTGTAGCCGATATCGGCATTGATCAGGTCCATATCCTGATCGTCGTTGAGCCGCAGGTCGACGATGCCGTTGTCGCCGAAGCCCGGAACGGGCAGGCCGGTCTTGGCGTCCAGGCAGACCAGGCGGTAGCCGACGGTCACAAAGAGGATGCGCTCGTCCCCCTTGCCGTCGCTCCAGTAGGCCAGGCCGCGCCCGGCGCCCGGCCGCGGAGCCTTGGCCGCCCCGCTCGCCTTCGTCCAGGCGATAGACCCACAGCACCTCGCCGCTCGCCGCATCGATCGAAATCACGTCGCGGCGCGAACCGCCCGTGAAGAACATCCGGCCTTTGCAAACCAGCGGCGTGACCTGCAGATTGGAGTCCGGCCGCGGACCATAGGGGCTGGTCTCAAACCGCCAGGCGACCTCGAGCTGTTTGAAATTCTCCGGATTGATCTGGTCGAGCGGCGCGTAGCGGGTGTTGGCGTTGTCCCCGGCGAAATTCAGCCAGTCGGTGTCCGGCGCACTGGGCTTGGCCTGGGCGAAGGCGCGCGTCTTGGACGCCAGATAGCCCAGCATGGGCGCCGCCATGGCCAGTCGCCGCGATATCTTACGCATCGGTTTTTCCTCCCCCTATCGCCCCGACTTCACTCAGCCGATGGTCCATGTCGCCGTCGAACTCGGCATTGGAATCTCGCAGTTTAGAGACTTGGCGGCGGCAAGTTCCCTACCGGTCGGTCAAAAATGCATCCTAATTCCGATAAAGCCCATCATGGGCCTGCCGCAGCAGGTTTCTCTGCACCTTGCCCATGGCGTTGCGCGGCAGGTCCTCGCGCGAACAGCACGCGCTTGGGCTGCTTCTATTTTGGCCAGCCGATCGGCCAGGGCGGCGCGGCACGCCGTCCTCGGTCGAGGCTCGCCCGGCTTCAGCACCACCACGGCGGTCACGCCCTCGCCGAAATCCGGATGCGGCAGGCCGATGACGGCGGTTTCCAGCACGCCGGGAAGAGCGTCGATCTCGGCCTCGACCTCCTTGGGATAGACGTTGAACCCGCCGGAGATCACCAAGTCCTTGGAGCGGCCGAGAATGCTCAGATAGCCGCGCTCATCAATCATTCCCCAGATCGCCGGAAATGAAGAAGCCGTCGGGGCGGAATTCGGCCTTGGTCTTGTCGGGCCGGCGCCAATAGCCCTGAAACACGTTGGGGCCGCGAATCTCGATCATCCCCACTTCGCCTTGTGGGAGCGGCGCACCGCTGTCCGGATCGGCGATGCGGATCTCCACGCCATCCAGCGGCAGACCGACCGTGCCGGCGATCCGATCCCCGTCATAGGGATTGGAGCTGTTCATATTGGTCTCGGTCATGCCGTAGCGTTCGAGAATGCGATGGCCGGTGCGCTCGAACCAGGCCTGGTGGGTTTCCGCCAAAAGGGGCGCGGAGCCGGACACGAAGAGCCGCATGCCGGCCATGGCCTCACGGGTCAGGTCCGGGCTTTGCAGCAGACGGACATAGAAGGTCGGCACGCCCATCATCACGCTGGCCTGGCCCATGCGAGCCAGGACCTCCCCGGATCGAAGCGGGGCAGGAAGATCATCGACGACCCGGCCATCAAGGTGACGTTGGTCGCCACGAACAGGCCGTGGGTGTGGAAGATCGGCAGGGCGTGCAGAAGCACGTCCTCCGGCGTGAACCGCCATAGCCGCGCCAGGGTCTGCGCGTTGCTGACCAGATTGCCGTGGCTCAGCACCGCGCCCTTGGACAGCCCCGTGGTGCCGGAGGTGTAGAGGATGGCCGCCGGTTCGTCCCGGCCGCGCGCGATGTCGGCAAAGTCGCCGTGCTGCGTCTCGGCCATGGCCAGGAGACTGCCGCTTCGTCCGTCCGATCCAAGCGTTTCCACCGCCGCCACGCCCAGCCTGGACGTCAGGGCGCCCACCGCCTCGGCCTGGGCCGGATCACACACCATCAGGGCCGGCTCGGCGTCGCTGAGGAAATATTCCAGCTCGGCCAGGGTGTAGGCCGGGTTCAGCGGCAACCAGATCGCGCCCGCGCGGATGCACGCCAGATAGAGCAGGATCGCCTCGGCGCTTTTCTCCACCTGGGCGGCGACTCGGTCGCCCGGCCGCACGCCGCGCAGGACCAGGGCCTGGGCCAATCGCCCCGACATGGCCAGCATGTCGCCGTAGCTGATGACGCGATCCGCCGCGCCGCCCGCCCTCGGCGCCAAGATGAATGGCCTGTCGGCGCCGTCCGTGCGCAAGCGCGCCTGATCGAACAGATGGTTGGTCATGCAGGCGCTCCAATAGCGGGAACTCGCGTGACTTTCACCTTGCATGCTGCGACGCGCGCGGCCTTCGGGGCGCGGACCCAGTATTCGAACTCGACGTCAAAAAGCGGTATTGGCGGCGCGCGCGCAGTCTGTGATAGATCGCCCTTGTCACATCCGTGACCATCACGGGCGCGCCTCAAAGACGCCGTATGTTCTGGTTTCTATCTGTGCGGAGGAGATTCACAATGAACCAAGTTTGGCGTTCACTCGGCTTCAGTTTCGCCGTCGGCGCACTGGCGGTTGCGGCGCGCACGCCCAAGCCCCGGCGTCTGCTCCCGCGGAGCCGGCCTCCACGGGGACGCCTGCCGCCGCCGCGCCCGCTGCTGCCGCGCCCGCCGCCGCCGCGCCGGCTGCGGCGCCCGGTTCGGCCGACGGCCAAGCCCTGCTCCAAGCCGATTGCACGAGCTGCCACGACCTTGGGCCTGTGAACGCCCACGGCCGCTCGCCCCAAGAGTGGTCCGACCTGGTCGACCGCATGGTGACCTACGGCGCCTCGGGAAGCAACTCCGACCTGGCGGCGATCAAGGCCTATCTCGCCAAGACCCTGCCGCCCAGCGACTCCGCCCCGGCGGCCGCGCCCCTGGCGGGCCCGGCGTCCAACACGAAATAACCCCTCCCCAAGCCACGCATGATCGCTGGAGATCGGGTTGTCGCGACGGCGGCGACCCGATCACGCTTTGGGTGAACTTGACGGGCCGGCGATCCATCCTAGATTGATTTGGTCGGCCGTCTCCGAACCGGGAGACAAGAAGAAATCACGCTGGCCGGTCCGTCGTCGTTTGTCCTCGCCATCCGTGCGGGGCAGGACGTGGGCGTAACAATGCGATCGGGAGGAACCATCGGATGCGGAATATCTCGCGGCGGCTCGTATTGGCGACGCCATTACTGGGCTACCTCTCAGCCACGACGGGCCCGGCCCTGGCCGCCCGGCCGAAGGGCGCGCTGGCCGCCGCGATCAAGGCGTTCGACGCCGACCATGTGCAGACCATCGAATATGTCGGGTCGGGCAAATGGCATCTGTTCGGCCAAGCGCCCAGCCCCTCTGCGCCCGATCCTGAATACGACGTCAGCAGTTACACCGCGACCATCAACTACGTCACCGCCAGCAAGCGCGTGGTCATGCTGCGCCCGCCGGCGATCATCGGCCGGGTGCTGCAAAAGGACCCCAAGCCGGACGTAGTCGACGAGTATGTTTCCGGCGACGTGTCCTGGGTGGTCATGCCGCCGGGAGGCCCGGCCACGGGCCTGCCGAACGCGAACATTCCCGAGGCGAAGAACGTCGAAGAACGCGCCATGGAGATCTGGGCAACGCCGCACGGTTTCCTGCGCGCGGCCGAGGCCCATAACGCCACGCAGCGCGCGGTGAAGGGCGGCACGGAAGTCACCTATGTCGAGGGCCCGCACAAGTTCGTCGGCCTGATCAACAAGCGCAACGAGATCGTCAACATCCGCACCTGGATAGACAGCCCGGTGCTGGGCGACATGCTGTGCGAAGCGCGCTTTTCCGACTATCGCGACTTTAACGGCGTGCTGTTCCCGGGCGCATCGTGCGCGACATGGGCGGCAAGAACCGGCTCGATATCACCATCTCCTCGGTCAAGGTCAATCTGCCGGTGGACATCACCGCGCCCGAGCCCATGCGCGCGGCCATGAGCGCGCCGGTCAAGACCAGCCGTCGACCAATTGGCGCCGGGCGTGTTCTGGATTCGCGGGTTCCAGTGGCACAGCGTGGCGATCGAGGCGTCCGACCACATCGTGATGGTCGACGCGCCATTGGACGAGGCTCGCTCCATCGCTGTCATGGCTGCCGCCAAAGCCGCGATCCCCAATAAGCCGATCAAATACCTGATCAACACCCACGCCCACTTCGACCATCTGGGCGGGGTGCGCACCTATGTCGACGCCGGCGCGACCATCGTCACCATGCCGGTCAACCAGGAATACTACGAGCGTATCTGGAAGACGCCGCACACCATCAAGCCGGACCGGATGTGGCTGTCAAAGGCCAAGCCTAAGTTCCTGCCGGTGACCAATGACAAGCTGGTGCTGGACGACCCCCTGCGGCGCGTGGAGGTCTACCATCAGGTCGGGACCGCCCATAACGTCGGCATGCTGATCGTCTATGTGCCCTCGGCCAAATGCATCATCGAGGCCGACGGCTGGAACACCGAGGCGCTCACGGCCCTGAAGCTGCAGTGGTCCAACCCCTACATCGTCAACCTCAACGACAACATCCAGCGTTACCATCTGGACGTCGACACAATCATACCGTTGCATGGGCCGCGCACGGGAACGCTTGCGGAGCTGCAGGAACTGGCCAAGCTGCCGGTGATGCCGACGCAATAGGGGCGCAGATCGAGCGCCAGCACCGATCGGTCAAGTCGGTGCTGGCGCCGCGCCTGCCGTCAGTAGGTATAGTTGAAGCGCACTCCGAAGGTCCTGCGGGTCGCCGACCGCGCCAGCCCAGATGGTGGCCGCTTGGTTACCGCACGAAGTAGCGGGCGTCGGTCATATTCTTGCCCCAGAGAGCGACCGTCCAATGGCTGTGCGCGGGCTATAACCGATCGAGCCATTGACCACGCTGTAGGGCGCCTGCCCAGCCTGGGGTAGATCGGTGGGGTCGAAGTACATCTGGCCGGTATATTCGTATTCGCCCCGCACGAAGAGATCCGCGCCGTCCGCCAGATCGAAATCCTTCTGAACGGCCAAACTCAAGGCCAACGGCGGCGCGTCAACCAGAGTGTTTCCGCTGACGTTCGTAACCTTGCCGCCCGGCGTGACAATGATCTTGGCCGGATTGAGGTATGGCGTGAAGTCGGACGGGAAGCTGTAGGCCGGGAAGCTGATGTATTTGGCGTCCAGCAAGGTCGCGTGCAGATCGATGGTCAGGCCCTGCACGGGCTTGTAGCTGACCGCCGCTTCGAGGCCGTTTGTGCGGGCATTGCCCGCATTGGAGGTCGACACGGTCGACGGCCCAATCGAGGACTTGAACTGCAGGCCGTACCATTGGTAGCGGAACAGCGACAGGTTGACCCGCAAGGCGTGGTCGAACCAATCAGACCGGACGCCCGCCTCATAAGCCCACATGTTTTCCGGGCCGTAGAACAGGGCAGGGCCGATGGCGCGCGCAGTTTCGTTGAAGCCGCCGCTCTTATAGCCGTTGGTCACCGTCGCGTAGGTCATGATATCCGGCGTCGCCTGCCAGTTGACGCCGAATTTCGGCGTCAGAGCGTGAGCGTTGTAGACGATATCGGCCTGAAAGATTTCGGGCGTCGGTGGGATCGTATAGTTCGCCGGAAAGCCCAGGGCCACCGAGGGAACCTGCAGATTTGCCGGATTACCTGGCCAGTACACATAGCTGAAGTTAAAGGTATTCAGACCCTTTTGTTCCTGTGTATATCGAGCGCCGGCTGTGAGGCTGATCGTCGGCGTGACGTGATAGCTCTCCTCGAAGAACGCCGCCCTCGAAACGGTCGGGTCAAACGTGTTCTGCCCGGTCACGGAACCCGCAGACGGTGCAGGAACCTTTGCGTTTCCGCCGGGATTGGGCGCAAAAACCTGGTAGTAGTTGTGGTCATAATAGTAATAAAGACCCGCCACCCCCGAAATAGGCCCGTAGTTATTAATCAGCGTAAATTCTTCGCTCAGCTGATATTCATAGTAGTCCTGCGGGCCGAAGCTGTAGAACACCTCGGTCGCAGACCCTTGACCCTCAATGCTCTGGTCCGTACGGCCTGCGCTTAGCGCCTTAAGAGTGAGGTGATCGTTGAGTTTCCAAACAAACTCGTCGCTCAGCCCGTAGGATTGTTCATGGTTGAAAGGGTTCTGATTGTAGACGATCGTGCGCAAATCATCGATATGGCTAACGAACAGCGGGGCGAAGTTGAAAGCCCCGACCACACCGTTGCTGACGTTGGCCACGGGGATATTGGCCGTCTGCCAGTATTCGTTGGTGTAGATGTAGTCCGCACGAAGGGTGTTGGTGATGTCCGGCGTGGCTTCCCAGCGAAGTTGTCCGCGTACGCCCGTGCGGTTGGCTGTGTCCCCATCGCCGGCGCCCGGGACGGCATTGTGCAGATAGCCGTTGTGCTGGAAGTGGGTGAACGCGAGACTCGCCTGCATGTTGTCGGCGATAGGGCCGGAAACTGAGGCCTGTTCGTCAATCAAAGCATAGTTGCCGAGACTGAGTGTGTTGTTGAACGTGAAGTGATCTGACGGGGTCTTGGACACGAAATTGACGGCGCCGCCTGTGGAGTTGCGGCCGAACAGTGTGCCTTGCGGGCCTTCGACCACTTCGACTCGGTCCAAGTCATTGAATGTAGCCTGGGTAGCCTCTGTTGGCCGCGCCAGGAACACGCCATCAAGATAGAGGGACACATCGCCATCGTTTGCGTTGTATCCGCCCACGCCGCGTATGAAGATTCGCACCTGATTGCCGTTGATTTGGAATTTGAGACTAGGCACTTGCAGTTCCAAATCACGGAAGGTTTCAATGCCTTCCTTCTTCAGGTCCCCCGCGCCAACCACATCGACCGAAATCGCCGTCTTCTGGAGATTCGTCGCGCCCGTCTTGGTCGCCGTAACAACGACTTCCGAAACCGCATTCGCTGCCGACGCGGTTTGCGCATGGGCGGACAAGGCCGGCGACAACGCCGCCAGGGTGAAGGCCGATCCGGCCATCAAATTTGATTTACGCAACAACTTACTCCTCCCATTCTTTGAATTAGCGTGACCAGTTTTTAATTTCAGTTAGGTGCTTCCACTTTTTTACAGAACAGATTTGATTCCCTTTCTTTTTGTAAGATTATTTTAGCGCCAACGGACACATGGTTCGCAGTCGAACTCTTGGCTTCAGCTTGATTGATTGAACTGTGCGCAAAGGCGCGGCAGCGCACCGCAAAACAGACTCGGGCAATAAAATGCGCAAGGCCGCTCACTCCCCCTAGGGATGAACGCAGAGCGTCCCTCTCCCACAGGTAGAGGATAGGAGACAAAATCATTTCGGCAAGAAAAACTTTCAAGTAACGCCGTTCTTTGAGCAGTTTTCCGATCGCCGATTAACACAAATTTCGGCCTCGCGTTCTGCCTGAAGACCTCGGTAGACTTAGCTGATGATCGCACCCTGGTTGGTCGAGACGCCGAGGTCTGATCGACGGTGCATTCTGAATTTTCTGTTCCTCCGCAGCACGGGCAGGTTCTTAGGCATCACGAACCCGGTGGAACCGGCGTTCAGCGCCAGATACTCATCGACCTCCCGATAAAGGCGTTCGGCAGGCTGGCCGTCGCAATCCCGGTTCAGATGCTTCGCCCCGCCGGCCGACCGCGCGCGGGGTGCGGCCATGGTGCAGCCGGATCTTCGGCCGGCGGGGCTAGTCGACCGGCGGCGGATGCCTTTATTACGGGGGTCCAAAACGAGTCTGACTGGAAACGCCATGCTGAAGACCATCGCCGCCTTCGACCGTATCGGCGAGGAGAATGCTTTCGCCGTCCTGGCCCGGGCCACCGCCCTGGCCGCGCAGGGCCGCGACATCATCAATCTGGGGATCGGCCAGCCCGATTTCCGCACTCCGGAAAATGTGACGGAAGCCGCCATCAAGGCAATCCGCGACGGCCATCACGGCTACACCCCGGCGACCGGCATCCTGCCGCTGCGCGAAGCGGTTTCGGCCGATCTGCACAAGCGCTACGGCGTTGAGGTCTCGCCCGAGGAAGTGATGATCATGCCGGGCGGCAAACCCACCATGTTCATGGCGATCCTCATGTTCGGGGAGCCGGGCGTGGAAATCATGTATCCCGACCCGGGCTTTCCCATCTACCGCTCGATGATCGAATTCACCGGCGCCACCCCGGTGCCGATCCCGATTCAGGAAGGCTACGGCTTCAGCTTTTCGGCCGAAGAAACGCTGGATCTGATCACGCCGCGCACGCGCCTGATCATCCTCAATTCTCCGGCAAACCCCACCGGCGGCGTCTCGCCCCGGACCGAATTGGACCAGCTGGTGGCGGGCCTGGAGAAATGGCCGGACCTCGCCATCCTGTCGGACGAAATCTATGATAGGATCATCTATGACGGAGAGGAGCATATCTGCATGCTCTCCTATCCGTCGCTGCGTGACCGGCTGATCCTGCTCAACGGCTGGTCCAAGACCTACGCCATGACCGGCTGGCGTCTCGGCTATGCGGTATGGCCCGGCGTGCTCTATGACAAGGCGCGCAAGCTGGCGGTGAACCTTTATTCCTGCGTCAACGCGCCGACCCAATACGCCGGCATCGCCGCCCTGACCGGGCCGCAGGACGCGGTCCACCACATGGTGGCGGAATTCGACAAGCGCCGCAAAGTGGTGGTGGAGGGGCTGAACAAGCTGCCCGGTGTTTCCTGCATCATGCCAAAGGGCGCCTTCTACGCCTTCCCCAACATCAGCAAGACGGGTTGGAAGGCCAAGCCGCTGGCGCGCACCCTGCTGGACGAGGCCGGGGTCGCCCTGGTCGGCGGTCCGGATTTCGGCGTGCTGGGCGAGGGCTATGTGCGCGTGTCCTACGCCAACTCGACCGAGAACATCCTGAAGGCGCTGGACCGGATGGGCGATTTCCTGGCGAGCCACAAGGCCCGCTGAAATCGCTGCCCGACAAGCATCCGATCCCCGCCGCTAGCTGAGGATCATGTCCTTGTTGATCGAGATGCCCAGGCCCGGTCCCTGCGGCATGTTGAACGCGCCGTTCTTCTGCAGCACCGGCGGGTCCTCAAACACGGCGAAGCCGTTGGAATAGGCTTTCAGCGGCAGGTCCTCGTCGATCTCCAGATACTCGGCGTTCGGCAAGGAGGCGATCAGGTGCATGTTGCAGATGGTGCCCACGCGGCCGTCCGCCAGGTGCGGTGAAATCCGCTTGTCCATGGACTCGGCGATGGCGGCGATCTTGCGGATCTCCGTCGGGCCTTCGAACAGCACCTCCGGCTGGACGATATCGAAACACCCCTTGACGAGCAGGTCGCGGAACTCGCGCATGCCGATATTGCCCTCGCCCCCGGCCAGCGGCATCTCGACCATCTGATTGAGTTCGGTCAGATGCTCGTAATCGAAGCGCGACTGGGGCTCCTCCAGCCAATAGACGTTCATGTCCTTGTAGGCCTTGGCCGTGCGCACCGCGCGCTTGAAATCCCAACGCACGTCGGGGGTCAGAAACCAGTTGGTGGCTTGATTGGCGTCGCACATGATGTCGAAGTCGTCGCCCACGCGCTTGCGGGTCTCCTCCACCAGCGCGATATCGTCCTTCATGTCGGCGAAGTGGGCGCGGAATTTGATGGCCTTCCAGCCCTCGCTCTTGAGCTGCACCGCAAGTTCGGCCCGCGACACCGGATCGCCCAGCCGGGACTGGCTGGCGTAGGGCCTTACCGTGTCGCGCACCGGGCCCCACATCTTGTAGAGGGGCTGGTTGCAGGCCTTGCCGATGATGTCCCAGATGGCGATCTCGACGGCGGCGTTGCCGCGGATCGCGCTGGTCGCCCGCCGCGCCCGCGGCCTGGATCAGGGTGGTCGGGCGTGTTGTCCGAGCTCTTGGCCTCAGGCGTCGCCAGCAATTCCAAATGGCGTTCCGGGGACAGGTTCGAAATGTGCCTTGGTGTCGGAAATGATGTGCTGCAGATCGAACGGTCGCGGCCGACGCAATCGCGTTTCAGGCGGGGGAGCTGCACCGGGTCGACCGCCGGCCCGATTCCCGACCAGGCCCTGATCGGTATGCACCTCGATGAAGGAGCCGCCGCCGACATTCACGGTGTTGATGTCCCATGGGCCATTGAAGCCGACCAGGGTCCCCAGCGACTTGATCAGCTTGAGGCGTTGAACCTTGATGTCGGTGATCTTCATCCTTACGCCGTTCAGCGTGGGAACCTGGGCGGCGGCGGAAGAGGCCGCCAGCGCGGCGGCCGGCAAGCGCCTTGAGCAGATCGCGTCGTTGCATCTTGTCCTCCCGATGGGTCGAGGCGGCGCCGTCCCGTCCGGGATCGAGCGCCGCCCTCTCTTTTTTAGTTCAGCTAGTTCGGCGCGTAGCGGGCGATGGCCTTCTGATAGACCTCGGCCGCGTAGACCACGCCATTGCCATCCGACCATACCCCTTCACCGCCCGTGCCCTTGTCGAGCTTGTCGGCGAAGTCATCGGGGATGAAGCCGGTGACCTGCCCGGTCTTGGCGCTGCCGATGCGCACGCCGCGCTTCCAGCCCGGGTGATGGGCGTAGCCGGGCGCCTCCACGGACTCGGAGTCGGACACGAACAACACATCGTGCTTGTCGATGTAGCAGCCGCTCGGACGGCTGAACTGGCTCCATTGGGTGAGGAACTTGCCGTTCTGATCGAAAATCTCGATGCGATTGTTGCTGCGGTCGCCGACGAACAGGCGGCCGGCGGAATCCATGGTCAGGCAGTGCGGGGTCTGGAATTCGCCCGGTCCGCTGCCGTGATGGCCGAACTGCATCAGGAACTTGCCATGGCGGATCGAACTTGACCACGCGGGCGTTGCCCATGTTCGGGCCGTGCGCATGGCTTGAGATGGTGTCGCCGCTGTGGCCGTCCGCCACGAAGATGTCCCCGTCCGGCGCGATGAACACGGCGTTTGGCTCATGGAAGGTGAACTGGTCGTTTCCGGCCACGCCGGGCTTGCCAAGGGTCCTCAGCACCTTCCCGTCCTGATCGAATTCCTGAACCGTGTCGCCGATCTTGCCGTTGTTATGGCCGTCAGTGATCCAGATGTGGTCGTGCTTGTCGATGAAGATGCCATGGGCGAACAGGATCTGGCCCGATCCCCAGGACTTGATGAAATTGCCCTTGGAGTCGAATTCCAGCACCGGATCGAGCTTGCTGTTCTCGCAGCCGTTGTCCTCGCAGCGCTCCGCCACCCAGATATTGCCGTGGCTGTCGCCTGCAATGGCGCTGGTCGAGCCCATGTGGCGTCCGGGCGGCATCTTGAGAAAATCGGGATCGCGCGGCCAATTGAGCATCGGCCCGTTGACCGGCGTCATGCCCGGTCCCTGATCGGGCGGCGCCTGGGCGTGCAGCGCGCTGGACGCCGCCAGCGCGGCCGCAAGGGACAAGGTCGCCAGCGCCGCGGCGGCAGGCATGTTCAGTGGGTTTCTCACTCGGTTCTCCCTAGTCCTTGACGCCGCCGGTTGTCACCGCCCGCCGCGCAGTTGAATTATCGCCCAGTCGCACCGGCCCTGTCGGCCTGCATTTCCAACGCCGCCGCCGCTTCGGCCGGCACGATCTTCCAGTTCCCATCGGCCTGACCCGATATTGCGCCGGTTGCCTTCACGTAGTCGACCACCAACTCGCGCATGTCCTTGGTCTGGCCGACCGTCGGCAGACCCTTGTACATCGCGTAGCCGTCTTTTCCCAAGCGCCGATCGGATGTCACCGCGACACGAAATTTACGCGTGAGATCAATTGGTTGTCCTTGGAAGTTTAGGTTGATAATTCGATCGCCTACAGGCCGGGTCAGATCGATCTGATAGGTCACGCCGGCCGCTTGGTCGGGGTGAACGGCGGGCGGCTTGAGCGCTTGGCCGGCCGGCGCGGGCCAGGCCGGATAGAAGCTCGCGGAGTGTTCCAGCGCCGCCTTCAACTGCGCGCCGGTCATCTCCACGATCGGGTTGCTGTTGGAGGCCGGATAGAGCGCCTGAACCTGGCGGACGGTGACCGGTCCGCGGCCGATGGCGACGCCGTCGTCCAGCAAGCTGGTCATGGCGAGGTCCGCCCCCGCCTTCATCTCAGCGTGCTGGATCACGTCCAGCAGCGCGTTGTCCTCATAATCGGCGTGCGCGCCCGTCAGGGCCTGGACGGACGTGCCGATCGGCGTGTCCAGATACTGGTCGAGCTCCGCGCGGTAGGGCCGCACCAGCTTGAGGATATCCGGATCGGCCGGAACATCCGCCGTCACCGGGATCGTACGGGAATGCTTGGACGCCACCTGCCAGTGTCCGTGCGGGCCCTTGGTCATGGTCACATCCACGCGCGCCAGGGACTGGCCCCAGAACTTGGCCTCGGTCAGCAGCACGCCGTTCATGACCTTTTCCGGCAGTTCGCTGTGGACGTGGCCGTAGATGATCACGTCCACGCCGGGGACCTGCTGGACGAACTCTTCCGCGACGTTCTCGCCGGGGACCTGGATGCGCGCGGCCTGTTCGCCGGTGACCGGGTCACGCACGAAGCCGGAATGCAGCAACACGACCAGCAGATCGACCTTCGGCCGCAGCTGCGGGATCACGCGCTTGGCGGACTCCACGATGGGTTCAAGCTGATAGCCCGCGACCGGCTCGACCACCGGCGCGACGAACGCCACGATGCCGATCCGCACGCCTTTGAACGGTCTTGATGATGTAGGGCTGAAAATAGGGCGCGCCGTGGGTGTAGGTCTGTTTGACGTTGGCCCCGAGCCACGGAAAACGCGAGTCGCCCTTCAGGGTCCACATGGGCTCGGGCGCGAAATTGAACTCATGATTGCCCACGGCCATGGCGTCGTAGTGCATGCGGTTCATCACCGCGATCATGGGATTGAGCGTCTTGGGGTGCTTGGCCAGAAAGTAGTTGGTCAGGGTCGACTGCGGGTCCTGCACCATGTCGCCGATGTCCACCAGCAGGGCCCGCGGCGCCTTGGCGCGCTCGCGTTTGACCAGGGTGGCGATCTTGGCGAGCCCCAGATCGTCAGGCTTGTTGGTGAAATAGTCCCACGGCTCGATCCGGCCGTGCAGGTCGGTGGTGCTGAGCAGCGTGATCGAAACGGTCTTAGCCTGGGCGCCCGACAGTCCGAAGAGCCAGGCGGCGGACACCAGCGCGAACACCGTCAACGGCCGAACGCGGCTTTCCAGCGATCGTTTCATCCTTGCACACCCAAACCAGGACCTAAATCCTGTCCTCTCCCTACTGACGCCCGACGGGCGTTTCGCCGGTTCACGCCCGCGATCATTGTCTGTCTTCGTTGGACCTCAGCGGCGCTTGGTTTGTCAATCCATTGGACAAGCCAAGCTGTCGGACTGGCGCATCAGCCAAGAGTGCGCCAAGCTTAATCAAGGACATGAATGTCGCGGCCGCCCAGGCCGCCAAGGGGGGAAGATGCAACCGGTCGATCCGCCGCTGAACCGCATCGGGCCGATCCAACTGGCCCCCGGCGTGCGGCCCTGGCACGTGGGCGTGTTCATGGTGGTGATGACCATCACCTCGTGCCTGATCGGCTTCGTCACGGTGGTGCAGCCCTATCTGCTGACCGAGGTTCTGCACGTTCCCATATCCCAGCAGGGACGGGTCACCGGGTTTCTCAACACCGCCCAGTACGGCGCCGTCGCCCTGTTCGTCGTCGTGGCCGGCAGCCTGGCGGACACCATCGGGCGCAAGCCCATGTTGATCATGGCCATCATCGGCCTGACCACGACGCTGCTGGCCCTGCCCTTCGCCGGCTCGATCATGGCCCTTTACGCCCTGCGCTTTCTGATGGGCGCCTCGACCACCGGCCACATCGCCGGCACGACGACGATGATGGTGGATTTCCCCGCCAACGAGACGCGGGGGAAATTCCTCAGCCTGATGCTGATCGTTCAGGCCGTGGTCCAGTCCGCCCTGGTCGGCTGGCTCCTGCCGCACACGCCCGCCTTCCTGGTCGCTCACGGCGTGGACCGGGTGACGGCCCTACGCTGCTCCTTGTGGATTTTGGCGGCGATCGGGGTGATCGGCCTGATCGTCGCCGTGCTGTTCCTGCGCGAGCCCCCCAGGCAGGCCGGTCCGGAGGCGCGCACCTTCGGCTTGAAGCCGCTGATCCGGACATCGCGGGAGGTGCTGGCGCACAGCCGGGTCGATCCGATTTTCGGCTTGATCATCCTGACCGCCTTCGTGATCCGTTCGGACTTCTTCGTCACCCAGTCCTTCATGTCGGTGTGGGTCATGGGCGCCTCCAGGCTGGAAGGCATCGCCTCGCCCCAGGCGCTCAAGACCGTCGGCATGTGTTCAATGATGTGGACCCTGGCCTCGGCCGGATCGCCGCTGTTCCTGGGCTTCATCGCCGACCGGGTCGGCCGGGTGAGCATGTTGCTGGGCTCGCTGATCGTCGCCGCCCTCGCCTTCTCCTCCACCCTGCTGGTGCATGACGTGAGGGGGCCGTTGATCCTGGTGATCTTCTTCGGCATCGGCGTGGCTGAGATGTCGCAGACCATCTCCTCCCAGGCGGCCCTGGGCGAACGGGCGCCGGCGAGCCTGCGCGGCTCGACCATCGGCTTTTTCACCTTGATGGGCACCATCAGCGTGGTGGTGATCAGCTATCTGTCCGGCATTCTGTTCGACAGGCTGGGCTTCATCGCGCCGTTCCTGTTCCTGGCCGGCCTGAACCTGCTGTTCGTCGCTATCGCCCTGGTCCTGCTGAGAGCAAGGTTCGGGTCCGCAGCCGCTCAAAGCACCCGATAGATGTCCAGTTCCACCGACTGAGGCCAGCGCTTGCCAACGCAGACGAAGGTGTTTTCCATCAGCCAGCCGTGCGGCCCCGGCTGGACGTCGAATTGCGGCGAGGCGCGAAAGTAGTAGAGCGACGGATCGACCATTTCGCCCGCGGCAAGCTTCGCCAGCACATCCGCCGGCCCGCGCCGCACGCCGACATTGACCACAGACACCAGGGTCCCGTCCTCGTGCCGCAGGGTGTAGCGCGCATAGACCTGGGTGTTGCCGTCGCCCACGCGCAACGACTGCCAGTCCGCGCCGCCGGGCAGGACGACGCCGGTGAAGCGGGGGCCTTCGACGACCCCGTCGGTGATTGGTACGATCCGCTTACGCTGATTGTCATAGACGCCCAGCTCCAGCGGCGTATCGACCGTCACGGTCACGCGAAAGACGAAGTCCAGCCCTGGCTGCATGGTATTGTCCGGAGCGGGGCTGCCTCCGCGATCAGGCGACAGCCCCGGATTTTCCGGATCGGCGAAACCGGTTCCCGATCCTAATTCCCCGTCGGCAAGCGGTAGGCGATGTACTCGCCCGAGTAGTTGCCGCCCGACACGGCCACGACGATGTATTGCTTGCCGTCGTAGCTGTAGGTCATGGGCGATCCGCTTTGCGGCGCGGGCATCCAGACCTTGCCCACTTCCACGCCGGTCAGCTTGTCATAGGCGTGCAGATAGGAGCCGCGCGGGTGGCCGGGTTGGGTTGAGAACAGGGGATCGCCGCTGATAACGAGGGTCTTGGTCACAAGGATGCCCACGTTGCCGGCCTGACCGGTCTTGGGGATGGTCAGACCCTTGAGCGCCGGATTGTTCTTGATCTCGTCCGGTGTGTCGCCGTGCGCGATCTGCCAGCGGAAATCGCCGGTATCCATGTTGATGGCGGTGATGGTGCCGTAAGGCGGCTTGACGAGCGGCAGGCCTTCGACGGTCTTGGTCGGCGGCGGACCGACCGGCTTGGTCGCCCCGCTCTTGGCCAGGATCGCCGCCAGTCTGAGATCGTCCGGCGTTTGCTTGGGCGCGTCCGAGGCGGACCCGGCGCCGGCGCCGCCCTGCACGACAAAGGGCTGACCGGCGATGCCGCCCAGATACTTCTCGTCGGAGAATCCCGGGTGGAGGCGCGACAAGCGCGTGCGTCGACACCGCCGAGGGCGCCGCGGGCACATAGACGGTGTGGGTCTCAGGATCGAAAGCGCCGCCGGTCCAGTTGGTGCCCGCGCTGGAGTCGTACTCCAAGGTGGCGAGCGGGCCTTCCACTTTGCTGAGCACCGGCGGGGTAAAGATGGGCCCGACCTTGTAGCGCTTGATCAGTTCCGCCGCCTTGGCGTGCAGGTCGGGGGTGAAATCGATCAGGTCCTTGCCGGGGTCCAGCTGCTGGCGCGAATAGGCCGGCGGCTTGCTCGGGAAGGGCTGTGTCTTTGACGTCTGCTCGCCCGGCACGTCGCTCTGCGGAACGGGCTTTTCCAACATCGGCCAGACCGGCTTGCCGGTGACGCGGTCGAACACATACAGGAAGCCCTGCTTGGTCGGAACCGCGACTTCCTTGACCGGCTTGCCGTTCACCACCGCGTCCACCAGCATCGGCGGCGAGGAAATGTCGTAGTCCCAGATGGGGTGGTGCACCAGCTGGTAGTACCACTTCATCTTGCCGGTATGCAGGTCCACGCACACCAGGCTGTCGCCGAACAGGTCATCGCCGGGACGCGCGCCGCCGTAGGTGTCCAGGGTCGGATCCTCGATCGGCAGATAGACGCTGTTCAACTCCGTATCGGCTGTTAGGCCGGTCCATTCACCAGTGTTGCCGTTGTAGTCGGCCGAATTGTTCTTCCAGCTGTCGTAACCGAACTCGCCCTTCATGGGCACGTCGTGGAAGGTCCACAAAAGCTTGCCGGTCCGAACGTCCCAGCCGCGAACCAGCCCCTTGGTGTTGTTCTGGGTGACCGGCTGATACCCTTCCTTCATGGAGGAGCCGACGATGACCACGTCGTCCGCGATCGCGGCGGCCGATTGCCAGCCGAGTTCGCCGGTGGTCAGGTCAATCTGCTGATATTCGCCGGGATGACCCATGACGCCGACGACAGCGCCGAGCTTCATGTCGATGATCCCGTGGTCGCCGAAGGACTCGATCGGCCTGCCGTTCTTGGCGTTCAGCTCCACCAGACGGTAGCCCGTGGTCACCAGGATGATGCGCTCGTCGCCCTTGCCGTCGGTCCAGTAGGACAGTCCACGGCCCGACAATTGGCGCGGCGAATTGGCCGCCCGCACGCCCTCGTTCAGGCTGTACATCCACTTGAGTTCACCCGTCTTGGCGTCCAGGGCGATGGCGTCCCGGCGCGAGCCGGCGGTGGTGTAGATGACGCCGTTGATCTCCAGCGGCGTGCCTTCCAGCTTGTATTCCGGACGCGCGCCCAGCATGTCGGTCTTGAAGCGCCAAGCCACTTCCAGCTTGTTGAAGTTGGAGGCGTCGATTTGCGCCTGGGGCGAATAGCGCGAGCCGGCCAGGTCAGCCAGGTTCGCCGGCCAGTCGCCCTTCGCGGTGGAGGGCATGCTGGAGGGCTGATCGGCCGCCGTTTGCGCGAGACCCGCTCCGCTCCCCATGACCGTTGCAAGCGCGAGGGCGAACGCGGAAACCGAAACCCGAAGTGAAAACTGGCGACAGTGCACGTTGGTACTCCTCCCTGTGCGGATTTGGGGCGACGTCGGCGCGTCCGCTCCCCTTCCCGTTATTGGCAAATCTTGGCCCTAGCATCCAGCAGATTAAGCCAAAAACCAAGGGGCCGGGTTTGCGTTGGCGCAAACCCCGAACGCCTTGGGCTCAAGGCGCGAGCGCGATCCATCCATTAATGGGTGCAAATCCCGGATGATTGATATGCTGTCTCTCAAAGCAGAACGGCGGACGCGGCTTTTGCGCGCCGCTCCAACATCCGTTCCTCGGGGAGGTTCAGGTCCGTGAAAAAAGCAATCTTGCCGCTGATGGCCCTCGCCGCGCTCATCGTCGCCCAACCTCTAGCGACCGCCAAACCGCACTATCCTCCCGAACCGGACATCAACGCCAAACTGCCGCCGTGGATCATGCCCCCCGGCCCGCAGCCGGATTCGCAGTACCGTCTGGGTCCGGACTCCCTGCCTCAGGACGGCGTGCCGAAGGGCGAGATCCGCGGGCCGTTCGTCCTGCCCAGCAAGGTGTTCCCCGGCACCCAGCACACCTATTGGGTCTATGTCCCCACGCAGTACGACCCGTCCAAGCCGGCCGACCTGATGGTGTTTCTGGACGGCTGGTCCTTCAAATATGAGAACGGCTCGGTGCGCGCCCAGAACGTAATGGACAACCTGATCTACCGCCGGGAAATCCCGGTGATGATCGGCGTCTTCATCAATCCGGGACGTCGGCCCGATCAGCCCGAACCAGGCCCCACGGTCGGCGGCGGCGACGGGGTGACCAACCGCTTCGTGGAATACAACACGCCGGACGACCAATTCGCGCGGGTGGTCACCGGCGAGGTGCTGCCGGCCGTCTACAAGGACTACAACATCTCCAAGAATCCGGACGATCACGGAATCGGCGGATCCAGTTCCGGCGGAATCGCGGCCTTCGGCGTAGCGTGGGCGCGGCCGAACGCCTTCCATAAGGTGCTCACCAATGTCGGCAGCTTCGTGGACATGCGGGGCGGCTATGTCTTTGCGGACCGTGTTTTATCGAGCAAAAGAAAGCCCCTGCGCGTCTTCTTGGTCGACGGCCGCAACGACCACCGCGGCCGGGTCGGCGAGCCCTACGACAGCAAGCGCGACTGGTTCTATCAGAACGTCCGTCTGATGAAGGCGCTGACCAAGAAGGGCTACGATGTGAACTATTCCTGGGGCGTGAACACGCACGGGGAGAAATATCTCGGCGTGATGCTGCCCGACATGATGCGTTGGCTCTGGCGCGACGGCGCTCCGGCGTCCACCGACCCGAACGACGTGGGCGACCGCGGATTCCTTCAGCCCACGGCCGGGAAATAAGGGCCCGAGCTGGCCGGCCTCCTTGGCTGAAGGAAAATCGGCGATAAGTCGTAACTCAGTCGCCTGCCCTGATATTGCCCCGGGTTGGAAATACGACTGCAAAATTCGGGAGATAAGGTTCCCAATGAGAGGAGCTTCCCCGGAAAGTCGGGTTTTGAGCGATCAAAATGCCGTGCAGAACGAGGGAGGTGCGTATGAACTGTAATTTCCAGACGACAGCTGCGGCGTCAGTCGCCCTTTGTTCAGATATTGCCGACGCGATGCTGAGCTTGCCGGTCGCGGCAGGGCTCAGCCGTCGCCTTTCGCCGTTCATTCGTTGAGAAAGACGTTGAAGAGCTGTGGAAACATGCCGACCTTGAGACGCATTGGCTACGCCGCTGGCGCGATCGTCGTTGCGGGTCTGGCGGGGTTGCACCTGCTGGGTCAGGCGGACGCGAGCGGGGTGACCAAGGTCTCGTTGAAGACCTCCGTTGCGCCGGTTGAACGCGAGCAGATGCTGCTTCAATACTGCTCAGGCTGCCACAACGACAAGCTCAAGACCGGCGGGATGTCGGTGCAAGGCCTGCACGCCGACAATCTGCTGGCCGACGACGGGACTTGGGAAAAAATCCTGCACAAGCTGAGCGTGGGCGAGATGCCGCCCAAGGGTCGGCCGCGGCCTTCGCCAGAGCAGATCGCCGATTTCAGGCAATGGCTCAGCACGTCT
>CAWDPL010000045.1:0-28967 GCA_963804105.1 uncultured Alphaproteobacteria bacterium
ACCGGGCGTGCACCGGCTCGTGCGCATCTCGCCGTTCGATTCCAAAAACGCCGCCACACGAGTTTCGCCAGCGTGGACGTGATTGCGGAAATCGAGGAGAGCGATCCCGACATCGTCATCCCGCCGAATGAATTCCAGGTGGACACGTTCCGTTCCGGCGGCAAGGGCGGCCAGAACGTGAACAAGGTGGAGACCGCCGTGCGCATCACGCACATTCCGACCGGCCTCGTCGTCGCGTCGCAAACCCAGCGTTCGCAGCATCAAAACCGCGCGACGGCGATGCGGCTGTTGCTGTCGCGGATTTATGCGCAGCGGGTGGACGCGCAGAAGGCCGACATGGAACGGTTTTACGGCGAGAAGGGCAGCATCTCGTGGGGCAACCAGATTCGCAGCTACGTTTTTCAGCCGTACCGCATGGTGAAGGATTTGCGCACCGGCGTGGAAACGAGCAATGTGCAGGCGTGATGGACGGCGATCTGGATGCGTTCGTGAACGGCTGGCTCCGCGCCGGCTGTCCGCTCAAACGGATGCAGGGAGTGAAGGATGAGGAGGAATAAATTGAGGAAAGCATCGAACATCGAACATTCAACATCCAACATCCAATGCCGGATTAGTGCGGCTAATTGGATGTTGGGCAGTTCGATATTGGTTGTCGGATGCTCCCAGCATAGCATGAACATCCTCGATACAATTGTTGAACAAAAAAAACGCGAAGTCGCGAAGCTGCCCGCGCGCTCATTGCCGCCGGCGATTTGCGCGATGCGATGCTGGAGCACGGCGAACGGCGCGATTTTCTCGGCAGCGCTGCACAAACCGCGCCATGGCGACATCGCGCTGATCGCCGAAGTGAAGAAGGCTTCGCCGTCCGCCGGCATGATTTGCAAGGACTTCGATCCGGTTCGCATTGCGAAGGAATACGAGGCGGCGGGCGCAAGCTGTCTGTCGGTTTTGACCGACGAGAAGTTTTTCCAGGGTTCGCTGGATTATCTCCGGCAAATCCGCGCCGCGGTGAAGCTGCCGCTGCTGCGCAAGGATTTCATCATTGATGAGCGGCAGATTCTCGAAGCCATCGAGTGGGGCGCGGACGCCATCTGCTCATCGTCGCCATTTTGAGCGATGAACAACTGAAACGATTCCATTCACTGGCGACGGAAGCCGGCCTGGCCGCGCTGGTGGAAGTGCATGATGAAGCGGAATTGGAACGCGCGATGAAAATTGGCGCCGGCACTCATCGGCGTGAACAACCGCAATTTGAAAAATTTCAAGGTGGATCTGGCGACGACGGAGCGTTTGGCAGCGAATGATGGAAGATGGAAGATTGAGAATGGCAAAGACTTCCGCGCCATCCTCCATCCTCAATTCTCCATCCTCGCCGCTTCTGGTGGCCGAGAGCGGCATTCACACGCGCGCGGACGTGGAACGATTGAAGAAATGCGGCGCGAGGGCGATTTTGGTGGGCGAATCGTTGATGCGTGGCGGCGACATCGGTGCGAAGGTCCGCGAGTTGATCGGTTGATTTGTAGGAGACGAGGTGACGAGTCTCCGACGATAATCGCAATTTCAGACGAGAGACTCGTCACCTCGCGCGTCTACCTATCACTTGTTTTCGCCAGTTGTTTCGCCAGCCGGATCGCCGAAATCATGCTCGACGGATTGGCGATGCCTTTTCCCGCGATGTCGTAAGCCGTGCCGTGGTCGGGCGACGTGCGGATGAATGGCAGGCCCAGCGTCCAGTTCACCCCGGTGTCAAACGCAACGGCTTTCAGCGGCGCAAGCCCCTGGTCGTGATACATCGCCACGACCGCATCAAAATCCCCCTGCAAGGCATAATGAAAAACCGTGTCGCCGCTCAACGGACCAACGACATCCAATCCGCGTTTTTGCGCGGCGAGAACGGCCGGGGTGATGGTTTTAATTTCCTCGTCACCAAATTGCCCGCCTTCGCCCGCGTGCGGATTCAAGCCGCAAACGGCAATGCGCGCGCGCGGCAAACTGCAAATCGCGGCACGCCTGCGCGGCCAGCTCGATGGCGAGCGTGAGTTTTTCCGGCGTGAGTTTTTCCGGAACGGATTTGATGGAAATGTGGATGGTGGCCAGCGCGACGCGCAGCCAGCGTCCGCGTTCATCATGGCCGAGCAGCATCATCGCGGTGCGTCTGGCCTTGGCGAGTCCGGAGAGAAATTCCGTCTGGCCGGTGAATTTATGGCCGGCGCGGATGATGGATTCCTTGTTGACCGGCGCGGTGACCAGCGCGTCCAGTTCGTGGCGCAGACAGCGTTCGGCGCCGTCACGCAACGAGGCGATGGCGGCGTTGCGCGGCCAACGGCGAACCGGCGGCAAATTTTCCGGCAGCGGTTCGGCCAATGGATTCGCGACGAAGAACCGGCCGGAATCGCTCGTAACCGGAGAATTTTTTCAGCGGCAGATTAAGTCCGGATTTTTGGTTGAGGCGGTGACGGAATCCGCATCGCCAATCAGCAGATAGCGCGTGTCGTCGTTGTGGGCTTCGGCGGCGATGGCTTTGAGCGCGACTTCGGGGCCGATGCCGGTGACATCGCCCAGCGTGATGCCGATCCAGCCAGTCATCAAGTTGAGGGTTGTTGGTTGAGGGTTGAGAGAAAACGTTCCCAACTCACGGTGGAAATTCAGAACAAGCGGATGAACGCCTTCTTTTTCAACTGCGCAATCCACTGTTGTTCGAGTTGTTTCTGCTCCTGCGTGCGGAGGGTCACTTCCACGTCATCGCGCACTTCGCTGAGCGGTTTGACATGCGCGGGGCGCGCCTGCTCGACCAGCATGAGGTAGCAGGCTTCGGGCGTTTCAATCACGCCGCTGACCTGGCCGGGTTTGAGCGTGAAGGCGGTGTCGGCGAGTTCCTTGCGCAAAACGGAGCGTTCGACCCAGCCCCAATCGCCGCCCTGGCTGCGCTGCGAATCTTGCGAATAAACGGAGGCCATTTCCTGAAAGGTCGCGCCTTCCTTGATCTTGGCGAGGATTTCGCCGGCCAGGCGCGCCGTGTTGGTGTCGTCGCCGGAAGTTTTGTTGAGCACGATCATGCGCAGTTTGATTTCGTCCTCGACCTTGAAATCGTCCTGGTGGGCGAGGTAGTAGGTTTCGACTTTGTAGGGCGAAATGATGATTTTTTCCGGCGAAATGTTTTTGGCGCGCAACGCGGAAACGATGTATTGATCGCGCACCTCCCGGCGGAATTTTTCGAACGTCTCGCCCTGCGCCTGAAGCGTCTTCATCAGCGTGATCCGGTCGCCGAACCGTTCGCGGATGCGTTCCTGGACCAGTTCGTCCACGACGGTATCGGGCAGCTTGTAGCCTTCGACATCAAAGTCGTGCAGAATCAACTGCCGCTCGACCAATTGTTCCAGACCGTCATTGAGCGCGTCGCCCAGTTTTTGCTGAAACACGTTCGGCTCGCCGGCATATTCCCGCCGCAACGCCTGGGCCGCCGGCGCGGCGAAATCCTCGACTTCCGCATACGTGACGACCCCGCTGTTCACCACGGCCTTGATGCCATCAACCAATTCCGCGTGCAACGGCAGGTTGAAACAAAAGGCCGCCGCCAGAATTGGAATGAAACGGAAAAACTTCATCAAAATCCGCGCGCATACTAACAACAAACCCCGGCGGGTCAAGCGCCCGCTCAAAAGCCAAACCGATTCAATAAATACATCACCGCCGCCAAAATGGCCGAAATCCCCAACCCGGCGACGATGGACCATTTCCAAAAATACATTGCTTGCGCCGGGCCGCCCGCCCGCCCATGCCCGGCAGCAGATAATAACGTTCCGGCTCTTTGTCGGGCTTTGAATAAAACATGCGGTTCTGATTCCCGTCCAAGTCGTAGCATACCGGCCGCCGGCGTCAAGTCGCATGCTTGCGATTACTGGCGCCGACCGCTACCGTTCCCGCATGAATCTTGAAGATCATCTGGGTGACATCATTGGCAAGGCGCGGGCGATGAGCGGCGTTTCCACCGCAGCGGCCGCCGGCGCCGCGGGGATTTCCGAAACCGAACTGTCCGCGCTGGAAGCAACCGGACAAACCGGCAGGCGGCCGGATTTTGCGGCGCTGGCGAATCTCATCGGGTTGAATCCGGCCCGGCTGGAAGGCATTGCCAACGGCTGGCATCCGGCGCGAAAAGGATTTGAGCGTGTGGCGCGAACTGCGGCAAATCAGCACGACCGAGGGCGGCAACACCGTGCATTGCTATTTGATTTGGGACGAAGTCACCCGCGATGCCGCGTTGTTCGACACCGGCTGGGATGCCGCGCCCGTTTTCAAGCTGATCGAGGAAAATCAGCTTCAACTCAAACATCTGTTCATCACGCACACGCACGCGGACCACGTGGCGGGCCTGCAGCCATTCGCGAACGCTTCCCCAAAATGCATCTGCACACGGACGCCAGAGGCGCTCCGCCGCAACACCGCAACCGGCGCAACGATTTCATCATGCTCGGCAGCCTGCGCATCACGAACCGCGAAACCCCCGGCCACGCGGAGGATGGCGTGACCTACATCATCGGCAACTGGCCGGAGGACGCGCCGCACGTGGCGATCGTGGGTGATGCGATTTTCGCCGGGTCAATCGGCCGCGGCAACCAGTCATGGGATCTGGCGCGGCAAAAGGTGCGCGAACAAATTTTCACGCTGCCGGCGGAGACCTTGATTTGCCCCGGCCACGGCCCGTTGACGACGGTGGCGGAGGAAAAGGCGCACAACCCGTTCTTTTAACCTGCTTGGGAAGAACAACCGGCCATGAGTGAAAATAGAAAAATTGACGGGGCAATGTTTGATGCGGTTGTTCATTGTTGTTGCCGGCATCGTTTTGGGGCAGGCAATTCTATACGGCCCTTCGTTGATTGGGAAAAAGATTTTGCTGCCCTTGGATATTCTGACCAAACCCGGGTGTTCATTCCCGCCAACCCCGGAAACGGCAAAAATAATGCCGCACGACGAAACTCTACGCCGACCTGATCGCCCAATTTGAACCGGCGCGGCGATTTGCGGCTTCCGAAATTCATCAAGGCCGGTTCCCATTATGGGCGCCTTATCATTATGGAGGCGTGCCTTTCGTATGGCCGAAATATTCGCCATTTCTGCTTCTGGAATGCAGCACCAAGTCGCCGGTCATTCTGGCGTGGGTGCAACTTTTCGCCGCGCTGGTGGCGGGCACAGGAATGTATTTCTTTTGCCGGCAATCGCTGCGGGTCGGCTTTTGGCCGGCGGCGGTTTGTGCCTGGTGCTATCCGTTGACGGCATTTTTTATTCTATGGCAGGGTTTTTTCACCGGCCCTGGCGGTCTGCTGGCTGCCGTGGCTTTTTCTGTTGGTTGACAAAACCATACGCGGGGCAGGTCCGTGGGCGGCCGCGGGATTGAGCGTGGTGACATTTCTGGTATTGACCAGCGGGCAAATTGACGTAGCCGGGCAAATGCTTCTGGGGGCTGGAATTTACGCCCTCTGGTGTTTGTGGAACAGAGAGGCCAGCGGAAAGTTCCGGCAAAAATCAAGCCGGCGCGGTCGCGATGCTGGTATCTGGGCTGGGGCCCTGGGTTTTTTGCTGGCGGCTCCACACCTGTTGCCGTTTTTGGAATACGCCTATACCGGTTCCCGGATGATCCATCGCAGTGAAGGCGCCGAAGGACGGCGGCCAGTGGGATTGGCGGCGTTGCCGCAAGTGGTGTTGCCGGACATTTACGGCGCGACGGAAAAGGGCGGCGCTTTTATCGGCCCACAGGACGAAACCAATACTCCCGGAAAGCGCATCCGCAGCTTACGTCGGCGTTTTCGCCGCATTATGGTCGCGCCCCTGGCGTGGTGCAACCGGCACCGTCGCGCCATCAATCTGTTTTGGATTCTTCTCGCTTTCCTCGGGTCTGAGTTGGTGCCTGAATGTGCCCGGATTCGTCGGATCTGTTGCGTTTGCCAGTGTTTAACATGATGTCTCACAATCGGCTGGTCTTTCTCACGTCCTTCGCAATTCTTGCCCTGATGGCCATCGGGCTGGAAAATCTTTTGGAAGGCCTTGTTGAGTGGCGATGGTGGTTCTGGCTGCCGGCGACCTTGCTGGTGGGGCTGGGCGGCTGGTGCATCTATCGCAGCATTTATTTGCCCGAACCAATCGCCACGCAAATTCGATACAGACCGATTCGGGATATTGAAACATTGCGGGATGGATCAGATTCAAGCTGGTTCATCCGACATTACACCATGATGGGCGTGTTTTGCGTTTTTGGTTTTCTCGGCTGGTTGTCATTGTGATCTCAAAAGGCCGGAAATTTTCGCTGGCTTCCTCTGTTGGTGGTTTTTCTATGGGGGATTTGTTGTGGTTTGATTACGGCCGCAGCGCGCAATGCGATCCGGCGTTTTATTATCCGAGAGATTCCCGTTTTGGACGAAATCGCCAAATCTATTCCCGGCCGGGTTATTGGCATCAATTGTCTGCCGCTTCCGTGGCCATGATGCAAGGTTTGAATGATATCCGGGGATACGATGCGATTGATCCGGCCCGGATGGTGGAGCTGTTGAAAGCAGCGGCTGAACCGGGCAAGGAATCCTTCTGCAGGCGACTCAATTTCTGGTGCCGAAAGGAAACACCGTCCCGCCAAGCACAATTCACCTCTACGCCAGTTCTGGATATGCTCGCCGTGCGATACGTCATTTATCGTGGTGTTCCTTCTGCGTCGTTCATCCGGCCTTTCAAGGAGACGACTATTGGGTTCTGGTCAATTCCAACGCGCTGCCGCGCCCGTTTGTTCCGAAATCGGTCCAGACGATTTCAAGGCTGGTGACAGAATTGAAAACAATGGCTTCGCCGCAGTTCAATCCAGCGGAGGTCGCCTATGTTGAATCTCCGGTCGAACTGCCCGCCTATTGTCGCGGCAGGGCTGAAATCACAAACGAAATTCCAACTCGCATCATGATCTCGGCGCAGATGGAAACGCCGGGATTGATCGTGCTGGCCGACAACTGGGACAAAGGATGGCGGGCTTATTGGAATGGCCGTCCGGTGCCGGTGCTGCGGGCCGATTATACGCCGTTCGCGGCGTGGTCGTTCCCGCCGGAAACGGGACGCTGGAATTCATTTACCGACCAGCCAGCTTGATTCTCGGGTTATGGCTGGCCGGGTTCGCTGTCCTTGTCCTGGTCGGCTGGCTGGCAATCATCCGGATCAAATCTCCGGCAGCGGCGGAGAAGTAGGCGCACAACTCGTTTTCCAATTTGCGGTTTACCAATCGTTGACATTCGCAAGGACTAGATTACACTTGGTGTATGACAATGCTTTTGCAAACCCGGGTGCAGCCAAAAGTGGCGGCCAGATTTCAAAAGGCGGCGCGGCGGCGCGGCCTTTCGCCCTACGCCTTCCTGCAACAAATTGTGGTGGACGCCGCTTCCTCAGCGGACGCCGACTCGTCCTCCGCCAGCCTGGAATTGAGCCGTGCCGGGTTCACTTTGCCGGAGTTGCCCGGCAAAACCGAGCGGGAGCAAATCCGCGCCGCCATCGCCCGCCGTCATGTTTCTCGCTGACACCAGCTTTATCGTCAGTCCGTTCGCCAAAACGCCCAAACGCCGCGCGTGGGCGCAGAATTTCTTCAAGCAACACCGCGATCGTTTGTGGACGACGGCGGCGGCGTTCACCGAAGCCAGTCATTTGATCGGGAACTGCAAAATCGCCGCCCAAATCATTGGCGACTACCATTTTGCGCTGGACGTGGAGGAGGAAAAAACCACGCTGGCCGCGCTGCTGGAAAAATACGCGCCGGAAATGGACTTTGCGGACGCGACCCTCGTGCGCGCCAGCGAACTGTTTCCGTCGTATAAAATCATCACCGACGACAGTCATTTCAACTGGTATCGCCGCAACCGCGATGAGAAACTGCCCGTCATCTGGATCCCTGAATGAAGGGCTGGTTAATAGCCCTTTTTTCTGATAGCTTCCGCTTCTTTTATCATTTCTGAAAGGGGGATTCCGAGACCTTGAGCAATTGAATCTGCGAGATTCAGTCTCTTTGGAATTTCGACTTTGCTGTTAGGATGTAGAAGATTGGAAAAAATATACATTCAAAACCCATGAAAACCAAAAACATTTTTCTCTTGGTAGCTTGTTTCATGCTGGTTTATCAAGGAAGAGCGCAACGGTTGATATTCAGCGATGATTTTAGCAGCAGCAATTCAGTCTGGCACTTTAATCTGAATGGAACACATGACAACTCGACAGCTATTGCTGCGAGTTGTGGCATAATTGCAAACGGCATGTTGCAACTGAAAGCCAACGTGGGTTGCGGCTGGGATTATCTTGGTTCACGGGCAGTTTTGGGAATGCCATTACCTGCTGAATATGAAATTGCATTCAGCGCAAATAAGTCTCAATGGTGTGGTGGTTTTCACGTATTCGTTGCTGTAACGAATCTGACTCCAACTGATCCTTATGCGGATGGTTCACCTAACCTGCCGTGTTATGACATTTATGTAGCAGGCTCCTCTTTTGGGGCATTACGCATTCGCACGGTGGAAACCAATTACGACGCTCAACCAGAAAACTCAACTTTCAGCCCTGGCACATGGTATAATTATCGTATTGTAAAAAAGCACAGTTGCCTGATGATTTATATCAATAACAGTTTGCAATGGTCGTATAATGGTAATGTTTTGGACGGTGGTGTATTTTATTTTGAAGCGGAAGGGGCGGGGAGCTACCGCGCAGATCAAAAATTTTGCTCTCTATGACCTATCCACTACAATCAGTATTTGCACAGCGATTGAACTGGGATTTTCCACGGAGACGAATACAACCTACCAGTTGCAAGCGTCACCCGATTTTGTAACATGGACAAATTTTGATTCACAAATCCAAGGAACTGGAAGCAATTGGTTCAAGGCTTATTCCATCAGAGGCCAGCCGCAATTATTTTATCGGGTGCAAGCGGTTCAATAAACTTGAGGCCTTTTAATTTTCGCTGCTGCTGCAATTGAATTTGTAAATTGACCCCTGTGCCTTCGCATTGCTAGGCTTTCCTTCCGTTCCAACGGGAATTTATGCGACATACCATTTCAGTTTTGGTCGAGAACAAGTTCGGCGTGCTCACGCGCGTGGCCGGCCTGTTCAGCGGCCGCGGCTACAACATTGACACGCTCAACGTCGGCCCGACGCAGGACCCGAAGACGTCGCGCATGACCGTCGTCACTCATGGCGATGAGGCCACGTTGGAGCAAATTGTCAAACAGCTCAACAAGCTGCCGGACGTGATCAAGGTGCAGGATTTCCACGAGGGCGAATACGTGGACCGCGAACTGGTGCTGGTCAAAGTGGCGGTGGACTCAAGTCGCGCGCCGAGGTGATGCAAATTACGGACATTTTCCGCGCCAAAATCGTGGACGTGCAGCCCAAGAGCCTCGTCATCGAAATCACCGGCGCCGAAAGCAAGGTGGAGAAATTCATTGGTCTGATGGATTCGTTCGGCGTGCAGGAAATCACGCGCACGGGCAAAATCGCATTGCCGCGCAAGTGACCGGTTCCGGCCGCAGGGTTATTTAAATCGTCCGCCACCGTTCGCTGCCCCGCCTCGTCAGGAGCGGAATTTTTGTCGCCATCCGGTTGCTTGAAAATAGCCCGCCAGATTTTTTGATTTGTGTTCACGACCTCCCTCACCTGTTTCCTCTCCCCAGGGAGAGGACATGCCGGTGCAAGATTTCCGGTTGACGGAAGGTTGTCCGGCTATTCCAGTCGCACGACATTCCAAAGACGCGGCGAATGATTCTCCTTCTCCCCGGGGGAGAAGGCCGGGATGAGGGCGGGCGTTCAAGCCATTATTTCCCCGATTCATTTTAATCCTCCGCCTGTTCACCCGCCAATGCCATTTTGACGAGGCGCTGGAAAAAACCGGCGACCGATTTGATTTTATTGGGGCCTGTCATTCTTTTGTTACGAGGGAATAATCATTCAAAGATATCAAGCGGCGGCTGCGGCTATGGCCAACTCGGGAGACCCCGGTGAAGGACTGCGTATGATTGGGCTCGTGATCGTCACGCACGGGCGGCTGGCCGAAGAATTCGTCCTGGCCATGGAACATGTCGTGGGGCCTCAGCCGGCGGTCCGCGCGGTCTGCATCGGTCCGGAAGACGACATGGAAAAGCGTCGGCGCGACATTCTGAACGCGGCCGAGGCGGTGAACTCCGGCCAGGGCGTCATTCTGCTTACCGACATGTTTGGCGGCACCCCCTCCAATCTGGCCATTTCGGTGATGGAGCAGACCCGCGCCGAGGTGATCGCCGGGCTCAACCTGCCCATGCTGATCAAACTCGCCAGCGTGCGCGGACGCGAGAACCTGCAGACCTGCGTGGCCCACGCTCAGGAAGCGGGACGCAAGTACATTTCCGTGGCCTCCTACGTCTTGGCCGGCGAAAAGTGACCTTCAAACGGACCGTCGACATCTGCAACGCCCGGGGCCTGCATGCGCGCGCCTCGGCCAAGTTCGTCAAGCTCGCCTCCACGTTCGACGCGGAGGTCAAGGTGAGCCGCGACGGGCAATCGGTTGACGCGCGCTCAATCATCGGTCTGATGATGCTCGCCGCAGGTCCCGGCTGCGAAATCGAGATTTCCGCCGAGGGGCCTGAGGCGCAGGCGGCCGTCGCCGCCTTGGTTGAACTGGTTGAAGGCCGTTTCGACGAGGATCAATAGGGTCCATGGGCGACTTCGAGAAGGTGAGCGCTCGGTCGGCCCGGGAGGTCGAACTCAAGTTCGAACTGGAGCCGGAGGCTTTGGACCGCCTCGAGGAGCGCCTGACCGTCCGCGCCGGCGCGCCGGACCCGGCGCCCCCCAGACCCTGATCTCGTCTATTACGACACCGCCGGCTACGCCCTGCAGAAGGCCGGCTTGACCCTGCGCGTGCGCACGGAGGGCAAGCGGCGCATCCAGACCGTCAAGACCGAGGGCGATGGGCTGTTCACCCGCGGGGAATGGGAATGGGGCCTCGGCCGCCAAGGCCTCAACCTGCAGGTCCTGAACGAAACCCCCTTCGCTCAGCTGCTCAGCGAGGCCGGGCCTGACTTGAAGCCCATATTCACCACGCGCATGCAGCGCACCCGGCGGCTGATTCGCGAGCCGGAGGGCGAGATCGAGGCGGCGCTCGATCGTGGGGCCATCGAGGCGGACGGGCGCGCGGCCCAGGTGTGCGAGCTGGAGCTCGAACTGAAAGCGGGCGACCCGCAAGCCCTGTTCGGTCTGGCGCGGCGTCTGGCCAAGAGCGAATCCCTGAGGCTGAGCTTCGAGACCAAGGCCGAGCGCGGGTTTCGCCTGCTGGCCGCGAATGCGCCCGCGGCCTTCCAGGGCGAGCCGCCGCGATTGAAGGCCTCCATGAGCGTGGCGCAAGCCTTCGCCGCCATCGGCGGGCGGGGCCTGCGCCAGCTGACCGCCAACGCCTGCACCCTGCGCGCCTTGCGCCGCCCCGAAGCCCTGCATCAGACCCGCGTGGCCATCCGACGCCTGCGCACCGCCTTCAAGCTGTTCGAGGCGGCGGCGCGCGACGGCGACTACGACCGGTTGAACAGCGAACTGAAATGGCTGGCCGGCGAGTTGGACAACGCGCGCGACCTGGACGTGATGATCGCCGATACCTTCCGGCCCGCCGCCGAGCGATTCCACGGCCAGGAGGGTCTGGCGGAGCTCGGCAAGCGCATGCACGCGGTGCGCGGCAAGGCCTATGACCGGGCGCTGAAGGCCCTGGACAGCCCTCGCTTCCTGGCCCTGACCCTTGATCTGTCCGCCTGGCTGGACGGCGGCGCCTGGCGCGATCCGGCCGGCCCCGCCGCCGCGCCCATCGGCCGCTTCGCGCGCGCGGGTCTTGAGCGCCTGCGCCGCCAGATTAAACGGCGCGCCCAGGGGCTGACGCGGCTGAGCCCGGAGCTGCGCCACAGGCTGCGCATCCGCGCCAAGCGTCTGCGCTATGCGGTGGAGTTCTTCGGCGACCTTTATGAGGATGCGCCGGGACGCGACAGGTTCACCCATACCCTTAAGCGCCTGCAGGACGCCTTGGGCCTGCTCAACGACCTGGAAGTCGCCCGCCGGCAGGGTCTGATCCTGGCCGAGAGCGGCGGCCGGCCCGCCGGCGACAGCGCCGCGGAAGGCGCGCGCCAGGCCTTCGCCGCCGGCCTGATGATCGGCGTGCGCGCTCGCACGCAAAAGCCCCTGCTGAAAAAAGCCGACCGCCTGCTGGACAAGCTGCTCGGCGACAAGCCGTTCTGGCGCAGTTGAATTGACCCGCCGAACCGCGGGCGCGCCTAGAGCCCGTCAGGCGAAAGTGGATACCGGTTTCGCCGCAGGACGGGCTCTAAACGTAAGATTTAGAGCCTTTTTGTCCGGTTCAAATGATTCCATTTGAACCGGGAAGGCTCTATGCCCCCTCGGCCATTTCGTCCGGCAATCCGATCATGTGGAAGCCGGCGTCCACGTGCAGCACCTCGCCCGTGGTCGAGCGGCCGAGGTCCGACAGCAGATACAGCGCCGATCCGGCCACGCCTTCCATCGAGGTGTCCTCCTTCAGCGCCGAGAACGCCCGGCCTTGGGCGATCATGCCGCGGCCGCCGGAAATACCGGCCAGCGACAGCGTGCGCATGGCGCCGGCCGAGACCGCGTTGACGCGGATATTTTGCGGGCCGAGGTCGCGCGCGGCGTAGCGGGTCGCCGCTTCCAGCGCCGCCTTGGCCACGCCCATGGTGTTGTAGTTGGGGATCACGCGCTCGGAGCCCAGATAGGTCAGGGTGACGATCGAGCCGCCGTTGGGCATCAGTCTGGCCGCCCGCCGGGCGCAGTCCACGAAGCTGAACACCGAGATGTTCATGGCCATCAGGAAGCTGTCGCGGGTGGTGTTCTCGATGAAGGAGCCCTGCAGCTCGTTCTTGTTGGCGAAGGCGATGGAGTGGACCAGGAAATCGATCGTTCCAAACGCCTTTTCGACTTCGCCAAACGCCGCGTCCATCGAGGCGTCGTCCGACACGTCGGCCGCGACGATCACCTTGGCGCCACGCTTTCGGCCAAGGGCCGCACCCGCCGCTCCAGGCTCTCGCCCATATAGGTGAAGGCCAACTCCGCGCCCTGGGCCGCCAGCTGCGAGGCGATGCCCCAGGCGATGGAATTGGCGTTGGCCACCCCCATCACCAGGCCCTTCTTGCCCTTCATCAGCGCGCCTTGCGGCATGTCGAAGCCGTCCGAAGCCATGTGCGTCCCTTCCCCCACGCGCTCAAGCAGGCCAAAGGCCGGTAGCGCGAACAACAAAGCGCTCAAGCAGGCCGAAGGCCGTTAGCGCGAACCAGAATGTGGCGGCTTTGTGGAGCGGATGGTTCGTGGTGGCAAGGTTCGGTACAGCTCGAATCATCCCACGTGTGTCCGAAGGACGAACCGGGGGACCAAGCCGGGAGGCCGCAGTTGAAAGCCGTGGTGGGGCTCCCCCGAAGAAGCCGCCTTTCACCGGCTGCCGTGGTCCCGATGACGGTGAAAGATTGAAGTCTGCCCCCGCTTCAAACCCCTCCGCCGCCGACACCTTCCACCGGATCCGCCCACTCCTCTCCGCCCCGATCAGCCCGCGCAGGACCACCTGCAGGGTGCGGCGCGGGCGACCGCCGTTAAGGTGCAGGGATGGCTCAAGGCTCATCTCGGCCGCGTCGCTGCGCAACCACCAGCCGGTGTTGGACGGGCCCTTGAGTAAAACGCCATGCTGATCGTCCGCCACCTCGGCGCGCACGCCCGGCTGTAGGTGAAAGCGCACGGCGAACTGGGAAATGCGACGCACGTCCGGCGCGGCCTGGTCCTGCGGCCGCACCCGGTCCTCGCCGCGCAGCTCGTCGCTGGCCGCGTCCAGATAAAGCCGCCGCTCATGGATCAGGCCGAACACCTTGGCCCAGCCGTCGTGCGACAGCTCCAGCCAGGCGCCGGCCGGCGCGTCGTGGCGGCGCAATTCAACCGTCTGCGCGCCGCCCTCCAGCCGATAGCCCAGCAGCCGCGCGCGCAGACCGCCGATAGGGCGCGCCGGCCGATCCATCCGCCAGGGTCAGGGTCGAGGCGGCGGGGGTCAGGCGCAGGCCCTGGTGGCCCTCGGCGCGGGAGGACCAGCCGCTGCCGGTGATCAGCCGGTCGCGTCCGCCCAGAATCTCGATGGCCAGGGGCTGGGCGCAGGCGGTGGGGCTCCAGGCCCCGCGCGCGGGCGGGGCGGCGTCGATTATGGCCTGGATGCGCCGCCCGATCAGCTTCTCGTATCCGGCGTGCGGGGCGCTGGGCGAGGTCGACAACAGCGGGCCGCCGTCCCCCTCGTCCCGTTCGGACTGGCCGAAGGCGCCCGCCGCGATCACTCGGTCGGTCCCGCTCTGCTCGCCCCCTGAAAGCTGGCCAGCCGGCCGTCGGCCAGGGTGAAGAAGCGCAGGGCCGCGCCCAGGCGGTCGACGGCGCGGGTCAGCTCCTCCGGCGGGACCTGGCCCAGCTGCACCAGGGCGTCGTCCAGGGTCATCAGGTCGAACAGAAGCTCCAGCCCTGCTTCGGGCGCGCGCGAGGCGTGCCCGCCGTCGGCCAGGACCGAGGCCTTCAGCGCCGGCTCCAGCCGCTGCAGCGCCCGCACCAAGATCGCCCTCTCCGGCCTTGCCCGCCAGCACGGTCCCGGCCACCGCCGCGCTGACCGCGCGCTCGGCCGCCCAGCGGGGACCGTCGTGCAGCAGCAGCAGATGGCGCGCCTGGCGGGCCAGGCTGTCCAGCAGGGCCTGCGCGTCATCAGGCGAGCCCGCCGCCGCCAGACGCCTTTGCGCGCACGCCAGGTTGAACACCCTCCGCGACAGGGCGATCGGCGCCCAGGAAAAGCTGTTCCACGGGCAAAACACCGCCTGCCAGCCCTGCGCCAGGGCCAAAGCCCGGCGCGGCCCGGCCGGATCGGCCGCCATCAGATCGCGCAGCCAGCCCATGCGGTGCAGCTCCGCGGCGAAGGCGCGCGAGGGGGTCGGCCGGTTCCACGGGTCCTCCCCGACGCCCAGCTGCACCTCCAGCCCGTCGAAGCTGAACAGGCCGGTCGCGATCGCCCGGCCCCGGTCCAGATCGGCGGGCCTAAAATCGCGCGGCGCGGCGGCCTGCCCTTCGGGACGGGGATTGGCCAGGGACCAAAGATGCGGCGGCGAGCCGAACCATTCCTCGCGCAATTGCCGTCCGGCCAGGCGTCCATAGGCGGCGGCCCAGCTTGCGGCGGAGGGCGGAAGACGCAGGGGCAGGCGATTCAGGAAGGTCTGAGCGGTCATCCCAATCCCTACCGCTCATCCCGGCGGAAACGGCGCGCTCGCGCCTGGAGGTCCGCGAGCCGAAATGGCTTCTCCTCCCCTGTGCAGCGAAGCGAAACGGGGGAGGGGGACCGCCTGAAAGGCGGTGGTGGGGGCTCTTCCAGCGCGCCACAAGAAGCCCCTTCCACCACGCTTCGCGTGGTCCCCCTTCCCCGCTTCGCAGGGAAGGAGGTCCAGCCGAAACGCCCAATCCAAGCCATCCGCGATTTCCCTGCGGCTTCCGCCGGGATGAGCGGGAAAAGAACGTTCAACTCAACCGCCTGATGCCTTGAGCGCGCTGATATTGGCCGCATAGGCCCCCGGCCCGCCCTTGAACACCGCCGCGCCGGCCACCAGGGCCGTGGCCCCGGCGTCCACGCACTGGCGCGCGGTCTCGGGGTTCACCCCGCCGTCGACCTCCAGCACGATGTCCTTGCCGGACGCGTCGATCAGGGTGCGCAGGGCGTAGATCTTGTTCAGCTGGGAGGTCATGAAGCTCTGCCCGCCAAAACCCGGATTGACCGACATGACCAAAACAAGGTCCACGTCGTCCATCATGTAGCGGATAGTGTCCAGCGCGGTGGACGGATTGAACACCACCCCCGCCTTGGCCCCCAGCTGACGAATGCGCTTGAGCGTGCGGTTCAGGTTCGGCCCGGCCTCCGGATGCACGGACATGATATCGGCCCCCGCCTCGCGGAACGCCTCCAGGAAGGGATCGGCGGGCGTGATCATCAGATGCACGTCCATGGGGATGGTCACATGCGGCCGGATCGCCTTCACCACGTCGGGCCCGACGGTGATGTTGGGCACGAACCGCCCGTCCATCACATCCACATGCAGCCAATCCGCCCCCGCCCCTCGATCGCCCGCGCCTCCTCGCCCAGACGAGCGAAGTCCGCCGACAGAATGGAGGGAGCGATGAGCGGCGCGGTCATGGGGACTGGTTACTCTGGTTGGCGGGTGGGGCAAGGTTGGGGTGGGGGGTGGATGCAAATGGTGCCCGTCGCCGATTGCCCATAGCCCTTTCCCGGCGAGGACGACCTGTTAAGCTTCTCAAGCCAGTGCGGTAGCGATTTGGATTTAATTTGCGGCGATGTCGAAGCTGACTTCAAAAGAAATTCAGGCCGCTGGGCTTGAAGTCCTGGCCGCCACCCAGATGGCGTACGATGGACGGTGCTCCTCAGAGCTGTGGAACAAGAGCACCCGGAAACACCGCATAACTCGGTCCACGGGGGTCTGCATAAACTGCTCAGCTCAAACTCGCGCATCACCAAGATCGCCAGGGGGACTTATGTGCTTGGTGAGGGGACTGGCAACCGAAAAGCCAATTCCATAGGCCCCCAGCCTGAACTGTTAGCCCCGATTAATTTCCAGCAAGGATTCCAGGAGAGCGATTTTTATCAGTCTTTCGCAGACTGGCTGACGGATGAACTCGAGGAGGCTAACCACGCCATACCCGTCGGGGGTAACATCTTCCGGGGCAAATGGGGCACGCCAGACGTAATCGGCGTCCTAAAGCCGAAAGCTTCAGACCTAATCAAATTCAATCCGCAAATCGTGGCGGCGGAAATCAAAATCGACATAAACGCCCCAGTCGTGGCGTTCGGACAGGCCGTAGCCTACCGGCTATTCTCGCATAAATCCTACATGGTCATGCCAAATACCACGTCCAAGGACGACATCAGCCGCCTCGACGCGCTTGCAGCGATATATGGCGTCGGGCTGGTGACCTTCACGCTAAACCCTGGCTCACCCGATTACGCTTTGCGGGTACGCGCCCTGCTCGTCCGAGCCGGACATGTTTTACGTCAACGAAATGGCACGGCAGCTCCACCGCTCTGCCTCGGACGCCTTCAACGAACTTTTCTAGCTGCACGACCTCTCCCGCTCGCGGGGGAGGGGGACCGCGAAGCGGTGGAGAGGGCACGCGGCGGCGCTGCGCTTGAACTATGCCCCCACAGGCGCTTCGCGCCGGCTCCCCCCGCGAGCGGGGGAGCTCGCAGGTTGCGCCAGATGGCCCCCCCTCACATCCCCGGGATCGGCAAACACGGCATCACGTCGACCCCGTCGCCGGGGAAGATGCTGAAATGGGGGTGGTTTTCGAACAGGCGGGCGGCGGCTTCGTGGTTGTCGGCCTCCACCACGATATAGGCGGCGATGTTGTTGGAGGCGTCGGCGACGCCTGACGCCGAGACCCGCTTGGTCTTGCCGAGGGGCCCGCCCATGTCGACGATCTGGCCGGCGTGGCGCGCCATCCACGCGCCCCAGGCTTGCGTTCCCTTGGCGACGGTCGCCTCGTCCGGAAACGCGGCGCCCGGTTGGCCGGTGTAGATCGCCATGAACTTCGCCATCGCCGCTGTCCTCCTCTATGGGTTGCGGCAAGCCTACCACAACCGTCTGACCCCATAGTCGTCGAACGGCTGTTCGTTGGAGACCAGCACCAGGTCCTCCAGCATGGCCTGGGCGATCAGCATGCGGTCGAACGGGTCTCGGTGAGGGCCCGGCAGGGCGCCGGCGGCTTGGCCGTGTCTCAGGCTGATGGGCAGCGGGTCAAAGCCCTGGCTCGCGATGACGGAGTCCAAGTCATGCACGATGGCCTGCGCGCCGGGCAGCTTGCCCAAGATGGTGCTTGGTGGCGATTTCCCAGGCGGACGCCGCGCTGACGTAGATCGTATTGGCCTCATCGGAGATCGCCGTTCGCGCGGCGGTCGACAGCGCCTCGTCCCCCGCCAGCCACCACAGCAGGGCGTGAGTGTCGAGCAACAGGCGCACGGCCTATTCCCAATGGGCCAGTTCGGATTCCGACAGCGGCTCGAAGAAATCCGGACCGACGCTGACGACATCGCGCAGGGCGCCGAACCGGCGGCGGATGGGCGCGGGATTGTAGGGGACCAGCTTGGCGATGGGCGCCTTGCCGCGCGCCAGGACGATCTCCTCGCCCGCTTCGACGCGGACGAGCAATCTGGGACAGGGTCGTCTTGGCGGCGTGGATGGAAACGGTTTCCATGGGAGGGCTCCTTAGCTAGGGCAGATTAGCTAATCTGGGAGGCTTTGTCCAATGCCTTGCCGGGCCTAGCCCTTCACAAACTCCAGCCACACCGGCTCACAATCGCCCAGCCGCTTGTCCTCATAGCGCGTGGTCACGTGATCCGGCGGCGGAGCGCGCCAATCGTCCGCGCGCTGGGCGGTCCAGGTCAACCCCGGCGTTTTCAGCGCCCGCTCCAGGGTCCAGGCGGCGTAGTCGGCCCAGTCAGTGGCGAAGCGCAGGCGCCCGCCCGGCTTCAGCACGCGCACGATCTGGGCCAAAACCTCGCCGTTGATCAGGCGGCGCTTGTGGTGGCGGGCCTTGGGCCAGGGGTCGGGGAACAGGACGAACACGCGGGTCAGGCAACCGTCCGGCAGGGCGGCCAGCAGGTCGCGCGCGTCGCCCTGGAATAGGCGGATGTTGTGCAGGCCCTGGTCCTCGATATGGCGCAGGGCGGCGGCCACGCCGTTCAGGAAAGGCTCGGCGCCGATCACCAGAACGTCCGGCCGGCGCGCGGCCTGGGCGGCCATGTGCTCGCCGGCGCCGAAGCCGATCTCCAGCCAGGTTTCGGCCGCGTCGGGCTTGAGGGTCTTGGGGTCGATGGGGGCTGTGGGGTCAAGGCTGATCTGCGGCAAGCGCGTGGCGAGCAGATCGGCCTGCCGCGCCTTGATCTGGCGGGCCTTGATCCGTCCGTAGGAGCGCAGCGGGCCGTGGGGGCGTTGGCCTAAAGTCATGAACGATCGCAGAATTAGGCGTCCTTCCCCCTCGATGGGGGAAGGGCAGGGATGGGGGTGGCGGCAGGCGGTTTCAAGACAGGGGGCGGGAGGCGGGGCGCCTCATCTGTACGTTCGGAAAGGGCGGCGCGGCCACCCCCATCCCCTACCCCTTCCCCCATCGAGGGGGAAGGGAGGCTAATCCTGAGCCCCGCTACTCCACCGTCACCGACTTGGCCAAATTGCGCGGTTGATCCACGTCCGCGCCTTTCAGCACGGCCACGTGGTAGGCCAGAAGCTGGATCGGGGCGGACAGGACCAGGGCGGAGATCAGGGGGTCGGACCAGGGGGCGGTCATGACCACGCGGGCGCCGGCGGGGGCCTGGACGGCGCCCTGCGGGTCTGTGATGAACACCACCTGGCCGCCGCGGGCCATCACCTCGCTCATGTTGGAGGCGGATTTTTCGTAATAGCTGTCGGACGGCGCCAGGATGATGATCGGCGTCTTTTCGTCCACCAGGGCGATGGGGCCGTGCTTGAGCTCTCCGGCGGCGTAGCCCTCGGCGTGGATGTAGCTGATTTCCTTCAGCTTCAGCGCGCCTTCCAGAGCCAGGGCCGACATGGTTCCCCGGCCCAGGTAGAGCACGTCGCGCGCCTTGGCGATCTCCACCGCGACTTCGCGCACCGCGTCCTCCAGCTGGATCAACTCGGCGATCAGGCGCGGCGCCTCAAGCAAGGCGCGCACCAGCCGCTGCTCCTCGGCGGCGTCGATGCGCCCGCGCGCGCGGGCGGCGGCCACGGCGATGGCGGTGAGCACGCACACCTGGGCGGTGAAGGCCTTGGTGGAGGCCACGCCGATCTCCGGGCCGCAGTGGATCGGCCACACCACGTCGACCTCGCGGGCCATGGTGGATTCCGTCGCGTTGACCACCGCGGCGCTCTTCATGCCCTTGGCTTGGCAATAGCGCAGGGCGGCCAGGGTGTCGGCCGTCTCGCCGGACTGGGACATGGCGATGGCCAGGGCATCAGCGCGGATGGCGGGCTCGCGGTAACGGAACTCCGAGGCGATCTCCACGTCCACCGGCAGGTCGGCGTATTTCTCGATCAGATATTTGCCGATCACGCCCGCGATATAGGAGGTGCCGCAGGCCACGATCTGGATGCGCTCGAGCGACGCCCAGTCGACGGCGCCGGGGACGGCGGTCAGGCCGTCGATCGGATTCACATAGGCCGCGATGGTGCGCTGACACCCCTCCGGCTGATCGTGAATTTCCTTTTCCATGAAGTGGCGATAGTTGCCCTTCTCCATCAGGGCGACCGAGGAGGCGACGGTCTTGATCGGGCGATCCACCGGCTCGCCGCGCTTGTCGAACACCAGGGCGCGCTTGTGGCCGATGGCTACGTAGTCGCCGTCCTCCAGGTAAAGCACGCGGTTGGTGAAGGGGCCGACCGCCAGGGCGTCCGAGCCGATGAACATCTCCCCGTCGCCGTAGCCGACCACCAGGGGCGGGCCGTTGCGGGCGCCGAAGATCATCTGCTCCTCGCCGCCGATCAGCACGCACAGGGCGTAGGCGCCGCTCAGTCGGTCCAGCGCGGCCTTGAAGGCGTCAAGGGGCGCGGCGCCTTCCACCAGATTCTGATCGATCAGGTGGGCGACCACCTCGGTGTCGGTGTCGCTGGAGAAGACGCGGGCCTTGGCCTGCAGTTCGGCCTTCAGCTCGGCGAAATTCTCGATGATGCCGTTGTGCACCACCGCCACGCGGCCGGCGATATGCGGGTGGGCGTTGCGCTCGGTCGGCGCGCCGTGAGTGGCCCAGCGGGTATGGCCTATGCCGGTGTCGGCCGTGAGCGGATAGGCCTTGAGCACCGCTTCCAGCTCGCGCAGCTTGCCCGGCGCCCGGCGCCGTTCCAGCACCCCGTCGACCTGGGCGGCGACGCCCGCGGAGTCATAGCCGCGGTACTCCAGCCGCTTGAGACTTTCGATCAGGCGCGGGGCGACCGGTGAATTCCCCACGATGCCGATGATGCCGCACATGTCTGGTCCCGGTCCTTGGTCCGCCTGCTCAGCTCGCTCCTAGCAAGATTTGGTCCGGCGTCACAGCGGGGGGCGGTTTTATTGAACCACCAAGCTCACCAAGGACACCAAGATCAAAACGGATCAAAAAAGCATCGTCATCCTCGGAAAGCGCCCCGGAACTCGGCCGAAGGCCGACCCGAGGATGACGATTTTCTTGGTGTTCTTGGTGAGCTTGGTGGTTCGAAAAACAACGAACACAATATCAACCCGCGCGGATCAGCATGGGCGCATGACCCCCGGTAATAAACCCTCCCGCCGCGCCGTCGTGGCGTCCAGCCTGGCCTTGGCGGCCTGTCGCGGCCAGGCGCAGACGCCGCCGGCGCCGCCTGATCCTGCCGCCGCTGAAGTCCGTCGCGCCCTTTCCCGTCGGGGCGGCCATATCGGTGGGCGGGTTGGAGGACCCGCAGTACCGCGCCCTGCTGCTCGCCAATTTCTCCCAGGTGACCGCCGACTGGGAGATGAAGATGGAGCAGATCCTGCAAAGCGACGGGACCTTCAGCTTCGCCAAGGCCGACCTAATCGCCGAATTCGCCCGCCAGAACGGCCTGCGCCTGCATGGCCACAATCTGATCTGGTACATCTTTTCTCCGCCGCCCTTCGAGCGGCTGGCGCACGATAGGGCGGCCTTCGAACGCGCCTACGCCAATTACATTCTCGCCGTGGCCGGCCGTTATCGCGGCCAGGCGGTGGGCTGGGACGTGGTCAATGAGCCGGTGGCGGAGGACGGGGACGGCTATCGCGACTGCCTGTGGCGGCGGGCGCTGGGCATGGATTACGTGGCCGTCGCCCTCAAATACGCCCGCCAGGCCGATCCGGACGCGGTGCTGTTCCTCAACGACTACAATCTGGAGAGCAATCCCAAGAAGCGCGCGACGCTTCCTGCGCCTGGTCGAGGACCTGATGAAGCAGGGCGCGCCCCTCGGCGGCTTGGGAACCCAGACGCACCTGGAGGCGGACTTGCCGCCCGGCGCGATCAAGGCGGCGATCCGCGATCTGGCCTCCACCGGGTTGATGATCCACGTCTCGGAATTCGACGTGACGCTTCAGGGCCATCCCATGATGAGCCGCTCGGCGAAGCTCGCCGCCCAGGCGCGGCTGGCGGGCGAGGCGGCCGAGGCCCTGGCCGCCCTGCCCTCGGCCCAGCGCTACGCCTTCACCACCTGGGGCGTGCGCGACAAGGACTCCTGGTTGCGCCATGCCCCCAACGCGGGCGACGGCCGCGACAGCCCCCTGTTCTTCGACGACGACGGGCGGCCGAAAGCGGCGGCTGCTGCCTTCGAGCGCGGTGCGCAGAAGGCTTAGACCGAAGTTAGATTCCCGCCAGAAACCCCTTCACACCCGCTCATCCCCGCGGAAGCGGGGACCCAGGACTTTCCAGTCCAGCGGTGGGACGACGGTTCTCACTGGGTTCCCGCTTCCGCGGGAATGAGCGGATGAAAAAGGGAAACGCTGGGGTGACCGAGGGGCTCTAGCGGCCGATCTCGTACCGCCCGAACCGCGCCCTTCCCGTCAGTCTGAGCGACAGGAACGCCAGGGGGTTGGCGGCCAGGAACAGGGCGTCGGCGAGGTAGCGCTTGCGGGTGCGCGGCTCCAGGGCGAAGCGCCAGGCCCATTCGCCGCCGACCCGCCGAGCCCACACCGGCGCGCGCGCCTTGCTTCCGGCCAGGAAATGGAAGGCCGAACCGCAGCACAGGATGTCGGCTTTAAGGCCGGCGCGTTTCATCTGCGCCGCCAAAAGTTCGCTCTGTGGCGCGCCGGTGCAGACGAAAGCCATCGAAGGTTGGGCTTGAAGGGCGGCGCTGATCAGCGCGCGGCGCTCGGCTCGGCGACGGATGAAACCCATGGACGGCTCGACGAACACGAAATCCAGCATTGGATAGCGCGCGCGCAAATCGGCCTTGACCGCCTCATCGCAGCCCACGACCAAGACGCGGGCGCCGGCGGGCGCGCGGTTCAGCATCAGGGGCGCGAGTTCGGACCCCGGCAAGGTGAGCGCGCGGCCGGCCAGGAACAGACGGTCGATGAAACGGCTGTCGTTGAGCACGACGTCGGCCGCTCGGTAGGCCCGCCGCAGGGCGGCCGACAGGCTGAGCAGGCGCAGATGGTCCAGATTGGGCGTGACGATCAGGGCCCCGCGCGGGCGGCCGAGGTTGGCCAGCAACACCTCGCGGTCGTGAGCCGTACAGGGCGATGCGCAGCCGGCGCGGGCGCTTGGCGGGGGCCGTCGGCGCGGTCGGGACAAGCTGAACAGGGCTTGACGGGGAAAGGTCCATGGCGCGCACACTAAGGCCGTCAGTCTTTCCGTCCGGTGAAGGTCCCGCATGAAAGTTCCGCCCGTGATCGGCGCGCAGGCCGCCCTGGCGCAGCTCGACGGCTGGGCCGCCGCGGAAGGGCGCGACGCCATCACCAAATCCTTCCGCTTCAAGGGCTTTGGCGAGGCTTTCGGCTTCATGGCCCAGGTCGCCCTGGCCGCCGAGCGGATGGACCACCATCCGGAATGGTCCAACGTCTACAACCGCGTGGACATCCAACTCTCCACCCACGTGGCCGGCGGCGTCACCGAGCGGGACGTGGCCCTGGCCCGCGCGATCGACGGAGCGGCGACGACTTGAAGCTAGCGCGCGAAAAGCTGGCCCATGTCGGCGAAGGCCTTGAACTCCAGGGCGTTTCCCGCCGGGTCGCTGAAGAACATGGTCGCCTGCTCGCCCGTCTGGCCCTTGAAGCGCACATAGGGCTCGATGCCGAATTTGACGCCCGCCGCGCGCAGCCGCGCCGCCAGTTCCTCAAACTGCGCCATGGTCAGGACCACGCCGAAATGCGGCACGGGAACCTGATGGCCGTCCACGGGATTGCGGTCGTCGGCGCGGGTTGCGCGCTCGACGCGGTGAGCGACGATCTGATGGCCGTAAAGGTCGAAATCGATCCAATCGGCGCTGCTGCGGCCCTCCGGACAGCCCAGGACCTGGCCGTAGAACCGGCGGGCGGCCTCCAGGTCGTCGACCGGAAAGGCGATGTGAAAGGGCGTAAGCGCGGGCATGAGGCGTCCGTGACGTGCGGCGGAGACTGAGCTCGGACTAACGCAAGGGGCCCCAAACAGAAAGGCTTGGATGCGGGCAAATTCTCCCGTTGCGCGGTGAACGGTGGTCGCAGGGACACGTTTCCGGTAGGCTTTAAGTTCAGTCACTGACACGCAACGGTCGCCCATGCCCGGACTATTTCAACGGATCAGCGCCATGGCCGGATCGGACATGGAAAAGGCCGCCGACATGGCCCAGGACGCCTATCAAGGCGCGCTGAACCGTCATGGACACCACGGGCGGGCCTTTATCGAGACCCTGGTCAAGCTGTGCCGCGAACATCCCAACATCGTGGGCATCGGCGTCGGCCTGCTGGTCGAACAGCTGTTGTCGGAAGAAAAGCGCGAATTCGATCGCAAACAGGCGCAGGCGCTCGCGCTGGCCGACGCCCACGGGGGCGAGGCCGCGGTCGAGCCGCACGCCGGCGCGCCCGTCGAGGCCGATTCCTCGGGCGCCGAACTGGCCCGGTCCCGGCGCCGACAGCGCCCATCGCGCCGGCGCTGCATGAGCATGAGCCTCGATTGCGCCTGCACACGATCCGTCCCGGCCGCCTGGCCATCGAAGTGTTCGGCGGCCTGCTGCTGTTGAAATTCAGCGTGGCGGCGGGCCGCATGTTCGGCCGCAAGCGGGCCCATCACGACGGCTGGTTCGCGGCGGCGGCCAAGATTCACCTGCTCAGCGCCTCCATCGCCACCTACTACTTCGCCAAGTCCCTGCGTGCGGAGAAGGTCAGCGCCTGGCGCAATGCCGCCGTCGCCCTGTTCGGCACCGATGCGATCAAGCCGCTGCTCAAGCCGAACAAGCGCCTGAGGGCCGTGGCCTGAACCGCAAAGGGTCAGGCGCGCTCGCTCGCCTGGTCCTGGCCTGCGCCCTGCTGCTCAGCGCCTGCGCGACGCGGAGCCTTGAGACCGTTGCGCCCGAACCCCCGCGCGCCGCGCCGCCCCCCGCCCTATCGGAGCGCCTGGCCGCCCTCGCCCAGGGATTTGACGGCCGCGCGGGCGTGGCGGTGGAGGACGTGCAATCGGGCTGGATCGCGGCCTATGACGGCGAGCGGCTCTATCCCCAGCAGAGCGTGGCCAAGCTGTGGACGGCCTTGGCGGTGTTCGACGCGGCGGACCGGGGCGCGCTGCGGTTGACCGATCCCGTCACCGTGCGCCCCGACGACATGAGCGTGTTCAACCAGCCGATTCAGAAAATGATCGTCGACGGGCGCTTCGACACGACGATCGACGGCCTGCTGGTCTTGGCCCTGGCGCGAAGCGACAACGCCGCCAACGATATTCTCCTGCGCAGGCTCGACGGCGGCGGGCCGCTGTGCGCGCTGATCCGCCGACTGAGCGGCGGCGGCGCCGTGCGGACGCTGATCCGCCGACGACGGCTGGGCGCCATCCGCGCGGGGGAAACCGAGCGGGAGCTTGAGGCCAAGATCGCTGGCGTGCGATGGAAGCGCGAATATTCCTTCGGCCGCGCCTTCTGGGACGCGCGCGATCAGGTTCCCTTGCCCGTGCGCCAGGCCAAACTGGACGCCTATGTCGCCGATCCGGATGACGGCGCCTCGCCAGTGGCGGTGGTCGACGGCCTGGCCCGACTGAAACGGGGCGCAATTGCTGTCCGCGGCCTCCACCGCGCGGTTCTTGGACATCATGGCGTCCGCCGACACCGGTCCCATGCGGCTGAAGGCCGGGCTCGGCCCCGGTTGGAGCATCGCTCACAAGACCGGCACCGGCCAGGACCTGGGCGAGGAGTTCCACGGGCTACAACGACGTGGGGCTGCTGACCGCGCCGGACGGGCGGGCCTATGCGGTGGCCGTCATGATCGCCTCGACCAAACAGCCGATTCCCGCGCGCCAGGCCTTGATGGCGGACGTGGCGCGGGCGGTGGTGGCCGAGCACGACGCTGAGGTTGCGGGGGCCGCCGTTAGCGGCCGTCGATGAAGGCGTCCAGGCGCTGCATCAGCAGCATCCAGTCTTCCTTGAACCATTGCGCGGTCGTGGCGCCGCCGCCGTTATCGGAGCGCTCCAATTCCGCCATGCGCGCCTCCAGGTCCTGCTTCTGACGCTGCAGGAAGACCAGCTGGCCGGCCGCCGTCGACCTTTTGCGCGTCCGTCCCATGGGATTGCAGGCGTTGGGCCCGGCGCAACTTTTCGTCGGCCTTGGCCAAGAGCTGCCGCACTTCGGTCTTGATGGGTTCGACGGACATTATGATCTATCCTTTCACGCGCCCCGGCGGCCCTAAAAGTTAAATGGTCGCAGGCCCGAGACTTAAATTCGTCGGACGTCAAGATCGCCGTTCTGGCAGGAAGTCCATTTCCGAAGGCCGAAACGCCCTCCAGGCTTTGGCGGCGGCGGCCAAGGCCAGGACGGCGCCCGAGGATGAGGCAAACCAGCCCCACGAGCGGATGGCCCAGGACCGACAGGGCGTGTCGGGTCGATGAAACACCCGGCCCCGGCGAGATTATAGTGCTTGTCGCCGCCGAGCTTGGCCGCGCACCCGCTGAACAGGGACAGCTGAAACGCCCAGGCGGCGGCCGAGTACAGTCCCGTGAGCAAGGTCAGCAGCCAAAGGGCGCGCGGCCGCGTCCAGCCCCTGGCCACCGCCAGGCCGAGCGGCGCGGCCAGAATGTGCAGATACCATCCCGGCGTGGCGGCCGCCGCGCCCGCCATCCAGACGAACACATGATAGATCAGCCCCACCAGGAGCGGCGCGGCCAGGGCGATGGGCGCCCAGCCGATCAGGTCCGCCCGGGTCAGGGTCCGGACATAACCCCACAGAGGTCAGGCCTAGCAGCAGCACAGGCGCCGCCAGCAGGAACTCGGGCAGTCGGGCGAGGGACCAGGTTCCCGCCCAAACGAAGGTGCCCGACGATCACGCCCAGCCCCCGGGCCAGGGCGCCGAGCGAGAACGCCGCCGGCCAGCCGGCCCATCCCGCCCGCCTGATTGAAATCGGATGAACTCGTCCGAACCGATCAGCGAGCCGGTCTGCAGGTCCCGGGCTGACGTACCACCAGCCGCCGATGGCAAGGGCGAGCACAGCGGCGAGCGACGTCTGGCCGAGCGCGGCCGGCTTGTCGTCGGCGCGGCGCCAGCGAAGCGCGAGCATGACGCGCGACGCCCGCGCTCGAGGGGCAGGAAAAACGCCTTGGTCAATAGGCCCAGACCGAGGCTGCCTCCCAGGACAAGGGCGGACGCCCAGCGGCCTTGGCCGCTCAGTAGCTTGAGCAGCGCGGCCCAGGCGACGGCGATCAGCAGCAGACACAGGCTGTCATTGCCGAGCCGGCGAATTCCGGGAAGAACTGGGGGAACAGGAAGGGCCACGCCGCCATGATCGGGCCGGTCCAGGGGCCCGATGGGCCCGGCGTAGCGGACGGTGGCGAAAACGCCGAGGGCCAAGCCGGCGAAGGCTATGGCGAAGGACGCCAGGCGGAGCACGAGCAGGTGGTCGATCCAGCCCAGTCCGTGCGCCGCCCGGTAGAAGGGGACCATGAGCGCGTAATACAGGGGCGGATGCTGGGCTTGCCAGTTCAGGCTGCCAAGCGCCGACATAGCGGCTCGGACCGCCCTGGATCGGCACGCGAACCGGCCAGACGATAGCTGCGATAGGTCGGGCGGCCGGTCTGCTCGAACGGCGGCGTGGCGCCGTAGGCCATGGGACCCGGATAGGCGGCGAGATCGGCGGACAGGGCGTCCGATCCGTAGCGCGGCGTGTGGCCGGTGTCGGACAGTTCCTGGATGTAGGACCAATGGGCGGTTTCATCGAAACCCTCCCACGGCGGCAGAAAGGCGATCTGCGCCAGGCCGAGAAAGGCGACGGCGGCCAGCAACAGGCCGGTGACGAAGCGCGCTGTGGATTGCTCTTGATCGGGCATGCCATCTCCGGCGGGGCGAAGCTGTCTCGCGGCCAAGGGCTCCGGGGGGACGCTCAGGCGGATATCGGATTAGACTGAAGCGGCTGGATTGTCTCGCCCGATTCCGCGCCCGGGCTGCGGCGGTAGATCAAGGCTTCCGCCACGTGAACCCGGCGTACGGCCTCGGCCCCGTCCAGATCGGCGATGGTCCGCGCCAGGCGGAGGGTCCGCGTCCATCCCCGCGCCGTCAGTCCGCCCGCCTCCGCCGCGCGGGTGAGCAGGGCCTTGGCCGGGGCATCCAGGGCCGCGGCGGCCCCCAGCGCTTCGCCCTCCAGCCGGGCGTTGAGCGCCGCGCCCTCCAGGCGGGCGGCCGCGTTCGGCCTGCACGCGCGCGGGCGGCGGCCACCCGCGCCGGCCGCCTCGCGCAGTGCCTTCCACCGGCGGCGGCAGGGCCAGATCGGCCGCGGTCACCGGCGGGACCTCGATCTGCAGGTCGATGCGGTCGAGCAGGGGTCCGGAGATCTTGTGCTGATAGTCGCGCTGGCAGCGGGGAGCCTTGCCGCAGGCGCCGCGGCCCAGGCCGCCGTGTCCGCATTTGCAGGGGTTCATCGCCGCCACCAGCTGCACCCGCGCCGGATAGCGGATGTGGGCGTTGGCGCGCGCCACCACCACCTCGCCCGTTTCCAGCGGCTGACGCAGGCTGTCCAGGGCCTGGGGCGCGAACTCCGGCAGTTCGTCTAAGAACAAGAACGCCGTTATGGGCCAGGGACACCTCGCCCGGCTTGGCTTTCAGTCCGCCGCCGGTGAGCGCCGCCATGCTCGCGGAGTGGTGCGGGGCGCGGAACGGCCGGCTGCGGGTCAAGGCGCCGCGGGCAATCAGGCCGGCCACGGACTGCACCATGGACGTCTCCAGCAACTCCTGGGCC
>CAWDPL010000046.1:0-7475 GCA_963804105.1 uncultured Alphaproteobacteria bacterium
GACGACGCCTTCGCGGCCTTGGTCGAGCGCGGGGTGCTGACAGAATTGACGCCCGAGCAGGAGCTGGCCGCCCAGACCGAGGCCCTGGCCGTCCATCATGGGCGCGATCCGGCCGACATGGTCGAGCGCCTGCGCCGCCAGGCCAAGGAGGGCGGGCACCCCTATTGGTCCGCCGGACCGGCGCTGAGCGCCGCGGACGTTGAAGGCGGCCGGCCAAGGCTGGAGCTATTGCTGTTCGGCGACTGCGACGTGCAGATGGAGGCCGACTTCCTGCGCCGCGAGGCGGGCGAACGCGGCCTGGACCTGCGCGTGGCGGCGACCTTCCCCGACGACTTGCGCCTGGCCGAGGAGCACAAACACGACGCCATCCTGATCGGCGCCCTGCGCGCGCGCCACACCATCGTCGATCCCATCGCGCCGGGAAGCACAGAGCCGCCTTACGCGATGTTTATCGCCCAGGCTCGGGCGATCATCGAGGGTCTGCGCGCGCTCACCACCGCGCCGATCCTGATCGACAATCTGCCCGAGCCGACAGTCCAGCCGCTGGGCATGGCCGACCGCGGCGGCTTCTCCCACCGCAACCGCTTCCGTATGGCCAATCTGGCCCTGGCCGAACTGGTGGAGACCTTCGCCGACGTGCACGTGACCGATATCGCGGCCGTGCTCGCCGCGCGCGGGCGCCGAGCGGCTGCTGGACGACGGACAAGTGGGTTTCACCCACTTCGGCTCACCGGGCTGGATGCTGCAGCGTCCCGACAGCGAAAAGGCCGCCGTCCACGACCTGTTTCCCGATCCGGCGCCGCTGATCGAACGTTTAGGCGGTGATCCCTATCGGCCGCGAGCCCCTGGTCGCGCACGCGCACCTGGACGCCGTCGCCACCGTGCTGGGGCTGGACCGCAAGAAGTGCGTGATCGTCGATCTGGACGGGGTGCTGTGGCCCGGCGTCCTGGCCGAGACCGGCGCGCCCTTCGCCTGGAGCCCTGAGGTGTCCGGCCCGTTTTCCTATATCGGCCTGTTCTTCGGCCTGCACGAGGCGCTGAAGGCCTTGAAGGACCGCGGCGTATTGCTGGCCTGCGTGAGCAAGAACGACGAGGCCACGGTGCGCGAGCTGTGGCGCTATGCGGACCATTATCCCAAGCAGCGCCTTCTGACCCCCGACGACTTCGTCACCTGGCGGGTCAACTGGCAGGACAAGGCGTCAAACATAAGGTCCATCGCCGAGGAGCTGGGATTCGCCCTGAGCGCCTTCCTGTTCATCGACGATCACCCCAATGAGCGCGAACGCGTGCGCCAGATGCTGCCCGAGGTGGAGGTTTGGGGCGAGGAGCTGTTCAGTCTGCGCCGGCGCCTCTTGACCGATCCGCGCTTGATGACCCCGCGCCTGACCGCCGAATCCGCCGCCCGCACCGAGGCGACCAAGGCCCAGCTCGGTCGCCAGAAACACCGCGCCGAGGTTCCCGACGAGGCGGCCTTCATCGCCTCGCTGCAGGTGCAGACCCGCATGGCGCGCGTGACGCCCGGCGAGCCGCTCGACCGGGTGGAGGAACTGTTCGCCGCGCACCACCCAGTTCAACACCACCGGCGCCAAGTTCCCGGTCAGCGAGCTGGAGGCCCTGATCGGCCGGCCGGGCGCGGGCGTGTTCGTCATGCGCGTGTCCGACCGCTTCGGCGATCACGGACTGGTCGGCGCGGCGGTGGTCAAGGACGGGGAGATTCTCGGCCTGGCCATCAGCTGCCGGGTGCTGGGCCTGGGGGTGGAGCACGCCTTCCTGCGCTTCATCATGCAGGAGATGAGCGGCGATCATGGCGCTCTGGTGGGCCAGATCACGCCCACCTCGCGCAACGGCCCCGTGCGCAACCTCTACCGCGACAACGCCTTCGTGCAGGGCGAGGACGGGGTGTGGCGCCGTGAGCTCAGTCAGGCCGGATAATGTCTGCGGATCACCCCGCGCCGGTGGGCAAAGGATGCGCCGTTCCTCCGGTTTTATTTCCGAGAATCGAGTGGGGTTCGCAAGAGGGCCAAAGAAATACAGGGGATTATGGGTCCTTGGCGAATCTGACGGCGAACATCGATCCGGTTATCAATTCCAATCACAAGCAAGCAGCCGAAACACTCACTAAGGTTTTGCCTTAATTCCGCCGATATGCGATCAAAGGTGCTTACGCCTACTGTCTCTCAGCCCTGTCGGCTCGGGACGTAAGAAGAGGCGCTTGGAGGTATCGGTCGACCGAACCGGTGTTTCGGCGGCGGGCCATCCTTGTGAAGCAACGCAAACGTAACTGAGGGAGAGACGCTGTGAACCTTAAATTCAAGATGATGACGGGGACGGCGCTGGCCGTTTTGGCGTTTGCGCCGGGGCTGGCGGCCCATGCGGCGGATAACGGGATCGCCGAGGTGGTGGTCACGGCCACCAAGATGGGCGAAACCAACCAGCAGAAAACCCCAATTCCGGTCGAGGTGGTGTCCGCCGCCACCCTGACCGAGGACAACGTCGAAAACCTGAAGGACCTTCAGTCGGAAGTCCCGAGCTTGGTGGTCCAGCACGGCTTGAACGACATCGTCACCCTTCGCGGCGTCGGCGGGTTCAACGGCCTGGAAGGGGATATCTCCGAATACTTCGACGGCGTGTACCTCGCCCGCCAATCGGTGATCCAGTCGACCAACTTCAACGACCTGGACCGGATCGAGGTGCTGGAGGGTCCGCAAGGCACCCTGTTCGGGCGCAACTCCACCGGCGGCGCGATCAACTTCATTTCCAAGGCGCCGTCAGACACCTTCGGCTTCCAGAACACGCTGAACGTCGGCAACTACGCCCTGATCGACGAATCGGCCCGCATCACCGGCCCGATCGCCGACAACATGCAGGCGAGCCTGTCGATCAGCCACACCCAGCACGACGGCTATATCCACAACGTCGACTCCGGCGTGGGCGACGTGGACGCGGAGAACCGGTCCGGCGCCAAGGTCCAGCTGCGCTGGGAGCCGACCTCCAACATCACCAACACCCTGCGCGCCGACTGGCTCTATACGAACGAAGCCTGGCAGCCGTCGGCCGTGCTGCTGACCGCGGATGCAGGCGACGCCCTGGCCAATTCCACGCTCGGCAACTTCCACGAAACCGACATGAGCCGGGCGCCGCAACGAGACCGAGCACGCCTACGGCATCAACGACGAATTCAACTGGAAGTACAATGACAATCTGAGCTTGAGGTCCTCTCGGCCCTTCGCACCGACACCTCGTTCTATCAGAACGGCTCCTTCGGCTCGATCGACAGCGGCCCCGGCGGCTCGGTGTACAAGGAATACCAGGTCAGCCAGGAATTCAATATTATCAACCACTACGGCCCGCTGTCGGGCCTGGTCGGTCTGTTCATCTATGACGACCAGTCCAAGCAGGTGGCCAACGTCTACAAGCCGTGGGGCATCTCGGGCAATCCGCCCTGGGGCATCTACGTCTTCCAGAACGTGCTGCAGCCGACCCTGTCGAACGCGGTGTTCTTCCAGGAAACCTATCAGATCACCCCGACCCTGGGCGTCACCGTGGCCGCCCGCTACACCGAGGAGCGCAAGACCCTCAATACGAACACCGAATTCTGGACCGATTGCGGCAACTGGCCACGCCCCGGTGCAAACCCGCCCTATTCTGTTCTGTAAGGGCGGCGGCGTGAACACCACCGCCAACCCCTATGTCTCCGCGCCCGCGCAGAACCCGTTCATCGCCGACCTGAACCGGACCTATCACGCCTTGACGCCGAAGATCGCGGTCAACTGGCAGGCCACGCCTGACGCCCTGCTCTATGTCTCGGCCAGCGAGGGCACCAAGAGCGGCGGGTTCTCCGGCACCGCCCAGTTTGTCCCGGGCGCCAGCTTCGGTCAGGAATTGCTGTGGGACTATGAAGCCGGCGCCAAGACCGAGTGGCTCGACCACACCCTGCGCTTCAACTTCGACGTGTTCCACTATGTGTGGACGGGTCTGCAGTTCAACGCCATCATCGGTCCGGAAGAGCAGGTGGTGTCCAACGCCGGCAATGCGACCCTCACCGGGGCGGAATTCAACAGCATCTATAAGCCGATCCCGAATCTGACGATGACGGCGGGCCTGGTCCTGCTGAATTCCGATTACAATTCCTTCCCCAACTATATCTACAACTCGGCGCTGGTCCCGTACCTGCCGGCCGGCACCAAGTTCGGGAACGTCGACGGCTACTCGACCTTCAACGCGTCGGGCAACCAGCTGGTCAACGCCCCGCACGTGACCTTCAACTGGACCGGTCAGTACGATCATGACTTCGGCAACGGCGCCATCGCCTTCGCCCGCCTGGAGTACCAGTACCAGTCCGCGGTCTATTTCGATCCGACCGACGTGGCGATTTCCGGTCGTCCGGCCATCAGCCTGATCGGCGCGTCCATCGGCTACGCCCCCGCCAACAGCCACTGGAAGGTGGCCCTGTGGGGCAAGAACCTGACCGACCACCAGTACATCACCGGCGTCAGCATCGGCACGCCCTTCACCGCGCCGGTCGGCGATCCGAGAACCTACGGCGTCCGCATCGAATACAAGTACTGATCGCATACGATCGCCGTCTTGACCATCGCTCTGCCCGCCCGTCATGGGCGGGCAGAGTTGTTTTTGGGCCGCAGAGCGGCTGACGCCGGCTCAGGCGAGGGCGATTAGCCCCACCAGGGCCAGATTGGCCTGCCTCAGCGCCTCGCCCTCCTCGTCGAACAGAAACGGCACCACCGTGAAGCGTTCGCCTGAGGTCACGGGCATGGCCTCGTGCAGCAGATTGCAGGAAAACACCGTCGCCCCGCCCGTCGGGGGCTTATAGACGCGCCGGCCGAACTCGGGAAAGCGCAGCGTTCCGCCCTCATAGTCCTCGGCATTCAGATTGAGGGTGACGGCGAACTTCCGGTGCGCCGCGCCCGGCGTGATGTCGTCGCGGTGGGGGAAGAAAAAGCCCTGATCCTCGCCCCCGTAGCGACAGATCAGATAGCGCTCGATGCGCGTCGGCCGCCAGGCGAAGGCGCGCTGGATCATGGGAAACAGGCGCGTTTCCAGCCGCGTGCGCACGGCGTCGATCAGGGCGGGATCCTCGATGGTCACGTCCGTGCGCCGCTTGAGCACGGCGTTGTGCTGCTCCACCGTTCGCCCGCCGACCGTGGCGGCGAAGCCCGACCGCGACGGATGACCGGCGCGGAAATAGGCGATCAGTTCGGCGCACAGTTCCGGCTCCAGGATTCGCGGCAGGGTCAGGATCGGCGGGAACTGTCCTTCGTCCGGCCCCCGCGCCAGTTCCTGCTCCAACCGCGCCATGATCGCCGGGGTGTTCTCCACCGGCTCGGCCATGACGATGCGGAAGGCCGGATCGATCAGGAACACGCCGGGCCGCAGGACCTCGTCATTGGCCACGCCGTAGAGCCGCGAGGCGGCGAAGTCGAAGTCCCAGAAAAAGCGCACCCCCGGCTCGGAATTGGCCAGGCCGCGCTCGCTGCGATCGGCCGGATCGACGCTGACGGCGAACAGGGCCGCGTCCACGTCGTTGAACAGGTCGCGCTTGTCCAGCGCCGTGCGCAAGCGCCTCGATGGAGGCGTCCAGGCCCGCCGAGCCGATGAACATCAAGACGAGCCAGCGGCCTGCCGCCACGTCCAGGCTGTAGTTGGGAATATTGTCGGTGGCGCAGGTGAACGACCGCGCCGGCTCGCCGAAATCCGGCGCCGCGACCGCACCGCCGGGCTCCGTCCGGGCCTGCATGCGAACCTCCGCGAATCACCCCGACGTGCGGGACGATCAAGGCATAGGCCTGTTTTCCACGGGGACAAATCGCCCTCTCGCCGCAGCCTCGCCCCCGCCGCATCCCGGCCCCTTTAACGCCGAAAATCGCTTCCTAAATAGGGTTCGTCCGGACGCCTGAAAGGGTCCGGCGCTTCGAAGTGGGGGGCGCACTCCAACCTGTCGCTTTTGAAGGATATGGCCATGAGCAAGACATCCAAGACGAACGCGGGCAATCCCGCGGTAATCGCCGATCGGATCGGCGTCTTCGCCCTGCTGGGCCTTGGGCTCGCAGTGGCGATCGCCCTGATCGAGCAGCTTCATTTCTGAGGCGAACGGGCGGCGGGCGGTCCGAGGGCCGTCCTCCGCCTTCGTCTACCGGCCCGGCGCATGGGCGCCGGCGAAGCAGAGATAGCGGGACGGATGGTAATCTTGCAGGTTGTCGGCCCAACCGGTGATCTTGGGATTCACGAGGTTGGTCGAGACATCGAAAAACAACGGCGCGACAGGGGCGTCCTCCAACATCAGGTGCTCGGCCGCGGCCAGATCGGCGCCGCGTTTGACGGGGTCAGTTTCGGCGTCCGCGCGATCCAGCAGAGCGTCATAGGCAGGGTTGGCGTAATGGCCGTAGTTGATCTGACTGCCGTTTGACTTGAACATGAAAAGAAAACTCATCGGGTCATCGTAGTCGGCTATCCAGCCTGGATTCGCCACTTGGAAATCGCCGGTCTGGTATGCCGAGTAGGCGACGGCCGTGTCGCTTCGAATCAGATCGGCGCTGACGCCGATCGTCTTCCATGCCGCCTGGATTGCTGTGTCGTGCCATTGGGGATCGGTGATCGCGCGCAGATAGATAGTCAGCTTCAAGGGGCGCCCGCCGTGACCATAGCCGGCCTCTTGCAGAAGTCGCCGAGCCTCGTTTTGCCGCCGCTCGAGCGGCCATGCGGCCCAATAGGGCGGCTGAGCGCCCGCGTAATCGGCCACGCCCGGAGGCACGAAGGTGTTGGCGGGCGGCTCGCCGCCTCGGCGCAACTGCTTAACGATGAAATCGCGATCAATCGCCATGGTCAGCGCCTGGCGCACACGCCGGTCTCTGAGCGCCGGCACGTTCTTGATGTTGAATGACAGGTACTCCAGGCCCATCCAGGTGTGCGTGTGCACATAGGCCGGAATCTGGTCCGGCCGGCGCAGATAGGCCACGCGGCTCATGACGATGCCCTGGCCGATATTGGCGTCCAGTTCGCCGCGACGAACCCGCCGTTCGGCGGAAACCTTATCTGTGGTGGGATAGTAGGTGATCTGGTCCACGCACACCGAAGCCGCGTCGTAGAACCTGGGGTTCTTCACCACCGTCACATGGTCGTTTGCCTCCACTCGGTCAGCAGATAGGGACCGTCAGAGATGAATTTGCCCGGCTCAGCCCAGTCATCGCCATCTTTGCGCACCGCCTGGCGAGGCGTCGGCATCATCACATTGTGTAAAACAATTGAGGTTACTGCAACGCAGTTTGACCGTGACCTTGCCGCCCGCAAAAAAAATGTGGTAATAAAAGGCGAAACAGCCATCCATCATAATACCTGGATTGCTGCCGACAATGAAGTTACCTGGGATATGGTACACTATGATGTACAGTTAATTGGCGGTATTGTATTGCACCAGGGTAAAATTGCGGAAATGGCAACCGGCGAAGGCAAAACATTGG
>CAWDPL010000047.1:2500-62806 GCA_963804105.1 uncultured Alphaproteobacteria bacterium
CAGATCGCCATTCAGGGCGCCTGGGGCGTGGTGCCCGTGCACCTGAACGAGCTGTCTCCGCCCGAAGCGCGCGGCGCCTTCCCCGGTTTCGTCTACCAGACCGGCAATCTGATCGCGGCGGGCGGCATCATATTGCAGGCCGGCATGGCCGAGAGCCACGGGAACAACTACGCCATGGCGCTGGCTTCGGTTTGCGCGGTGGTGGCCGTGACGCTGAGCCTGGTCGCCTGGTTCGGACCGGAGGCCAAGGGCGTGTCGTTCTCAGGTTAGGCCGCTGCCTCGGCGTCACCGGGAATGGTGGGTGCAGTAGGATTCGAACCTACGACCCGCTGATTAAGAGTCAGCTGCTCTACCAACTGAGCTATGCACCCGCGCCATGGGGTAGGGCCCCGGCGAGGGCGCGGAACATACGCGAAATCGCTCCGATGGCAAGCGGACCACCTTGCCCGTTCGCGACAGGGCTTTACCTTGACGGGGCGAGCGAGTCGTCGGCTCGGCGAAAGGCTTCGCAATCGGAGCGATCCATGGCCAGGCGCGATCTGACGGGGGCGGTGGATTTTCGGCATCTGGAGCGCTACGCCGCGGGCGATGAGGCCCTCGTCGAGGAGGTGTTGGGACTGTTTCGCGAGCAGGCGGCGCTGTGGCTGCCCCTGCTCGACCCGGCCGCCGAAGCGGGAGCCTGGCGCGACGCCGCCCATAGCCTCAAGGGCTCGGCGCTCGGCGTGGGCGCTTTCCAGGTGGCCCAGGCCTGCGAGGCGGCCGAGGCGGCCTTTGAGGCGCCGCTGGGCGTGAAGACGGCGCGGCTGCTGGGCGTGCGCGACGCCCTGGACCGCGCCCTGGCCGACATCGCCGCCTATGTCCACGAACGGGCGCTGCAGTCGCTAAGGCCGCCGCCGATCGAGTTGGGGGAGAGGAATAAGGTGCGTTAGGGACATCCTCGGCGCACAGCCCGAGCGACCGCTTGCAGCCCGTTGGTCGATCTCGCCGACGTCGCCACGATTTTAATAGGCTTCGCGGATGGCAATGATCCTGGCGTGCACCGCGTTCGCAGGGCCGGTGCGCGCCGATGACGAGTCCGCCGCATTCAGCCGGAAATTCGACCTTGTCGAGCAGGAGCATCAAGATGCGATTGGGAACTGAATCGCGTGGCGGCGATGACGCCCGCGCCGCAAAAAGATGCGGCCCTCTGCCTGGCGGTGCGAAAGTTCGCCAACGACGTCCCTTACCTGTCGAACGCGCCGGTCGGTTGTTTCGAAAATCCTGAAGACGCGAAAACGTTTTCGGACCAGCTCATGTCATACATGTCGAGCGCCGGAACCCTCGTCGGCTTTTACTGCACGCCCCAGGAACAGCGCAGCTCCGTTACCTCCAAGGTCGATTCCTGCGCCCTGTCAGGATGCTGAGCGTCTCGATGCGATCGGGCAAGTCACGGCTTGCATCGGCCGGCCGGCGTTCAACGCCATGGGCCCTGGCGCCTATACGCGCTTTGGGAAAACGCTATTATTCGATCCAATCCGCGTGTCCCGGGCGTATCCAATGGCCGGCTCGGAATTGTCGGAGGAGGCTTCATGCGTCGCTTCTGGAATCTATCGATCGCCGCGCTTTTGCTTCTTGGCGGTATGTCCACGGCCGCCCAAGCCAGCCCGGACGCCAAGGGATGGGATGGTCCCGGATGGTATTTCTATAGTCCGCCGAGTGAGAGCGCGCGTTTGGGCCAACTGGTCCTAGGGCCCTTTGCTAATAAAGAAGCCTGTCTCAACATTAATATGACGTTCGCCCCCAAGGGAGCTTATTGCTCATATTTTGGTTCTGAGCCTCCAAACCTATTGGACGCGGTGAAGCTTTAAACATAAAGCAACACTCTGCCGATCTTCGCCAGATCTCGTTCCATGCGCTGCAGGGCGCATATCTCCAGGGGTCCGCGTTTCGGGCTCGGACGAGTTTTCATGCGCTCTCCGCGCCGCTGCAACGTTGACGCTGACCTTGCCACGTCGATTGCGCGCCAACGCCCCTAAATCCCCGCTCCGTTGTCGATGGTCATCAGCGCCGCCTCGTGCGCCGCCGCCTGGGCGGTGATCCAGGCGACGAAGGCCTTGACCTGGGGCAGGCGGCCCTTGGCCTTGGGGTGGACCACGTAATAGGCGAAGTCGACCGCTGTCGCGATCTGGAACGGCGCCACCAGGCGTCCGGCGTCCAGGTCAGCCTGGGCCAGGGCGCGCTTGGCCAGGGCCACGCCGCGACCGCCCGCCGCCGCCTCGATCACTAGGCTGGACTGGTTGAAGCGCGGCCCGCGCGTGCCGTCCACGCCCTTGACCCCGCGCGCGGCCAGCCACATGGGCCAGTCCGGGCAGCTGTCGTCCGCGTCCGGCGAGCCGTCGTGCAGCAGGATCTGGTTGGCCAGGTCAGATAGGTCGCTCAGGGGGTGCGCGGCGACCAGTTCGGGACTGGCCACCGCGATGACCGTCTCGGCCATCAGCTTGACCACCTCCAACCCCGGATAGCGACCCCCGCCGTAACGGATGGCCAGGTCGATCTCGCCCGAGGCGAAGTCGACCACCTCCATGTCGGCCGACAGCCAGACGTCCACCTGCGGGTGGGCTTCCTCGAACAGGCCAAGGCGCGGCACCAGCCACTTGGCGGCGAAGGAGGGCGCGACCGAAACGGTCAAGCGCCGGCCGTCCACGGCGGCGGTCAGCAGGGAGGCGGCCTCGGCCAGCCGGTCGAAGGCCTCCCGCAGGGCGGGCAGGGCGGTCTGGGCCGCGTCGGTCAACAGCAGGCCCTTGGGCGTGCGCTTGAACAGCGAGGCGCCGACGTAGTCTTCCAAATTCTGAATCTGCTGGCTGACGGCGCCGGGCGTCACAGACAGTTCGTCCGCGGCGCGGCTGAAATTCAGATGCCGGGCGGCGGCCTCGAAGGCGCGCAAGGCGTTCAGCGGCGGCAGGCGGCGGCGTTCCATAGATTTCCTAATGGGTCGGGCAGAAGTCCTTGGTTTGCGAAGTGGACCATGACGCCTAAATTTTCAACTGTCCCGGCTCTTGTGTTCTGGTTATTTGCGGCGGCTCACGGCGGGTTTGGCCCATGCCGTGAGCCGCGGCTGTGGTATTTTGGGATTTAGAGGACCTGATTTGATGGCCGGCTCCGGCTCACACCATCGAGGCGATGCGATCCGCAAGGGACGAAGGCTCGTGCCGCTGGGCGGCGCGGGACGGTCAGCGTCGGCGTCGGGCGTGGTGCATCTGGTGGGCGCCGGTCCCGGCGATCCGGATCTGCTGACGGTCAAGGCCCTGCGCGTGCTGCGGGGCGCCGATGTGGTGGTGCATGACCGGCTGACGCCCCAGGCGATCCTCGACCTGGCCGCGCCGGACGCCCGGCTGATCGACGTGGGCAAGCGCAAGTCCCGCCACACCCTGCCGCAGGACGACATCAACGATCTGCTGATCGCCCTGGCCCGTGAGGGCCTGAATGTGGTGCGGCTGAAGGGCGGCGATCCCTTCGTGTTCGGCCGAGGCGGCGAAGAGCTGCAGGCCCTGCGCGCGGCGGGCGTTCAGGTGCATGTGGTTCCGGGCGTTACCGCCGCCCTGGCCGCCGCGGCGGCGGCCGGCGCGCCCCTGACGCATCGGGGGCTGGCGCAGTCGGTGACCTTCGTCACCGGCCACGCCGCGCCGAAGGCGGACGGGTCCGTGGGCGAGCCGGACCTGGACTGGGCCGCCCTGGCCCGCGCCAACCAAACGGTGGTGGTCTATATGGGCCTGACCGCGGCGCCTGCCATAGCCTCGCGCCTGATCGCGGCGGGCCGCGCGCCCTCCACGCCGGTGCTGGTGGTGCAGGACGCCAGCCTTGCGAGCGAGCGGCGGGTTCTCACGCGGCTGATCGACCTACCGGGCGCGGTGCTCGGGCTGGATGGGCCGGCCTTGCTGCTGATCGGCGAGGTCGCCGCCATGGCCGAGGTCGAGCCCGAAGAATTGCAACATCTCGCGGTCGAGGCCTTGGGTCTCGCCGAAGGGGGGCCGGCGTGAAGGTGCTGACCGCCAATAGTCTGAGCACGGGCGAAGTGGTGTTCTGGAACCGCGGCCGCTGGGCGCTCGACTTTTCCGACGGCGAACGCTTCGCCGACGATGCCGTCGCCGACGCCGCCCTGGCCGCCGCGAACTCCCAGCCGACGGTGGTGGTGGCGCCCTATCTGATCGACGTGGAGGAGGCCGCGGGCCACTGGGTTCCGGTATCCTACCGCGAGCGCATTCGCGCGCTTGGGCCCTCCAACACCCCGCAGCACGGCAAGCAAGCGGACGGAAACGCCGATGTCCAGGCGCTGGCCGCCGCCACCTCCGCCGCCCGCTCCAGCGGGCGCGTCAAGCTGATCAAGCGTTAGGATCGGGCCATATGTATCGCTACGACGCCTACGACAAGGCCATGCTGACGGACCGCTCCAACGAGTTCCGCCATCAGGTCGCGCGCCGCCTGGCCGGCGAGATCACCGAGGACCAGTTCAAGCCCCTGCGCCTGATGAACGGCCTTTATCTGCAGCTGCACGCCTACATGCTGCGCATCGCCATCCCCTATGGGACCCTGTCCACGCGCCAGTTGCGGCGCCTGGCCTGGGTGGCCAAGACCTATGACAAGGGCTATGGCCATTTCACCACCCGCACCAATCTGCAGCTGCACTGGATCAAGCTGCGCGATGCGCCGGACGTGATGGACGCCCTGGCCGAGGTCGATCTGCACGCCATCCAAACCTCCGGCAACTGCATCCGCAACGTCACCGCCGATCCCTATGCGGGCGCCACGGCCGACGAGGTCGACGATCCGCGCGTGTGGGCCGAGGTCATTCGTCAGTGGTCCACCTTCCACCCGGAATTCAGCTATCTGCCGCGCAAGTTCAAGATCGCGGTGACCGCCTCGGCCAAGGACCGCACGGCCGCGCGGTCCTACGACATCGGCCTGCAGCTGCGGCGCGGGCGCGATGGGGCGCTGGGTTTCGAAGTGATGGTGGGCGGCGGCCAGGGGCGCACGCCCTATCTGGCCAAGACCGTGCGCGAGTGGCTGCCCGCGGGTCGGCTGCTGTCCTATCTGGAAGCGATCATCCGGGTCTACAACCGCCACGGACGGCGCGACAACATTCACAAGGCGCGCATCAAGATCCTGGTCAACAGCCTGGGCGCGGAGGAATTCACCCGCCAGGTCGAGGCCGAATGGGCCAAGATCGACGGCGCGGCGTCCGATCTTCCGGACACGGAGCTGGCCCGCATCCGCGGCGCGTTCCATCCGCACGCCTTTCAGACTCTGCCTCCTGTTTCGAAAGCGTTCGAGGCCGCCCTGGCCGATCCGGACTTCGCCCGCTTCGCCCGGCGTAATGTCCATCCGCACAAGGTCGCCGGCTACGCCATTGTCGATGTTTCGCTCAAGACGCCGGGCCAGACGCCGGGCGATTGCAGCGCCGAGCAGATGGAGGCGATCGCCGATCTGGCCGACCGCTACGCCTTCGGCGAGGTGCGGGTGAACTACACCCAGAACCTCGTCCTGCCGCACGTGAAGCTGGACGATGCGCCGGCGCTTTATGCGGCGTTGAAGGCTGCGGACCTGGCCAGCGCCAATATCGATCTGATCACGGACATCATCGCCTGCCCGGGACTGGACTACTGCAGCCTGGCCAACGCCCGCGCCATTCCCGTGGCCCAGGCTATTGCGAAACGCTTCGCCGATCCTGAGCGGGCCGAGGCCATCGGCGAGCTGAAGGTGAAGATTTCCGGCTGCATCAACGCCTGCGGCCACCACCACCTGGGCAACATCGGCATCCTGGGCGTGGATAAGAAGGGCGAGGAATTCTATCAGATTTCCCTGGGCGGCTCGGGTGACAAGGACGCGACCCTGGCGGAAATTCTCGGGCCTGCCGTACATTTTTCCAAGGTGCCCGACGCTGTGGAAACCCTGGTGGATACCTATTTGAGCCAGCGTAAGGACGGCGAGCGGTTTTTGGACACCTTGCGCCGCACAGGTCTGACGCCGTTCAAGGAGGCTTTGTATGCCGACGCTGATTAGCATCGAGGGGGACCGGGCCGTCTTGGCGCAGGACGTCTATGCCTTCGTTGCGGACGACGAGGTTATTCCGGCTGGCGGCGACATCATCGTCACCCTCGCGCGGTTCCAGTCTGAGGGCGACGGCCTGCTGGCGGCCGGGCGTCGGGTCGGCGTGCGCCTGCAGCCCAGCGAAGACGTCGAGGCCCTCGCCTATGATCTGCCGCGTCTGGCCGTGATCGAACTGGCGTTCGCCAAGTTTCGCGACGGGCGGCCTTACAGCGCCGCGCGACTGCTGCGCGAGCGCTACGGCTATGGCGGCCAGGTGCGCGCGGTGGGCGATGTCCTGCGCGAGCAGGCCCAGTTCATGCTCCGCTGCGGCTTTGACGCCTTCATCCCGTCCGACGGTTCGGGTCCGGACGAATGGCTGTCGGCCACGCGGCGTTATCGTCACGTCTATCAGCGGGGGGTCGACCACCGGCCGCCGATCTATGCCGAACGCGCCGGCTTCGCCGCGGCGCGCCCATTGAAAGAGGAGCTGGAACATGGCCTTTGAGGGCGGTGTTCTGAACGCCGAACGCCGAGGCGATGAGGCGGACCTGTCGGCGCGGGTCCAGGCGCTGAATGCGCAGCTGCGCGATGCGCATCCTTCCGAATTCTGCGCGAGGCCCTGCGCGAATACGGCGGCCATATCGCCCTGGTGTCTTCCTTCGGGGCGGAATCGGCCGTGCTGCTGCACATGGTCGCTCAGATCGATCCGTCCACGCCGGTGCTGTTCCTCGACACCGGCATGCTATTCGGCCAGACGCTGGATTATCGCCAGGCGCTGAGCAAGCAATTGGGCCTGACCGACGTGCGCGACCTGCGTCCGCAGTTTCAGGACCTGGCCGCGGTCGATCCCAACGCGGACCTGTATAAGACCGACACCGACGCCTGCTGCCATATCCGCAAGGTGCTGCCGCTGGATCGGGCGCTGGGCGGATTCAACGCCTGGATCACCGGCCGCAAGCGCTTCCACGGAGGCGACCGCCTGCGCCTGCAGGTGGCCGAGACGGCTGACGGCAAGATCAAGTTCAATCCCCTGGCCAATTGGGGCAAGGCGGAGTTGGACGCCTACGTCGCCGAACACGACCTTCCGCCCCATCCCCTGGTGGCCTTCGGCTATCCCTCGGTGGGCTGCTGGCCCTGCACCCAGCCGGTGCAGGACGGGGACGATGTGCGCGCGGGCCGGTGGGCAGGCTCGGAAAAAACCGAATGCGGCATCCATGTGAGCCGCGCCGAGCCTCAACCCGTGGAAATCGGCGGCGATATCTGAACCCGCTCTTAACGCTTCGCTCAACAGCCGGCGCTAAGCTCGTCCCAAACGGCCCCTGCGGGCCGGGAGGCCAGCCATGTCCAGCGTGATGTCCAACTACAGGCGCGGATCCAATGAGCATTTCGAGCCCCAGGACAACCTCGACCCGCATGCTCAGCGCCAGTTGCGAGGCAATCTCGAGCAGATCGACTACACCGCCTATGTGTCCAACCGCGAGGTGATCAGCCATGTGCTGGGCCGCGCCGAGGCCAAGACCTTTCAGCGGCTCGGCGTCGCCGCCGCCCAGGCCCGCAGCCAGTGGGTCGCCACGGCGGTCGCCGCATCCGAGTTCCGGCCAGCCGCTAAGCCAGATGCAGATCGACCGGCTGTCGCAACTGCGCCGGGCTTACGAGGAGTTGGCCGAGGTGTACGACGCCATGCGCCGGCTCGTGGAGCGGGGGTATCTGGCCTACACGGCGCCGGAAAAGGGCGGTTAAACGGCCTTGGTCGCGGCGCGCGCGCTGGTCAGAGACAGCGCCACCGCCTCCGCCGCCTTGATGCCGTCCACCGCGGCCGAGAGGATTCCACCGGCGTAGCCCGCGCCCTCGCCGGCCGGATAGAGACCTCGGGTGTTCAGGCTCTGGAAGTCCTCGCCCCGGCCGATGCGCACAGGCGAGGATGTTCGGGTCTCCACGCCCGTGAGCACCGCATCGGGATGGTCGAACCCCGGAATCTGGCGGCCGAAGACGGGCAGGGCCTCGCGGATGGCCGCGATCGCGAATTCGGGCAGGCATGGGGATAGATCGGTCGGCGTGACCCTCGGCCGATAGGACGGGATCACCTCGCCGAAATGGTCGGACGGTCGGCCCGCCAGGAAATCGCCGATCCGCTGGCCGGGCGCCGCATAGCCTCCGCCGCCGGCCACGAACGCCGCCTGTTCAAGGCGCCGCTGCAACGCCACCCCGGCCAGGGGATGTCCGGGATAATCCGCCTCCGGAGTGACGCCCACAACAATCCCGGCGTTGGCGTTGCGCTCCTTGCGCGAATACTGGCTCATGCCGTTGGTCACCACCCCGCCGGGTTCGGACGCCGCGGCCACCACCGTGCCGCCGGGGCACATGCAGAAACTGTAGGCCGTGCGGCCGTTGGAAGCGTGATGCGCCAGGCTGTAGTCGGCCGCGCCCAGGGCCGGATGGCCCGCGCAGGCGCCGAAACGCGCCCGGTCGATCAGCCCTTGCGGATGCTCGATGCGAAAGCCGATGGAGAAAGGCTTGGCCGCGATGGACACGCCGCGCTCCAGCAGCATGGAAAAGGTGTCGCGCGCGCTGTGGCCGACGGCCAGGACCACATGATCGGCGGCGATGTGCTGCCCGGTCTGCAGCACGACCCCGCGCACGCGCCGCACGCCATCGGCGCCTGTGGCGATGTCGAGGTCGTCCACCCGGCTTTCGAAACGGTACTCCCCGCCCAACGCCTCGATGGTCGCGCGCAGCCGTTCCAGCATGCCCACCAGGCGGAAGGTGCCGATGTGCGGATGGGCTTCGGTGAGGATTTCCGGCGGCGCGCCCGCCTTGACGAATTCGGTCAGCACCTTGCGGCCCAGATGGCGCGGGTCCTTGATCTGGCTGTAGAGCTTGCCGTCCGAAAAGGTGCCCGCGCCGCCCTCGCCGAACTGCACATTGGATTCCGGGTTCAGCACACCGCGCCGCCACAGGCCCCAGGTGTCTTTTGTCCGCTCACGGACGACCTTGCCTCGATCCAGGATGATGGGCGCGAAACCCATCTGCGCCAGGATCAGACCCGCGAACAGGCCACAAGGACCCGAGCCGATGACGAGGGGGCGAAGCGTGGGAGGCTGGGCGGCGCGGGTGACGAAGCGGTACTCCATGTCCGGCGCTGGCCGAACGCCGGAATCGCCCGCCAGCCGGGCCAGAACCTGCGCCTCATCCTTCACCTGGGCGTCCACCGAATAGACCATCTGGATCGCCGACTTGCGCCGAGCGTCGTGCGCGCGCCGCGCCACCTGCCAGGAGATTAGCTCATCGGCGCTCACGCCCAGACGCTCCAGCACCGCGGCCTCGAGCGCCTCGGGCGGATGGCCGAGCGGCAGTTTCAGATTGATCAGGCGCAGCATGGGCGCGGTTTTAGCGGGGACGACGGCGGCGGAAGCTAGCCAATGCGCTGTGGGGCGGAAATGAACTGAGGCGTCCTTAAGTCCTTGGAGGCCAGTCCGCGATCGAAGTGTTTCTGGGCAAGCGTCAAGGCTCGCCTGCGGAGACCGCGCGGCGGCGGCCCGGATGGGCCGGCCTGGTCCTTGCCGGATCTCCGATAGCTTCAATCTCACCATGGGCTTCAGGGCATGCCGACTTTCTTCGAAAGCAGGCCCAGTGAATCGACGCACGAGCGCGGTCATCTCGGCGGCCTTTCGGGTCGAGAAGATAGCACTGCAGTCGGGCGCGAGTTCAAAGGCACAGGCTGGAGCTGCCCTACCGCTTCCTGAACCGCGCCGCCTCGGCCGCCAGGCTCGAGCCCCAATCGCCGGGTTCGTCCTCCTTGGGCGGCGGCGCGAACGGCAGGCTCCCGGCCACCCCACGCACGGCCAGCCACAGGGCCGCGCTGAATTGGCCGAGCATGCGCAGCGGACGCCGCTTGTCGTCGGTCACGTCCCACCCCTCGGCCTCGAAGGCGGCCACCTGCTGGGCGACGGGCTTGCGCTCGATGCGGTCCCAGTCCGCCGGACGAGGAACCTCGTCGGCCTCATCCGGCGTCAGGCCAAACAGGGAGCGGGCGGTCTCGTCGATCTCGGGGAAATCCGCGCGGCAGGCTTCGTCCGCATAGGCCGGCTTCATCAAGGCCTTGCGCTCAAGCTCGGCCATGCCCGGCAGGTCGATCAGGCGGCGAAGGGGCGGGGAGGCGGGCATGGCGGTTGATCCGTCGTGTGGTTAGGGTGGGCCAGCAGGGAGAGTCGCAGATGGCGGGCCTGAAAGACAAGCGCGGCTTTATCGACAAGGACCGGCTGGACCTGTCCGAGCGCCAGGCGGTGGAATACTGGATGAAGCGCTGGGGCGTCACGCGAGACCAGCTCACTGCCGCCCACCGCAAGGCGGGGCGCATGGTCAAGGACATCGCCGCGGAACTGGGCAAGAAGCGGTAGGACCGAACCCAGGCGTCCGCCCGCAGCAAAGCTGCGTGCGTTCGTCGCGGCGACGGCCAAATCCTTGGCCATCGCACGCCGCCGCTTCCAGCGGCGGCCGCTCCTCACCCCACGAACGCCCGCTCCAGCACGAAGTCACCAGGCTCGGAATTGGAGCCTTCCTTCAGCCCCTGGTCCTCGCACACCTTGGCCATGTCCTTGATCATGTCCATGGAGCCGCACAGCATCACGCGGTCGTTCAGGGGATCGAACTTGTTCTGGTCGAGGCCGAGGTCCTTGAAGATCTGCCCGGTCTCGATCAGCGTGGTCAGGCGCCCTTGCCGCTCGAACGGCTCGCGCGTCACCGTCGGGTAGTAGATCAGCTGGTTCTTGGCCATCTCGCCGATCAGCTCGTCCTGGAAGATATCCTTGGTGAACAGGTCGCGATAGCAGAGCTCGGCCACCTGGCGCACGCCGTGGGCGACGATGACTTTCTCGAACTTGTCGTAGGTCTCATAGTCGCGCGCCACGCTGAGCCAGGGCGCCAGGCCCGTGCCCGTGCCGAACAGCCACAGACGCTTGCCGGGCTTCAGGGCGTCATGCACCAGCGTTCCGGTGGGCTTCTTGCCGAGCAGGATGACGTCGCCGACCTTGATGTGCTGCAGGCGCGAGGTCAGGGGGCCGTCGGGCACCTTGATCGACAGGAACTCCAGCTCCTCGGCGTAGTTGGGCGAGGCGATGGAATAGGCGCGCATGATCGGTTTGACCTCGCCCGGCAGGCCGATCATCACGAATTCGCCCGAGCGGAAGCGAAAGCCGTCCGGCCGGGTGATGGCGAAGCTGAACAGCCGGTCGGTCCAGTGCTTCACCCACAATACCGTCTCATGGTGGAAGGGACTGTTCACCGGCGTCTTGTTCGTGGCCTCGGGGGCGGAAACCGTCATTGCAATCCTGATCTTGCGCGCGGTCCTACTACCTGTTGAGGGATCGAGGGCCAAGGGTTGAATTCTATCGCCGTGTGCAGCGCAGCTAAGACGCTGGATATCCGAGCGATCCGGGCGAGGAACCGCCGCGAGCGGCTAATTGGCCGCGGCGACCTGCCGATTGGTCGGCGCGGGCGATTTGGCGGAGGGGCAACCTTCGAAGGTTCCCACCTTCACGGCGCTGACGGTGGCCAGATTCAGCGGCTGGAATGCGCGCATGGACTTGGCGGTGATCCCGGTGAATAGGTCCACGTGCAGGCCTTTGATCGCCCGGCCCACGTCCGAGGCGTACCAGTAGCCGTCGTGCAGCGTGCCGTCGGGCAGCTTCATGCCCACCGTCTGCTTGATGAACAGCACGCTATGTCGGGGGAAGACGGCCGGGTCGACCGCCACGGTGCGCATGGGGGCCAGCGTGCAGCCGAGGGAATCGCGCGAACTCATGCCCTTGATCCGGGCGTAATAGAGCGTGGCCTTGACCTCCAGCTCGTCTACGGCGTCTTCGGCGGCGATCTCCGTCTCGCGGATGAGTTCGCCGATCGGATCCACCTCCACCACGGGCGCGATCGCGACGATCGGCGCGGCGGTCGCGTGCGCTGGGGGTTGAGAGGGGGTCGCGGCGGCGAGCGCCACGGCGGCGAGTCCGGCGATCATCGGGGGATTGCCCACGGCGGCGGCCCGGTCGGCCAGCAAGCGACCGTCTTTAGCGGCCAAGGCGGCGGCGGACAACCCCTTGCCCGCCGACGTGACCGTGGGCGATGCTTGACGGCGCGCCATGCGACTGTCGCAGGGTTCCGTTACGAGCTCCGACGCACATCCGACAAGGAGGCTTCCAGCCATGACCCGCAGCTTGCGCCCCGCCGCCGTCACGGCCCTGTTGCTCTGCCTGGGTTGGTCCGGTCGGGCCCTGGCCTGGGGCAGCACCGGCCATAGGCTGGTCACGCAGGCGGCGATCGAAGCGCTTCCGGCGGAGGCTCCAGCCTTCATGCGCGCGCCGGACTTCGCCGTGGACGAGGCGGAGATCGCCCGCGATCCGGACCGCTCGCGCCGTGCCGGCCGCGTGCACGACAACGCGCGCGATCCGGCGCATTACGTGGACGCGGACCTGGACGGCAAGACAGCCGGCGGCCTGTCGCTGGACGCCCTTCCGCCAACGCGCGAGGATTTCGACACGGCGTTGCGCGTGGCGGGAACCGACAGCTGGAAGGTCGGCTATCTGCCCTACGCCATTGTCGACGGCTGGCAGCAGCTGGTGAAAGACCTGGCCCTGTGGCGGGCCGACGCGGCGGGCGAACGCCTGACCGCCGATGCCGGCCACAAGGCCTGGCTGGCGGCCGACCGCCGTCGCCGGGAGCTGTTGATCCGCGCCGATCTGGGAATCTGGTCGCACTTCGTCGGCGACGGGTCCTATCCCCTGCACGTCACTTCCCACCACGACGGCTGGGGGCCGGGCCCCAATCCCAACGGCTACACCTTGGCCCATATCCATGTGCCGCTGGAGGGTCCCTATGTGGCCGCCCATGTGACCTTGGCCTCGGTCAAGGCGAAGATGGCGCCTTATCGCGATTGCCAATGCGCGATCGAAGCGAGCACGGGTCGGTATCTGATGGCCGGTGCGAAGCTCGTCGAGCCGTTCTACGCCCTGGAGAAGGCGGGTGGATTCGCCGAGGGCGATCCGCGCGGCGTGGCCTTCATGACTGAACGGATCGCCTTCGGCGCGGGCGAACTGCGCGATTTGATCGTCATGGCGTGGAACGCCAGCGCGAGCATGGAGGTGGGTTATCCCACAGCCCTTCCCGCCGCCGACTTCGAGGCGGGCAAGGTCGCCGACCCGTACGCCCTGTTGCACGGCGACGACTGAGCCGGAACGGTCAGTCCAGCACCGGGTAGCACAGTCGACAGATCGCCCCCGGAGAGCCGGGCGCGAGGGAGAACTCGCCGTGGAGTTGAGCGGCCATGGCGCGCACGATCTTCAAGCCCAGACTGTCGCCGCGTTCAGTGTCCAGATCCTTCGGCGGCCCTCGCCCCTCGTCGCCCACGGTCAGCAGCCACCGGTTCGCCCGGCGCTCCAGGCTCACTTGCACCAGCCCGCCCGGGCTCCCCCCGTATCCATGCTCCAGGGCGTTGTTGAAACATTCCAGCAGCACGAGGGACACGGCCGTTGCCTGGTTCGGGTGCAGCGGTTCTTCGCCGCCGTCGATGCGCACCGTAATTCCTTCGGCCCCGGCGGCCGTCAATGCGTCGGACAACAGATCCTGGGCGAAGTGGCGGAAGGGCGTCGGCGCACCGGCCTGATTGTGCAGTTCGCGCTGAAATCTTGGCGATCACGGCGATGCGCCCGGAGGCTTCGGACAGGGCCTTGCGCCCGCTGGGCGAGGCGGTCGCCGCCTGCACCCTGAGCAGGCCGGCCACCACCTGGATATTGTTTGAAACCCTGTGTTGCAGCTCGCGATAGAGCACGTCCCGATTTTCCGCGAGGTCGGCATAGCGTTTGCGTTCCGCTTCCAGCCGATCACGCGCAAGGCGCAAGGTGGCGATGGCCGCTCCGACCCCGGCGGTGGCCAGGAAGAACATAATCCCGCCGATCGGCGAGCTGGGCATTTGAGCCAGGGTCATGAAAGTCGGGGGCGAGTAGGTGGCCATGGCGGCGGCGGCCGAAATCGCGCTGACGGCCAAGGCGGGCCACAGGCCCGAAAAGTAGGCGGTGGCGACTACGGCGAAGAAATAAGTGAAGTAGGGATAGTGGACTTGAAACCAGGGTCCGCCGAGACCTCGGATGACAAAGGCGACGACAAAGAAGCCCCCGCCGATCGCGTAGCCTCTCAGCGTCTTCAGATTTAACGTCCCGACAGGCACAGCCCCTCCAGTTTAAACCTGGATGCTTCGTAGCCGATAATCGGCGCCAATGGTCAAGCTACTCGCTGATAACGCAGAATTCTTCGCTCGTCCTCTCGGTAAGGGTCGCAAGACGCGTTAAATCGCGTTGCAATGACGCCATGACGCAGGCGTCGGCGGACAAGACGGGAATAACGGCAGGGCGGCAGGGCGTCGGAATCCTCGCCGTGGCAGGGCTCGCCCTGGCGTGCGCGGCCTGCCGTCCGGCGCCATCCTCTGAACCGCCCGCGCCCAAATCCCTCGCGTCCGCCGATCCGATCATCGTGGCGATCGCCCCCACCCCGCACGGCGTGCTGGTGAGGGCTCGCATCGTCCAGCCGGACCTGGCCGGGGATTCCGTCCGCCGCGCGTCACAGGCGGTGCGGCAGATCGCCCGCGCGGTGCAGGCGGGCGCCGTCGACCTTCCGCCGGGCGCTTCGGTGCTCACCTTTGAGCTCTACGGGGTGGATGTGGACAAGTTGGGCAAGCGCACGCCTGGGCGCCTGTTCGCCGGCGACTATGATGTCAACGATCTGAAGAACGCGAACATGGCGAGCACGGGTCCGGCCAAGGCCCTGAACCTGGCCATGGACCTGCGCATAGACCACGCGGGCATTTCCCCGATCAATTCCTGGTGCATGCGCTATCCCCATGTGGGCAGCAATTTCTGCGAGATGGCGGGGTTCTGACCGAAGCTAAGGCCGATGCGGCGGCTCGCTGTCGGGCGAGGGCAGCTTGAGCATGGCGCGCAGGCTCCAGGGCTGGTCGCCCTGCTGGGCGGGGGCCGAAACGTCCGAGACGCGCCAACCGTCGCGCGTCAGCACAAGGTCGTAGTCGACTTCATAGGGCTTCTGGAAATTGTCGAAGCGCGCGGCCACCCGCTCCCCATCCAGGGTGTTGACGGCGGTCAGCTGCAGGTCGGTGATCTGCACATCCTGGGCGTCGTAGCGATAGTCGAAGTCAACCGCGCCCACTTCGTCGGGATGGCTGTCTTTCTTCAGCGCCCCGGCCAGTTCGGCGGTGAAGAACGGGTCATGGTCCGGCTTGTCCGGAAAGGGCGTGAGCTTGGGCGCGTAGAGCGCGCGGACGACCGCGAGGCCCGGCAGATCAGTCCTGGGCTGCGGCGAAGAGGCCTGGGCGGAGGGCCGCGGCGGAGGCGAGGCGGGCGGCGCAGGACGCTTGGGGCTGCAGGCGGTCAGGGTCGCCAACAGGGCGAGGACAGGAAGGAAGACTTTCACGAGAGCCAGTTTGGCGCCGGTGAGCGACCGAGCCAAGTGAAGATATGTTCTTGTTATGTTCTTGATTGGAGTCGCCTTTGTCGCCATGATGCGCCGCTGTACGACGAAAGGCGCGCTTCGGCCGCCGATGACGGGAGGGCGGCCATGGGTTACAGTTTGAGTTGGCTCGCCGTGAAAGGATTGACCAAGGACGCCGTCCTCAACACGCTTGGCCTGGTCGAGGCGCCGGGGGACGATGAACAGAACGAGGAGGGGGTCTATCCGCCTGCTTTCGATCACAGCCTCGCCGAGCTGCCGTCAGGTTGGATCGTCATTCTGACCAAGGATTTCGGATATCCGACGCCCAAGCGCATGGCCGCAGTCTCCGTGGGCGGAACGGCCATCGCCTGTTCTATCGAAGAGCACGTCATGTACAGCGTCGCGCGCCTTTATAAGGATGGCAAAGCTGTCTGGTCGGTCGATCACAACGGCGGCGAACTGGGCGTGTATCATCTGGATGTCGCCGGCGATCCGCCGCCGGAACTGGCCCCGATCAGGGACCGCGTCGCTGCTGATCAGGAAAGCGAAGGCGGAGAAGACGCCGATGTCGATCTTATGTTCGACGTCCCGGGCGAGCTGTCACTGAGCCTTTGCGGCTATCGCTTCGATGCGGAAGAAGACGGACCTGCGTTCAAGGCCCTTGAGCCGGTAAAAACGGCAGGCGGAGGATGGATGGCCAAACTGCTCGGGCGAAAATAAATCTCCGGCGGTTAGGCGGGTGTCTCCCACGCTCTTAATTCGCGAACCGCGTGCCCATGTTTTCGGTGAACATCTTGAGCACCCGCAGCAATTCCTGCCGCTCCGAGGCGGTGAGCATCGAACCCAACCGTTTTTCGTGGATCAGGGCCGCTTTCAGCAGTCGTCGGCGTGCGTCTTCGCCGGCGGCTGTCAATTGCAGCGAATAGGCCCGCCGATTGGATTCCACGCGATGGCGCGTGAGGAACCCGCGCCGCTCCAATTCGTCGATCACCGGCGTCAGAGACGATTTGTCACGTCCGTTCGCCCGGCTCAGGGCGGTCTGGGTGATCCCGGGATTCTCACCAATGAGGGTCAGGACCGCGAAATGGCCCGGACGAAGGGTCCGCCCCGTCTCGCCCGCCTCCTTGGCGTAGGCCTGAAAAGACATCGTCTGGGCCATTCTCAGATAAAAACCTATGAAATCGCCTAGTTCGCCCAGATTCACCTCGGCGCGCGGTTCGTCATTGCGCTTTCGTCGAGGGGCCTTTACCGAATTGTCCATGGATTTGTCCTTGCGAACGCGCGGCGTCTCAGCCAGACAAGCCCAGCTTGCGCTCGTCAAACAGTTTGATACCGTACAATCCCCGCCCGGGAGGATAAGGCATTGAAGTTAGGGGAGGGGAGCGCGCCAAGCAAACCGATTTTTGTCGACGAGAACGTCCGGACGGTTAGTGAAATGCGCGATGACGCTTCTGGCTTGACCAAGCCTTCCACATATACGGCGAGCGCCGCCATGCTCGACGCCCTGCAGGCGTTGGGAGTGGAATTCATCTTCGCCAATTTCGGCAGCGATCACCCGGCGATCGTCGAGGCCATCGCGGCCACCCGCGCCGCCGGCAAGCCCTTGCCGCGGGTGATCACCTGCCCCAATGAAATGGTCGGCATGAGCGCCGCTCACGGCTTCGCCTCGGCCACCGGACGGCCTCAGGCGGTGTTCGTTCACGTGGAATGCGGCACCCAGGCCTTGGCGGGCGCGGTGCACAACGCGGCCAAGGGCCGGGTTCCCATGTTCGTTTTCGCCGGCGCGTCGCCGGTGACCCAGGAAGGCGAACTGAAAGGCAGCCGCAACGAGTTCATCCAGTGGATCCAGGACGTGCATGATCAGCGCGGGATCGTGCGCGGCTATATGCGCTACGAAGGCGAAATCCGCGCCGCGCCCGCGATTAAACAACTGGTGGCGCGTGCATTTCAATTCGCCCAGAGCGATCCCAAGGGTCCGACCTATCTGATCGGTGCCCGCGAGGTGATGGAGGCGCCGGCGCCGGAGACGCCGCTGGATCCCGCGGACTGGAAACCGGTGTCCGTCGGCGCCATGGCGCCGGAAGCGGCGATCGAAGTCGCCCAGGCCCTGGCCAAGGCCCGCGCGCCGCTGGTGGTGACCTCCTTCGTCGGACGCAATCCGGCGGCGGTGGGCGAACTGGTCAGGCTGTGCGAGCGGCTCGGCGTGGGTGTGTTGGAGTCGGTGCCCAACTACGTCAACTTCCCCCACGACAACGACCTTTACCTGGGCAATCAGTGGAACGAGCCGAGGCAGAACGCGGCGCTCGCCCAGGCCGACGTGGTCCTGGTGATCGACAGCGACGTGCCATGGATTCCCATGTCCAGCCGGCCCGATCCCAAGGCCAAAATCTATCACATCGACGTCGACCCGCTGAAGGCGCAGATGCCCCTCTGGTATATTTCCGCCAAGGGCCGATACGCCGCCGACGCCTGCACCGCCCTGGCGCAGATCAACGCCGCGCTTGACGGCCTGAGGCTGGACGGCGCCCTCGCTGACAAGCGCCGTGCGCGCTGGGTCAAGCTGCACGAAGCGCGCAAGGCCAAGCTCGCGCTGAAAGAGGCTTCGGGCGAGGCCCTGACCGCCGAACGCCTGACCGCCGCATTGCGCCGGCGCATCAACGCCGACACCCTGGTGGTCAACGAGGGCATCTCCAACTACCAGACCATCTTCGATCACCTGGCCATGACCCGGCCCGGTTCGATGTTCACCAGCGGGGGCGGATCGCTCGGCTGGCACGGCGGGGCGGCCATCGGCGCCAAGCTGGCGCATCCGCAAAAGACCGTGATCGCCCTGACGGGCGACGGCTCCTACATGTTCTCGGTGCCGTCCTCGGTGCACTGGATGGCGCGACGCTACCAGACCCCGTTCCTGACGGTCGTCTATAACAACGGCGGATGGAAATCGCCGAAGCTGTCGACGCTCGCCGTGCATCCCGACGGCTTCGCCAGCCGCGCCGACAATCTGGACATGAGTTTTCACCCTCAGGCGGACTACGCCGGCATCGCGGCGGCGGCCGGCGGCGCCCATGCCGAGATCGTCAGCAAGCTGTCCGACCTGGAAGCGGCCCTGGACCGCTGCCTACACGCCGTCAACGTGGAAGGTCGGGCCGCGGTGCTCGACGCGCGGCTGGCGAATCCTTGAGAAAACAGCGTTTCAAGAATCCTTAGGACTCGACAGAATTATCGGAAGCCGCTTCAAGCTAAGCTTAATTGAAAAAATCACGGAGGAGACGCCATGGACGACGCGGCGGCAATTGCGGCGGATAAAGCCAACGCCGAAGGGGCCGAAGGCCTGCCGGAGATCGGGGCCCGCCTGGACCGTCTGTCATCCAGCAGGACGATCTGGATTATCCTGCTGCTGATGTCCTTCGGCGGATTTTTCGACGCCTTCACTCTCTACGCGGGCAGCACGATCGCGCCGGGGCTCTACAAGAGCCATATCCTGACGGCGACAACCAAGGGCTTCTTCGCCCTGGGCGGCTACGCCAGCTTCACCTCGGCGACCTTCATCGGTCTGCTGCTGGCCAGTTCCTGCTGTGGCATGCTGGCCGACAAGTTTGGCCGTCGGGCGATCTTCACCACCGGCCTTTTGTGGTTCGGTCTGTCGGGTCTGATCATGGCGTTTCAGACCACCGCGCTGGGCGTGGTGTTCTGGCGTTTCATGCTGTCCATCGGCACCGGCGTGGAAGTGATCACCATCGATTCCTATTTGAGCGAGATGGTGCCCAAACGCTCCCGTGGGCGCGCCTTCGCCATCAACAACTCGATCCACTCCACGGGCCAGCCGATCGCGGCCCTGGCCGCCTTCTCGCTGGTTCCCTACAGCTTCTTCCACATCGACGGCTGGCGCTTCGTGGTGGGTCTGGGCGCCCTGGCCGCGATCGTGGTCTGGCCGTTGCAGATGCTCATCCCGGAAAGCCCGCGCTGGCTGGCCGCGCACGGCAAGCTGGACAAGGCGGATAAGATCGTCACCGACCTTGAGCAGAGAGTGCAGCGCGAAACGGGACGGCCCCTGGACCCACCCGAGCCGGTGACGCATCGGCCGCCGCACGTGGTCGGGAAATATCATCAAATTTTCGGGCCGCAGTATCTGTCGCGCACGATCATGCTCAGCCTGTTCCACATCTTCCAGGCCATCGGCCTTTTCGGTTTCATGACGTGGATGCCCACTTTCCTGATCAGCCGGGGCATCAGCGTCACCCATAGCCTGGGCTACACCCTGGGCATGAGCATTGGCGCGCCGCTCGGACCCTTGGTATGCGCGTCCTTCGCAGACAAGATCGAGCGCAAGTGGCAGATGGTGGGGTCGGCGCTGGCCATCGCCGGGGCCGGGATTGTATTCGCCCTCTCGCGCAACCCCTGGATCATCGTGCCCATGGGCGCCGTCGAGCTGCTGTGCGCGGCGATCCTCAGCTACAATTTCCACGCCTATCAGGCCGAATTGTTCCCCACGCGGATCCGCACCCAGGCCATCGGCTTCGTCTATTCCTGGAGCCGGGTCAGCGCGACCTTCAGCGGATTCCTCATCGCTTGGGTCCTGGGCGCGTTCGGCGTGCCGGCGGCCTTCCTGCTCTTCACCGCCAGCATGGTTCTGGTGGCGTTGTGCGTGGGGATACTGGGTCCGTTGACCAAGGGCCGTTCGCTGGAGACCCTTTCGCCGTAATGTTCGCCGGCGCGGCGTGCGGAGCGTCAGGCGCCGCTCGCCGCGAGCGGGCGGCAATTCCGCCTCCAGAGTGCTGACGAGCTGATGCTTTCCAAAGACTCGGCGTCAAGGCAGCTTTCCCCGCTCCTGCCCTGGGTCGTGGCCATCGCCATGATCATGGAGCAGCTCGACTCCACGATCCTCAACACCGCGATTCCCACCATGGCGGCGGCCCTGCACGTGACGCCGCTCAGTCTGCGCGGCGTGGTGGCCAGCTATGTGCTGAGCCTGGCGGTGTGCATACCGGTGAGCGGTTGGATCGCCGACCGGTACGGCACGCGCAAGGTGTTCGCCCTGGCCATCGGCCTGTTCACCGCCGCCTCCATGATGTGCGGTCTGTCGATCAACGTGCCCATGCTGGTCGTGGCGCGCACCCTCCAGGGCGCGGCGGCCGCGATGATGGTTCCGGTGGCGCGCATTTCCCTCGTGCGCGCAGTACCCAAGACCCAGCTGCTCAAGGTGCAGAACTTCATCATCGTGCCCGCCCTGATCGGTCCGCTGCTGGGCCCGACCATCGGCGGCTTGATCGTGTCCTGGACCAGCTGGCGGGTGATCTTTTTCATCAATGTGCCGGTGGGCCTCGGCGCGTTCCTGTTGGCGCGCCTGCACATGTCCGACTTCTACGGCGAGACGCGCCAGCCCCTCGACACTCGGGGGTTTCTCCTGTTCGGCGCGGGCGCGGCTCTGCTGTCCTGGGCGCTGGAAGTGTTCGGCGAGCATCGCGGCGGCCCCGGCGCGGTCATCGCAAGCCTGCTCGCCGGATTGGCCCTGCTGGTCGCCTATGGCCGCCACGCGCGCCGCCTCGCCCATCCGCTCCTGCGCGTGGCCCTTTTCCGGGTCCGCACTTTCCGGGTGTCGGTGGTGGGAGGCTTCGTGACGCGCCTGGGCACCAGCGGCATGCCCCTGCTCGTGCCGCTGTTGTTCCAGCTGGGCCTGGGGCGAGCTCCCTGGCAATCGGGTCTGATGATGACGCCCGCCGTAATCGGGTCGATGGGCATGCGGATGATGTCGGCGCACGTCTACCGGCGCTTCGGTTATCGCAACATCCTGGTGTTCAACACGGTAATGGTCGGCGCGGTCATCGCCCTGTACGCCCTGGTGGGGCCGACCACGCCTCTGGCCTTTGTGATTCTGCTGGGCCTGGCGCAGGGCTTCTTCAACTCCCTGCAGTTTTCCGGCGTGAACAGCCTGGCCTTCGCCGACATCACCCCGACCCAGACCAGCGCGGCCTCCACGGTTGTCAGCACGCTGCAGACCATGACGCGCAGCTTCGCCCTGGCCGGCGGGGCCATCATCACCGCCTTGTTCCTGGGCCGACTGCCGCAATCGGACCACCCCGCGGTCCTCGCGGCCCTGCACCACGCGTTCCAAACCGTCGCAGCCGTCACAGTGCTGTCGTCATTGACGTTCTGGACCTTGAAGCCCGAGGACGGCGCCAGTCTGAATGGCCGCAAACCCGGGGAATCCGAAGCGGCTGGAGGCGACTGAACAGGTTGTCGCGGACGGACTTTGTCAGCGCCGATCGACGCTTGACAGTGCAGTCTTTCGGATTGAATAGGTCGAGTTCGTATTGTCGCTGATCGCACGGATTATCCACGCGACATCGGGCGCCGACCCGATCGCTCATAGTTGATCGCGGCGGTGTGTAACTGAGCTGGGCGGCCACGCGTTCTCAGCCTTGTTGGGAGATGAAGATGCAGATCGCACACGGCGACGAAGTGCCAATTGAATGCAACGGCGGCGGCGTTCGCACCGGCAAGGTCGGCAAGCAGCTGTTGCTGTGCGGCGATGACGATTCGCCCGGCAACTTCAGATTCGGACTGTTCCATCAGTACGGCGATTTCGAGTCGCCGCGCCATCGCCACAACTTCTGCCAGTTTCGCTACGAGTTGGAAGGCCTGTGCAACTACGCCGGCGACGGCAAGCTGAGCCCCGGCACCGTTGGCTACTTCCCGGAAGGCGTCTATTACGGTCCCCAGGGTCCCGATCCGGAAACAACCTATACCGCAACCCTTCAATTCGGCGGCCCGGGCGGCCAGGGGCTGCTGACCAACGCGCAAACCGCCAAGGCCAAACAGGAATTGCTGAAGATCGGCAAATTCGAGGGCGGCGTGTTCCGTCGCAATGAAGGCCTGCCCGGCAAGAAGAACGTGGATGGTTATGAAGCCGTCTGGGAGCAGGTCGCCGGCCGCAAGCTGGTCTATCCCGAAGCGCAGTATGGCGCGCCGGTGCTGATGCACGTGGACAACTATCAGTGGATGCCGCTGTCGGGATCGCCCGGCGTGTCGATCAAGGCCATGGGCGTCTTCACCGACTGCGATATCCCCTGTTCGGTCTATCGCCTGGACGTCGGCGCCACGTTCACGCCCGATCACCGCGGCATCTATCTGGTCCTTTCCGGTCACGGGACGCTGGAGGGCGACACCTTCCGCAAATACACGGCGCTCTATCTCGACACGGGCGAAACGGCGTCGTTCAAGGCCGATCAGGTCTCCGAGATTTTGCTGCTGGGCCTGCCCAATGTGGCGGATATGCTTCAGGGCCAAATGCCGGTGGTTCACCGCCAAGCCGCGGAATAGTTGGCCTCAAAGGCGTGACCGTCGAACGGCGGCGACGCCAGTTCGTAAGTCAGAACGGCTGATGGTCGTTGACGCCGGTTCAGCCTGGCCCGCGAGGCCATCGCGGGCTAGGTGCGGCGGGCCTTTGCAGGAGATATCGGTGGTCAAGACACCCAACGTTTGGATGCTCGGGTCGACATGTTCGTAAACCGCCGGTCCGTGACCATCGAGTGGGGCGACTGCGATCCCGCGGGCATCGTCTTCTATCCGCGCTACTTCGCCATGTTCGACACCAGTACGGCCGCGCTGTTCTCCGCCGCGCTCGGCGTCGACAAGTTCACCCTGCGCCGACGCTTCGGCATCATTGGCTTTCCCATGCTGGAAACATCGGCCAAATTCACGCTGCCGAGCCGCTACGGCGAGACTGTGACCATCGAATCCCGCATCACGCGCCTGGGCCGAAGCAGCTTCGACGTGGCACACACGCTGATGCGCGGTGAGCTGCCGGCCATTCAGGCGACCGAAACCCGAGTCTGGGCCGTGGCCGACCCGGATGATCCCGATAAGATTCGCAGCGCGCCGATGCCCGACGAGGTGATCGCGGCGCTTTCCCGCGATCAAAGCCCGTCGTAAGGAATATCCATGTCCAGATCCCGTCTCATGATCACCGTGGCGCCCACGGGCGGCATGGCCTCCAAGAGCCAGAACCCGCATCTGCCGACGCAGCCTGTGGAGATCGCCGAGTCGGTCCACCGGTCGTACAAGGCGGGGGCATGCATCGCGGCCCTGCATGCGCGTCGGCCGGACGACCAAGCCACCTGCAACGCCGACATCTATCGCGACATCAACACGCGCATTCGCGCCAAGTGCGACATCGTCATCAACAACTCCACCGGCGGCGGATCCAGTGGGGACATGCTCATCGCCCGCCCGGACGGCCTGTATGAGTCCAACTTCGAGGAACGGCTGAAGGGCTGCGAGGCCGGCGCCGAGATGGCGACATTCGACGGCATGACCTTTGTCGACGTGCACGGCGGCAAGGAGATCGTGGTGATCACCCCGCCCAGCCGTTGCGACAGGCTGGTTCAGCGCATGATTGAGCGAGGCATCAAGCCGGAGTGGGAGGTCTTCTCGCCCAACCATATCCTGCAGGATGTCACCCGCTTGATTCAGGCCGGCTACGACAAGCCGCCCTATTACATCAACATGGTGCTGGGGGCCGACAAGGGCTTCCAGGGCGCCATGCCCTACAGCCACGACGTGCTCAACGCCATGATCGCGGCCCTCCCGCCGCAATCGATCTTCTGCGTCTCGGCCATCGGTCCCGCCCAGCTGCCCGCCACGACCCAGGCCATGTTGCTAGGCGGCCATGTGCGCGTGGGGCTGGAGGACAACAACTACTACGCCCGGGGCGAGCTGGCGACGAATGAGCAGCTCGTGGCGCGCACCGTGCGCATCGCCACCGAACTGGGCCTCGAAATCGCCGGCGCCGCCGAAGCGCGCGAAATCATCGGACTGCCGACGCCGGTGCGCGCGGCCGGCTGATCGGCTGACGCCTTCCGCCCTCCGGCTCTTGAAAGAAGGGATTTCATGGCAGCGGCAACCCACGGCTCGCCTCTCCCGGTGAACCCGGTCCTGCAACGCATGAGGGCCGGCGACGTGGCGCTCGGCATGAACGTGCGCCTCGGACGCTCCGGCGATATCGCGGCGATCGCCCGCGCGAGCGACCACGATTTCTTGTTCCTGGATACTCAGCACGCGATATACTCGACCGAGACGCTCGCCCACATCGCCCAGGCCTGCCGCGGATACGGCGTGGCGCCGCTGGTGCGGGTGCGCAGCTGCGACGATCCGGACACCTCCCTGCTGCTGGACGCGGGGGTGATGGGCATCGTCTTTCCCGACGTCAATTCGGCCGCCGAGGCGCGCAAGGCCGTCAACACGGCCAAATTCCCCCCGATCGGCAAGCGCTCGGTCGCCGGCTCGCCGGCTTTGTTCGACTTCCGCCCCATGCCCGTGGCCGAGGTCGGGCGCGCCTTGAACGACATCACCTTGGTCGTCTGCATGATCGAGACGCCGGAGGGCCTGGCGAACCTTGAGGAGATCGCCGCCGTCGACGGCGTGGACGTCATTCACGTCGGATGCAACGATCTGCTCGTCAACATGGGCAAGCCGGGCGCCTTTGGCGATCCGGAGATCGTCGCGCGATCGAGCGCGTCATCGCGGTGGCCAATGCCCACGGCAAGTTCGCGGGCCTGGGGGGCGACCGGGACCTGGCCCGCCAGATGGGATTCATCCGCAAGGGCGTGAAGTTCGTCACCACCCAGACCGACATCGGCTTTCTCATCGCCGAGGCCTCGCGCCGAACGGGCGAATTACGCGCCGCCATCGCCCAGGCCCAGGCCTGACCAGGGCCGGTGAGTCGCTTACCGCGGTTGCGGGACGGCCGCGCGGCGCTATGTAAGAGCAGGCGTCGGCGCGGCGGACGCGCTTGACGCTTTGAGGCTCCGGCGTCATTGTTAGAGCACCTACGGTTGGCATTTGGCCGCGCGGAATTCAACGAAACGGGCCTGGCGGATATCAGCCGCCCGCAATTCCGGCGGGTCTATTCGGGAGATGTGAAATGGCCGCGAAGATTTAAACGTTTCGACTGGAAGAAGCCGTTGGTCGGAAAGTGAAATCCACCCGCGGTCGCGGCGTGGAGGGCGAGAAGAGCCCGGGCCTGAACGTGGTCCAGTTTCCGATCGACACCGGCATTCCCGAGATCAATCTGCGCTTCGGCTTCGACCAGATCGGCGACGGGTTCTATTCCCCGCGCCACCGGCACAATTTCGACCAGTTCCGCTATGTTGTGTATGGCGAGACCAATATCGCCAAGGGCCGCGATCTGCATCAGGGCGAGATCGGATACTTCCCCGAGGGCACCTATTACGGCCCGCTCACTCAGCGCGGCGACGTGGGCCTGCTTGTGATGCAGTTCCCCGGACCGCAAGGGGAGTACCGGATCGCGGACGATGAGAAGCAAGCCGCCATGGACCGTCTGCGCGCCAAGGGCGGGACCTTCGAGGACGGCATCTACAAGTACACCAAGGCCGACGGAACCAAGGTCAACCAGGACAGCTACGAGGCGGTCTGGCAGGAAACCACGGGCAGACCGGTCGAATACGCCAAACCCCGCTATGCCGCGCCGATCATGGTGCGTCCGCAAGGCTTCCAGTGGCGCAAGCACCCCAAGCATCCGGGCGTCGAGGTCAAGAACCTGGGCAGCTTCCACGAATACGGCACGGCCATTTCGATCTGGCGCCTGGCGCCCGGCAACGGTGATCGCTCCCGAAGTGATCGATGCGCCGGAAGTGCGCTGCGTGATCGCCGGCGAGACCCATTACGAAGGCCGGCTCCTGGACGACAAGAGCACCTACTACATCCCCGAGGGCGTGCGCACTTCGCCGATCGAGAGCCCCAAGGGCGCCGAGCTGCTGGTGTTCTCCTTGCCGATGTATGCAAAGGCGACCTGGGAAAAGGCGCACGGCCGGGCTCCGGTCGCCGCCTGATCGACGACGTCGGCAAAGGACTTTATGCTACTCAGCAAGGCGGCGGGCCTGCCGGCTCGTCGCCTTGTTCTCATTAAACCCCGCACTGGGATTGGCGATCATGGACAAGGCGACGACAGCTAACAACGCCTCCAAATATCTGAAGCAAGTCGACTTCGCGACCTTCAACAAGGACCGCGCGCGCTACAATCAGCGGCTGCTCGACCGCACCAACTCCGACATCACGAGTTGCTCGGTGAACTACGTCCGCAATCCGCCTCACGGCGGCACGCCGGGCGGCGAGCACGTGCATGAATATGACCAGATGATGTTTCTCATCAGCGGGAAGATGATGGTCAAGATCGATGGCGAGGTTTATCCGGTACAGGCCGGCACCTTGATGGTGTTCCCCGCAGGGGTTCCTCACCACTTCTGGAACCTGGACGAGGAAACGATCCACCTGACCATCATGGCGCCCGCTCCCGATCCCGAAAAGCCGCGCGGCACCCATATCCAGTCCTAGGCGACCCTCGCCCCAACCACGAAGTCAATAAGCCGGACCTCCTCAGGCCGGGAGAAAAGGAATAGCCATGGCGGGGAAAATCCGCGTCGGCATCGTCGGCGCTACGGTTACGGTCGGGGGCAGCGGCTGGGGCGCCGGACCCACGTCCCGGCCCTTCACGCGCTGCCCGACTACGAACTGAAGGCCGTCTGCACCACCCGCGAGGAAACGGCCCTGGCGTCGCAGAAGGCGTTCAACACCGACCTGGCCTTCCACAGCTTCGACACCATGCTGGCCAGCCCGGAGGTCGATCTGGTCAGCGTGGTCACCCGCGTTCCCGCCCACTACGACCTGGTCATGCGGGCCTTGCACGCCGGCAAAGCCGTCTATTGCGAATGGCCCCTGGGCGCCACCGTGGCCGAGGCGGAAGACATGGCCAATCTGGCGGCCAAGAAGGGCCTGTACACGGCGGTCGGCCTGCAGGCGCGCAGCGATCCGACCCTGACCTATGCGCGCGAACTGATCCAGCAAGGCTACATCGGCGAGGTGCTGTCCGCCGAATTCACCTACATCAATCGCGCCACCATCAAGCGCGGCGCCGGCCGCATCTTCCAACACGACAAGAAGAACGGCGCCAATATCCTCACCATCGGCGGCGGCCATGCGATCGACGCGATCAACTTCGTCCTGGGCGATTTCGCCGATGTTTCCGCGCGCCTGGCGACCCGGGTCACCGAGTGGCAGAACACTGACACGGGCGAGACCGTAAAGGTCAATTCCCCCGACTGGGTCAGCGTCTCGGGCAAGCTGCAAAGCACGGCCGAGGTTCAGTTCCTGGTGGCGGCCATGCCCGCCATGTCGGAAGGGCGCCGCTCGTTCGACATCTACGGTCGCGAAGGCATGCTGTCGGTGCGCGGTGGCGCCGGGCGGCGCGGAAAAGAACCCGAGCATCTATCACGGGCCCAACCAGCTGTTCGGCTCGCGCGGGAAAGAGCCGCTGACGGCCATGCCGACGCCCGAGCGCTTCACCCTGATCCCCGACACCGTGCCGGCCGGGCCGCCGCGCAACGTGGCCCAGGCCTATACCCGCCTGGCTCAGGCCATGCGCGAAGGCAAGCCGTACAGCCCGAGCTTCGCCGACGCGGTCCATGCCCACAAGCTGGTCGCAGCCCTGGAAAAATCCTCCGAGACCGGCAAATCGGTTTCCTTGTAGGGCCTCAAGCGGTTGGGTTGAACCACCCCTCCGCCGCTCGTTCCCGCGAAAGCGGGAAACCAGGTCTTTCCAGCTTGGCAATTCCTGGACAGGACTGGATCCGTTTCGCGGGGATGAGCGGGTTATGGGGTATGGAACCGATCGAAACGCCGAAAACGTTAGCCCAGACTATCCGAGCTCGTGGTCGGCCAGCAGTTCCAAGGCCTTGACCATGGCGGAGTGATCCCATCCCGCGCCGCCGTGGGCGACGCAGGCGCTGAACAGCTGCTGGGCGTTGGCGGTGTTGGGCAAGGCCACGCCTAGCGCCTTGGCCGAGCCGAGCGCCAGCGCCAGGTCCTTTTGGTGCAGGGCGATGCGGAAGCCTGGATCGAAGGTGCGTTTGAGCATGCGCTCGCCGTGCACCTCCAGTATGCGCGAGGAAGCGAATCCGCCCATCAGGGCCTGACGCACCTTGGCCGGGTCGGCGCCCGCCTTGGCGGCGAACACCAGAGCCTCGGACACCGCCTCGATGTTCAGCGCCACGATGATCTGATTGGCCACCTTGGTGATCTGGCCCGCGCCCACGCCGCCCACCAGGGTGATGTTCTTGCCCATCTTCTCGAACAGGGGGCGCACGCGCTCGAACACCGCGTCATCGGCGCCGCACATGATGGTCAAGGACGCGGCCTTGGCTCCGACTTCGCCGCCCGAAACCGGCGCATCCACATAATCACAGCCCTTGGCCTGGACCTTCTCGGCGAAACCCTTGGTGGCGATGGGGTCGATGGAGCTCATGTCGATCACGGTCTTGCCGGCCGACAGGCCCTCGGCCACGCCGCCGGCGCCGAACAGGGCGCGCTCCACGTCCGGGGTGTCCGGCAGCATCAGGATGATGACGTCCGCGTTGGCGGCCGCCTGGGCGGCCGTCGCGCACACCGTGGCGCCGCCGTCGAGCAGTTCCTGAGGCAGGGGCGACTTGTGCTTGACCAGCAGCAGGTGATGGCCGGCTGCGGCCAGATGACCCGCCATGGGACGGCCCATGATGCCGACCCCGAGAAATGCGATCTTCATTCGGTTGACTCCGATGCGTTGTTGTCCGTCACGCCAGATAGGGCTCGGCCCAGCCGAGGCCGGCCAAGGTGTCGCCGACCGGACGATACTCGCAGCCGACCCAGCCCTTGTAGCCGAGCGCGTCCAGGCGCGACAGCAGCCAGGGATAGTTGATCTCCCCCGTGCCCGGTTCGTTGCGTCCGGGATTGTCGGCGATCTGGATATGACCGATGCGCGGCAGCAGGCGCTCGATCGTCCGGGCCAGATCGCCCTCCATGATCTGCATATGATAGACGTCGTACTGCAGCTTCACATTGGGTCGGTCGATCGCGTCCATCAGCTCTAGGGCCGTGGTGGTGTTGTCGTAGAAATAGCCGGGGATATCGACCTTGGTGTTGATCGGCTCGAACATCACGTCGATCCCATCGCCCGCCACCGTGTCCGCCGCCAGACGGGCGTTGCCGATGAAGGCGCTGTTCCAGGCGGTGCGATTGGCGCCTTCGGGAATCTTGCCCGGCATGATGTGCAGCTGTTTGCAGCCGGTGGCCCGCGCATAGGCGTGCGCCTGCGCCGAGACTCGCGCGGAATTCCTCCACGCGCGCCGGGTCCGCCGCCAAGCCGCGGTCGCCCGCGGCCCAGCCGCCGATGGCGAAGTTGAACAGCACCAGCTCCAGGCCGTTGGCGTCCAACTTTTCGCGGATCGCTTCGGCCGAGGCCTCGTAGGGCGCCATGCATTCCACGGCGCGGAATCCGGCCGTCGCGGCCGCATCGAAGCGGTCCAGGAACGGCAGGTCCGCGAACAGAAATGTCAAATTGGCGCACAGCTTGGTCATGGCGTCTTCCCTAGGGGCTGGAATGTCGTGGGCTAAACGACGCGGTCCGGAGGTTCGGCGCCGGAGAAGAAGGCGTCGAGGTTGTCCGCCGCCTGCATCCCCATGCGGGTGCGGGCCTCGATGGTGGCGCTGCCCAAATGCGGCAGAAGCACCACGTTCTCCAACGCCAGAAGGGCCGGGCTGACCACCGGCTCGCGCTCGAACACGTCAAGGCCCGCGGACGCGATGCGACCGCTTGTGAGGGCCTCGGCCAGGGCGGCCTCGTCGACCACCGAGCCGCGCGAGGTGTTGACCAGTATGGCGGTGGGCTTCATGAGCGCCAGCCGCTCGGCGTTGATCAGGTGCCGGGTCTCCGGGCCGCCGGGCGTATGTAGCGAGAGCACGTCGGCCTCCGCCGCCAGGTCGTTCAGCGTCGGGTAATAGACCGCGCCGATTTGCTCTTCGATCTCGGGCGTCGCGCGTCTTCGAGTGGAATAGCCAATGCGCATGCCGAACCCCTTGGCGCGATGCGCGGTGGCCTGGGCTATGCGCCCGAAACCCACCAGGCCGAGCAGCTTGCCCGACAGGCTCTGGCCGACCATGTGGCGCGGACGCCAGCCGGTCCACTGGCCCGCCCTCAACTGGCGCTCGCCTTCGGAGGCCCGTCGCGAAGCCATCAGCATGAGCATCATGGCCAGATCGGCCGTGGGCTCGGTCACAGCGCCGGGCGTATTGGTCACCACGATCCCGGCGGCCTTGGCCGCGGCCAGATCGATGTGTTCGACACCGGCGCCGTAATTGGCCAGGATCCGCACCCGCGAACCCGGCGTGGCCAAGGTCGCCGCATCGATCCGGTCAGACGGATTGGGGCAGATCGCGTCGTACAGCGGCATGGCCTGGGCCAACTCCGCCGCGGTCATGGGCCGATCGTTGGGATTGACGGTCAGGTCGTAGGTCGCCGCCATCCGGTCTTCCGCCGCTTGCGGAACCGGACGGGTAAGCAAGAGTTTGGGTCGCGCCACGAGGCTCTCCACAATCTGCGTCCAAGGCGCGGCCGCCCGGCCGCGTGGGCGGGCGCCGCCTTGTTCTGGATGCAATCCGACCCGCGCAGCCGATATCGTCCGCCGCGATCAGGTCAAGCGTTGCACGCCGAATTTCACGTCCTGCCTGCCGTTGGGCAGGCCGCCGGCCCCTAGCCCGGGATCACCTGCGGGAAGACGTATTGCATCAGCATGACCAGGACGCCAAGCAGCACGGCGAGAATAACGCTGTGCTTGAACGTTCGGGCGAGCACCGCGCCTTCCTTGCCGGTCATGCCGGTGACCGAGGTCCCTGTGGAGATGTTCTGCGGCGAGATCATCTTGCTCATCACCCCGCCTGAAGAGTTGGTCGCCGCCATCAGCACCGGGCTGAGGTGCAGCTGGCGCGCCGCGACCACCTGCAGGTTGCCGAACAGGGCGTTGCCGGAGGTGTCGCTGCCGGACAGGAACACCGCGATCCAGCCCAGAAAGGCCGAGAGGAAGGGGAAGAAGAAGCCCGCCGAGGCCACTGCCATGCCCAGGGTGTAGGTGATGCCGGCGTAGTTCATCACATAGGCCAGGGCCACGATCAGGACGACGGTCAGCACCGCGATCCGGATTTTCATCAGGGTCTCGTACATGCAACCGAAGAATTCCTTGAAGCTCAGGCCGACCCACAGGGCGACCAGCACATTGGCCAACAGGATGGCCGTGCCCGTGGCCAGCGGCTGAAAGGACCACACCGCCGCATAGGGCTTGCCGTAAATGGTGATGAAGATGGCGTTGTGCAGGCCGGGCCATTTGATCGCGCTCTGGCCGATCGCCGCGACGTTCCACATGGTCCAGGCGATCACGACGGCCGACAGGGCCAGCCAGGGCGTCCAGCCATCCCAGGTCGGCACCGGCGACTTGGCGGCGCGCAACTCGGGCGAAATGTGCAGAGCGAATTCCGGGTCGTGCGGCAGCTTCCAAACCTTGAGAAACAGGAATGTCACGATCAGGCTCGCCAGGGCCGAGACAACATCGGTCAGTTGGTAGCCGAGGTAGTTAGAGGTGAAGAACTGGGCCAGGGCGAAGGAACCGCCGGCCAGCAGGAGCACCGGCCATAGGGTTTTGACGGAGCGCAAGCCGCCATAGATGCCGACGACGTAGAAGGGCAACAGCAATGAAAGGAAAGGCAGTTCGCGTCCGATCATGGAGGCCAGGTGGTTGACTGGGAGCTGCGTGACCGCGCCGAGCGTTGTCACCGGCACGCCCAGGGCGCCGAAGGCCACCGGCGCGGTGTCGAAGATCAAGGTGAACACCAGGGCGTCCAGGGCCGGGAAGCCCAGGGCGATCAGCAGGGCGCTGGTGATGGCCACCGGCGATCCGAATCCGGCCACCCCCTCCAGCAGACAGCCCAGGCAGAAGCCGACCACCACCAGCACGATCCGACGGTCGTCGGGCAGGTGGTCGATGATCCAACAGCGGAAGGCGTCGAAGCGCCCGCTTTTCTGCGCGATATTAAACAGGACCAGGGCGTTGAACACGATCCACATCACCGGCCACAGGGCGAAGGTCGCCCCCGCCGCCGCGCTGTCGAGCGCCAAGGCGACGGGCAGTTTCCAGACCAGGATGGCGATGCCGAGACCCCAGATCAGCCCGGCCAACGAAGCCTGCCACGCCGGCCGACGCAGCACGCCGAGCATGACGAGCACCACCACCAGCGGCGTCGAAGCGACAAGGAAGGACCACAGCAGGTTGTCCTGAACCGGGGTCACAAGTTGATGGAACAAGGCCGCTCTCCTTCAGAAGTGATTTGGCCGACGCTGCGGGGTCCAAGGACCGGGCGGCGGATGGAGTTGTCGAGCGCGCCGGTCCGGAACCTGCGGGCCGATCTCGCCTGGGTATCAGAGGGGTTCAATCGCCAGTCCCGTCCTGCCTGCCGACTGTCATCCGCCCGTTTCTCGCCCTGGCCAGTCGCGCGCGCCTCGCCCGCTGAAATGCGGTCAGGCGGCGGCGGTTCTGGGCCTTTCCGAGTGGAACTGACAGGACCTCCCGTTGGATTAAGAAACCTCCGCCTGGCAGGCTCGATTTCCGACGTCCCCTTTTGTTGGTCGAACTACCGTCGGGGTTCGAGGGATGCTTCCAACAATCCCCAAGGGCTGTCAAGGCGAGCGAGGGTTCGCCGGCGGCGTCCTTAAACGAAGTCGTCCAGGGTCCGCAGGCGCGCGGCGCCGCCGGCAGCCTTGACGGTCCGGACGGAATGTCGCTAGCGTGGCTGAAGCTCCATCGGCGTATGGAAACACAACGGGCGACGCCACAAGGCGGCCTTGGGCCGGGCAAGTCCCCGGTCAGATAGGGAAGATCATCCGGGCCACGGTCGCCCGGTCCGCCAATTCCGAAGACGCGCCGAACGCTTGTCGGTTCGGCCCTGGATGGCGGCGAGCGCGGCGCATGATCGGGCGTCGACGGAAATGAAATCAATCGGGAGACGGGCATGCCGATATCGAAAAATCTTAGGGCTGTTTTGCTGGCTGGAGCGCTGGGCGCGCTCTTGAGCGGCGCGAACGGCCAATCCGCCAGGGCCCAGTCCGGTTGGCCCGCGGACATCGACCCCGCGTCGGGAAATCGGCTGCCCGTGCCCAAGCGCGAGACCTTAAGTCCGGCCGATCAAAAGCTGTGGGACGAGATAGAGGGCTCTCTGTCGGCGGGTCTGCCGGCGTTGGAAAAGGACCGTCCCCTGGTGCGGATGTACAGCCCTGGCGTGGCCAAGGGCCTGGGAGAGGCCCACCACTATTTGAAATACGACGCGGGCATCGACGATCGGTTGATGACTGTCGCGGTCCTGACCGTGACGCGAGAGCTGACCAATCAGTTCGAGTGGACCCAGTGGGAGCAACACGCCCGCGATCCGAAGGATCCGCGCTATCTGGAGCCCTACGTCATCGACGTCATCAAGGACTGCAAGTCGGTGACCGGACTTGGCGAAAAGGACGCGGCGGTGATCACCCTGGGCCGCGAGCTGTTCGGACCCAGGAAGGTGTCCTCGGAGACCTTCGCCGAGGTCCTGCGATTATTCGGCCCGCGCAAGACCGTGGATCTTCAGGAAATGATGTCCCTTTACGCGGTCACCACCGACGAGCTCGTGATGTTCGACCAGCAGCTGCATCCGGGGCAAAAGCCGCTCCTTCCGAAAAATGTGGCGCCTTGCGGGGTGTCGGGTCCGAACATGTCCTGGCTGCCTGATCTTCTGCGCTAGCGCCATCGAGGACGGCGGGGTTCGCCGAAATGGGGGGTGCATGACACCGAATTGGAAGTTGGCGCTGGGATCGACGCTTGCCGCGCTCGCGCTCATTGCGGCCGGCGGGATGGCCGGCCGGACGCACGCCCAGGAGCTTTCGTCGGACAAGGCCCGATGGCCGGCTGACATCGATCGGGAGTTCCTCGGGCCGACTGCCGGTTCCCAAGCGGTCGGACCTCAGCCCCGCCGATCAAAAGATATGGGATGAGATCGAGGGAGCACTGCAGTCGGGCGGGCTTCCGGCGCTGGAGAAGGATCGTCCCCTGGCGCGCATGTACAGCCCGGGCGTGGCCAAGGGCCTGGGCGACGCCCATCGCTATCTGAAATACGATGCGGGCATCGATGACCGGCTGATGAACATCGCGGTCCTGACCACCACGCGAGAGCTGGACGCCCAGTTCGAATGGACGCAGTGGGAGCTGCACGCGCGCGACCCGAAGGACCCGCGCTATCTGGAGCCACACGTTCTGGACGTCATCAAGGCCTGCAAGCCAGTGACGGACCTTTCGGAGCAGGACGCCGCGGTGATCACCCTGGGGCGTGAGTTGTTCGGCCCCCGGAAAGTATCGCAGGAGACCTTCGCCAAGGTCCTGAAGCTGTTCGGGCCGCGCAAGACCGTGGATATCGAGGAGCTAATGGCCCTCTACGCGCAGACGACCGAGGAACAGATCATGTTCAACCAGCAACTCCATCCGGGCCAGAAGCCGCTTCTTCCCGCGAACGCGACCCCGTGCGGCGTTTCGGCGTCCGCAAATCTGTCCTGGGTGCCGGACCTCCTTCGCTAAGACGGGTGCGACGAAGCATGAAGCCTCATGTCCAATGGCTCGGTCTGGCCGCTCTCGCGCTGATCGCTGTCGCCGTTCCGGCCGGCCACGTCCTCGCCCAGGAACCGGTCGCCGAGGGCGGTTTGCCCTCCGATGTCGATCCCATTTCGCGCAATCGGCTGCCCCTTCCCAACCGCGAGACGATGAGTCCGGCCGATCGCCAAATCTTTGACTCGGTCATGGGCAAGCAGCAGACGGGCCTGTCGGCGCTGGGAAAAGAGCGTCCCCAGGTGCGGATGACCAGCCCGGGCGTCACCAAGGGGCTGGAGGAGGCGCACCATTATCTGAAATACGACGCCGACATCGACGACCGGCTCATGGCGATCGCGGTCATGGCCACGGCGCGCGAGCTGGTCAGCCAGTACGAGTGGACGCAATGGGAGCAACACGCCCGCGACCCCAAGGATCCGCGCTATGTGGAGCCCTACGTCATCGACACGATCAAATACTGCAAGTCAGTGACGGGCCTCGGCGACAAGGACGCCGCTGTCATCAAACTGGGCCGCGAGATGTTCGGCCCGCGGAAGGTGTCGCCTGAGACCTTCGCGGCGGTGCTCAAGCAGTTCGGGCCGCGCAAGACCGTCGATCTTGAGGAACTGATGGCGCTTTACGCCGCCACGGCTGACGAGCTGGTGGTGTTCGATCAGCAGCTCAATCCCGGACAGAAGCCGTTGCTGCCGAAGAACGCGGCGCCATGCGGCCCTTCCGGCCCCAATTTCTCCTGGGTCCCCGACGTCCTTCGCTAGAATCCGGCCAAAGCCTGCATCGACCTGGCGGCCCGCTTGGATTATGGGCTGAGGAACAACAACGGGGCCGGGACGTGAACCGGTCCGTCTGCACATAGGGAACACCATGAAACTCAAAGCCCATCTGATGACCGGCGCCGGCCTGATGCTTGCGACCGTCACCCTGACGATCGCCGCCCCGCTGCTGGGACGCGCTCATGCCCAGGAGCCCGCGCGCCCGGTGGACGCCACCGGAACGCCCCTGGCGCCCGATGTCGATCCGCACACCCTGAGCCGACTGCCCCTGCCTTCGCCGGCGGAATTGGGCCCTTCCGCGCCGCTGAGAAACGGCCAGCCCGCCCCGACAGACGAGCCTCAGCGCCTGTACAGCCCGAAACTGGCCGAGGCGATGAACGCCGCCCACCGTTATGTGAAATACGAATCCGGCATCGACGACCGCCTGACCGCGATCGCCGTGCTGGTGACGGCGCGGATGGCCAACAGCCAGTTCGAATGGACGCGCTGGGAAATGCATGGCCGCAAGCCGGGCGACACCAGGGTGCAGCCGGAGATCGTCGACATCATCAAATACTGCAAACCCGTGGTCGGCCTGCCGCCCAAGGAAACCGCCATCATCAACTTCGGCCGCGAGATGTTCGGTCCGACCGAGAAGGTGTCCTCGGCCACCTACGCCGACGCGGTGCGCCTGTTCGGCAAGCAAGGCGTGGTGGACCTGGTGGATTTGATGGGGCTGTACAAGATCACGGCGCTGGAAATCAAAGCCTTCGACGCCAGGCTGGACCCCAAGACCTACAAGCCCCTGCTGCCTCCCATGTCCGCCACGCCCGACTGCCGACGCTCCTGAGGCTTGGCCTTAATGACTGATGCGCGGGCGGATCGTCGGAAAACGGCGGTCCGCCCGCACCCCGCGCCGAAAAAATTTTCGAGCGATATGGGGGATTTCCCACCGTCATCTCTCTAACCCCCGACGCATCTCACCTTAAAGTTCGGTGGGGGCGGCGAGGGGGGATGAGCTTGCGAAGCGTTGCGCGCAACAAAGCTGTTCGGGCCGGTCGTGTCCCGGCGCCGTCTTCCCTGCGTACCCATCACAACATCCATCCGGTCGGCGCGGTCGGCGGGCGCATCAGCGTCGCTTGCCACGACGCCGAGCCATGAAACGGGTTCGGGCAGGCGTTTTTGTTCGAATTCAAGCAGACGCAAATGAGGGAGAATAAAATTGAACCTTAAATTCAAGATGATGACGGGGACGGCGCTGGCCGTTTTGGCGTTTGCGCCGGGGCTGGCGGCCCATGCGGCGGATAACGGGATCGCCGAGGTGGTGGTCACGGCCACCAAGATGGGTGAAACCAACCAGCAGAAAACCCCGATTCCGGTCGAGGTGGTGTCGGCCACCACCCTGACCGAGGACAACGTCGAAAACCTGAAGGACCTTCAGTCGGAAGTCCCGAGCTTGGTGGTTCAGCACGGCTTGAACGACATCGTCACCCTTCGCGGGGTGGGCGGGTTCAACGGCCTGGAAGGGGATATTTCCGAATACTTCGACGGCGTGTACCTCGCCCGCCAATCGGTGATCCAGTCGACCAACTTCAACGACCTGGACCGGATCGAGGTGCTGGAGGGTCCGCAAGGCACCCTGTTCGGGCGCAACTCCACCGGCGGCGCGATCAACTTCATTTCCAAGGCGCCGTCAGACACCTTCGGCTTCCAGAACACCCTGAATGTCGGCAACTACGCCTTGATCGACGAATCGGCCCGCGTCACCGGCCCGATCGCCGACAACATGCAGGCGAGCCTGTCGATCAGCCACACCCAGCACGACGGCTATATCCACAACGTCTACTCCGGCGTGGGCGACGTGGACGCGGAAAACCGGTCCGGCGCCAAGGCCCAGCTGCGCTGGGAGCCGACCTCCAACATCACCAACACCCTGCGGGCCGACTGGCTCTATACGAACGAAGCTTGGCAGCCGTCGGCTGTGTTGCTGACCGCGGATGCGAAAGACGGCCTGGCTCAATCCACGCTCGGCAACTTCCACGAAACCGACATGAGCCGGGCGCCGAACGAAACGGAGCACGCCTACGGCATCAACGACGAATTCAACTGGAAATTGAATGACAATCTGAGCCTGAGGTCGCTCTCGGCCCTTCGCACCGACACCTCGTTCTATCAGAACGGCTCCTTCGGCTCGATCGACAGCGGCCCCGGCGGCTCGGTGTACAAGGAATACCAGGTCAGCCAGGAATTCAATATTATCAACCACTACGGCCCGCTGTCGGGCTTGGTCGGTCTGTTCATCTATGACGACCAGTCCAAGCAGGTGGCCAATGTCTACAAACCGGAAGGCATCTCGGGCAATCCGCCCTGGGGCATCTACGTCTTCCAGAACGTGCTGCAGCCGACCCTGTCGAACGCGGTGTTCATCCAGGAAACCTATCAGATTACGCCGACCCTGGGCGTCACCGTGGCCGCCCGCTACACCGAGGAACGCAAGACCCTCAATTCGAACACCGAATTCTGGACCGATTGCGGCAACTTCGCCAACCCGCCGTTCTGCGTGGGCGGCGGCGTGAACACCACCGCCAACCCCTATGTCTCGGCGCCCGCGGTGAACCCGTTCATCGCCGACCTGAACCGGACCTATCACGCCTTGACGCCGAAGATCGCGGTCAACTGGCAGGCCACGCCTGACGCCCTGCTCTATGTCTCGGCCAGCGAGGGCACCAAGAGCGGCGGCTTCTCCGGCACCGCCCAGTTTGTCCCGGGCGCCAGCTTCGGTCAGGAATTGCTGTGGGACTATGAAGCCGGCGCCAAGACCGAGTGGCTCGACCACACCCTGCGCTTCAACTTCGACGTGTTCCACTATGTGTGGACGGGTCTGCAGTTCAACGCCATCATCGGTCCGGAAGAGCAGGTGGTGTCCAACGCCGGCAATGCGACCCTGACCGGGGCGGAATTCAACGGCATCTATAAGCCGATCCCGAATCTGACGATGACGGCGGGCCTGGTCCTGCTGAATTCCGATTACAATTCCTTCCCCAACTATATCTACAACTCGGCGCTGGTCCCGTACCTGCCGGCCGGCACCAAGTTCGGGAACGTCGACGGCTACTCGACCTTCAACGCGTCGGGCAATCAGCTGGTCAACGCCCCGCACGTGACCTTCAACTGGACCGGTCAGTACGATCATGACTTCGGCAACGGCGCCATCGCCTTCGCCCGCCTGGAATACCAGTACCAGTCCTCGGTCTATTTCGATCCGACCGACGTGGCGATTTCCGGTCGTCCGGCCATCAGCCTGATCGGCGCGTCCATCGGCTACGCCCCCGCCAACAGCCACTGGAAGGTGGCCCTGTGGGGCAAGAACCTGACCGACCCGCAGTACATCACAGGCGTCAGCATCGGCACGCCCTTCACCGCGCCGGTCGGCGATCCGAGAACCTACGGCGTCCGCATCGAATACAAGTACTGATCGGCGGTTGCCGACACTTTGAATTACGGCCGGCGGCGGCGTCTTGGAGGAAACTCGTTGATGTCGCCGATCCGGTGGTTCCTGAGGTTGCCTGCCTCGCCCGCCCACGGATTTCCTTGTGGGCGGGCGTTTTTTTGGTCCGAACAACTCCGGTTATCGAACCGGCCGACGCCTTGACGGCCCCGGCGGATTGTCAGTAGATGGCCCGCCCCCCGACGATTGTCAGACCCACAAGAATGGGCGCCGGGAAAAGGATTTCGCGCCCGACGAATGTTTGGCGACGACTTTTCCAGAGCCTACAGAACGAGGGAGGACGCCAATGGAACGCAAATTCCAAATCATGGCCGGGGCCGGAGCGGCCATCCTGATGCTCGCCGCCGCAGGTGCGTCCGAGGCTCAACAGCCGGCGCCCATCACGCCCACGCCGTTCACGGTGCAGGACCAGATCGTCCGCAAGCTGTCGGACCACGTCTGGGAAATCCCTGACCTCAACAAGCCCGGCAATCCCAACGTGGTCATGGTGGTGGGAACCCGCGCCACGCTTATCGTCGACTGCGGCATGGGCCCCAGAAGCGGCGCGGTGGTGGCGCGCAAGGCGCAGGCTTTGAGCAGCAATACCCAGTTCTATCTGGTGACCTCCGATTTCCGGCCCGAGCATATCACCGGCGCCATGTCTCTGCCGCCGCAGACCGTGTGGATCGTGCCGGCGGGGCAGAAGGAAGACATCCACAATATCACGCCCGATCTATATCTCCACCTTCAGCGCCCGGTCGGCCGATCTGGCGGACACGCTGAAAGGCGTCAAGGTTCTCGAGCCGGACATCACCTTCGACCGGGACGCCACGGTGGACTTGGGCGGCGGGGTGATCGTGAAGCTGTACTGGTTCGGCCCGGCGCTGACCAACGGCGACGTGGCCGTCTTCATCGAGCCCGACCAAGTGCTGTACAGCGGCAATTTCCTGAACAGCAAGACCTACCCCTCCGGGCCTCGCCAGATCGCCAACTTCGACGCCTGGCTTGAGGATATCGACAAGCTGGAGCCGCTTCACCCCAAGATCGTGATCCCCAACCACGGCGATGTGCGCGACGGCTCGCTCATTAGCGAGGAGCGGCTGGTGCTGCGCGAACTGCAGGCCCGCGCCCACGAACTGCGCGCGCAAGGCGTCAGCGCGGAAGACGCCGGATCGACGCTCGTTGCGGAATTCGATCCCAAGCACCCCGATTGGAAAGGGCCGAGCGGAATCATGACCCTCGTCCGGCGCTTCTACGAGGAACCCCAGTAGTTTTTGCAAGCAGCCCGACGACAGACCAAGGACGGGCGAAGAGGAAAGACAGATGAACGTTCAGAAGACCGCCTTGGCCCTCAGTTTCGCCCTCGCCGTGGGCGTCGTGTTCTGCGGGCCCGTCCACGCCGAGGAAAAGATGCGCCGCGCGGACGCGGCGGAAAAAACGCTGCCCGCCGACATCGACCCGGTCAGTCGCTATCGCTTGCCTCTGCCGACGATCGCGGACATGCGAAACGACGAGGAACGGAAGATTTTCGAGGATGAGACCAAGGGCTCGCAGGCGCCCCTGCGCCTGACCAGCCCTCTGCTGGCCAAGCCCCTGGGAGAAGCCCACGAATATCTGAAGTTCCATTCGCAATTCAACGCGCGGGAGGTCGAGATCGCGGTGCTGCAGGTGTCGCGCTCCCTGAACGACCAGTTCGAATGGACCCAGTGGGCCGAGCACGGCCGTCAGACCCGGGGCGGCAAGCCTTCGGTGGAGGCCTCCACCATCAACGTCATCGAGTACTGCAAGCCCTTGAAGGGGCTGGATCCCACCGCGGCGACCATCATCCAATACGGCCGCGAACTGTTCGGCCCGGACCACAAGGTGACCTCCAAGACCTTCGCCCAGGCTCTCAAGCTGTTCGGCAAGCGCGGCGTGGTGGACCTGACCGACCTGATGGCCCTGTACGTGGCCACCGCGACTGAGCTTGACGCCTACGACACCCATCTGGACGCCGATCAGAAGCCCCTGCTTCCGCCGCTGTCCAAGACCCCGCTGTGCGGACACTGATGCCGCACGGCGCAAGCCCGAGATGGACGTTCCTCGGCGCGCCGCTCATTTTGGCGGCCGCGCTGACGGCGCTTTTGCGGCGGCGCGGCGGCGGCTCAGGCGCCGCCTGCGCCCTTCGTCGGAACCGGGGCCTATCCCGCGATTTCCGAACCCATCGCGGCCTTGCCCACCCACACGCTGTATCGCCCGCGGGATTTGTCCGCGCTGAAGGGCGCCAAGCTGCCGATCCTGGCCTGGGCCAACGGCGACTGCGTGGCCGATAACAGCCAATACCGCGCCTTCCTCACCGAGATCGCCTCGCACGGCTATCTGATCGTCGCGCTGGGGCCGTGGACCGACAAGCCGGCCTCAAAACCGGCGACGCCTCCGCCCGGCGTTTCGCCGACGCAATCGGCCCAGCTGATCGAAGGCGTCAAATGGGCCCAGGCCGAGAACACGCGCGAGGGCAGTCCTCTGGAGGGGCTGGTGGCCGCCGATCAGGTCGCCGTCATGGGGCAGTCCTGCGGCGGGGTGCAGGCGCTGGACATCTCGCCCGACCCGCTGGTGAAAACGAGCGTGATCTGGAACAGCGGCATCAGTATTCACCCCAGCCCGGACAGCCGGGTCAAGATCACCAAGGACAAACTCAACCATCTGCACGCCCCGATCGCCTACTTCATCGGCGGCCCGGGCGACATCGCCTACGCCAACGCCACCGATGATTACGCCCGCATCGACCGCGTGCCGGTGATGATGGCCAACCTGTCGCTGGGCCACATGGGCAACTACAGCCTGCCCCTGGGCGGCCCGTTCGCTCCGGTGGGCGTGGCCTGGCTGGATTGGCGGTTGAAGGGCGACCAGAAGGCGCGGGCGGTGTTCGTCGGACCCCATTGCGGCCTGTGCGGCGACCCGGCCTGGACCGTTCAGAGCAAGCATCTCGACACACTGCCGTGATGCACCGGATCACCGTCGACGAACGGCCGAGCGATGGCTACAGGGGCAAGCGACATGAACCTTAAAATGCGCGTGGCCGCGATGGCGGCTCTGGCCGCGCCGGCGTTGGTCCTGTCCTTCGCCGTCGCAATCCACGGACCGGCCCGTGCGCAACAGCCCGTTCCCGCCGCGGCGGAGGCGCCCTTGCCGCCGGACATCGACCCGGTCACCCGCTATCGCCTGCCTCTGCCCACACGGGCGGACATGACCAGCGACGCAGACCGGCAAATGTTCGACGAACTGACCAAGTCCCGTCGGCCGGTGCTGTGGCTGTATAATCCCAACCTGGCCAAGGCCATGGAAGAGGCCCACCAGGTCGTCAGGTTTCAGACCGGCCTGGACCAGCGGCTGACCGAGATCGCGGTGCTCACCACCGTTCGGGCCCTCAATAGCCAGGTCGAATGGACCGAGTGGGAGCCGCAGGCGCGTCCCGGCAAGCCGTCCGCCGTCGAGCCCGCCATCGTCGACATAATCAAATACTGCAAGCCGGTGGTCGGTCTGGGACCCAAGGAAACGCTGATCATCAACTACGGCCGCGAGTTGATCGGCCCAGGCCAGAAGGTGTCCTCGGCCACTTTCGCCGAAGCCGTGCGCCTGTTCGGCCGTCGCGGCGCGGTGGAGCTGACCGATCTGATGGTGATGTACCAGGCCACCGTCACCGAGATGAAGGCCTATGACGCCCATCTGCACGCCGGGCAGAAGGGTCTGCTGCCGCCGCCCGAGGCCACGCCCGATTGTTACCGTTCCTGAGCGCTCGCCCCTCAGTTTTCACTTGGAAGGTATCCCAGATGTCTCCGACGCTCTCTCGCACGCTTCGCCGCGCCGCCCTTGGCGCCGGCGCCTTCCTGCTACTGGCGCAAGGACCCGCCTTCGCCGACGACTCGCTCTCGGTCGCGCGCGACGCCCACACGCCGCCGCTGATGAACGCGCTCAACCTGATCGCCCAGGGCGCGGGCTATTACAAAGAGGCGCACCTGAACGTTTCGGCCTACCTGACCCACGGTTCGCTTGAAGCCATGCAGGCTTGTTCGGACGGCAAGGCCGATATCTGTCCCATCGGCATTGAACCGGTCATCAGTCGCCGGGACCAGGGCATCCACTTGAAGATGTTTCTCTCGCGGGCGTCCAAGTTCGGCTATGTGATCGCCGTCCCGCAGGACAGCCCGATCAAGACCTTGGCCGATTTCAAGGGCAAGACGCTGGGCGTGCATTCCTCATCGGGCACCTCCGCCGTCGCTGCGACCACCTCGTCCTTGTCGGAGGCGGGGTTGAAGGCGGGAGACTACAAATTGGTGACCATCGGCGTGAATGATCAGGCCATGGATGCCCTGGCCGCCGGCAAGGCGGACGCCGCGGCGCTGCCTCTTTATGAGCTCATCCCGTTCATGGTCGCGGGGACCAAGCTGCGCATCCTGCGCCATCCGACCCTGGGCGAGTTCGCCAACGCCGGTTACGCGGCCTCGGCGCAGGAAATGGCGACCAAGAACGACGCGCTCAAGCGCTTCTCACGCGCCATCGTCAAGGCCTCGCTGCTGGTCCGCTATAATCCCCAGGCGGCGGCGAGGGCGCTGCTGACGGCGGACGCCAAGCCGGTGGACGATGCTTCCTTGAAGGCCAAGACAGCGGAACTGGTCGCCTGGGAAGATGACCTTCCGGCCTCAGATCCCGACAGCAAGAGGATCGGCGAGATGTCCATGCGCGGCATGCAGGCCTACATTCAGCTGCTGGCCGGCGCGGGGGAGATCAAAACCGCCATCCCGGTGTCGGAAGTCGTCACGGACGAGTTCATTCCCTACGCCAACGATTTCGACCGCGCGGCGTTCAAGACATCCGCCATGGCCGCCCGATAGCGGCGCGGTCGTCAGCGGGCGTTGGCCGGCGGAGTCTTCGACAGGCCCTTGAACAGGAACTTCTGGGCCCGCGATCCGGGCGCGACCTCGGCCGCATAGAGGTTGCCCTTGGAGTCCACCGCTATGTGATGAAGGCCCTGGAAATTTCCCGGTTCGGCGCCGCGAACGCCGAATTGGTACAGGATCTTCAGCGACTTACGATCCACCACCGCGACATGCGAATTGCCGAAATCGGCAAGGTACAGATAGGTCTGCTTGGGGTCCGTCGACAGCGCCAGGCCGGTGACCGAGTCGGACGCCGGACCGGCGCGGTTCAGGAACAACTCCTTGATGTACTTGCCCTGCGGGGTGAACAGCTGAACCCGACGGTTGGCGCGGTCGGCCACATAGACGATCCCGTCGTTGGACACCACGATGCCGTGAACGGGACTGGCGAACATCTCCGGACCGGGACCTTGGGTGTCGAGAGCAGGGGGCGCCGCATCGACGGCCATGGGCTGACCGGCCTTGCGGGCGGGTCCGCCGGTGGGGCCAGGACCTCCGGAGTTCGCGTCGTCCCTGGGCGGTTTGCCGAAGGCGCCCCACATGCGCTTGAAGGCGAAACTATCGGCGTCCAGCACCAGCACCCGCCGGTCGCCATAGCCGTCCGCCACGAACAGTTCGTTGGTCTTGGGCCAGACGAACAGATCGCCCGGCTTGTTGACGGCGGCCGGATCGGTGCTGCCCTTGCTGACCGTGCGTCCGCCGAACTCCTTGATGAACACCCCGGAGGCGGTGAACTTCACGATCATGTCGTCCGAACGCGTGGTCTTGGATTTGCCGTTGGGGCTGCTGCCGCTGATGTAGACGTTGTCGTCCCGATCCACGTAGATGCAGTGCTCCACGTCGGGCCAGTCGTAGCCCTTGGCGTCCCCGCCCCAGGCGCGGATGAACTTGCCGTCGGGTCCCAACTCCACCACGGGCGGCGCCGGCGTCTGGCCGGGCGCCGCGCCGCGCGGCCGGTGCAGGATCCAGACGTTGTCGTGGCTGTCCACCGTGACCATGGACACCGTGCTGAGCACCCAGCCGTTGGGCAGAACGGGCCATGAGGGATCGACCTTGAACACCGGCGACGGTTCGGCGCGCGCGGCCCGCGCCCAGGCTCCCGCCGTCAGTCCGGGGCAGGGACCCACGCCGACAACGAGCATGGCGCCGAACAGGGCGATCTTCGCGAGACCCCACTTCATCATCGTCCTCCCACGGGTATTCAAAAATACTCTTGTTATCCGAGCATAGGCTGTTTGCGGGGCCGGTGAGTGTGCTTGACAGGCGTTCAGCCCCGGCCCCAGTGTGAAACGCCATACTGTTGACGATCGGACGGATTGCAAGCAGTAAGGCCCGTCTTAGACGCAGACGCTAGGCCGCGATCCAGAATCCAGCGCCGGCGAAAAATGTAGGGAGGCCCATGTCTAGAGCTCGGCTCATCGGTTTTTCCGTCGCGCTGTCGTCGTTGTTGGCGCCCGTGGCCAGCTTCGCGCAGAGCGCCCCTGCGGCGCCTGCCGCCGCCAAGCCCGCGGCGAGCGCGCCGGCGGCCAAGCCGCAGACCGACGAGTGGCTGACCTATGGCTTCAATTCCGAGCGCTCCAACTGGAACCACGGCGAGAGCGTTCTGAACAAGACCAATGTCTCCCACCTGAAGTTGCTGTGGGATTCCAAGGTCAGCACCCCGCCGGTCGACACCGCCCTCTCCACCCTGACCGCCCCGCTGGTGGTCAAGGATGTGGACGTGGCGGGCGCGAAAACGGACCTGGTGATCCTGCTCGGCGCCGACGACACCCTGTTCGCCCTGAACGCGGACAACGGCAAGGTCGTCTGGCAGAAGACCTTCACCAACCCGCTGACGCCCCATCGCGTCACGACCTGGCTGTGCTCCAACACGGCCAATGACACCCCCACCATCGATAAGGCGCGGGGCCTGGTGTTCTTCGTTCCCAGCGACGGGAAGCTGCGCGCGGTCAGCTCTGTCGGACGGCTCGGAGAAGATGGCGCCGACGGACATGCTTGCGCCCTTCGCCCGCGCTTGGAGCCTCAATCTCTATGACGGCGTGGTCTACGTGGGCAGCGGTCGCGGCTGCGGCGAGATCGTCGATCCCCACTCCACCATGATGGCGGCGGCCGATCCGAAGCCCGGCGCGGCCATGTCATCCCTGCCTGATCCCGCCGCCATTTCGGCCATGGATGTGCACGATCTGGCCCATCCGCAGCTGACCCGCTTCTATTTGAGCGGGGGCCGCGCGGCCGGGCCCTGGGGCGCGGGCGGCGTGGTGCACACCCGCAGGGGCGTCATTTTCCAGACCGCTGACGGCGCCTACGACCCCGCGGGCGGCGCCTGGGGCGCCAGCTTGGTTGAACTGGCCCCCAAGGCCACGCGGGTGATCGATTCCTTCACCTATCCGACCTGGCAATACATCAACAAATACGACCTGGATCCCGGCTCCGGCAGCCCGCTGGTCTTCCCAATGGGCGACCGTTCGGTGGCGCTGAGCGTCGGCAAGGAAGCGGTGGCCTATCTGCTGGATACCGCCAACCTCGGCGGCGCCAACCACATGACGGCGCTGTACACCTCGCCGAAGCTGGGCAATGACGCGGCCATCGGCACCGAACCGGGCCAGGGCCTGTGGGGCGCGCCGGGGACCTATCAGACGGCTGATGGCCGTCGGATGGTCTATATCCCGATCTGGGGACCGCCCTCCAAGACCGCGCCGGCTTTCAAATACAGCTACGGCGACGCGCCCAACGGCAGCATCATGGCGTTCGAGGTGGTCGACCAGGGCGGCAAGCTCAACATGATCCCGCAATGGATCTCGCCGAATATGACCGTGCCCTCGCCACCCGTGGCGGCGAACGGTGTGGTCTATGCGGTCCAAACCGGCGAGCAGACGCTGCAATACGTTCCCGTCGCTCCGGGCGCGCCCCGCGTACCGCCGGGTCCGGGCGCCGGCGCCAATTTCCGCGCCACGCCAGTGAGCAATCTGGTGCTCTACGCATTCGACGCGGAGACCGGCAAGACGCTCTATTCCAGCAAGAAGATCATCCCCGGCTGGGTCCACTTTAACGAGCCCGTGGTGGCGTTGGGCAAGGTGTTCGTGGTCACCCACGACGGCCACGTCTACGCCTTCGGGCTGCCGTCGGAAGCGCCGAAGAAGTAGCCTTCGGTCGCGACAAAAAAGAGTGTGGTCCCTGCGCTGACGCCGATTGACGGCGGCCGGCGCGGGAGCCCGCTTGAATAGGGAGAGTCGATCCATGATCCGCAGCGCGCTCATTTCCGCCCTGATGGCGTCCGCCCTGGCCGCTGGTCCGGTTCACGCCGCCGGCAAGACGCTCGTCATGGAGCCCGTCGACATGGAAGGGGGCGGCGGCACGCTGTTCGTCACGCCTGAAGGCAAGTCGCTGCTGATCGACACCGGCTCGCCGGCCAGCGACCGGCAGCCGGTGGGACTGGACGGGGCCAAGGGCGGGGTGGACCGCATCATCGCCATGTCCCACGCCCTAGGCGTCAAGAAGATCGACTATCTCCTGATCACCCACTACCACGCGGACCATCTGGGCGGGATTTTCGAGCTGCTCAAGCGCATGCCCATCGGCACGATCATTGATCACGGCCCCAACCGCGAAGTGCCCAATCCAAACGAGCCGCCCAATTCCATGACCAATCGCATGGCGCCGGACACGATCAAGAACTACGCGGAATATATCAAGGAAATCAAAGGCCATAAGCACATCGTCGCCAAGCCGGGCGACGTATTCCACTTCGGTTCCCTGACCGACACCATCGTCTCCGCCGACTCCAAGTTCATCGACAAACCCTTGCCGGGCGCCGGTGAGCCGGGCCAGCACTGCGATGAGCCGCCCAATCCGTTGGACGGAGGCATCGAGAACACCAAGTCGGTCGGCTCGATCCTCAGCTTCGGCAAGGTCAAGATCGCCGTGCTGGGCGATCTGACCTGGAACATGGAGCACGAACTGTTCTGCCCCATCGACAAGGTGGGTCACGTCAACATCCTGCTGGTCACCCACCACGGGCTGCACTGGAGCAGCCATCCCGCGTCCATCGCCGCCTTCCGGCCCGACATCGCGGTCATGGGCAATGGGGCCAAGAAGGGCGCCGAGCCGGAGGTGGTGAACAGGATCAACGCCAGCCCGGGCCTGCAGGCCTTTTGGAAGATGCATTCTTCGCTGGATTACGGCAGCCTGGACGGCGATCCCAACTACATCGCCAATACCCAGGCGCCGCCCGACTACGGCTACACCGTCCGGCTGGACATCGCCCGCAATGGCAAGGTCGTCGTCACCAACACCCGCAACGGTTTCAGCAAGACCTACACCGTCCATTGAACGCGCGCCCGAGGCGGCGAAACACGGCAGTGAGGACAGAAGAAGCGCAATGAAGCCTTGGACCTTGCTGGCGAGTCTGTTGATCGCGGCCCCGGCCATGGCCCAGGCGCCGCCTGCCGCGCCTGATGGCGTCGCCTTCATAGCGCATGGCGCGGTCGAACAGGCGCTGCACAGCAAGACCAGCGGTCCGCTGTTCAAACAGCCCGATCTTGTCGTGCAAGGCTGTTTTCGCGACAAGGCGGGCGAAATTGAGCTTCACGACACCCTGACCAACATCATTTTCATCACCGGTGGTGAAGCCACCCTGGTGATCGGCGGCAAGAGCGAAGGCGCCAAAGAAACCAGTCCCGGCCAGCGCCATGGCGGACTACTGACCGGGGCCGCGACCTACCACGCCGTCAAGGGCGACCTGTTCGTCATTCGCCCTGGCGTCCCCACTTGGTTCAAGGACGTGCCCAAATCGGTCAGCTACTATGTGGTGCAACAGATCAAGCCGTAACGCGGTCCAGGAATGAAGGCCGCCATGGAGCGGTCGCGATCAGGTAACGCCCAACGATCAAAGTCCAGGGAGGACACAATGAAGTCGATAGTCTTGCTTGCCGCCACAGCGCTGATCGCGCTGCCCGCTTTCGCCCAGACGCCGCCAGCGGCGCCCGGTCCCGTGCGCATCCAGCCGGTGGTCGCCACGCCGGGGGTGGCCAGCTACGTGCCGCGCGACAAGCTCGACGCGGCGCTGGCGCATAAGACCACCCCCATGCTGCTCACGGCCGACAATCTCCAGATCGAGGGCAGCTTCCGCAACAAGCCGGGCGACGTGGAGATGCACAAGTTCCAGGACGACGTCTTCTACGTCACCGACGGCGAGGGGACCTTCCTGGTCGGCGGCAAGTATGACGGCGGAAAGGAAGTGGCCGACGGCAACATGATCGGGGGAACCATTACGGGCGGGACGGTCTATCACCTGGTCAAGGGAGACTCCATCGTCATCCCGGCCGGCGTGCCGCATCAGTTCACGCAGGTTCCCAAAACGATCAGCTACTTCGTGGTCAAGGTCGACCGTAAGTAGGCGCGCGGCCCAACGTCGCGGCGCGCCGCGTTCATGCGGTCAAGCCGCGACAAATTCACTGATCGGTCCGGGCAGGCGGGGCGCGGCTGAGCGTCGCCCCCGTTCGCCTTGACAGTTCCAAGGCTCGGTCGCTAGTAGGCGCGGCCCCCAATCGTCCTTCCAGGAACTGGAGGGAAGGTCGAAACAGTGGTCGTTTCGGGCGAAGGCTTGGCGCGACCGGCCGGTCGGGAACAAGTTATCGAGGGGGAAATGTCATGAAACATGAACTCCAATAATCTTTGTTATCTCGACCAACCTCGGCCCCATACGGGCGCTGGAGGTCCTCGATCCATTGCCTGTACGAGCCGTCCGATCAACGAACCTTCAAACTCCAAGCTAACTGACGAGGCACGCGGTGCTCACTAAGAATATGTCTGCGGCCGCGGCCGCGGTCCTGCTGTCCCTGGCGATGGCGCCTGCGCACGCCTTGGCGCAAACCGCGCCGGCGGCCGGTCAGCCCTACGGCCAACCCTCCACCGCGCGGGGCGACTGGCCCTGGTACTTCGCCGACCCGTCAGGCTCCTTCTATTCGCCCCAGGCGCAGATCGACGCCTCCAACTTCAACAAGCTGGAAGTGGCGTGGCGCTTCAAGACCGACGCCTTCGGCGCCCGTCCGGAATACAAGCTGGAAGGCACGCCGCTGGAGATCAACGGCACGATCTACACGACCGCCGGCTCGCGCCGCGACGTGGTGGCGCTGGACGCCAAGACCGGCGAATTGAAGTGGATGTACAGCCTCAATGAGGGCGCGCGGGCGGCCAATTCGCCGCGCCAGCTTTCCGGCCACGGCGTGTCCTACTGGACCGACGGCAAGGGCGATGAACGCATTCTCTACGTCACCACCGGCTACCGTCTGGTGGAGCTGAACGCCAAGGACGGCCATCCGATCGAGTCCTTCGGCGACCACGGCATGATCGACATGAAGGTCGGCGCTGGTCGTCGGCGTCATGGGCCATCCGGGCGAATACAAGCAGATCGACCTGACCACCGGCGAGATCGGCCTGCACGCCACGCCGACGGTGGCCGATGACGTGGTGATCGTCGGCGCCTCCATGAAGGAGGGCTTCCAGCCGGTCACGCAGAACAACACCAAGGGCGTTGTTCGCGGCTGGGACGTGAGGACCGGCAAGCTTTTGTGGACCTTCCACAACGTGCCCATGAAGGGCGAGTTCGGCTACGACACCTGGAAGAACAACTCCGCCGACTACAACGGCAACACCGGCGTGTGGACCGGCATCACGGCCGATCCGGAGCTGGGCAGCGTCTATCTGCCCATCGAGGACCCGACCAACGACATCTACGGCGGCGCGCGCCCGGGCGACGATCTGTTCGGCGACAGCATCGTTTGCGTGGACCTGCATACCGGCAAGATGAAGTGGTACTACCAGCTGGTTCACCACCCCATCTGGAACTTCGATATTTCCTCTCCGCCGCTGCTGAGCGACGCCGTGGTGAACGGCAAGCCGATCAAAGAGGTGGCCATCCCCACCAAACAGGCCTTCCTGTATGTATTCGACCGCGTCACCGGCAAGCCGATCTGGCCGATCGTGGAAAAGCCCGTGCCGCAAAGCGACGTGCCGGGCGAGCAGACCTCCAAGACCCAGCCATTCCCGAGCAAGCCCGCGCCCTACGCCCGCCTGCAATTCGATCCCAAGGATCTGATCGACTTCACCCCTGAACTGCACGCCAAGGCGCTGGAGGCTCTAAAGCGTTCAAGGTCGGGCCGATGTTCGCGCCGGCCGTCGTCAGCAAGGTCGATGGACCCCTGCGGACCCTGAGCCTCAACAACGGCGGCGGCGGCACCAACTGGACCGGCGGCGCCTTCGATCCGGAGACACACACGGTCTATGTGCCCGCGGTCAACGGCGGCATCGTCACGCGCGGTCTGGTCGAACCGCCGCCCGGCTTCTCGGACGAGAAATATGTGGAAGGCACGGCCGGCCAGCCCTTCACCATCACCGGCGGCCCCGGCGCCGGCGCGGCCTCGGATGCGCCCAAGGTTAGCGAGGAAGCGGCCAAGCTGGCTTCCATTCTGGCCAAGACCGCTCCGGTCAAGCCGACGGCGCCGCCTCCGCGCACCACGGTCGACGGTCTGCCGCTGCTCAAGCCGCCCTACGGCACCATCACCGCCATCAACATGGACACCGGCGATTTCCGCTGGCAGATCGCGCATGGCGACACGCCGGACGAAATCCGCAACAACCCGGCGCTCAAAGGCATCACCCTGCCCAAGACCGGCCAGGCCGGCAATGTGGGCATACTGGTGACCAAGACCCTGGTCATCAGCGGCGATCCCTTGTCCTCGACCCAGCCGGGCCATCCGCGCGGCGCCTATCTGCACGCCTACGATAAGATGACGGGCGCGGAAGTGGGCAAGATCTGGATGCCCGCCCCGCAGAGCGGAAACCCCATGACCTACACCTACGACGGCAAGCAATACATCGTCGTGGCCGTGTCGGGCGGCAACTATTCGGGGGAGTACATCGCCTACCGCCTGCCGACCGGCAATTGACGCCCATCAAACAGAACGGACTGATTGCGGTCATTTTCCCAACATAGAATTTTGACCGACGACCCAAGCGAAAGACAGAGACAATGCGTTGGATTTGGACTGCCACCTTTTCACTCGCGGCGATGTTGGGCGGGTCCAGCGCGCTGCACGCCCAAAGCGCGTCCCAATCCATCTGGGACGGCGTCTACACCTCGGCCCAGGCCGATCGCGGCAAGACCGTCTATTCAAACGCCTGTTCGCGGTGCCACGCCGAAACCCTCGACGGCGCCGACGAAGTTCCGCCGGTCAAGGGGCCGCATTTCATGACCAATTGGGATGGCCAGACCATCGCCGATCTCGTGCAGCGAATCCGCAACACCATGCCGCTGGACGATCCCGGTTCGCTTAGCGGCGCCAGTACAACCGACCTGGTGGCCTATCTGCTGCAGCAAAACGGCGCTCCGGCCGGCGCGGCGGAATTGACCAACGACGCCGGCGTGCAGACCGGCATCCATATCACCGCCTCGGCTCCGGCCGGCGCCGCTCCGGCCGCTCCGGCGCCGGCGGCGTCAGCCGCGCCCGCCAAGCCGGTCGGTTAGGAGATCAGAAGGCGGTCGTACGCCGAGAGCCGAACTTGAGAAGCCAACAACAGCGAACACAGGGCCCGCAAAGGGCGACGCTGCCAAACCATAGTGGGAGGTCGATATGCGACGCAGAGACTTGATCAAGGCCATGTCGGCCGCGGCCTTCGCCGCTTCGCCCGCCGTTGCCCAGGTGCCGAAGCTGAACGGCGTTCGGATGAAAGTCACGGACGTGAAGATTCAGCGCCTTAAGGTGATCAAGAATCTGGGCTTCATCGACGGCTGGGCCGGTCCGTGGGACAGAAATCCGGTGATCATCGGCGGGGGCTCGTTCATCGAGGTTCACACCGACCAGGGCCTGGTCGGCATCGGCCCGGCGATAGATCCGGTGCAACTGCCTCGGGCCAAGCACGATCTGATCGGCCGCGATCCCTTTGATCTTCAGACGATCCAGGGCGACATGTCCGACGTCAACGGCATGGGTTCAGAACGCCGCCTTGCGTCAGTCGCTCCCCCTGAACTCCAAGAGCTCGGACGCCACCATGATGTCCCTGCGCGAAGCAGCCGGCCGCTCGGACGGCACCACCGCCGATCGCCGAACCGCGGCCATTGAGATCGCTCTGTGGGACATCATCGGCAAGGCCTGCAACCAGCCCCTGTACAAGATCTGGGGCCCGGTGAGCGACACCGTCAAGGCCTACGCCAGCCAGTCGCGCCTCGGTACGCCGGAGACACGCGCCGAACTTGCCGCGAAATTGAAGGACGCTGGCTGGAAAGGCATGAAACTGCGCGCCCACTTCGCCACCATGAAGGACGACATCGCCCTAGTGGAACAGTGCCGCAAGGCCGTGGGCGATGACTGGGACATCATGGTGGACGCCAATCAGGCGACCAACTGGTTCACTTCGCCGGACGTGCGATGGGATTTCAACCGGGCGGCGCGCACCGCCAAGGCCTACAACGACCTAAACGTCTACTGGCTGGAAGAACCGCTGCCGCGCTACGATTACGACGGCTTGGCCGAGCTGAACAAGCTCGTGGAAATGCCCCTGGCCGGCGGGGAGGGCAACCGCGGGCTGCACGAGTTCCGCGATCTTCTGGAGCGGGGATGCTTCGACATCGTCCAGCCCGAGGTGAACCTTGAAGGCCCTCTGGAGGTCCGTAAAATCGCGGCCCTGGCGGAATCCATGAACAAGCGCGTCTCGCCCCACCTGGCGGACGGCCGCTTCGGCACAGTCTGCAACATGCACCTGATCGCCTCCCTGCCTAACGCTGAATATCTCGAGACCGATGAGGACCTACCTCTGCACGACTATCAAAACGGCTTCTCCATTTTCGAGGAACCGATCGTCCTGCAGAAGGGCGGCGTGTTCAACGTGCCGCAGGGGCCGGGCCTGGGCGTTACGGTCAAGAAGGACTGGATCCTCACCTAACCGGCCTTTCCTGTTCGTCGGACTATCAGCATCCCGCCGCGTCCGCGCGGCGGGATGCTTTGCGTTTGGGACGCCGTCGGCCCGGCGTCTGCGCCTTTCGCGCCGCCGGGTTGAGGCAGATCAAGGCGCGGCTAAGGACCCAAGATAGACTTCCCCTGTCGATCACCAACGTAGGTGATGTTGGTGGGTTGGTCGTGACGGCCTGCGAGGCCAACGCGGAAGTGGTGAGTAAGTCGAGACGGGGCGGGAGCTCCACCAATACAACAGAGCCATTTGAGTGGCCGCTGTATGTCGGTTGAGACGCCAAGTGGCGCAAGGAGGATGCGATGAAAATAGCTCATGGGGACGAGGTTGCTGTCCTGAACGACGGCACCAGTGTGCGGACCGGAAAGGTCGATAAGCAGTTTCTGCTCACGGGCACGCCGGGCTCGCCCGACAATTTCAAATTCGGTCTGTTCGGCCAGCACGAGGGGTTTTACTCCCCGCGCCATCGCCACAACTTCTGCCAGTTCCGCGTCGCCATATCCGGCGTCTGCGATTACGGCCCCCACGGCAAGATGACGCCGGGAACCGTCGGCTTCTTTTCCGAAGGGACCTATTACGGCCCTCAAGGACCGGACGTGGGCGATAGCTATACCGCGACGGTCCAGTTCGGCGGACCGAGCGGTCAGGGCTATGTGACCATGGCCGAAAAGGCCGTGGCCAAGGATGCGCTCGACAAGGTCGGCGTTTTCGAGAACGGCGTGTTCCGTCGCAATCCCGATGTTCCGGGCCGGCGCAATCAGGACGGCTTTGAGGCGCTGTGGGAACAGGCGGCCGGCCGGGAGATGGTCTATCCGCCCGCGCAATATGAGTTCCCGGTGCTGATGCATCCGGAAAACTTCCAGTGGACGCCGATGTCCGGCGTTCAGGGCGTTGAGGAAAAGGCCCTCGGCACGTTCCTCGACTGTCAGATTCCCTGCGCCCTTTACCGGTTGGCCCCCGGCGCCAAGTTCACCGCCAAGGGCCGCGGCATCTATCTGGTTCTAAATGGGGGCGGCTCGTTGGAAGGCGAGAACTACCGCAAGTTCACCGCGCTCTACCTTGAAACGGGCGAAACGGCGCAGTTCCGCGCCATGGAACAGACCGAGGTGTTGCTCCTGGGTCTGCCGAACATGGCGGACATCGCGGTCTATGCCCCGTCCAAGGCGCAAGAGGCCAAGACCGTCGAGTATTCGTGATCCCGGCGAGGAGCCTGCGGGCTGGGCCGAGCGAGAGCCCCCGCCCAGCCCCGCGAAGGCTTTATCGCCTAACCAAAGCGTCAATCCGGCCATGAGGCCGCTGCGGCGCGCACATCAGAGGAAGCAGACCAATGACTGCAAAGATCCAAACCTTCCGCATCGAGGAAGCCATCGGCCGCAAGGTCTCGTCCACCCGCGGCAAGGGCGTGGATGGTTCCAAGAGCCCCGGCCTGAACGTGGTGCAATATCCCATCGACACCGGCCTGCCGGACATCAATTTCCGCTTCGGCTTCGACCAGATCGGCGACGGCTTTTTCACTCCGCGCCATCGTCACAACTTCGATCAGTTCCGCTACGTGGTGTCCGGCCAGATGAACCTGGGCAAGGGCCTGGAACTGCAGGAAGGCGAATTGGTGCACGTGCCGGAGGGCACCTACTACGGCCCGCTCAACCAGCACGGCCCGGTCAGCCTGCTGGTGATCCAGTTCCCCGGGCCCAACGGCGCCTACCGCATCAGCGACGCGGAAAAGGCCAAGGCCATGGAAGAACTGCGGGCCGCCGGCGGCTACTTCGAAGACGGCGTCTACAAGATCAAGCAGCCCGATGGCCACACCATCAACAAGGACAGCTATGAGGCGGTGTGGGAAAAGGTGAACGGCAAGCCGATCTCCTACTCCCAGCCCCGCTATGAAACTCCGATCATCATGCGGCCCCAGGCGTTCCGCTGGACGCCCGATCCCAAGCGCAAGGGCGTGGACGTCAAGCACCTGGGCGTGTTCAACGAGTTCCGCACCGGCGTGGCGATTTGGCGGATCGCGCCCGGGACGACCATCCCGAGCGAAGTGCTGGACGCGCCCGAGCTTCGTTGCGTCATCCGCGGCGAAACGACCTACGAGGGCAAGGTGATCGACGAGAAGGGCTGCTACTACATCCCCGAAGGCGTCGCCACCAAGCCGATCGAGTGCCCGAAGGGCGCGGAACTCTTGGTCTACACCTTGCCCATGTACGCCAAGGCGATGTGGGAAAAGGCCAAGGAACTGCGCGCCGTCGCGGCCTGAGCCTGCGGCCCTCCCCGAGCGTTCGCGCGTCGGGGAGGGCGCTGTTTCATTTGTGGTGGGGGTCTGGCGACAGGCTCCCATCCGCCGTTTTTGGCCTTTGGCGGCTCGCCGTCTCACCGGGCGTGCAAACTTGACAGCCCCTGTGGAGTGTTAAAAGGTTCAGGTGAACCCCTGCCTTCGCCTGACAAACAAAATGGGGAGCCGGGGACTGGATTTGGTGCGGTCGGCCATCGGCCGACGCTAAGGTTTCCAAAGCAGACAGGGGGGCGACTTGAACGCGCAATTCACCGACAATGGGCTTGGGCTTTTTCGCCGGCTGTCTGGCTGTTTTGACCCTGGCCGGTGCTCCGTGGGCCTGCGCGCAGGACGCCGCCGCCCCGCCGCCCCCGGCCGCGAGCGGTCACGCCAATGAAATCGTGGTCGATCCCGATGGCACGCTGCACATCCCGGCGCAGACGATCCCCATGTCGAGTCTGATCAGCCCGGAGTTGAAGGCGTCGCTGATCTTCTATCTGACGCACTTCAAGGACCCGAAATACAACACGCCCGCGCCTGACGGCTCCAAGCTGATTCACAAGGCCGAGCGGGACGCGCAGGACGCGCTTTATCCCGTCAACAAGGACGACACCCAGGTGGGCGGCGTCCATGTGATCGTCTTCACGCCCAAGGGCGGACCCTCGGCCAAGAACAAACACCGCGTGCTGATCGAACTGCACAGCGCCGAATGCTGGATCGATTGCGCGACGCTCGGCTCCCAGCCCATCGCCTATCTGGGCAAGATCAAGGTCGTGGCGGTCGACTATCAGGAGCCGCAGTTTCCCACCGCCGTCGGCCAGGTGGAGAGCGTCTACCGGACGCTGCTGAAGACCTACAAGCCCCAGAACATCGGCATCTACGGCTGCTCGCGCGGCGGGGTGCTGGTGTCGCGCTCCCTGGCTTGGCTTCAGCACCAGAAGCTGCCGCGGCCGGGCGCCGCCGGCATTCTATGCGCCAGCGCCGACGGCGGGGCCAAGGGCGATTCCACCTACACCGCCGGCGCCCTCGGCAACGGGGTGATCACCAAGGGCTTTGTCGGTCCGCAGGTGGACAAGTACCTGGGCCTGGACCCGAATGATCCCCTGGCAGCGCCGATTAATTCACCGGCCATTCTCTCCAAGTTTCCGCCGACCCTGATGATCACCGGCACGCGCGGCGTGGAGATGAGCACCGCGGTGTTCACCCACGAGCGGCTGGTCCAGCTGGGCGTGGATTCAGAACTGCACGTGTTCGAAGGCGGCCGGCATTCGTTCTGGTACGACCCGGTCCCGCCCGAATCCAAGCAGGTCTACGACATCATCGTGAAATACTTCGATCGCCATCTGGGCGGACATGGCTAGCGTGCGCCGACGATTTCCCCTTTGGAGCCTGGGTAATCGCAGGAGGTTGTCTATGCGTCATTTGATTGTTCTCGCCGCCCTGCTGGGCGCGCTTCAGGTCAACCCGCCCTGGCGCAGGCGCCGGTGTCCAGCGGGCCCGGCCCCTGGCAAGTTCGCCGCGCCGCCCTGCGACGGGGACGTGGCCAATGTGCGCCTGACGGAGATCATCCCCGGCGGCACCATGGAGGGCTATCTGCAGGCCGTCGACGCCCACCGGGCTTGGTATCGGGCCCACGGCTACAAGGACAACGAGATTTTCGTGTCCAAGCTGATGGTGGAAGACCCCGCGACCCACAAGCTGGTCTATTCCACCAACCGCGTGCGTGGCGTTCCATATCCGCCCGCCGTTCATGGGCGGGAGCACCGGTCATGACGCGGGCTGGGACAATTTCCACAACCTGTACCGCAAGAACTCCAACATCGTGACTGAGTACGACATCTGCATCCCCAAGACGCCAATAGGCGGGGCGAAATGGCGTACGGAATTCGGCCTGATCTCAGGAAGAGGGGCACCGCCGGCGCCCTTCCGGCCACCACCAACGGCGGGAACGGAAGAGAAATCATGTCGCTGAGAACCCTATCCGTCGCCGGTCTGGCGATCACCCTGTGCGCATCGCTGCAGGCCCCGTCCGCCCTGGCTCAGGATATCCTGACCCAGCCGAAGGGTCCGCGCCCAAGGCGGACGGCCCCATGCCGGGCACATTCGCCGCGCCGCCCTGCGATGGCGACGTGGCCAATGTGCGCCTGACCGAAATCATTCCCGGCGGCACCATGGAAGGCTATCTGAAGGCCGTGTCCGACCACCGGGCGTGGTATCCGGGCGCATGGCTTCAAGAACAACGAAATGTTCGTTTCCAAGCTGATGGTGGAGGACCCGGCCACGCACCGGCTGGTCTACTCCAAGAACCGGGTCGTCGCGTTCCATATCCGCCCCCCGTACATGGGCGGAAGCACTGGACACGACGCGGGGTGGGACGCCTTCCATGCCGAGACCGCAGAACTCCAACATCGTGACGACATACAACATCTGCATTCCCGAAACTCAGTAACAAGGCGCGGCGCAGGCCGAGTGAAGATCACCGCGGGGAACAAGACATAAGACCCATGTCGCTGAAAATCCTATCCGCCGCCGCCGCCGCCCTGGCTCTGTCGGCGGCGCTTCAGCCGCCCCAGGCTCTGGCCCAGGACATCCTGACCCAGCCCGCGCCCGGCGCCGCCCTCGAAGGGGCCCGAGCCCGGCACGTTCGCCGCTCCGCCCTGTGACGGCGATGTCGCCGTCCTGCGCCTGACCGAACTGACGCCGAACGGCACGATGGAAGGATATCTGAAGGCGGTGGCGGCTCACCTGGGCTGGTTTCACTCGCACGGCTACGCCAACGACGAGATGGTTGTGGCGCGCGTGATGGTCGAGGATCCCGCGACCCATCAGCTGACCTACGCCAAGAACCGGGTGCTGGCGATTCATATGCGCCCCCCGTTCATGGGCGGCAGCACCGGCCATGACGCGGGCTGGGACGCCTTCCATGACCTTTATCGGAAGAACTCCAACATCGTGGCGTCCTACAACATCTGCATTCCGAGGGCCCATTGATCCCGGCGAACACTTATCCCGGGCCAAGCGACGCGAGAGGCGGATTGCTTAGGCGTCTGTTCCTCGTCGGCGCGGTGTCCGTGACGCTTCAGGCCCAACCGGCTCTGGCCCAGGACATTCTGACCCAGCCCAGCGCCCAGGCTCCGACGTCGACGCCGCCCGAGCCCGGCACGTTCGCCGCCCCGCCCTGCGACGGGGACGTCGCGGTCCTGCGGCTGATCGAGATCACGCCCAAGGGCACGATGGCGGGGTATATGAAGGCGGTGGCCGCGAACCTCGGTTGGTTTCGCGCGCACGGATACAAACAGGACGACTTGGCCGTGGCGCGGGTGATGGTCGAGGACCCGGCGACGCACCAATTGGTCTACGCCAAGAACCGCGTTCTTTCAATTCATATGCGCCCGCCGTTCATGGGTGGGCGCGGCGGACATGACGCGGACTGGAACGTCTTTCATGACCTTTATCAGAACAACTCCAACATCGTGACCGAGTACAATATCTGCATACCCAAGGCCCCCTGACCCGGAAGCGCTCAGCCGCTTTCAAGCCTGGAAGGAACTGACCCGCCAGTTCCTCCAACCCGGGCGATCATTCTTGGCGGGAAACGAGAAGTGAAACGCATGTCCATCAAAGTCCTGTTCGTCGCCGGATCAGCCCTGGCCCTATCCGCCGCCTTGGCTTCGGCGCAGCCGAAGTCGGACACGCCGACCAATCCCTTCGCCAAGGACCCGACGGCGGTGGACACCGGGCGGACGATCTTCAACGCGAGCTGCATCGCCTGCCACGGCAACGGCGGGGTGGGCGATCGCGCTCCGGCGCTGAACACCGGCAATTTCACCCACGGCGGGGAGGACTATCAGCTGTTTCAGACCATCCACAG
>CAWDPL010000048.1:0-61625 GCA_963804105.1 uncultured Alphaproteobacteria bacterium
GGTATGTGCCATCTGCTTCAACTACATACGTATTGCTAAACGCGATCGAAGTCAGGGGCAGTAGAAAACAATACCGGCTGGGCGCGGCCAGCGGCGACCGCCAGTACAGCTATAAGTCTCTGCGCGACGTTCTGGCGGCGATTCCCGCGCGGCTCTTCGGGCGCAATCGCACGAACAAGCCACGAACGTTCTGGGCGCTGAAGGACATCTCCTTCGACGTGGCCGAGGGCGAGGTGGTCGGATTGATTCGGCGGACGGCCCGAAGAGCACGTTTCTAAAAGTGCTTTCGCGGATGAGAGAACACGGAAGGCCGCATCTTTGCGCGGCCGGATCGGTTCGCTGCTTGAAGTGGGCACGGGATTTCATCCGGAGCTGACGGGCCGGGAGAACATTTTCCTGAACGGCGCGATTCTGGGAATGCGTCGCGCCGAGATCGCCCGGCAGTTCGACGAGATCGTAGCTTTCGCCGAGGTGGGGAAGTTTATCGACACGGCGGTGAAGCATTACTCGAGCGGCATGTACCTGCGCCTGGCCTTCGCCGTGGCGGCGCATCTGGAGACGGAGATCCTGTTCGTGGACGAAGTTCTGGCGGTAGGCGACGCGGCATTTCAAAAAAAGTGCCTGGGGAAGATGGGAGACGTCGCCAGGCAGGGCCGGACGGTGATCTTCGTGAGCCATAATATGACGGCGTTACGCGCGCTGTGCACGCGGGCAGTGTGGCTGAACGAGGGGAAGACCATGGAGGACGGGCCCGCGGAGACGGTGGTGAACCACTATCTTCAGAAGAACGCCGCCCCCAATCTGGAATCGCGCTGGGACGACCCGGAAACGGCGCCGGGGGACCACCGGGCGCGGCTGCACCTGGCGCGGGTGAACGTGAAGAACGAAGAGACGGACCAGATCACCGTGGACACGCCGTTTGAGATCGAGTTCCAGTATTGGAATTTCGTGCCGGACGCCGTTCTCAACGTTTCCATGTTCCTGTATACGCTGGAGGAGGTCTGCGTTTTTCGACGGTGCCTCGGCCGCCGCCGCCTACAGCAGTCGGCCGGATTGATTCGTCAGGCAGTGCGGATACCGGGCGGGCCTCCTGAACACGGGGTCTTACTACGTAATTCATGCTGGTGCAAGACAGGTCCAAGCCGCTTTTCCGCCGGAACAACGTGGTGGCCTTCGAGGTGGCGGAGGGAGCGCGCGCCGGGGCCTGGTTCGGAGCGTGGCCGGGCGCCGTCCGGCCGAGGTTCCCATGGAGCAGCGAAGCCATGCCGCCATGCGAGGAAGATTAAATCGGGCGATTCAATGCGGCTCCGTCCGCCCCGGACCTCATCGAAACAAGCGGGGATCAAAGTGAAACAACGCCGGTGGGTCGGCAACGATTCTCCCGAAGTCCGGGTGCGCCGGGTTGCGCAGGTTGATATGCTCATCTGCGACAACCACCGACGGCACTTCCAGCACGGCTGACCCCTTGGAATCGATCCACCGGTCGCCGAGATCTTGGGAACTTAATTCCCACAGATCAGCGCGGAGACGAAGGTCCTGCGCGGTCGCGATGCCGATGCTGTCTGGGATAACGGCCAAAATTGCAGACGTAGCCGATTGGGAAGTCCTGCCGGGACATGTGAACCAAATTTTCAAGAGGGTTTGGAAGAAGTTGTAGAAAATCACCGACGGAATGGCGGCGAACAGACCGATGCCGGTGGCCAGCAAGGCTTCCGCGATGCCGGGAGCGACGACGGCCAGGTTGGTGGTGTTGGTGTTCGCGATGCCGATGAACGAGTTCATGATCCCGTAAACGGTGCCGAACAGACCGATGAACGGACCGGACGAACCGACGGAGGCCAGGAACTGCATGCCAGCGGACAAACGCTGGCCAGACCCGCTTGCACCGCGCCGACCGCCGAGGAGGCGCGGGAGATGGTGGAGTCACGATGAGCGCCGGTGACTTGCAGACCGGCTTGGCGTGACACTTCCACTTCCGTCGAAGCCGCCGCGGCCATGTCGGCCATCGGATTGCCTTCAAATTCCTCGGAGGTGGAGATGCGCGCGATGTCCGCGATCGAGCGGGCGCCGCGGAAGGCTTCAAGGAAGCGGTCCGAGGCCCGGTTCAGCGAACCGAACTCGAGGATCTTGGTCACCAGAAGGGTCCAGAGAAGATCGAGCAGAGCAGCAGGCCCACCATGACGACCTTAACGACCGGTTCGGCGTCGAGGAACATCTGGATCGGGGTCAGCTTGCCCGCGTTCTTGATTTGGGTCGGGGCCGCGACGGCGCCGCCATTGCTGAGCCCGGACGCCGCGACGTCCGAGGCCGCGGTCGCGTCAGAGGCGGCCGCCGGAGCGGGAGCCGCAGTTTGCGCGAACGCCGGTACGCCCATGGTCAGCGCCAAAGCGCCAACGAGAGCCGCAAGAGAGTGGTTAGGTTTAATATCGAGCATCTTTCGCCAGTTCCTGGTTGGTCTAGCACGTTGGGGCCAGGGTCGTCGCGCGCGAGCGTCTCTACCCTACTCTAATGGTCCGTCGGCGGCCCCGAAGGGAGCTGCTTTTCGAACCGCTCTCTTGGCGTCCGGTTCGTCCTCTCATCCGCCATGCGGGCGGACGATCAGGGCCGGAACGCCTTTTTTTGACGACGACGCCTCATAAGAGACGAAGTCATGCCGTCTGTGAGACTTGCGGCAAACGTCCTTTGACAACCCCTTATCGCAACGTCAAGGGGCTCCGAATGCAATTCTGCTTTAAAGCGAAAAGCCAAGGCCCCGGTTTTATTGTGCGGCGCACAATAGAAACCTGCGGCGAGCCGCCGGCCCCTTGCGCAGAGCACGGAGATATCTTGCAATGCAGCATTTTATTGGCGGAGATGCACCTGTTTGATCGAACGCTGACAATCAAGTCCAGGAGAGGGTTTGGCCGATCGGTTCCTGCAGTTCACCGTTAATATCCATGTGTGTCGCGCGCCATAGGCGGGCGCCGCATGGAAGTCTCGGCAACGCAAAGGCGGCATCCGGAGACGTGGTGACAGGCCTTCACGCCGGCGTTGAGGCGGCGCGCGAAAGGCGCGGCGGTGCGGCCGTGGCGAATAGACGCGGGCTCGCGTGCAGGTGGCGCCGGGGGGTGGGATAATGGTGCCTGGGGGCGGAATTGAACCACCGACACGCGGATTTTCAATCCGCTGCTCTACCAACTGAGCTACCCAGGCCTGCACCGGAAAGAAGGCTGAAACGCCGGCCGCCGATTTCGGAGCGCCGTCTATACGAAAGGGCGATGGGCCTGTCCAGCCGCGCCCTACCCGTCATCTTCCGCGGGCGGCGCCCGCTGGAGCCTCGTCGTCCGCTTTGCCGGGCACGACAAAGGCGCCCGTCAGCCAGCGCTGCAAATCCACGTCCGCGCAGCGCCTGGAACAGAACGGACGATAGTCAGGTGACGCCGGCTTTCCGCAGAGGGGACAGGCCGGAGCGGACGCCGCGCGCTTGGTCATCGGCTCGACGCCTCGATCGCCTGCGCGGAAAGGTTTGAATCCGCGACCAATTCAAATCGGGCCCCCAAGCGGCGGCGGAGCGGCTCGGCTCGCGCCTGGGCGGCGGCGGCCACCGCGGGCGAGCCGCGCCCGAGGATGCGGCCGCCCGGATCGGCCAGGGCCTCGCGTTCGACGGCCCGCAGCAGCCTGAAGGCCAAGGTTTCCGTCGATGGCGCGCCGTCCTGGCCGCAAAGGATGTCCGCCAGAGGTCGAAAGCGCCGGGGGATGGTCAACTCGATCGTGCCGAACCGGCTCACCGGACCGAACGCCAAACCGGGCTGGTCGGGCGCAAAGGCGATGCGGATCGCCTGGGCGAGCGCTTGGCCGTCATGACCGCGCCCCACCAAATCGAACACGATCAGACCGCCCTGGGCCTTGAGCCGCAGCAGGCGCGCCGCCTCGCCGATGGCCCGCAGATTGGCTTGGCGCGCGGCGCGCTTGGCGTCCCGACCGCCGGACGAGCCGAGGTCCACGTCGATGGCGGTAAGGGCGCGCGTGGGCTGGATGGCGATGGAGCCGCCGCCGGGGAGCGCATGTTCGGTGGCGAGCGCCTGGGCCTCGGCTTCGTCGGCGGCGTCCCTCGCTTGGCGTCCCCCGACGATCGGCGTTCCAGGCGCGAAAACGGATAACCTTTGGACCAGATCGGGCGCAGCGGCGATCAAGCGCGGCGCACCCTGCGCTTCGCCCAGGGGCCGCGCGACTGCGCTCTTGCCGCCCTGAGGCTCGATGGCGATCTCGACCTCCAGCGTTTGCCCTTCCGGCGGAGTTGGGCGATCGGACTTCAGACGCAACGCCGCTTCGCCGGCTTCGCCCAGATCCAGCAACGCCAGGCCCAGGCCGCGGTCGACCCGCGCCACCCTTGCGATGTAGCGGCCGCCCAGCCTGGGATAGGCCTCCCCTGCCCGTTCGACAAAAAGGCGTTCGGGCGCCTCATCCAGCGCGACCACGGCGCGCGTCTCGCCCGAACCTTCGTCGACAAAGACCGTGCGCGCCGCCATCAGGGGCGCCTAAAGCCGAGACCGCCTAGGAGGGCCAAGGTCTCGTAGAGCGGCAGTCCCACTACCCCGCTGTAGGAGCCTTGCAGGTTGATCACGCAGCCCGCCGCGCGGCCCTGAATGCGATAGCCCCCCGCCGCCCCGCGCCACTCTTCGCATGCGATCAGATCATCCAGTTCCGTGGGTGTCAGGCGCTTGAACGCGATGCGGCTTTCGGACAGACGCGATGCCACTCGCCCGTCCGGCGCGGCGACCGCCACGGCGGTGAGCACGCGGTGCGCGCGTCCGGAAAGACGGCCGATCATGTGACGGGCCTCCGGCTCGTCCTGGGGCTTGCCGAACACCCGCCGGCCCAGAGCCACGACCGTATCGGCGCCGATCACGAAGGCGCCCGGCCATTGCCCCGCCACCAACTGAGCCTTGGCCTGCGCCAACCGCAGGGCCAGCTGCCGGGGGGTCTCCTGCGCCCTCGGGCTCTCGTCCAGATCGGCGGGAACGACGTGGTCAGGCTCCAGGCCGACTTGGCGCAGTAGGTCGAGCCGACGCGGACTGGCGCTGGCCAGCACAAGGGTGGCGGAGCGCGGCAACTCACCCTCGCCAATGCAGGGCGCAGATCAGGGTGAACAGGCGACGCGCGGTGTCTTCGTCGACCGCGACCTTGCCCTGCAACCGTTCCTTGAGCAGCGCCGCGCCCTCGTTGTGCAGGCCGCGCCGGCCCATGTCCAATGCCTCGATCTGACTGCTCGACGCGTTGCGCACCGCCGCATAATAGCTCTCGCACAGCATAAAATAGTCTTCGATCACCCCGCGAAGGGGCGACAGCGAAAGCAGGAAACGCCGTTCATAATCGGGGCCAGTGACGTCCAATGCCAGGCGCGCTTCCACAGTGCTCAGTTTCAGAACGAACGGACCGCGTTCAGCGCCGTCGGGCCTGAAGCTGTTGCTGGAGATCAGATCGACGATGGCGACCCTGCGCTCGTCGTCCTGTTCGGGCGACAGAGCGGCGAGCGAGCCTTCGTCCAACTCGATCCGCTCAAGGCGTTGATTGTCGCCGCGCTCAGTGATGCTGGTCACCGCTCCTCGCCTCTAATCGTGCTTTAGGCGGATCGACACCGAACGCGCGTGGGCCGGCAAGCCCTCGGCTTCGGCCAGCGCCAGGGTGGCGGGCGCCAGGCGCGCGAACGCCGCCGCATCGCAGCGCACAAGCGACGTGCGCTTGAGAAAATCGTAGATCGACAGGCCCGAGGAGAAACGCGCCGAACGGCTGGTCGGCAGCACGTGGTTCGATCCCGCCACATAGTCGCCAATGGCTTCGGGCGCGTAGCGCCCCAGGAAGATCGCCCCGGCGTGGCGCACGCGGGCGGCCAAGGCGTCCGGCTCATCCAGGGCGAACTCCACGTGCTCGGGCGCGATCAAGTTCACCAGGCGCGGAGACTGGTCCAGCGGCGCGATAATCACCGCCCCGTGGCGCTCCCATGAGGCGCGCGCGTCCTCGCCCGTCGCCAGTTCGCCGATCTGCCGATCCACCGCAGCGGCCACGGCCTCGCCGAAGGCCACATCATCGGTGATCAGGATCGACTGGGCGGCCGGGTCATGTTCGGCCTGGGACAAAAGATCCGCCGCGATCCACTCCGGATTGCCGGCCTTGTCGGCCACCACCACGATCTCCGAAGGGCCGGCCAGGGAATCAATGCCCACCACGCCGTAAAGACGACGCTTGGCGGCGGTGACATAGGCGTTGCCCGGCCCCACGATCTTGTCCACCGGCCGGATCGGCCCAGCCCCGTAGGCCAGGGCCGCCACGCCGTGGGCGCCGCCGAGCTTCCATATCTCCGTCACGCCCGCCGCCGCCGCCGCCGCCAACACGGCCGGCTCCATGCGGCCGGGCGGGGTGATCATGGCGATGCGGTCCACCCCCGCCACAGCCGCGGGAACCGCGTTCATCAACACGGTGGAGGGATAGGCCGCCCGGCCGCCGGGCACATAAATGCCCACCAATTCCAGCGCCGTCCAGCGCCACCCGAGATCCACCCCCTCGGCGTCAATGAAGCGCTGATCGGCCGGACGCTGGCGCTCGTGATAGGCCTTGATGCGGGCGGCGGCGAAGGCGATGGCGTCGCGCACCCTGGGCTCGGCCGCCGCTGCGCCGTCCTGGATTTCCTCGCGCGTCACCTTGAGACTGCCGGCGTCCAGCTTGACCTTGTCGAAGCGTTCGGCGAACCGAAGCACGGCCGCGAGGCCCTCGGCGCGCACGGCTTCCAGGATATCCGCCACGGAGGCGTCTACGTCGGCCGGCGATCCGCGCCGTTCGTCGAGGAAGGCGGCGAACTCCGCGTCAAATTCGGGGGCCTGAAAACTAAAGCGACGCATGATCAGCCTTCGGTTCCATCGTGCTTCGGCCGGCGGGGCGTGGGCCAAGGCGCTGACAGATCGGAAAGCACCGCGTCAACGCACTCCACCTCGGCGCGCAAGGCCCCGCCGCCGGCGAAGTTCAAGGTGATGACGCCCGCAGGGGCCTCTGCAGGCTCGAAGGCGATCGACAACAGCGACAGAACACCCTGTTTGGCGTCGCGCCGCAGACGGCGGGCCTGGACCGACAGCACCCCGCCGAACTGTATGGCGGCGCGCACGCGATGGCCGCCCCGCGCGCCCTCGGGCGTTTCCCAGCGAAAGCGGTTCAGGGCGACGGTCAGCCGTCGGGCGGGCGGCTCGTATGCGATGTCGCCGATCAGGCAGACAGCGTCCTGCACGGCGGCGGAAATGACCTTCAGATCCTCCTCGTCGTCGGCGAGCAAACGCAGGGGTTCGGACCTATTGTCGGAGCGTGCGGCCATGCTCACGCCTCCTCGCCGCCGTCACGCAGACGGCGGATGTCGGCGCCGCAGGCTCCGAGCTTCTCCTCCAGCCGCTCGAACCCGCGGTCCAGATGATAGACGCGGTTGACCACGGTCTCCCCGCGCGCGGCCAGGGCCGCCACCACCAGGCTGACCGAGGCGCGCAGATCCGTCGCCATCACCTGTGCGCCGTGCAGTTGCTCAACGCCCCTCACCTCCGCCTCGCCGCCGCGCACCGTGATGTCGGCGCCCAGGCGCGCCAACTCAGGCGCGTGCATGAAGCGGTTCTCGAAGATGGTTTCGCGAATGATGCTCACGCCGTCCGCCGTGGTCATCAGGGCCATGAACTGCGCCTGCAGATCGGTGGCGAAGCCGGGATAGGCTTCCGTCTCAATATCCACCGCCTTCAGACGCGCGCCGTTGCGCTTGACGGTCAGGCCGTCGTTGGCGCGGGAAATCTCCACGCCGGCCGCTTCCATCTGAACCAGCAGGGCCTCGATGAAATCGCTGCGCGTGCGGGTGATCCTCACCTCCCCGCCCGCCATGGCCGCGGCCAGGGCGTAGGTGCCCGTCTCGATCCGATCAGGGATCACCGCGTGCGTCGCCCCGCCGAGCTTGGCCACGCCGTGGACGCGCAGAGTTGGCGTATCCTGCCCCTCGATCCGGGCGCCCATCTTGGTCAGGCAGTCCACCAGATCGCCGATCTCGGGCTCGCAGGCCGCATTGGCGATGACCGTCTCGCCCTCCGCCAGCACCGCCGCGAGCAAGGTGTGCTCCGTGGCGCCCACCGAAACGAACGGGAAGGTGATATGCGCGCCCTTAAGCCCCCGCGGCGCCTGGGCGTAGACATAGCCCTCGTGCAGGTCGATCGATGCGCCCAGGGCCTCCAGCGCCTTCAAATGCAGATCCACCGGCCGCGCCCCGATGGTGCAGCCGCCGGGCAGCGAAACCTTGGCGTGGCCGGCCCGCGCCACCAGGGGTCCAAGCACATTGAAGGAGGCGCGCATCTGGCGCACCAGATCATAGGGTGCGATCGCGCTGACGATCTCGGGCGTATGCAGCACCGTCTCCGGCCCGTCCGGACCGTCGTCGCGCTCGGCCACCTCCGCGCCCAGGCGGCGGAGCAGGCGCCCCAGAAAGCGCGTGTCGGCCAGACGCGGCATATTGGTCAGGCGCAGGGGCTGGTCGGTCAGCAGGCTGGCCGCCATCAGCTTGATCGCGGAGTTCTTGGCGCCGCTGATGGGAATCTCTCCCTCCAGCCGCGTTCCGCCGATGATGGCTATGCGATCCATTGCGCCCCTGGTGTCCACGCCGGCCGCCCCGGACTTGGGCGAGCGGTCAACGGCATAGATGGAGGCGGGGTTCTACAGGACGCAAGAGGGCGGCGAAAGCCCGCTCAACGTTCGCCCTCGTCGGCGTCGCCCGCAGGGCCGCCCTCGCCCGCCTTGGCCTTGCGCCGGCGCAGATTCTCGCGCAGCGCGCGGGCCAGCCGCGCCTCGCGTGGATCGGGCGCGGACTTGGGCTTTCGCTCTTTCGGGCCGGCGGTCATGGCCCCCCGTGTGTGGCTCCGGACCAACCTCGTCAAGCCCATGGGAGCGGCGAAGCGCTTTTCGGCTTCACGCCGCCGTCGGCTTTCGCTAGAACCCCGGCCCACGCCGCCGTAGCTCAGTGGTAGAGCGCATCCTTGGTAAGGCTGAGGTCGGCAGTTCAATCCTGCCCGGCGGCACCAGCTTCTTGGTCTGATGAGTCGTCCAGACGCGAAAAAAGCCCCGGCGCGCGGCCGGGGCTTTTTCGTCGTCAAGACGAAGGCTCTCAGGCGTCATCTTCGTCAGAGCTGTCCGAACTGCGATTCAGCCCGCCGATGAAATCTGCGAAATGGGGCATGAGTTTCTCACGGATAAATGCAATCCGGCTCTTGAGCATCCGCGCATGTTCTTCGGTCGGGGCGGCTGAGACCGGATAACAACCGGATAGATCACCGCCTTTCAAAACGGTGTCGGCCCAATCTTCCATGACCCCACAATAGAATTCCAACCCATCATGTGGGTCGGCTAATGACTCACCTTCAGGATAAATATCAGCCTCGATGGGCAAATAAGCCGTCGGCACGTCGCCGACCACGATCCAATATTGGTCCCCCTGGCCGTTTTCAAAAGGCCGAACAAACTGCGCCAGGAAAAGGCAAATAATGCCGCCGACGCCCCAGGCCAGGTACAAGCGCTTTGTCGGCGGCGTCCCGCTGATAGGCCGAATAAATCGTAACGCCCGGTCAGTCGCCTTCTGCAGATCGGATGTTTCTTCCTCGTCATCGCCGACGATGTCCGGATAGAGTTGGAAGCCCGAGGTGTCGACGTTCGCCCTTTTCGCCATGACGGCCCCTTTGCAGCGCCTATTGGAATCCTTTTGTTCCGTTTTTGTTCTATCATGCACACACGGCCCCGTCACCCATTTTTGCATTGGGATCGCAGAGTTTTTCCCTTTCATAGTTCCACTTCATGATGTCCTCTTGGCTAGGGACGCCGATCATATCGCTCAAGAAATTGTTGTAAGTGTCGTGGCGGATTCTCCCCGAAAGCAATCCCGTCGCCATTGGAATGAGGCCTATCCAGCCGAGTGCGCCAAGACCCGGCTCGGACGGAACCTCCGGCGGGATTTCTTCCGGAATCGGGGGCGGCTTTGCAACTGCCAGCGGAGGCGATTTGGGAGCTGGTTGCGCCGCCGCCGCGCGCTGATTGGCCCACCACTGCTTCGCCCACCGACTGAAATCGCCGTTGTCCATGTGATGCTGCATGTGCTCATCCGGATGCATTGGCTCGATGTTGTCTAGCGTCTTGGATCCGCCGTCCGCCACAGGCACCTTGTGGTGGGCGTGATAGCTTCTCCCATCTTCTGTCACAGGCCAGTCCTGGTTCTCCCGGATTGACCACTGGCGTTTGAGCGTACGATTGTCTGCCAGCGGGACAAAATTAGCCGCGCCTGGAGTCGCCAAGCCGTAATCCAGTTGAGCGTCGTCGTCGCTTCCCGCCTCTTCGTTTCCTGAGTTCATCCGTACTTTCATCGGTTACGGGCGAGCCCCCAGAGGCGTTGGGCGATTCGCCTCCAGCTAGATCTGGGGGAGATGCGCCCGCTGGCGTTCCCGCGTCATCGGCGTTGGAGCCTTGGGATAGGTCGACCGTGCCATATCCGGCAGGCGGCACGAGGCCGAAGAGCCCGGACCCGTTCTCGAAATCGCCGGCCTGCCAGCCTGACGCGCCGAGGGCATAGGGGCCCGACGGGCCACCGGCTGCGGGCGCGACACCCGGCAATGCCGAAGGGCCGCCAGTCGTGATCGAACCTGGGACCTGTTCTGGCGCCACCAATCCCAGCAAGCCGGCGCCGTTCTGAAAATCACCGGCCATCCAGCCGCTGTCGCCAATTGGGACCGGGACCGCGTCAGGAGCACCCGCATCGGGGCCAAGGTCGTCCGAACCATCTTCGGGCATGAAAATCCTCGCGAGAGACGCACGAAACCGCGCCCCCGCGCTGGGCGCGTGGCTTTGGTTTGGGCTTAGGTTGGAGCGGGAGGGCGCCGAGCCCTCAGGCGGCCGGCGGCGCTAAAACTTCAGCCACGCCAGCAGCCCCGGCTTGCCCGCCGACGCCTTGGTCTGCTCCGCCTCGCACCGCTGCTGGATTTCCAGCACATCCGCCAGGCGGCCGTTGGCCTGGTCCAGCCGAGCGGTCTGGTCGTCGAGCGCGATCCATAGGGCGCCGGCCGTGGCGTCAGTTTGGGGCAGAGGGGTCGGCGCCACCGGCGTCCGGTCGGCCGCCGGCACCAGGGCCGCGCAGCTGAACGCAGGTAGGGTCGGATTGGTACGCGCGAAAGTTGCACAGCCCGCGACGGCCGGCGTCGTTAAGAGCAGGATCAAGGCCCTGGCCGGAGCCGGGCGCCGATTGGATGGCATGTTCGTTCTCCGTGTGTGTATCGCGAGTGGCCGCATCGCGGACCGCGCCGGCGGCCACGGTCTGGCCTGCCGCCGTCGCCGCCGCCGCCTGAGCCTGAGCATTCGCCTGAGCGGCCTGGGCCGCCTGCAGCGCGCTCTGAAGATGAGCCGCCCGGCCCGCCTCCAGACGCCACAGGCCGGCCAGCACGGCGATGACAGCGGCGAGCCCGGCCCACGCGTAAAGGCGCCATTGCGCCAACAGCAGACTAAGCATCTTGGGTTCCTCCCGCGGCCTGGGCGAGCGCCAGGGCCGTCACCTCGTCCAGGCGCCGCAGCCAGCCCGCGCCGAACACCGAAAAGGCCTTAAGCGACCGGTAGCGGGCGGCCCGCGCCGCGCTCATGCTGCGAATGGCGGCCTCCGCATCGGCGCCCTCGCCCGCCTGCCGCAACAGCCGCCGCGCCTCGCCCACGCCCATGTTCACCGCCGCATCGAACGCCATCAGGTCCAGCCCCGCGGCCAGTCCCTCGCACCCGACCGGCTCCCAGTAGAGCCGGCGATAGATCGGCGCGGCGCCTTGCGGCGTCAGGGCCTTCAACTCGGCCACATCTGCGGGCCGTCCCATCGCTTCAGAAAAGGTGGCGAGGGTCACGCCCAGGTTGGTGGCCCCGCCCGCATCGCGAGGATCGTCCACAAAGCCTCCTTCATGCCTCAGCACCTCGGCCAGGCAGACGGCGAAACGGTCCTCGGCCATCGTCGTCGCCTCAGATCTTCGGCGGCGGGCTGGCGTCCTTGCTCCACCATCGGCCGCCGCTGTCGGCGGGCGCGATGCCGAGCACCAGCGCGACGCAGGTCGCCCCCGTCGCGCCCTGAAAGGCGGCCACGGCGGCGAAGAAACTCATCCAGTCAGACACATGCCTCATCACCGGCAGCAGCGCCGCCGACACCCGCACCACCAGCCCCTGGGCGATCACGAAGGTGGCGAAGGCGAACAGACGGCCGGGCGCATAGGACGTCCCGTCCGGACCGGTGAGATAGCTTTTGACGACGGCGCCCAGGCCCGCGACGGCGGGCTTGAGCCAGGCGGATACGGCCATGATCGGCTCCCAAGGAGGATGACTTGCGCGCGAGGCGACAAGATGATGACTATCGTTAAGGTAGAGCCGCCGAGCGGACGCGCATGGCATTGGACATCATCGAACAGGCGCGTCCGCGGCTGACCATCGCGCGCACGCCTTCAGGCGGCCTCGGCCATTTCCCATTCCGCTCGCGCCTGCACGACGCGATCTTCCTGGCAGTGCTGGCGGCGGCCTCCATCGAGTTCGCCGTTCTGCGAATCCACTACGGCTTTGAGGATTCCGGCTCACCCTTCGCCAAGCTGATCGCCGGGACCGGGCAAACGCCCTTCCAGTACCGGATTCTCATGCCGACGCTGGCGCGCGGAGCGATCGGGCTGGGGGCGCACGCGCACTTGCTGCTGACGCCCCGGATGCTGTTCTTCGCCTCCGACGCTGGCTTCATGTTCGCGACCTTGCTGACGGCCCTCGCCACGCTGAAGACCCTGGGCCTGCGTCGGGCGGAAATCCTCGCCGCCATGATCGGCTTGGGCGTAACCCTCGACACCAACTATTTCGCCACCGAGACACTGAATCTTCTGCAGGTCTACGACCTGCCGGCGGTGTTTTTCGCCTTTCTCGCCACGCACCTGTTGCTGCGCTCAAGGCTTTCGGCGTTCTACCTCGTCCTGCCCTTGGCCCTGCTCAATCGCGAGACGGCGGCGTTCCTCTGCCTGCTGTTCCTGCTCACCCAATGGGGGCGGACGCCCTGGCCTCGCCTGGCGGCGCACATGGCCGCTCAGGGACTGATCATCCTGGCCGTCAAGGGCGCGATGATGGCGCTGTTCGCGCGCAATCCCGGCGCCGGCGCGATCTCCTTCTACACCACCGATTTCATCGCCACAGGCGCCGCCGCCCATCGCCTGCACGACCTGCGCATATTGGAAAACCTGAAATCCTGATCAGCCCGCGGCGCCTGCTGCACATGAGCTCGATCTTCGGCTTCCTGTGGATCCCCTACCTGTTCGCCCTCAAGACCCTGACGCACCCCTTCTTCAAGGCCGCCGCCTGGCTGTTCCCGCCGTTCATCGCCCTGATGTTCGTGGCCGGAAACCTCGACGAATTCCGCATCTACTCCGAACTGATCCCGCCGCTGTTCTTCACCGTGGCGCTGGAGTGGGCGATGTGGGTGCGGCGGGAAGGGGCGCGAGCGCCGGGAAGTTAGATGCAGCCCGCCGCTCAAGACCGACGGACTTTTCACACCCTGGATGCCCTGCGAGGAATTGCTGCGCTGGCCGTGGTGTGTTTCCATCGCCGGGAGGGACGGTTCCCGAGCGCCTATCTCGCGGTGGACTTGTTCTACGTGATGAGCGGGTTTGTCTTGGCCTATGCCTACGACAGCCGGTTCGCTGCGGGACTGTCTTGGCGACGTTTCATGGCTCAGCGCCTCATCAGACTTTGGCCCTTATATGCCCTCGGCGTGATCATCACGCTGGTCTCCGCCGTTCTAGCTGGAGATCAAAAGGCCTGGGCTCAAGCACCGCTTCAATTTCTATTTCTCCCGGCGCAGCCAGGACCAGACCACGCACCGCTCTACCCGCTCAACCTCCCAGCTTGGAGCCTGATGTTCGAGTTGGCCATCAACTTCGTCTGGGCCGTCTTCGGCGCCCGCTGCGCGGAGCTGGCTTGATGGTGGCCACCGGTGCGGCCGCAGGCGCGCTTCTAATAACCATCCTGATCCATGGATCAGGAGATGTAGGAAGCTTCTGGTCAACCCTCGGGGACGGCATCCCCCGCGTGATTTTCAGCTTTCTGCTCGGCGTCGGCCTATGTCGCTGGCGCTCGATCAAGGCGACCAGGGTCGGCAGTTTAGGCAGCGCGGGCCTTTGTCTGGGCCTCGGCATCTGCCTGCTCGCGTATCCGAGCGGTCCCGCAAGGCCGGCTTTCGACGCGGTGTTCGACCTGGCCATTTCCCCGGCGATCATCCTTGCCGGATCAGTTCTAGAGCCGCCGCGATCCGCAATCCCGATCGCCAGGTGGTTGGGCGCGGTTTCCTATCCCATCTATGCGATCCATTGGCCGCTCATGCTGGTCTTCGATCAGTTGGTAACTGCACAAGCTGAACCCCCTGCACTCCTGCATATCGCCTTTCTCAGCGGCGTGATCGGCTTAGGCGCAGTCCTCGCAGTCAGCTATGATCCTTGGGCTCGGCGCGGCCTGCGCGGCGTTGGCCTCGCGTGGAAGGCCAAATGATACGCCGGCGCCTATCGTTCGGCCAATTCTGCATCGATGGGTCTTGGGGTCTGCCGATCAGTCAGCCACAATCCATCACTGCGTCCGGAGCCAATAGTTTCCACCCGCAGACACCGATGAAAGCATACAGGTGAACTCTGCGCTGGCGTTCACAGCCACAGAGTTCGAGCCGGTGATTGTGCTCGTGTTACCCGAGCCCGACACGGTGATGGCGTAGGAGTTGGAGCCGTTGGTGATCCGACGCTTGATTCCTGTGAACCCGAGGCAGTCCGGCAAGATGTTGGTCGCCGCAGCCGTCGGCGTCTGCAGCAGGAAGTTGTCGGCGTCCGCCTCGGCATAGGCGTTGGACGTGGTGACGGTGGGATCGTCGAGCGTTGCGCCGTCCAGCATGTTGATCAGGCGCCCGACCTGCTTGCCGACGAAGGCGTACCCAGTCAGGGTCCCCATGCAGCTTCCAGTGCCGGACGGCCCGGTTAGGTGGGTGTTGTCGGAGTTGAAGCAGGCGGGACTGCTTGTGTTGGCGTAAGCTCCGTCGGCGCCGATATTGGGGACAGCCGCCAGATCATTCAACGCGTCGGCAAACCCGTGCCACTGCAGGCGCAGCCAGCCATTCAGGCTATCCTTGTTGGAATCTTGGCCGATGCGACTAATCATCGTCGCGACGATCACCCGCTTGCAACCTTCGGCGCGCGCCTCGGCAGCGTGAACCTGAATCGCCAACGCGGTCTGGGTAATCCCCATACCGTTGGCCACGTCATTGGTTCCTTCCCAGATGTGACAAATGTCCCGGCCGCTCCCGTCCCCGACGATAGTCCCCTCGCGCAGCGGAGATACCGAGACATTGGTCGCGGCGAACTGGCCACCGATCCCTAGATTGGTGAAAGTGTAGGCGTTGGTGGTGCTGACGTAAGTCGAGGACGGCCATTGAGCGTTGCCGTTGTAGCTAGCGGTCAAACTATCGCCGATAAAGATCGCCTGAGCGTTGATCGTGTGCTGCTTGGACTGCGGCAGCGGAAAACCTGGGCGAGCGGCGACTTGGGCCGTCATGAAGGCCGAAACTTGCGCGATCTGGCCTTGGGTTAGAACGGTGGAGTAGACAGCCGCGTAGCCGATGGTTCCCTTGAAGATCGTCGCGGTGTTGTTCTGATAGCCGAAATTGTAATAGCCGCCGGTCACCGCGACGCTTGACGCGCTCGCGCCCTGGGTCAGGTAGGCGATCTCCGTGCCATTGAAGTAGATATGGTCACTGGTGCTAAGCGTAGCTGAGATCACCCCACACGGGGCCGGAATGCTGTTGCCGCCCCACGTCTTGAACGCGCCGGCAGGCTGAGAGAAGATCGCGGGAGCGATGCCGCCGTTATAGAAGCCGTTTCCCAGCTGCCCGGTTGTGCTGGTGGTCAGCGTCACACCGTAGGACGATGTGTTCGTTCCCCAGAACGTTGGAGCGTTCGCGACTGGGGATCCTCCGGTGCTCGTGCCCGTCGTGCCCACCGGCAGGCCGATGCACGCATAAATCAGCACGGTCTTCCAGCTGGTCAGCGGCGTTAGAACGCCTTGCTGGGTCAGCCCGAACGAGCCCGGATTGCTGAATTGCACGCCCCATGTTCCCCAGGTCGGCGCGAGGCCCCCGGAGCCGAAATTCGCCGTGTTTCCGTTTCCCGAGATATCGTGGACAACGGTCCCGGAGCCTTCGTTGAATGGATACTCCGCCACCAGTCCCGCCGTCACCGGATTGGTGACGTAGCTGGAAACCGCGTTCCCGCTCGTCAATGTGCTCTGCACATAGGGCGGGGGAAACTGCGGCTGGGTTCCGGCCGGGACGGCCAGGGCCTGCAGCGGCCAAGCGAGAGCGGCGCAGGCGCAGGCGTGCGCGACGGCCTTGCGGAGCCCCGCGCTCAAGCAGCGCGCGGACGCGCGCGGTAGCGCAAAGAATGCCGCGCTCAAGCCGCGCGCGGAGGCGCGCGATAGCGTAAAAGAAACGATCTTCATGGCGGCTCTGCTCATTTGAGGTTGGAATAGATGCAGGCGGCCGTGGTGCCCGAGCTGTTCACTTGGGTGACGGCGAAGGGGAAGGTCTGCCAACCGACCGCCACCGGAACGGTCAGGGTCGAGGAATCCGGGAAGGTCACATTGACGTTGCCGGCCGTAGTGCAGTCGGCCCCCAGCGAGCGCTGGGCCGTGTAGAGGTCCCCACGGTCATGGCGACCGCGCCCTGAAAGGCGGCGTCCTCGGTGGCGATGCTGGCCAATGAACTGTTCGCCGTGGCCTGGTTGGCCGCACTCGCCGCGCCGCTCGGCAGGGGCAGCGAGGCGGCGGAGACTGGCTGAGTGGCCTGAAAGCAGCCGGTCCCGCAGTTGAAGGTCGGCGTGGCGGCGAAAGCCGGCAGGGCGCCGGAGATGGCGAAGCCGGCGTTGGCGACGACCACGCGCAGATTGCGGTTCAGGTCGATGCTGAGAGGCACATTCAACTGTCCCTCGCTCGCGCTCGGCGCGGCGGCGTTGGCCTGCGCGGGCCCGGTCGGCAGCGGATTGGCCGCCGTTACCGGCACGGCGTTCACGCCGTCCGGGGCCGTATAACCGATCGGGTCGGCCGCTAGGGCCGGCCGCGCCATGAAGGCGCAGGCCGTCGCCGCGATGATCCATCGCTTCATCTTGGGTCTCCATCTGGTAAGGCGGGGGTCCGGCAGGGACCGAGACGGAAGGCGGGCGTTCAGCCCTGGCCGGCGCCGCCGCGGCGGGGCCGCGCGCGCATCATCAAGGTGGTCACGCTGTCCTCCACCGCCTCGAAGCGGCGGGCGAAGGTGGCGCGAATGTCGTCCACGCTGTCCTTCAGGGCGTGCAGCGTGGCGGTGATCGCCGCCAAGGCCGCGCCAGCAGTCCTGGGACTGACGCGCGCGAGCCTCCAGCCCATCCACCCGGGCCGACAGCTTGCCGAGGAAGAAGGCGAACAGGGCCGCCTGCACGAACAGCCCCAGCGCCGTCAGCCCGACGCCGGTCAGGGCGATGGCGTCGATGGGCGCGGTCATTGGCCGGAATTGGATGTGGATTTGAAAAATGGCAGTAACGAGCTCAACCCGAAACTATCGCTCTGAGTGGACCCGGTCGTGTCGTTCGTGGTCGAGGTCGTCCCATCGTTCTTGGGGAAGGTGGCGAGCGTGGAATTCATCAGGTTCTGCATGGTGATCGGATACTGCTGAGCCAGCTGCCACTGCTGATAGGCGGCGTTCAGCTGGGCCTGCTGGTTCTGCTGCTGGGCCCCGCCCGCGCTGTTCAGGGCCCCGGCCTGGGTCAGAGCCTGATTCAGCTGCTCATTGCCCATGTTGGCCAGATCGCCGGCGGCGCCGAGGTTCAGCTGCGCGCCCTGAATCCCCGCGTTCTGGTTGGCCTGGCTGGCCGCCATCTGGCGGTTCAGGTCGTTCTGCGCGGCCGATTGCGCCTGGCTGAAATTGCTCTGGTTCAGACCGGCCAGGGTTTGCGCGTCGTTCAGATTGTACGACGCGTCGTTCAGGTTCTGCAGCACCGCCGAGCGCGAGCCGCCAAAGGCGTTGGCCGCCGTCGCCTGGGCCTGATCGCCCGCATCGGCGATCTGCTGCTGACGCAGCATCTGCTGCATCGTCGTGTTCACCACGTCGCTCTGATAGGGGCTCATGTACGGGGTCAGGTCGGTATTGCTCAGCAGCGGCGCCTGGATCGTCTGCGGAACGTAGCCGGCCGCGCCCTGCGCCGCGCCAATGGCGGCGTTCAGCGGCGCCGAGCCGGTCTGGTCGTCGGCGATGTCGGCCAGATCGCCCTGCGCCTGGGTCTGATAGGGTGTGAAGGCCGCCACCTGCTCGCCCGTATAGGGCTGGAACGGCGTGCCGGTCAGGGCCTGGGCGTTGGCCAGGTTGCTGTCCAGCGCGGAGGCCAGCAACGGCGTGGGCGTATAGGTCGATGTGCCCGAGGTGTCCTGTTGGCTCGCGCCCGATGAAAAGCTCATGACGTGAAATCCTTGCGATAGACGGTCCAGCCGGGGCGATAACCGCGCGGCGCCAACACCCTGCCCCACCCTGCCCGCGGCCCGCCGCCCAGCATCCGCGCGCAGCCCCGGGAACGCGCCCAGGCCTCGATGGCCGGCAGCAGGGTCAGCAGCTCCTTCAGGTCCCCGCCCAGCAGCCAGAAGTTGCAGGCCCTCAGTTTCGGATAGTCGTAAAACTCGGTGACCACGGCGCACCGCGCCCCGGGCCAGAAGTGCGCCCGTCCCTGGGCGACGAGCCGCGCCACATCCTCGATCCCATGCGTGCCCCCGGCTTGGTCAAGCGCGGCTTGGATGTATGGACTGCAGCGGGCCCAGGCCCCAGGCGCGGTTTCGCTCGCCGGGCGGCGGTCCGTCACAGCGTTTGGCATCGTGGTCCCACAACGGATATTGAGTGCTCTGGCAGACCGACCGGAGCCCTATTCGGGCCGGGGATCGATCACCGCTTCAGATCGAGTACTTGTTTTGTTCCACTTTTCCCAACGCACCCATAGGCTTTGGTCTCTGGACTTTTCCCAACGCGCCGATATGCTTCCCTATATGGTCGAGTCGCCGCCCATCGAACTCTACTGATTGCCCGTCTCCGCGACAAGCGGACCGAGATTTCTCGCCTGGATAGGCAGCGAGAATCTTGGTAGTTGAGATAAAGACTTACGAGGAGGCGGTCAGCATAGTATCCGCTGCTTGCTAAATCAAGCCCATGGAGATGCCAACGGAAAAGCCAAAAGCCCGCGTTCGTGGCCTATCTGGACATTGGAAGACGTTGATTTCTGCAATGGCATACTACTATCCAGACCCTTCGACTACGATCTTCTAGAAATGGCGGCTGAGATACAGGGATTTTCCATAAAACGGCCCACCGCTCAGAGCCCAGATGACGTCTTATATCGAGGCTGAAATTGTGAGCGGCTCGAAGATGGCGTTTTCCTTGTCACTCAAGCGCGGTGCCCAAATGGCAGGGACCCAGTTGGGGAAGCGTCAGGCGCAGCCTACACACCAAGGGCCGGTGCGCGTCATAAAATCGGAGCCTTATCAGCCCGACCCGCTTCCGAGCCATCAAAAGTGACGCCTGTTGAGGGAGAATGGACGGGGCACGGTGAGCACCGCGTGTCCCCCATCATCTCTACTGACAAGACCACGGGAGGGCGCATTTGAGCGTCCCCAAAAATGAACCGCCCGGCGATCTCTCGCGGAGCGGTTGATAAGGCGGCGATTTGGAGTGTTACGAGACCGCAATCGCTGTGGCAACCCCCTAGACCCTCGGCGGGAGAAAGGAGCATCCCATGTGGCAAACCGTCTTGTTAGGCGGTCCCGTGGCGGGGGATAACGCCCCTTTCCACGGGCTCTTTTAGCAGAATCCATGGATTTCGTCATGCTGAAATTGAAAGAGACTCCGATGGATGGGGAAACATTCCACCTAAAATCCTATACCTCGGCTTTTGCGGAGTGATCGATTCTCGTTGGCGTCAGCAAAATCGCCGGGGCATTTAATCAGGCCGTAAATGACGGATATGATGCGGTGCATCTGACGTATCGTCGCCCGGAGGTGTCGCGGCGGATGGTGTGTTTCTTTACCACCATATTCGTAGTCTCCCGATTGAGACGATCATTCACAACACGGGAATGGTGGCGTCAGCCGCGACAACGATTTTCGCCGCCGCCGATGTGACGCCGTGCCAACACTCAATTTTTATGATAAGCCCATGCAATCCCAGGCGAATGGTGCACATCCGTCGCTGCAATCCATTGCAATGCCCATAGCTGAAAAGGCTAGATCGATCAAATCCTAACCAAGCAGGCCAACATTCCTGAGGAAGTTTTGCGGGAGCGCCGGAGCTTTGGAGATCTTCTTCGCCGCCGGCAACCGCCAGGTGTTCGATTAGGTCTGATACACCAGAAATCCAGCCACTGATCGTTCGTCCGCCCGGCAATAAGATTTTCCACCTTTCTGAGGCCGGCGCATCGTAGCCGGGGGCCACGACGATCCTCTGCGGAGAGACGCTTAGGGTCCTGGTCATAATTGTCCTCCTGGACAGCCCTCCATCGCTTCAACAGGCTTCCTTGTCAAATCGTTGCACTCCTCGAGAGAGTGGAACCGCAGTACATGAGCCCTTCTGAGCTCATTTTCAGTGAGCCCATCCACTGAAAATAGGCTGCCTGAGTTTGTTGCTCAAGCGGAGGCCGAGGCGTTTGGCCGGTAGAGCCGACAAACTGCGATGAGGCGGTTCACCCGTCGCGTCCTCAAAGCGCCGTCCACACCACCGCGCCCGCGCTGTTCACCGTCAGCTTCCCCACCGTCCCGTCCGCCTTGGCCAGCAGCAGGTACGGCAAGGCCGCGCCGCGTTTCAAGGTCTGCTCGTCGGCCCGCTCCAGGGCGCCGCGCAGGCGGGCCTGGTCGGCGGGATCGTATTGGGCGGGCGCGACGGCAGCTTCACAGCGGGTCTCCGGCAATCAAGTCCAGCCGCATCGTACCCGATCCGCCAGCTGTCGTTGGCCGCGCCGGTGAAGCGCACGCGGATCTCCCGCGCCTGGAACAGCAGGTCCGTCGGGCTGGTCAGGGCGATGGGGCCGAGCACGCTTTCGGTCCCATTGGGCCACGGGCGGCCGTCGAAGGTCGCGGTCACGTCCCCATCGGCCAGCTCGTCGGGATCAGCCGCTGCACCTCGGCCTGGGTCTCACCCAGGTCCAATTCGATCGGCCCGCTCTCGATGTAGGGCTGCGCCCCGTCATAGGCCACGCCCGTCTCGTGCTCGTACAAATAACCTGAAGCGTCCACCATCAGCGGCTGCGGATAGACCCCGCGCCCGCTGCCGCTCAGGCGTGACAGCTGGCCGATGGTCCAGACGTTGCGGTTCTGGCGCGCGCTTTCGCGATAGGCCCAGGCGACGTAGCGGTCGCATTCGACCGAGGCCGAGGACGGATAAAACCACCACACCTCGCCTTGGTCGGCCAGGTGCACGGCGCTCACCTTGCTCACCTGATCGGCGTTGATATCGGCGAACACATAGTCCTGCACGTCGCAGTCCAGCGGTTGCACGCCCTGGCCGTTGAACAGCCAAAAGCCTCCGCGCCCCATCCAGGCGGCGATGGAGTCCCGCACGGATACCGCGCCCTTGCTGATCACCCCGCAACCGGAACCCACGCGTGTGAAGCCGTAGACCAGCGGCGTGCCGATATAGCCCGCCTGCCACACGTCCACGTCGGTGAAGGCCAGCACCCCGCCGGCCACGGCCTTGCCGCATTGCAGGGTGCCCACCGTTGCCAGATCGTAGTCGCCGGCCTGGTTGGTGGCGTCGGCCGTCCACAGGGTGATGTTCTGCTGGTCGCACCATGCGATCTTGCGTCCGTCGCCACCGGCGCCCAGCGCGAACAGAAAGCCCTCCTCGGCCACCACCAGACCGGCGCAATTGGTCGGCGCGCCGCTCACCGCCGCGGCGGGCGTGGCAGTGTTCAGCGCCCAGAGATAAATCTTGCCATCGGTGTCGGCGCAGCCGACCAGATCCTCGCCCCAGGCGTCCACTGACCACACCGTGGCGGGCAAATAGGCCACCGTACTGGGCGGAGGCACGCCGTAGTCGCCCGCGCCATAGGTCCCACCGCCATAACCCAGGTTCTGCGCCGCGTCGGCGCGGCCGACGGTGAAGCTGGTGGGCGTGATGTCGTGGTTGGCGCCCGCCTCGTCCTGTACATAGAGGTTGGAGTGCGTGCCGACGGCGATCCAGCGGCTGTTGGAATTGTCCCGCCAGCTCAGCACCGCCCGCGCGGCGCCGCTGAACGCCGCGGCCGCAGAGCGGAGCTGCCAGCCGCCCACGGGCTTGATCTGATCCTGCTGGAAGCGGATCAGGTTGGCGTCGTACCAGCGGCCCTTGGCCTGATAGATCGTGCCGTTGCGAAAAACGCCGGCGGGCGGGGCCAGGGCGATGTAGGCCACGGTCTCACGCCGTCTTCATGATGAAGTACAGGCCGTAGTAGGGCGGCAGATTGCTCGATGCGCTCGCCGTGTGGCTGTGACCGCCGCTGCTCCCGGCGCTCTGCGTGCTTATGCCCGTATAGGCGCCGTTGATCGAAACGCCGGTCCCCGCGCCGTCGATGGACACGCCGGTGGCGGAGGAATTCGTCGACATCGTACCGCCGGCATTGCCGGTATAAGCGCTGGTCCCGCCCGTCCCCGGCGCATTCTCGTTCGTCATCGGCGAGATGACGTGGCTGTGTTCCGGGTCGGTCACGCTGTGAGAGTGGCCCGGATCGCTGACCCCGTGGCTATGTCCCGGATCGTTGATCCCGTGGCCGTGCGACGGCATTTCCGCCGTGGTCAGGACGTGAGCGTCCACAGTGATGGTCTGGCTGGTCGAACCGCCGGAGTTGCTCAGCGCATAGGTATTGCCCGCCCCGACGATGAACCGGTCGCGCAGGTCCGGCGTGCCGTTGGTTCCGTCGCAAATGGCCCAGCCGGCCGGACAGTTGGCCGCCAGGCCGTACCAGTGGATGATCATGCCGGCGACCAGCAGGGCGGACGCCGCCGTCGACACCGCTTTCAGGTCCGTGTCGATGGAGTCCAGGTCGGCGTTCAGCTTGGTTCCCCAGCTGTCGGACGAAGCCCCGACCTCGGGCTTGGTCCAGCCGTAGTTGGCGGTGGTCGTGTCGCCCATGTCAGCCTCGGATGATGTTGAAGCGCTCGCGCCCGCCCGTCGGCGCGTCGGATATCAGCTGCGCCGCCGCGCCGGTGCGGTCGGCGGTCTCGATGTCGGTCAGCACAGCGCCGAACAGGGCGGTCCAGGTCTGAAGCCGCTCGTCGGCCCTAAGATACGGCGCGGACTGGGCCAGGGCGCCGTACAGATAAGCGTCCGGATGGGCGGCCAGCAGCCAGTTGCTCGTGTTGCTTTCCGACAGAGCCGGCAGCGCCTGCAGATAGACCAGTTCGGCCGCATAGGCCTGATCGGGAACCGGATGCAGTCTCATCTCGCCGCCGTAAAGCGCGTAGAAACGCGGCTTGCCGCTGGCCGCCGAACGCACCTTGGCGTCCATCTCCTCGGCCGTCAGGTAGCGCAGCACGGTGGTAGGACCGCTGGTGATCTTCACCAGCCGCTCGGACAGGAAGTCGGCCGGCAGGTCGACGTATTCGGCGCTCCAGCTCTGGGCCAGGCGCGCGGTCATGGGCCGCACGCGCAGGCGCCGGTTCATCTGCGCCTCGGCCAGGGTGATGAAGCTGGGAATCTCTTCCGCCAGGTCCGAGCGCCTCAGCCAGGCGGCGATCTCGGCCTGCAGGTCGTCATAGGTGTCGAGCGCCACGGTCATCTCCAGGGCGAGGAGGCGCCGGAGGACGCTCGCGCGCCTCCGGCGTTCTGATCAGGGCTTTAGGAGGTGATGCGGCAGGCCATCTGTGGACGGATGGTCTCGTAGCCGTAGAACACGTCGATCCGGCAGGGGAAGGCGTCGTTGTTGATGTCGTAGGCGCGCACGATGCGCATCGACACCCCGTCGTAGACTTCGCGGGCGACGAAATCGACGCCCTTGGGCATGACGAGGTCCGCCGTGGCGAAGGTCGAAGGCGTCGCGGTGGAAGGCCAGTTCCTGCTCATAGTCCGGTGTTGGCCGCCCCGGTCGACCGTCAGGGCCGCGCTGTCCGGCCGGCGAGGCCGTCACGTTCTGCTCAGCCCCGCAGGTGACGATCGCCGGGCTGATCGGGATGGTGCCGGTCGTGCCGCCGATGGTCGGTGTCGGCCGGCGCAGACGAACACTGCTGCAGCTGCGGGTCGCCGCCTTGGTCTCGGGGTGCACGTCGATAGACCCCGGCGATGGTGAACACCGTGCCACGGGTGATGGCCTGGCCGTTGCTCACGCCCTGATGGTCAGGCGTGGCGCCGGTCTGGCTCCGCGACCGGTCACGCTGGAGCCCGAGCCGATGTCGCCGTTGGCGTGGGTCGGAACCAGCGGGTTCTCGAACCAGTCGAAGCCCGCGGTGCGGCCCATCGCGCCCTCGCGATACTGCTCGCGGATGGCGCTGGAGTCCTGGAACAGGCCCTTCAGCGCATCGACGATGGTGGCGGTGGCCAGGGGCGACAGGTGCGCCGTGCGGTTGGCGTCCATCGGCGTCAGGCTGTTGTTCAGCTTGGCGCGCGCCTGCAGATAGGTCAGCAGGGTGTTGGGCGTGGTCCCTGGCGTTCCCACCTGCTGGTAGACGTCCTTGTACATGCTGCACGGCGTCGGCCTCGAGCGAGGAGGCCAGCACCGCCATGGCCGGCTCCAGGATGCGGCTGGAGAAGTCGTCCAGGTCAGGGTCAGGTCGGACGGACGAGAAGTTCATGTCCACGCCCTTCTGGGTGGCGATCTGCAGCGAGACGCTCTGCTCGGTGACGTCCTGGGCCGACAGGGTCTTGCCGGTGCGCACCGTGAACTGATTGGGCAGGCGGATCTTCAGGGTGTCGCCGATCTTGGCGCCGGCCTTGGCGAAACTGTCGTCGTACTGGCCGGTTGATGGCGCCGATGAAGGTCAGCTTGTTGTGCAGCACGCGCAGCGCTTCGCGGGTGATCTGCTGCGGGGTGAGGAGGGCGTTGGCCATGGGTCTATCGGCCTTTCTTTTGCGCGAGCTGGCCGCGCCGGTGGCGCATCCAGTCGTCGGTGGACATGCGGTTGGGGTCGGCGGAGCGGAGCCGCCGGCTCCGCCCACCTCGACGGCGGGGCGGACGGCTTGGGCCTTGGCCAGCGTCTTGGCCGGCGAGTCTGCTGCTGGGCCTCATGGCCCAGGCAGGCGTGGTGCAGCAGCACCACCAGCCGGGGATCGCTGAGCCCGTTCAATTCCTCGGGCGTCATCCCCTGGCCGACGGCGTAGTGCGCCAGCCTGGCCGCCAACTGCGGCGACCAGCCGTCGATTTGTTGCGCGAGAACGGCCTGGCCATGTTCGACCTGTTGGGCGTGTTGGCGCTGCGGGCGAAGGCCTGGACCTGTCGCTCGTGGGCCAGCTAACTCGCCGCGATCTCGTGGGCCTGTTTCATCTGGAACAGCTGGGTCAGAGCTGCTGAGCCCCGGCCGGGATTCTGCTGCTGCAACGCGGGCCAGTTCTGTTGCTCCAGCCGCGCGATCTGATCGCCCTGAGCGCCACCAGCCGGGCGCAGTCGGCCAGGTGCGCGCCGTGCGCCTCGGCGGCCTGCTGAAGGGCCTGATGGCCGGCCTCCAGCGCGCGCCGATGTTGCGCCAGTTCCTGCGTCTTGCGGGTGTAGTCCGCATGACGCATCAGCGCGCCCTTCAGCGCCGTGGGCACGGTGTAGGTCTTGCCCTCGTGTTGCACCTCGACCAGACCGTCGCCGTCGTCGTCATCATCCGGCGCGGGAGCTTCTGCGGCATCAGTCTCCTCAGGCGCGCCTGGCGCATAGCCGTTCGCGCCCGCATCCGGCTGAGCCGGCGGGTTCAGTCTCATGGGGTCCTCTGGGTTTAGGCTAAGGCGGCGCGCGCCGGCGGGATTCTCGGAACCGGGCAGTTAGCGCGCTTAGATGTCTTGGAAGCCAATCTCTTTCAGCGAGCGAGTGATCGGCTCGCTCCAGCCTTTCTCACCCTGCGCGCGTGCGTCATTCAATGCGTCTTCCAGCGCAAACGGGTCGTGTTTGCGCAGCACCTCAATCAGAGCCTTGGCCTGATCCAGATCCTTGGCGCGCTTCAGTCGGCCCGACGCATCGCGGCGCTGGGCCAGGATCAGCTTGTGCACGGCGTAGCGCGCCGGTTGAGGCACATTCACCAGAACCCCGGCGCCGGACAAGGCGACCGTTCGCACCGACCCATCGATCAGCCACGCCAGATACTGCAAGGGCGCGGCGCCCGCGTTCAACGCGGTCAGCGCCACCGGATTGGAATGATCGCGGCTTCGCGTCGGTGTGACGAGATCGACCAGATAGCCGCTGGCGCTCCGGAATCGAGAAGACGGCGCCTTGGCCTTCGTGCGGCACACCTTCGAATGTCGGATCGGCCCGCCGCAGGATGGTCTCCAGGCGTCGGGCGGCTCTGCCGTGAGCGCGACGCTGGCCGTGGCGAGATCGACATCCCCGTCATCAAAGTCGGCGACGGCAACCGGGCGCCGACCAATGGCTCGCTCACCAGATAGGCCGCGGTCCCCACCAGCACGGCGACCGCCTTGAACAGACCGGCGTGGGCCAGGACATCCAGAACGGCGCCCATGGCGCGGTCGGGTCCTGCCAGCCCTTGGCGGCGCAGAAATGAAACGATGCGGCGACGTTGCGCCGCAAGTTCAGCGCCGGTCTGAAAAGACTTGGCGCGTTCCTCGGCCTCGATATCCCCGCTCTTGCCGATGAACTGGTCAATTCGGCCGGCGCCTGCGGCATATTCGCATAGATATATTCAGCGCCATGGGCAGTGCGACGGTAGCCGAACCCGCGACCGGCGCCGTCTCCACCTGCTGGAGAAGATCGGCGAACAGCGTCTGCACGGCGGGCGGGATGGTATTAGATTTCATACAGACAAATGTCGCATTTCTGTCTGTATAACTTATTTACAGACAAATTTGCAATATCTGTCTGTAAGACGCCGTACCCGCCCTGCGGCTGAAGCTTGTTGACCGTCTCCATGCGGTCGGTTTCGGCGCGGAACTGGTCGATGTTCAGATTTCTGGGCCTGCAGAGTCGCGCGCGCCTTGCAGGGCGGCGAGTCTGCGGCCTGCAGAGCCTGCACCTGCTGGGCCACGGCGGCGCCGGCGGCGCCTTTCGCCGCCCTGCAACTGAGGCGGCAGCAGCATCTTCAAGCGTTCGGCGATCTCCTCGGCGCCCGGCCAGTCCAGGTTCTTGGCCAGAAGGTCTCCCAGCACCGGGGCGGCCTGAGGGAAGGCCTGGATCAGGGCGATCATCTGACTGGCGGCCTCTTCACGCCGGGTGGTGAAGCTCGGCCCGGCCTCGACGGTCAGGTCGTACTTGCCGACCGACAGGTCGAACACCGCCTGCAGCGGCGCGGCCGCCGCGCCGGGCGATGTCTGCGCCGGCTGGTTCACCGCCACCGTGGAGGTCTCCCCGCCCGGGCCCAGCACCCGCAGCAGGCGCGGCGTCGAATAGACCTGCGGGATCAGGTCGATCATGATCCGCCCCGCGTGGCGGATAGCCCGCGACAGGTTGTCGATGAAGTGGAAGGTGGACGCGTCCCTCCTCTGCCGCGCCAGGATCGCCCGGCCGGAGTTCTCGTTAGAGGCCGCGCCGAGCGAAGCGTCGAACAGGCCCAGGATCGACTTGATGTCGTCCGAGGCGTTCATCGCTTCCTGTAATGCGCCCGCTGGAACACCCGCGAATGAAGAGCGTTCAGGCGGAACTTGGCCGTCGTACTCGATATAGGCGTGGCAGTCGGTATTGGCCGTGGCCCACTTGTCCGCGTCGCTCTTGAAGGCGCCCTTAGGCCCGATGAACGGCGCGCGCGGCGCCAGCACCACCAGTTCGGTGGAGGTGGTGCGCCAGTAGTTGAACATCCGCTGCGGGTCCTTGGCGTCGCGCACCAGCGAGCGCAGATGCCGCCGTCCCTCCAGGAACACCTCATCGCCCAGGACCGGCACGATGGGAATGAACCGCCCTGCCCAGTCCACCGTGTCCAGCACCTCCGCCCCGGTCAGCACATGCTGCTTGACCGCATGGCTCAGCACCTCGCGCGGGCGGCCCACCACGCTGACGCCCGAGGCGTCGAACAGGGCCTTGTTCTTGGCATACTTCATCGGCCGCGACGATCTCGCCGTTGGAAAGGGCCAGGATCTGCCGCTTGACCTCGTGGCGCACCCAATATTCGGCCGCCATCACCCGCTCGTCCTGCAGCCAGGGCGCGTTCAGGGCGCCGTAGCCGAGGCCGTTCCAGTCGATCGCGTCCGCGCCCTTGTACTGGCCGCAAAAGCGCGCCTTGGGCATGACATCGACCACGAAGGCGATGTTCCAGTCGGCGCTGTCGGCCGCGGTGGAATAGGGATCGCCGTAGATCGAGAAGGGATTGGCCACCCGCTGAATGACGATGTCCTGCTCGAAGCTGTCATCCGTGGCGTAGCGCGTATTGATGCGAAAATAGCCCAGGCCGCAGGTCACCGCCAATCCAGCGCCGTGTCATAGGCCACGTCGGCGTCGGAGGTGGCCTCGATGTTGCGGATCAGCCCGTTGTAGATCTCCGCCACTTGAGGATCGGCCGCATCGTCGGCGGGATGCACCTTGATCGCCGGCCTGTTCTGCCGCGCATCGTTGACGACTTGGCGTATGAAGGCGGGAAGCCGATTGATTGTCAGACAAGGCCGATTATCAAGCTCCCGCGCCCGCCGAACCTGCAAGGGCCACTGCTCCGCGAGACGCGCGAAGCGGATATCGTCGAGCGCCTCGGCCCGGTTCTCCGCCTCATGCGCCACACATAGCTCGAACGCGTCCTTCGCCTCTTTCAGCAGGTCGTCCATGGAGCCATCCAACCGCGTCGGCGCGGACTTTTGGGTGCAAGGGTCAGTCCCGGCCGCGCCCGCCTTCAAAAGGTGCGCCGCTCACGGCCGTGCGAGGGGCCGGGACGATTTGATGGGAAATCCAGGACCGCGCCGCCGTGGCGGACCTCTTTGGAATGACTGAATATTCCCCTATCCTGCCCAACTCGTCAATTCTTTTGTTCTTGCTTTGTTCAAACTCGAGCCATCGGGGACAACCCTGTGGCCGACGTCGCGGCGAGCCGCTAAGCTCGCCCCAAACACACAACAAATTTGGGAGGCTTCGCATGAAACGCCTGGGATTTGTCCTGCCGCTGCTGCTGGCCTGGACCGCCGCCTCGGCGGCTGCGCCCGACGGGGCCGCCGCGCTTAAGAATACCGGCGTGCTCGATCGGCTGGTCAAGGGCACCGGCGTCTATCACGCCGCGCCCAAGGGCAGGACGCCCGGCTTCGTGGCCGACCCCTCCTGGCCCCAGCCCTTGCCGCACAACTGGGTCCTCGGCCAGATCGGCGGCCTTTACGTCGATCCACACGATCATATCTGGGTCTACAACCGCCCGCGCACCCTCAGCAACGACGAGGCGGGCCTGGAAAGCGCCCTGCCCGGCGTGGTCAACCTCAAGGGCGCGCCGGCAAATGGGCTGGGCCAGGCGCGCGCCTCCGGACCCGTGGCCGACTGCTGTCGGGCCGCGCCTTCGGTTCTGGAGTTCGACGCCAAGGGTAAGCTGCTGCGCGCCTGGGGCGGCCCGGCCGATCCGGGCTTCATGCAGAACCGGTGCCGAGAGGATCAGGGCTGCATCTGGCCTAACCTTGAGCACGGCATCTACGTCGACAAGCACGACAACGTCTGGCTTGCGGGCAGCAGCGGGAAGGTTCCCACCGACGGCTCGGCCTGGACCACCAATCCCCACGGCGGCGACGGCTTCGTCTTGAAATTCGACATGAACGGCAATTTCAAGATGCGCATCGGCGGAACGCCCACCGCGCCCAACAGCAATGACACCAGCAGCGGGATCAACGGCACCCCGTCCATGTACATGCCCGCCGACATGGTGGTCGATGAGGCGACCAACCGCCTCTATGTCGCCGACGGCTACGGCAACCGCCGCGTGCTGATCGTGGACGCGACCACCGGCAAGTACATCGGCCACTTCGGCGCCTACGGAAACAATCCGGTGGACGACGCGGGCGCGGCGGCGGCGGGCCGCTGGCCGGCCGATTACGCCAAGGGCGCGACAAAGCCCGCCTTCTTCCGCAATCCCGTCCACTGCGTGAAGATCGCCGACGACGGCAAGATCTATGTCTGCGACCGCGGCAACGACCGCATCCAGGTGTTCAACAAGGCCGATCCGAACCTGGGCAAGCCCTGCGCCAATCCGACCGGCGAGGCGGGCAAGTGCGGCTTCCTCGCCGAGCAGTTCATCAGCGCGCGCACCGAGACCTTGCCGGTCATGCCCGGCACCTCGGTGTCCATGAACTTCTCCAAGGACAAGGGCCAGACCTGCCTGTACGTCGGCGACAACACCAACCAGACCATCTACATCCTGGACCGCAAGACCCTGCAGGAGCTCGCGCGCCTGGGCAGCGGCGGGCGCAACACCGGCCAGTTCCACTGGTTGCACCAGGTCAGCCTGGACAGCCAAGGCGACATCTACACCGCCGAAGTGGACACCGGAAAACGCATCCAGAAGTTCGTGCGCTACGGCGCGCCCGGCTGCGGCGGCTCGGGCTTCGCCACGGTGGGCGGTCCGGCGGAGCGGTAAGCGGGGAACGCAAACTCACCCCATCCATCCGCCCGTATGCCCACGCGCCCGCGCCTTGCTCTGGCGCTTGGTCTGCGGCTCCTCATAGGCCGTCATCAGGTAGCGCAGCGCGTCCGCCGCATGGCTGGTCCAGTCGTGCAGGGGGCCGAGCGCCACGCGCCGCTTGGGATCAACCTTCTCGCGGTAATCGCGCAGCGCCCGCAGCCCCGCCTCGCATCGGTCCGCGTCGATCCAGGTCCGCGGCAGAAGTCGCCGCACTGCTTCGATCCCGTCCAAGGGCGACAGTCGCGGCGCCAGCCGAACGGCGAAACCCAGGCCCTCCAGCATCTCCATCCGGCTCTTGCCCGTGCCCAGTTCGCGCGCCTTGGCGTCATGGGGCAGGATCAAAGGAGCGTAAAGATAAGGACGTTCGCGCAGGGCCCGGGCGTACCAGTCCAGCGCCACGCCGCTGTTCTCGATATAGTCGATCAGGCGGATTTCGCGCCCGATGAATTGCGCCAGCCAGACGGCCGTGGCGTCGCCGATGCCCAGGTCGAAGGCCGCGTGCACCTCCGCCGCCGGATCGTGCGGCGCGCGGCCGATACGGCCCTCGACCTCCGCCCGGGTCAGGGCCTCGGCGTAATAGGCCCCGGCCACGGCCGCGTCGAAGCTGGTCTCCATCTCGCGGGCGTATTCATCCGCCGACAGCTCGCCCCGCATCGCCTCAAGCTCGGCCGCAGGCACCAGCCCAGTCTGTGAGGCTTTCAGCCGCAGGGCGAACCAATCAGGCGAAACCTTCGCCTTTTCATAGATTTCCCAGAATCCATTTCGGCCCTTGGGCGTGCCGATGAAGGTGGCCCACCCTTGGCGGTCGGCCAGGGCCGGGCGGATCACCTCGCTCCAAGCGCGCGGGTCCATGTCGGCGTATTCGTCCAGCACCACCCCGTCCAGATAGATACCGCGCAGACGGTTGTAGTTGTCCGCCCCGTACAGCCGCACGCGTCCGCCGTTGGGCAGATCGACCCTCAACTCGGACACATTGGCCCGCACCCCCGGAATCGGCGCGGTGTATTGCTTCAGATAGCCCCACGCCAAATCCTTGGCCTGGCTGGTGTAGGGCGCCACATAGGCCAGCCGCGGCTGTGGCCGCTCACAGCGTAGAGCCGCGCGGATCAGCTCATTGATAGCGGCCACGGTCTTGCCCGCCCGCCGGTGGGCCACGATGCAGGCCCAACGCTGGCTGCGCTCATGAAACCCCGCGAAGGCCGCGCGCGGCGCATAGGGGATCAGGACTTTTCTGGACTTAGCCATGCAAATCTCAGTTCAACGCCCTCGGCGTCCTCGCCGCCCGAGCCGCCCACCCTCACCGCCTGCGCCGCGCGGCCATGCGCCCGATCGATCACCGAATTGGCGGCGGCTGCCCGCACCGCCTCGGATGAGGCGTGCTCCATTAGCCACGCCAACACCTCCAGCGCTTTCAGGGCGTGCGCCTGCGCGGCGGCCCGGAAATGGGCGGCCGGATCAGAGGGTTCGGACTCGGTTTTTGGCTCGGTCTTGGTCTCGGTCAGGGGCGCGGACTTGGCGCGCCCCTTGACCGGGGGGCGCGGGGTGATCACCGCGACGTTCGCCGACGGCTGGACAGAATTGCTCTGCTGCCTCATCGCCGCAACCCCCGCTCCTTGGCGATTTCGCCCAGCACCGCCAGCAGCGCCTTGGTGTTGGCCGCCCGGGCCGAGCCGCCCGGCGCGATGGAATTGATCGTGCGCCCTTGCCCGGCCACCAGTCGCAGCACCCAAGCCTGCCGCCCCGTCCTGGCCAAAGCTTCCCACTGTCTCAGCTTCTCCGCACGGAAGGCGCGCAGTTCGGCGAAGCCGTCCGCCTGGGGCTCGGAAAATCCGCGCACGCCCGAGGCGAAGTCGCGGGCGAGGTTGGAGCGTGGCCCAGCGCTCAGGGTCTCGTAACAGCGGCGATACATCATCCCCGCCTCGTATTCGGGCTGCCCCAGACCGCCCTGCTCAAACAGAGTCTGCAACCCGTCGCGCGAGGTCACGCGCAGACGGCCCTGAACCTGCTCCACCGCCTCCCCACGCCCGCGCGCCAGGCACGCCGTCTCCTGCATCCGGCCCTCGTGCGCCCGCGCCTCGGCCCGGGCGGCGGCGCGTTCGGCGGTCAGGCGCGCCAGATCCTCGGCGTTCAAGCCCCTGCCCTTTCGGCTGGACGCGGTCCTCATGCCGCCCTCCGGGCGATGGCTATGATGGCGTCAAAGTCACACTCACTCAGCGCGCTATTGGCCTGCGCCATCAACTCACGATGCGGCGGGCAATAGGTTCCTCCGCCGGTCGGCGCCGCGCAGCACAGCTGAAGTCCGGGACCGACCGGATCGCCCACTGGATAGGCGCACTCGCCGAACCGACGTTCAAGCCACAGTTTGGGCTTGGCGCCGGTTTGCACCTCCCGCAGAACCGGCAGGGGGCGATCGGCCATGGGCCTGGGCCAGCGCACCGGTCCGCGCCGCATCCGGACAGGTCGCGGCGGCGCCGGAGCCCGTTCGGACCTCGGCTTGCTCCAACCCATCCGCTGCGCCTTGCCCAGTACGGCATTGCGCGTGGGCGATACGCCCAGTTCGCGCGCCAGGGCCGACGCGGTCTGGGCTGCGCTCAGCCCCTGCTCCACATAGAAACGATGAAGCAGGCGCACGGCCGCCTGCGACCAATCAAAAGACATGCCGAGGCCTCTCCAGAATCGGGGCGAAAAGTGTGGGATTTTGAGGTGGCCGACCGACCCCGCGCGGGGTCCAGGCAGCCCGAACCGGAAGGCCTTGCCTTCAGCTTACTTGTATAATATGCATTATTGCATGGCAAGCAATTTTGCGTGCAGCGCCTTTCAAACGCAACTTTCAGCGGAGCGTGATCGGTCCATGCCCAAGAAGCCCCGTCCTCATCCCAAGCCCGCGCGTCGGGCCACCTTTATCCGTTCCTGGCGCAAGCATCGCGGCCTGACCCTCGCCCAACTGGCCGATCGGCTGGCCACCGAACTGGAGGTCAACATCTCCGAAGGCCAGCTTTCGCGCATAGAACGGGGGGAAACGCCTTATTCACAAGACATTCTTGAGGCGATTGCCGCGGCGCTGCGTTGCGAACCGGCTGATCTGCTGGTGCGCGATCCGGCCGCTCCGGAAGCGATCTGGAGCCTGTGGGACACCTTGAAGCCGGTTGAGCGCATTCAGGCGGTGGAGATCATCAAGACTCTCCGTCGCACAGGCACGGACCGCTAGCGCCGCCACGATAGTTGTATTTGATACACTATTTTCTTGCGGCTCAATTTGAGTTTCATGCAATATGAGGCAAACAGGAGCGCCTCTTGCCCCCTTCTGATGACGCGACCGACGCCATCGTCGCCCTCTTCGCCCAAGCTGACCGGCCTCTGTCGGTCGAACGCGCCCAAGCCCTGGCGCGTGAGATCGCAACTTACGGCGATTTGGAGCCAGCCATCGCCGCTCTGGCTCACGACCAAGCCTTCCGCGCACTCGACGACGCTTTGGCTTATCGCGCCTTGCTGAGAGAGCGGGAAAACCCCGGCCGGCGGATCGACCGCCTGCTCGGCGAGGCGGCGGATCTTGACGCCCGCGCCGATCCGGCCTGGGCCGAGGCGGCCGACTGGCATGGCCGCGCCGCCTTTCGCCGCGCCCGGGGCGATTTTGAATTGGCCGAACAGTTTCGGGCCCGCGCCGTGGCCGCCGAACACATTGCGGGCGGCTACGAGGAGCAGGCTTTCAAAAGCGCCTTCAGGCGGCTGAATTGAAGGTGGATGGCGCGTTTTGCGAGGTGCTGCGCGCGCTTGCGGCCTAGGCTGCGCCTCCAGTGGCGCCCGGCCGAAATGCGCCTATATTCCTTCGTGGCCATGCCGTATCGCAGGCCTTTGGGGAAGCCGTCTTGGCCAGAAAGCAGAGTTCTCCCACCAGTTCCACGGCGCCTGAAACAGACAGGGCGCGCGGGGCGCTGGACGTGGCGACCCTGGCGCCCTGGATCGCCTTCTGGGGTTGGGTCGCCCTCGACAGCGCCCTGGCCTATCGCCGGAGCCAGGCGGCCCTGGAGCAGCCTGACGAAGGCCAGGCCGAGAGCGAAGATGAAGCCATCGCCCAACCGCCCCCCCATCCCTGGACACTGTGGTCCCCGGGCGCCCGCTTGGCCATGATCAGCGCCCCGGTCATCGCCCTATTGGGTCCACTTGTGCTCGACAGGCTCACGCGCCGGCGCAAGCCCTAGACCGATATTGTCCGACCCCTGAAGGAAACGCCCTAGGCGCACGAAAAAAGCGGGGATGCAGTCCTCGGTGGAAATGACTTCAGACGTCTTGACCTGACGGGGAAAGCCGGTCATTCGCCAGTCGGTTTCGGCGACGAGCGGCCTGCGGGCGTCGACGGCGGGACCTCAGACAGGTTTTGGACGACGAGCCGAACGTTGGCGCAGGGCGGTGCAGGAGTGAGCATCGCCGCTTGAGCGCCGCGCGCCGCTCGCAAGGAGGCGCGCATGATGTTGCTGCAGCCCCAAGGGCGCTTGACCGCCTATCCGACCCTGTCGACCCTTGGCCGCCGTTACCTGCCCAACGCCTTCGACGTCTTGGCCTTCTGCCTGATCGGCGGCGTGGCCGCCATGATCGCCCACGGCGGCCATGAGATGAACCGCCCCTTGTCGGTGCTCCAGTCGACCATGCAGCTCGATCTGGCCCAGCTGCCCGGCTATGCGGTGTTGACGACCTTGCGCATGTTCGCCGCCCTGGCCGCCTCCCTGCTGTTCACCTTCGTGGTCGCCACCCTGGCGGCCAAGAGCCGCAAGGCCGAGCTGGTCATCGTGCCCATGCTCGACATCCTGCAGTCGGTGCCGGTCCTGGGCTTCCTGGCCTTCACCACCACCTTCTTCATGGGCCTCTTCCCTAACCGTGAGCTGGGTCTGGAGTGCGCCTCCATCTTCGCCATTTTCACCGCCCAGGCGTGGAACATGACCTTCAGCATGTACCAATCCTTGCGCACCCTGCCGGGGGACCTTGAGGAAGCCAGCCGGATGTTCGGCCTGTCCGCATGGCGCCGCTTCTGGCGGCTGGACCTGCCCTTCGCCATGCCGGGCCTGATCTGGAACATGATGATGTCCATGTCCGGCTCCTGGTTCTTCGTGGTCGCCTCCGAGGCCATCACCGTCCAGGGCCAGACCGTGGCCTTGCCGGGCATCGGCTCCTGGCTTTCGCTGGCCATCGAGAAGCAGGATTTCAAGGCGGTGGCCTGGGCCGTGGCGGCTATGGTCATCGTCATCCTGCTGTACGATCAGCTGCTGTTCCGCCCCGTCGTGGCTTGGGCGGACAAGTTCCGTTTCGAGCTCACCGCCACCGAGACACAGCCCACCTCCTGGCTGTACGACGCCCTGCGCCGCACCCGACTGTTCCGCCGCATTCGCGAAGGCGCCGAAAAAGCGATTCGCCGCCTGCAGGCCCTTGAGCGGCCGCGCGCGCCCCGTCCGCCGGCGATCAAGATCGATCCCGCGCTCGACCGCACACTGGATCGGGCGTGGCTGGCCGTGGTGGTCCTGGCTGCGGCCTTCTGCGCCTGGCAAGTGGTCGACTACATCCAGGCCCACATGCACTGGCGGGACGTTCTGGTCGCGGTCGGCCTGGGCTTCATCACTCTCGTCCGCGTGTTGGTGCTCATCGCGCTGGCCAGTCTGATCTGGACACCGATCGGGGTATGGATCGGTCTTCGACCGGCTTGGGCCGAAAAGGTCCAGGCGCTGGCCCAAATTCTAGCCGCGTTTCCGGCCAACGTCCTGTTTCCCTTCGCGGTGATGGGCATCGTCGCCTTCCGGCTAAACCCCAACGTCTGGCTTTCGCCGCTCATGGTCCTGGGCACCCAATGGTACATTCTGTTCAATGTAATCGCCGGCGCCAGCGCACTGCCGGGCGATCTGCGCGAGGCGGCCAAGGTCTATAAGGTCAAGTCCTGGGCCTGGTGGCGCGATTTCGCCCTGCCCGGCATTTTTCCCTATTACGTCACCGGCGCCCTAACCGCCTCGGGCGGATCTTGGAACGCGGCCATCGTGGCCGAAGTGGCCAGTTGGGGCGCAACCAAGGTCCAGGCTGCGGGGCTCGGGGCCTACATCGCCAACGCCACGGCGGCCGGCGATTTCCCGCGCGTGGTCACCGGCGTGGCGGTCATGTCGGTGTTCGTCATTGTCTTGAACCGCAGCCTGTGGCGTCCATTGTACGCCCTGGCTGAGCGCCGCTTCCGGCTCAACTAGGAGACTGCTCATGTTGGCCGCCGCCGTTCCTGACAAGCCCCTGGTGGACGTTCGTCACGTTCGTCACTTCTATCACAAGGGCGGCGCCGCCGACCTGCTGGTGCTGGACGACGTCAATCTGCAGCTCAACGAAAACGAAATTGTCGGCATGCTGGGCCGTTCGGGCTCGGGCAAGTCCACCCTGCTGCGCTCCATCGCCGGCCTGCTCACGCCCAGCGGCGGGGAAGTGCTGTTCCAAGGCGAACCAATTCATGGACCGGCAGAAGGCCTGTCCATGGTGTTCCAGAGCTTCGCCCTGTTTCCCTGGCTGACCGTCCAGCAAAACGTGGAGCTGGGCCTTGAGGCCAAGCGCGTTCCGCCCGAGGAGCGCCGCCAGCGCGCCCTGGCCGCCATCGACCTGATCGGGCTGGACGGCTTCGAAAACGCCTATCCCAAGGAGTTGTCAGGGGGCATGCGCCAAAGGGTGGGCCTGGCCCGCGCCCTGGTGGTGCGCCCCGCCCTCCTGCTGATGGACGAGCCGTTCTCGGCGCTCGACGTGCTGACCGCCGAAACGCTGCGCACCGACCTGCTCGATCTGTGGTGTGAAGGGCGCATGCCCATCCGCTCCATCCTGATCGTCACGCACAACATCGAGGAAGCGGTGCTGATGTGCGATCGGGTGCTGGTGTTCTCGGCTAATCCCGGCCGCGTCGCCGCCGAAATCCGCATCGACCTGCCTCAGCCGCGCAATCGGCAGTCTCCGGCCTTCCGCGCCCTCGTCGAGGAGCTCTACAGCCGGATGACGGCGCGCGCGCCGAACGCGCCGGCGCGAGAGGGTTTGTTCCCCGGCATGGGCATCGGCATGGTCCTGCCGGAGGTGTCCACCAACTCCATGGCCGGGCTGCTGGAAACCCTGCAGGAGGCGCCGCACAACGGTTCGGCGGCCTTGAACGCCCTATCCGACGACGTCGGCCTGGAGGCGGATGAACTGTTTCCCATCGCCGACACCTTGCAGCTGTTCCGCTTGGTGGAGCTTGAGGGTAATCGGATCCGCCTCACCGCGGCGGGCCGTCGCTATGCGGAGTCCGACGTCGACGCCCGCAAGCAGCTGTTCGCCCAGCATCTGCTTTCCTTCATACCCCTGGCCGGCCATATCCGACGCGTGCTGGACGAGCGTCCCAACCACCAGGCGCCGGCCCGTCGTTTCCGCGACGAACTGGAGGACTATATGTCGGAGGATTACGCCGACCAGACGCTCAAGGCGGTCACCACCTGGGGCCGCTACGGCGAGGCCTTCGCCTACGACGAGGCCAGCGACCTGTTCAGCTTGGAGAATCCGACTTAGGATTTGCCCGACTTAGCGCGTGATCGCCGTGAACTTGTCGATCAGATCCGGGGTCAGCGCGCCGTCCGCCGGCTCGCCCAGGGTCTTCTGGTAGGAGGCGATCGCCAGACGCAGGGCGGGCGAATTGGCCCCGTCGTCGGGCCCTTTGTAATAGCCCAGCTTGGACAGGGCCTTTTGCGCGAGCGCCAAGTTGACCTTGTCGGCGTCACTGGCCGGATCGGCCTGCTCGGCGACCTGCGCTGACGCTCCGGGCGCCGCAGCGGCGCTCTCCGGCCGGAAGGCGCCGGCGGCGCGCTCGGCCGCCTGCTGCGCGCTGGGCGACAGTTGCCCCTTGAGCCGTTCGGCGCTGGCCTTGGATTCGCCGTCGCCGGACTTGGACGCGATGAGGAACCACTTGTAGGCCTCGGCCGGGTTCTGCGCGACGCCCAGGCCCTGCTCATAGAGTTGGGCCAGATTGTACTGGCTGTCCACCAGTCCCAGGTCTGCGGCGCGTCGGAACCAGATAGCCGCCTGGGCCACGTTCTTGGGGCCGCCGTCGCCGTGGAAGTAGTATAAGCCAAGGTTGTGCATGGCCTTAGGATCGCCGCCTTCGGCCGCGCGCTGGGTCCAGCGCCGCGCTTCAGCCGGATCCTTTTTCACGCCGGCGTCGCCGTCTTCGTAAAGCTTGGCCAGATAGAACTGGGCGGGGGCGTAACCGACGTTGGCCGCCTTGCGCATCATGTCGAGCCCGGCCGGATCGTTGGCTTTGATCTTGTCCTTGGCCTGGTTGTACAGATCCGAACTGTCGACACCCGCCGCGGCTTGGCTGTCCGCTGTCCCATCGGCCGAGGGCGACGCGACGTCCGTGGTCAGGTTGGCGGCCAGGGCTTCATCGGACGTCCCTGAAGTCGTTTGCGGCGCCTGCGCCTGCTCGACCGGTTCGCTTGGCTTGTTCGCGTCCGCGCCCTTGCTCCAGCCGGCGATCACATCGGGCCGATACAACACATACCCCGCCGCCGAAATGCCGAGGGCCGCCACCACGCCGGAAGCCAGCAGCGCATTGCGAACCGACGTGTTTTCTTTCTTCTTGCCGAACTTGCCCATCAGGCCGCCGCCCTGCGCGCGCGGCTTGGCTTCCTTGTCGGACGGCTGGGAGGCTTGACGCGCCGCGGCCCGGGCCGCCGCGATCAGTTCGCGCGTCGAGGCGCTGCGAGTGGGCGCGGACTCGAAATCCGCTGGAGGGGCCAACGGCTCCGTCGCGTCATAGGCCGGCGCGTCGTTGGAAAAGGCTCCGGCGGCGTCGAAGTCCTCCTCGGCGAAGGCCGGGGCGTCCGTGTCCGCCGGAAAGTCGCTCGCATCGTAGGCGGCCGGCGCTTCGAAGGACGAGGCCTTGTAGCTGGGCGCTTCGTAGCCGGGCCCTTCCAACGCAGGCGGTTCGAATGCGGCCGGCCCATGGACGGACGAGGCGAAGGCGCTGTCGGCAAAGGGATCGGCGAAGGCCCCCAAGGGTGAAGGGGCGGGTGTGAAGGGGTCGTCAAAGCCGATGGGCGGCAAGGCGGCGAAGGGGTCGGCTTGGGGCGGTCTGGGCGCGGAAGGCGCGGCTGGGCGGACGTCCGACGCAGGCGCCGGTTCGGGGGCGAACTTGGCGTCGCCCAAGCGTCGCTCGATCCGCTCGCGCGCCTCTTCCAGCAGCCGAGCCGTGCGCTCTTCGCTCTGGCGCATGCGGTCCAACAGCTCGGACGAGGCTCGCTCCTGACGCTGGTTGATGCGTTCAGTGACGCGCGCCATCTGCTCGCCAACGTCGTCCACCGCGTGGGCCGACCGGCGCTCGGCGCTGGCGATCCGCTCGGCCAGCCGCTCTGTGATGCGCGCGATTTCCGAACCCAGCTTTTCCAGGGCCTCGGCCTGGCCGCTGTCCGCGCGCCGCAACCTCTGTTCGACCACACTGGCCACCCGCGCGACTTCGGCTCCGACCTGTTCGACAGCCTCCGCGCTGCGGTGTTCGGAGGCCTGGACCTTCTGATTGAGGAAGTCGGCCATCTGCAGGACCTCCTGACCCATCTTCTCGATCGCCTGGGCGGATTTGCGTTCGGCAGCCTGAACATAGGCCGTCATCTCGCGCAAGCTCCGCTCCAGCCCGTCCGCCCGTCCTTCCGTTGAATTCCTGATCTGCTCGGCCAAGTCTTTGCGCGCCTGCTCGACTTTTTGCGATAGCTCGCTCGCCAATTGCTCGAGCCCGGGATCGGCCTCGCCCTTCCGCTCAAGCAGCGCCTCGGTCCCGCGCAGGCGATTATCCAGACTGGCGAAGGAGCCTTCCAAGGCGCGGATCGCGTCGGTGGTGCCGGCCTCGGCCTTTTCAAGCCGCTCGGTGATGCGCGCCACCACGGCGTCCACCAGGACCTGGGAGCCGAGCTCGCCCGACGCGGCTTTCTGACCAATCTGGTCAACGTCGCGGCGCAAGACGCCGATGGCTTCCCGGGTGCGGGCCTCGCCCTCGTACAGTTGCCCGGCCACCTTGTTCAGCGCGGACTCCAGCGCCCGCATGGCTTCCGCCGAGCGGTGCCCCGTCGCCTCCTGCTCGATCCGGCGCAATCGCTCCGCGGTCCGCGCCTGGTCGGTGCGCACCTCGTCGAGCGCCCCTTCGAAGCGGGCGGCCACCTGAGCCTGCTCGCGTTCGGCGTTTTCCATCCGCGACAGGACGCCCAGCACCGACTGGTCGATCCCGCTTATGGCCAGGGTCGATCGATGTTCGGCCGCCTCTATGCGGGCAGACAGCCGATCCAGCCCCTGAAACACGCGCTCCAGCTGATCACCGCCGAGATGAGGCGTTTCGGAGGCTGGGCGCTGGGAAACTCCAAGCCCGCTGACAGGGATTGAAGCGAGGCGCCCGCGCGTCGCGCGGGCTCGGGACTCGGCGCGGGCGCTGCGCCGTCGTCCAAGATCATCTGATTCAGCCACTCGCCGAGGGTCATGCCCGAGCGCCGCGCGAGGTCCTTGGCGATCTCACGCGCTTTCGGGTCAATTCCCTTCACGGACCAGGGCGCCCCTGATGTCATCCGAATCGAACTCCCAGGCTCTAGCCAGGACGCTAGCCATCAATTCCTGGTGTGTAAACGCGTTGTTAACCCTATATGTAGGGGGTCGGCGACTTCTCCTGTGGAGAAGCTAGCATTGTCCGCTCTCGGACGTCGATTGGGGGCTCCCGACGTCCCCGGGCGTTTGCTAAGCAACGCCCAAAGATGGAGCGATCGGCGATGAGCCTTGATGGCGAATATGACGGCGACAATATCTTCGCCAAGATCCTCCGAGGCGACATCCCGGCGGCCAAGGTGTTCGAGGACGCCCACGTCCTGGCCTTCATGGACGTGTTTCCGCAAACGCGCGGCCATACCTTGGTTATCTCAAAAGAATCCAAGGCGCGTAATATCTTGGACGTAGAACCTGAGATTTTGGCTCATTTGATTCTGGACGTGCAGCGCGTGGCCAAGGCCGTCTGCGCCGCCCTGCATCCCGACGGAATCGTGATCACCCAGTTCAACGGCGCCTGCGCGGGACAGAGCGTGTTTCACCTGCACTTCCACGTCATTCCGCGCTGGGCGGGCCTGCCCGCGCGCGCCCATGGCGAAGGCGGCATGGCCGATCCGGCCGAACTGGCGGTCCTCGCCAAACAAATTGCGGCGATGATCGAATAGAGCCCGCCCCTACTCGGCCAGGGCGGGTTCCTCGGGCGATCCGGCGGCGGACAGGCCCGTGTCGGGCGCTCCCCCCGCGTCGATCTCGAAGGCCAGTTTGCCATCGACCAGTTCGACGCGCACATGCCCGCCGCGGATCAGACGGCCGAACAGTATCTCGTCCGCCAGCGGCTTCTTGATGTGCTCCTGGATCACCCGGGCCAGGGGCCGAGCGCCGTAAAGTTCGTCAAAACCGTTCTTGGCCAGCCAATCGGCCGCGGCCTCCGAGGTCTCGATGGTCACGTGCCGGTCGGCCAGCTGCGCCTCCAGCTGAATGATGAACTTCTGCACCACCATGCGGATGACGTCGTGGGTCAGACCCTTGAAAGCCACCACCGCATCCAGACGGTTGCGGAACTCCGGCGAGAACACCCGCTTGATCGCCTCGCTCTCCTCGTCCTCCGCCCTGCCGCGGCCGAACCCGATGGAATGCCGCTGGGCGTCCGCGGCGCCGGCGTTGGTGGTCATGATCAGGATGATGTTGCGGAAGTCGACCTTCTTGCCCACTGCATCCGTTAGGACGCCGTGGTCCATCACCTGCAAAAGGATGTTGTAGACGTCCGGGTGCGCTTTCTCGATTTCGTCCAGCAGCACGACCGCATGCGGATGCTGATCCACTGCATCCGTCAGCAGACCGCCCTGATCGTGGCCGACATAGCCTGGAGGCGCGCCGATCAGACGGCTGACCGTATGCCGCTCCATGTACTCGGACATGTCGAAGCGCAGCATCTCAATGCCGAGGGTCTGGGCCAGTTGCTTGGCCGTCTCTGTCTTGCCGGTGCCGGTGGGCCCGGAGAACAGATAGCAGCCGATCGGCTTGTTGGCGTCGCGCAACCCGGCCCGCGCCATCTTCATGGCCGCGGACAGCTGGTGGATGGCGTCGTCCTGCCCGAACACCACGCGCTTGAGGTCAGCCTCGAGCTGCTTGAGCGAATTCCGCGTCGGACTTGGAGACGGACTTGGGCGGGATGCGGGCGATCTTGGCCACCACGGCCTCGACCTCTTTCACGCCGATCGTCTTCTTGCGCTTGCTCTCGGGCAGCAGCATCTGGGAGGCGCCGGCCTCATCGATGATGTCGATCGCCTTGTCCGGCAGCTTGCGGTCGGTGATGTACTTTGCCGACAGCTCCACCGCGGTCTTGAGCGCCTCGGCGGTGTATTTCAGCTTGTGGAAGTCCTCGTAGTAGGTCTTCAGCCCCTTGAGGATCTTGATCGTGTCCTCGACCGTCGGTTCGTTCACGTCGATCTTCTGGAACCGGCGCACCAGGGCGCGGTCCTTCTCGAAGTGCTGGCGGAACTCCTTGTAGGTGGTCGAGCCCATGCACCGCAGGGTCCCCGACGCCAGCGCAGGCTTGAGCAGATTGGATGCGTCCATCGCCCCGCCCGAGGTCGCCCCCGCGCCGATCACCGTGTGAATCTCGTCAATGAACAGAATGGCGTTGGGGTGGTTCTCCAACTCCTTGACCACCTGTTTGACCCGTTCCTCAAAGTCGCCGCGGTAGCGCGTGCCGGCCAGAAGCGCGCCCATGTCCAGCGAGAAAATGGTCGCCCCCGCCAGAACGTCGGGCACCTGGTGATTGACGATCTTGAGGGCCAGGCCCTCGGCGATGGCCGTCTTGCCCACGCCCGGATCGCCCACGAGCAGCGGATTGTTCTTGGTGCGCCGGCACAGAATCTGGATCGCGCGTTCGACCTCGCCGGTGCGGCCGATCAAAGGGTCGACCTTGCCCTGCTTGGCCTTCTCATTGAGGTTCACGCAATAGGCGTCGAGCGCTTCGCCGGGCGACTTGGGTTGAGCGGTCTTCTCTTCGGCGTCTTGCTCAGACGCGCCCTTGACCGAGCGCGATTCCGAGGCGCCCGCCTTCTTGGCGATGCCATGGGCGATGAAATTGACCGCGTCATAGCGGGTCATGTCCTGCTCCTGCAGGAAGTAGGCGGCATGGCTTTCCCGTTCGGAGAAGATGGCCACCAGCACATTGGCGCCGGTCACTTCCTCGCGGCCGGACGACTGCACATGGATCACCGCGCGCTGGATGACGCGTTGGAAACCGGCGGTCGGCTTGGCGTCCTCGCCGTCGTCCACCACCAGCGATTTGAGTTCGGTATCCAGATAATTCAGCAGGTTCTTTTTGAGCGCGCCGAGGTCCACCTCACAGGCGCGCATGACGCCCGCCGCGTCTTGATCGTCGGCGAGGGAAAGCAACAGATGCTCAAGCGTGGCGTACTCGTGCTTGCGCTCGTTGGCGAACTTGACGGCCCGGTGAAGCGTGTCTTCCAGATTTCGTGAGAACGACGGCAAGGGGCCCTCTCAATCCTTTTCCATTGTGCACTGCAGCGGATGCTGGTGTCGCCGAGCGGTATCGATAACCTGTGCAACCTTCGTCTCGGCCACCTCGTAGGTAAACACGCCGCAAACCCCAACGCCGTGCTGATGGACATGAAGCATGATCCGAGTCGCATCTTCCCGCGATTTGTTGAAAAACCGCTCAAGCACATAAACGACGAACTCCATCGGTGTGTAATCGTCGTTCAAAAGCAGGACTCGATATAAGGACGGCTTCTGCGTTTTCGGTTTGGCCTGCGTCACCACAGCAGAGCCGGCGCCGGTCCCCTCTCCCTCGCCAATCCCGCCTGGCTTGCGCTCAGCCATCAAGCTCTCTCTGATATCCGCCGGGCGAACGGCCCAGGCGTGGTGATTAGATATGGAATCTCTGCGCTTTTGAAAGGCCTAGCAACCGCCCATCGCGCGCCGAACGCATGGCGTCGTCATTTCGCACCGCAAAAAGGTCAGCCCTCCCAACGATCGCAGTCGGCTGCGACAAAACGACGAAGGGCCCGGAACGTCACCGTTCCGGGCCCAGCACAAACGCCCAAACTGCAAGCGGGCGGGTAAACCTTAGCGGGTCTGGAACTGTTCGACCGCGGCGCTCACGCGCTCATTGATCGGGCGAAGGGATTCGCGCACCGAGCCGGACACGATGTCGGACCACTTGTTGAGCTCGGCCAGATAGGCGTCCAGCGAGGTCTTGGCGTATGAGGTCTGAAGCTCCACCGCTTCCTGCAGGCTCTTAGCGCTGGACAGGGTCTTGGCGGCGGCCATCTGGTCCTCGACGGACTTCTTGGAGAAGGCCGGCGCTTGGGCGCCCAGGGTTTCCGCGCCCTTGGTGGCGGCGGTCACCGAAGCCACGACGGCCTCGACGTTACGCTTGGCGTGGGAGTTGATGTCGGCGAACGTCGCCATCGACTTTTCCACGCCGTCTTTGAAAGCTTGATTACTCGTTTCGGCAAACCGCTCCGCGGTGGCCTTGGCCGTTTCAGCTGCAGTCGCCATCGGGGATCTCCTGTGTCGGCGATTTGGGTGACGACTGAAGCGAACTGAAAAGCCGTTCGCGCGTCGCATGCATCCAATAGGCGAACTCCGGCCTCTCGGTCAAGAAAAATTGTGCACTGCACAATCGCACCTGCGAACAGTCTAGCTTGATGCGTTCGGTTGTCTCGCTCACCAGTTGTTTACTTTGGCGAAAGGTGGCTTACGCCATGCTATAGGTTCGTAGGCGGCGCGAGGCCGCTGCAGCTCCCGACGGATGCCGGCTGATGCAAATGTTCGCCCGCCGCGTATTTTACGCACTGATCGCGACGCTTCTCGTGTTGGCCCCGGTGACCCGGGCGACGGCGGGGATTCCATTCTTCACCTCCCAACCCAAGTACGCGGCCATCGTCGTGGACGCCAAGTCGGGCGAGGTGCTCTACGCCCAACAGGCCGACAGCCCGCGCTATCCCGCCTCCATCACCAAGGTGATGACGCTCTATTTGACGTTCGAAGCGCTCGCCAACGGCAAGCTCTCGCCCAACGACATGATCACCGTCTCCCCGCGCGCGGCCGCCCAGGCCCCCACCAAGCTGGGCCTGCGCCCGGGCCAGTCCATCACCGTCGCCGACGCCATGAGCGCGGTCGCGGTCAAGTCGGCCAACGACATGGCCGTGGCCCTGGCCGAGAAGATCGGCGGCAACGAGAACCGCTTCGCGGCGATGATGACGCTCAAGGCCCAGGAACTGGGCATGAACAACTCCCACTTCGTCAACGCCTCCGGCCTGCCCGACAGTCGCCAGCTGACCACCGCCCGCGACATCGCCATCCTGTCGCGCGCGGTCATGCGCGACTATCCTGCAGTACTACGCTCTGTTCGGCAAGAAGGAGTTCGTCTGGCGCGGCCGGCCGATCAACAACCACAACGGCCTGCTGGGCAAGATGCCCGGCGTGGACGGGATCAAGACCGGCTTCACCAACGCCTCGGGCTATAATCTCGCCGCCTCGGCGGTGCGCGACAATCGTCGGCTGATCGCCGTGGTGATGGGCGGTAATTCGGTCGCCGCCCGCGACAGCCATGTCGCCGACCTCCTAGAAACCGGCTTTACGGTTCTGCGCAAACGCGAGCATGGCGAGGTGACCACCATCGCCCAGAACCTCACCGAACCGGCGCCGGTCGGGCCGCTCGTGCGTCCCTCCACCGAGCAGGGTGACGGAGAACAGGACAGCCTGAAGATCGTGGTCGCCGAAAACGGCATGCGTGGACGCCCAGGCGCCCGGCAATGTCGTCGCTTCCACGCCCGTTCCCAATCCCGTCGAAGACGCGGCGCCGGCGGAAGAAAATCCGCATGAACGCGGCCGCAGGGGCCGGCGTGGCCGCCTGGAGTTGGCGTCCGCCAGAGGCGCCTGGCAGGTCCAGCTCGGCTCCTACAAGGACCGCCGTCTCGCCCAGGTCCAGCTCAGCCGCCTGAATCACAAGTTCGCCATGGTGTTGAAGGCGGCTCGAGGACGGGTTGATCGGGCCGACGGCAACTATCGGGTGCGTTTCGCCGGCCTGTCCGCGGACCGGGCCAGGGAAGCCTGCGAAACCATCAAGGCCAGAGGCGCGGGCTGCCTGGCTCTGCGGCCGGGCTAAATATCCTTCAACAGGCGCTCGCGCGCGGCGTTCAGTTTTGAAGCCAGTCCCGAAGTACCGCCCTGGTCCGGATGATTGCGCTTCATCAGACGCGTATAGGCCGCCTTGATCTCCGTCGTCGAAGCCCCCTCGACCACGCCCAGGATCGACCGTGCTTCGCTCAAACTCATGGGCTCGGCGCGCTCGGGCGGCGGGCGCCTGAACCGCCCTCGCCCCACCCGCGCGCCAAACGCCAGGACCAGTCCGCCCCCCACCATCGGCAGACCGACCCATTCATCCCCGCGGATCGCCGTCACCGCTCCCGTCACGATCATGGCGGCCGCGATCAGGCCCGCACCCACCCGCCAGCCGCCTGAGCGGATCGGCGCGGATCGGGTCCACAGGACGTAACCGATAAAACCGGCGGCCAGGATGAAAAGAAGGCTCACGCGCGCGTCAGGACAGGACCAAGGTGGGCTCGTCCTCGTCGTCCTCGCCCGTCGGCGTCGGCTCCGATGGGACCGACGGCTCCAGTCCCAAACACTGCATCAGCGAGCGCAACTCCTGACGCGCCGCCAGATGAGTCAGGGAAACCGGCACCGGCCGCAACTTGGTCGACAGGTCGGCCACCGTCAGGCCGAATGGGAACAGCTCGCGATAGATGACCCGGTCGCGCAGCCCCGGACCGATGCGGAAACCCACGCGCCGACTGAGGGCTTCCACCCGTTCGTCCAGCCGGCGCCGATTGCGCGCCTCGGTGCTGGCCAGGCGATTGCGCAGCACGATCCAGTCGATCGACTGGCGCGAGGAAGCCGCCCGGTTCTTGCGCGCGTCCCATACCGCCTCCGAATAAAGGCTGGGCTTTTTAAGGTCCAGCGTCACCGGGTCGATCTGGCCCAGCATGTCGAAGTCCACGAAGCTGTCGTTCATGGGCGTGACAATCACGTCCGCGTGCTGGTGCGCGCGCCGCGCAAGACGCGTGTCAGCGCCGGGGGTGTCGATCACCACGAAGTCGGCGGTCTCGGCCATCTGCCGCATCAGGGTTTCGAAATGCTCCAGCTGCTCGTCGGGCGTGGCCAGCACCAACAGCTCCGCCGCTTCACCGGACGGCGCCATCGGCATGGGCGCCTGCGCCTTGGCCGCCTCCAGCCAGGTGCGCCGATTGGAGAAAAAGCGGTTCATGGACTGCTGGCGCAGGTCCAGATCGACCACGGCCACCTTGGCCCCGGCGTGCAGCAGCGCGGTGACCAGATGGATGGCGATGGTCGACTTGCCCGCTCCGCCCTTCTCATTGCCCACGACGATGACACGCGCTTGGCTCACACCCTGCTCCTTGCGGAATCGCTAAGCTTGATCCCCCGGACGAGACACCCGGATCGCCCGCATCGTCAACGCGACTTAGAGGCAGACTGACACATACCGTCTGGACGCGCCGGGCCCTGCGACCCCATAAGCCGGCATGGCTCGAACGCCCCTGCCCATCGTCCGCACCGTCGCCGACCTGCGTCGCACGCTGGACGGCTGGCGCGCGGCCGGCCGGACCATCGGCATGGTTCCCACCATGGGCGCCCTGCACGAAGGCCACCTGTCCCTCGTCGCCGTCGCTAGGTCGCGCGCGGATCGGGTGATCGCCAGCCTGTTTGTCAATCCGACCCAGTTCGCCCCGGGCGAGGATTTCGACGCCTATCCGCGCTCGGAAGCGCGCGACGCCGCCCTGCTGGCGGACGCCGGTTGCGACCTGCTGTTCGCGCCGAGCGCCCAGGAAATGTACGTCCCGGGCTTTTCCACCACCGTCACCGTTTCGGGCGTGTCCGAGCCGCTCGACGGCCAGAGCCGCCCGAGCCACTTCTCCGGCGTCGCTACCGTGGTGACGAAACTCTTGATCCAGGCGCGGCCGGACGTGGCCGTGTTCGGCGAGAAGGACTACCAGCAGCTGCAGGTGATCAAACGCCTGGCCCTGGATCTGGACCTGCCCACCGCGATCATCGGCGCGCCGACCGTCCGCGCGGAAGACGGCCTGGCTCTGTCCTCACGCAACGCCTATCTGACGCCTGCGCAGCGCGAGATCGCGGCAAGCCTCAACGCCGTGCTGCTCAACCTCGCCCACGCCCTGGCCGCCGACGAGCCGGTCGCCCCTGCCGAAGCCGAAGCCATCGCGGCGCTGATTTCAGCCGGCTTTGACGCCATCGATTACGTGGAAGCCCGCCACGCCGACACCCTGAGCGCCTGGGCCCCGGCCCGATCGGCCAAGCCCCCGCCCGCGTCCTCGCCGCCGCACGGCTCGGCAAGACGCGGCTGATCGATAACCGGGCGGTTTAACCGCCCTACCACGCCCCAAGCTCCCGCAGTTTCAGGGCCAAGTCCTGCGGCACGGCGACGGGCTGGCCATGCACGCCCAGGTCCTCCGGCGCGTCCTTGCCTTCCAGATAGCGCCAGCCTTGGAACGCGCGGCAGGGCGTGGGCGCGGTCAGCACGATCTGCGGGTCCAGGGTGATATGGCATCGCGCGGCCTTGCCCTCGCCCACCGTTTCAACCGCCAGGATTCTCCGCCGGCACAGCACCACGCCCTTGAACACCCGATAGACCGATCCGCCGCCGATCAGCTCGGCCGCGCGCTTGGGCGTCTGGCGGGTCTGCAAGATCCAGGGCCGTCCCGCGCGATGGGCTGCGTGCCAGGCGACCAGTTCGTCAACCGTATCGCAGCCGACGCACAGCTTGATCAGATTAAGCGCCACAGGGCCGGTCAGTCCTCGGACCAGTTGGGCCGGCGGCCCTCGATCGCCGCAGCCAGGCCTTCGCGGCCTTCCTCGCTGAAACGGCTGCGGGCGAAGCGATGGGCCATGTCCTGCAGCAGGGCGTGGTCCTGGGCCTCGGCCCACACCTGCCACACCAGACGCTTGCTCTCGGCCACGGCGCCGGGCGCGGTGGCTAGGGCCTGCTCGGTCAGCCGCTCGGCCGCGGCTTTCAGCCCTTCGCCGTCCTCGACGACCTCCTGGACCAATCCAAGCTTCTCGGCGTAGGCCGCGTCGAAGGTTCGCCCGGTGGCGAATAGGGCCTTGGTTTGGCGTGGACCGATGGCGTTGACCACGAAGGGCGCGACCAAGGCCGCCACCGCCCCGTGGGTCACCTCGGGAAAGGCGAAGCGCGCATCTTTCGTGGCCACGGCCAGGTCGCAGGCAGCCGCCAACCCGGCCCCGCCGCCGATGGCCTCGCCCTCGATCAAGGCCACCGTTAGGGCAGGAACGGCGGTGAGGGCCCGCAACATGCCCAATATGCGCAGCGCTTCATCGCGCAGATCAGCCTCGGTCCAGTCCGTGGTGACGACCTTGAGCCAGGCCGGGTCCACGCCCCTGCAGAAGGTCCCCGCGCCGCCCTTGATGAACACGATGCGCACATGATCGGCGCCGTGCAGGGTCTCGAAGGCCTCGGTCAGGGCGGCGGCAACCGCGCCATTCAGGACGGGCCGCAGCAGGCTCACCACAACCGCCCCGTCCGCCAGGGTGTCCAGGCGGATCAGGCCGTCCAATTCACCGGTGTCGACGTCTTCGACCAGGGGTGTGGCGATGGGATTGGTCACGGGCGGCCTCCTTGAAGCTCTGTCGTCAACCAACGCGCCGGAAGCGCCGCGGCTGCATTGACGCAGGATAACCTCAACCGCGCGGAATGCGCGCGTCGATTTCGATTTCCAGCTTCATACGGGCGTCCACCAGGCCGCACACCACGGCCGTGGCGGCCGGCCGCGCGGCGCCCAGGTGCTCGCCGAAGATCGGGGCCAGGGTCTCGAACTGCGAGGCCTCCGTCAAAAGATAGCGCACGCGCACCACATGCTCCAAGCCTCCGCCCGCCTGGGCCAGGACGTTGGCGATATTGGCGAAGCACTGGCGCGCCTGAGCGGCGGCGTCCTCGTCGATGGTCATGGTCGCGTAGTTGAAGCCGGTGACGCCGCTGATCAGCGCCTCGGCGTAGCCGTCGTGCTCCACGACAATGGCGCGAGAATAACCGGCGACGGATTCGAAGCTTGAACCGGAGGACAGGCGGGAGATTTTCATGGAGCCTTTCAAGCCGATTCCGGCCTGCGGCGCCAGGGACAGTTAGTCCTCCCGTCCGCCCAGCCGCTCCAGATAGACGTAGACCGCGATGACCACGCAGACGATGCCCACCAGGCCCAGGATCCAGCTGATCACGCCCGAGCCCTTGGCGTTCAGGCCCCACACGATGCCGGCGGCGAACACCGCCAGCCCCGCGAGGAACAGCACGACCAGCAGCAGCGGCGTCATGCCGCTGAGCCCGCCGCCGAGCAGGCGCGAGGCCTCCGTCTCCATCGGCGCTTCACGCCACACCACCCGGCGCGCCAGGTCGATCGGCTCGCGCTCGGGAATGTCGAAGCGGGAATCGTGGAGGAATTCAGATTCCGGTTCTGTCGCAGGCGCGATCTGGGCGTGAGCCGTTTCAGCCGCCGGAATGGGCGCGGCCTCTTCCGCCGGCTCAGCCGCCGACGCCACAGCTTCGGGCTCGACCTGCGCAGCTTGCGGCGCCATCTCGGTCATCGCCTCCGATGCACCGGAACTCCGCTCCGAACAGGGTATTGAACAGCGCCGGCGCTGCGAGAAAGGCGGGGACGGCCGCTTCAGCCGCATAGGTCGGACTGGAGGGCTCGGGTTCGAGCTCAGCCTGGGCGGGCGCGCTCGGCTCAATCGGAAGCTGATGCTCCGGTTGAGCCATGACGGCTTCGTCCGGCTCCGGCAGAAGCCGATTCAGTCGCTCGGTCAGGGCGTCGGCCGCCGCCAAGCTCGCCGAGCCGCCTTCGGGCGCCGTTCGGTGTGCTTCGGCCACATCGCCGGTCATGGAGGTTTCCAACTCGGTGGAGCTCTTGGGCAGGGACTGGCCCACCTCATAGTCCACCTTCGGACGCAGAATTGGCGAAGGGGCCGGAATCCACCCGTCGACGGGCGTCAAAAACAGGGTCTTTTCCGCCGCGCGGCGGCGCACCAGGGCGTCGACCACGATGCGTTCGCCCTCGAAATCGGCCTTGCGCCACATTTCCAGCGCGCAGGCGGCCTGAATCAAGGCGCCTTCGTTGACCCGACGCAGCACCGAGGAGCGGCGGAAATTGTCGACGCCGACGTTGAAGGCGAAGGCCACCAGCGCGTCGAACTGGTTCTGGGTCAAAGGGGTGTAGATCAACTCGCTGACCGCCGCGGCGACGGGACGGACGTCGTACAGCAGCAGGGCTTCCGCGTCTTCCGGCGAGACCTCCGCACCCTCGCGGGCGGTCAAGGTGTGGCCGTAGCCAATGGTCCAGCGGCCGTCGGCCAGGCGCGCGGCCTTGCGGCGATAGCCCTCGAAGCGCTTGATTAATTCAAGGGCGGCTGGAGAAACCTTGTGTCGCGCAGTCATGGCCTGTTTGATCCAGAATGGCACAGACGCGGAGGCGTCGTGTTCCCTTCCAGCAAGATCGACGCCGGTTCGCGTCGCGAGTGTATTTCAGAACTTGAAGGCGCCGCCACGCGGCGGGCGATCGCCCAGGCCTACATGGCGCCGATCCGCTACACGCGCGTGACGGCGAAGCGACGCAGGGGCGCGCCATAAAGTCTCACTGGTGCGGTCGAGAAGACTCGAACTTCCACGGGTTGCCCCACAGCGACCTCAACGCTGCGCGTCTACCAATTCCGCCACGACCGCGACGCAGTGAGCGGCGGGGAGTAGCAAACCGGGGGGGGCTTGTGAAGGGCGAGGACGTTCAGCTGCCGGCCATGAAGTCGTAGACGTCCGCCGCACGGGTCACGGTGATGCAGATCTTGTCTTCGCTGATCTGTATCTCGCCGCGCGCGACTGGATGGTTGTTGGCCAAATCCACACTTCGTCATTGGCCTTCGCGTCGAGCGGAATCACCGCGCCGCGTCCCATGCGCAGCAATTGCTGCATGGGCAGTATGCTGCGGCCGAGCACAACGGATATCTCGACATTGACCGCGTTGACTTGGCCCGACAAACACCGACCTCCGAGGAATCACTGGGGACTTGCGTCAGTCCCCGCGCGCCTCACATTGGGCGAACATGCTTGATCGCGAGTTAAAGTCCGCCGCCCCCGCTCTTATGCCGCGCCCCGACGGCGCGCCGGTCGATTGGGCTGTATCCGTCGATTCCGGTGGCCTATCCGGACGCGGTGCGGATCATGCACGAACGGGTCGAGGCGATACTGGAGCACGGGGCCGGGGAGTTGGTCTGGCTGATCGAACATCCGCCGCTCTACACTGCGGGAATATCAGCCAAGCCGCAGGACCTGCTCGATCCCCAACGGTTCCCGGTGTTTCAGAGCGAGCGCGGCGGCCAATTCACCTATCATGGGCCCGGCCAGCGGGTGGCCTATGTCATGCTTGACCTGCGCGAGCGGGGCCGAGATGCGCGCCTGTTTGTGCGGGCCCTGGAAGGCTGGGTGATCGACGCCCTGTCCGATCTGGGCGTCAAGGGCGTGATCCGCCCCGGTCGGGTGGGCGTGTGGGTCGAGCGGTCCGATCCCCCGCGCGAGGACAAGATCGCCGCCCTGGGCGTGAAATTGCGACGCTGGGTGTCCTTGCACGGAATCAGCCTGAACGTCTGCCCGACGCTCGACCACTTCGGCGGCATCGTCCCGTGCGGCCAGACCGAGCATGGCGTGACCAGCCTTGAGGACCTGGGTCTTCGCGCGGACATGGCGCTCGTGGACGAGACCCTGCAAAAGGCGTTCGCGCGCCAGTTCGGGGGCGTCCGCTGTACGTCGCCGCCAGTCTGACGCAATCGCTCGAGCCGACGCTAACTCAGCACGGCGGAGGGAATGTGCTCCATCCGCTCGAACAGGAAATCCGGCGCCCGGGCCGCAAGCGCTTGGGGATGGGTTGCGCCCCAAGAGACGGCGCCGAACGCCATGCCGGCCGCCCGCGCCGCATCCAGATCGCGCAGTTCATCGCCGATGACCACCGCTTCGGCCCGATCCACGCCCGCGAGCCTGGCCATCCGGATCAGCTTGTTGCGCTTACCGAACAGCGACACCCCCGCTGCGAATCCGTCAATCAAGGGGGTGCTGCGCGGCCCGAGCACCGAGCGGATCGTTTCCTCGCCATTGGCGCTTACCACGGCCAGCTTGACCCCCTCGGCGGCGAGTTGGGCCAGCATCTCTTCGGCGCCGGGAAACAGCCCAATCTTGTGCACATCGGCGGCCATGCGCGCGCGGACGTAGCGGGCGATCATCGGCAGCTTCCAGCGCTTGACCCCCAGGCGTCGCATGATCTCACGGGCGTCACACTGGCGCAGAGCGTCAAGCTCGCCCTCGGCCACGCGGCGGAAGGCGAACCGGTCGGCGACGTCGTTCATCATCTCCATCACCAGGGGGAAGGAGTCCGCCAAGGTTCCATCAAAGTCGAAAATGGCCAGCCGATAGCGCATGCAGCCCTATCTCTCGCCAAGCTCGCCGCGGCAAGTCTGTTCGGAACGCAAATGCAATGTTCCGGGTTGGACCCGCTACTGGACCGGGGTAGCGAAGTCGTTGGGACGCACCCGGGAAGTCATGCCTACGGCCGCCGCGTCGGCCGCGACCTGGGAGTCGGCGGTCCCCGTCTGCGCTGGGGGGCGGAATCGGCGCCGCTGCGACAGAGGCGGGCGTCGCGGCCGGCTTTGCCGGCTCGCTCGGCGGCGCAGGCGTTTGGACGGCGACCGTGGAATGACCCGCGGGGGGCGTGGCGGCGGCGGCCGGCGACGGGGCCGGCTGCTTGAGGCCTGCGAGCCACGGCCGGCTTCCGTCGGTCAGCCAAAGATAGGCCGCGATCAGCGCAAGCGCCCCGGCGACCAAAGCCATGATGACATGGCCGGTCCCGTAAGAGCGATGATGTTCCTCGCCCGCTGTGGACATCGAACCTCCGCTTGCGTCAGGTCCCTCTCCACTGGCGGACGGGACCCACGTCAAGGTGCACGAAATTTGACCTTGGATATAGGCCTACCCCGCCGCCGCGCAAGGCGAGTGCGGCCTTTTGCAGATGCGCCAACGGCTGGCCGGCGATGCGGACGTCGGCGGCCATGCCTTTGATGTGCAGGCTGTTACGGGCCACCTGCCGGCTTTTTCGGTGCATGGCCGCGTTGGTTTTCGGCGCCCGGTAGCCGCAAATCAACTCATAGCAGGCCGTTGCTTCTGTCCTTCCGTGCAGCGCGACCAGAAGATCCAGCAGCTTCGGATCGATGGGATGCAATTCGCCGGTGCGGTGGTCGCGCATCAGCCTGTTCACCGCGTCCAGGGCGTCCGGCACATAGGCGCCCTTGTCCCAGTAGAGCGCTTCCAGCTTTTCGCCGGTGTTCAGATTGTGCATGACCAGGGTGCGCGGCTGGCCGGCCGCGGTCTCCTCGGCCCAAGCCAGGGGGGCGGCGAGCCCCGCCGACAAACCGGCGCCCACGACAGCGCCCAAACCGAACTGCAACAGTCTACGTCTTTTCAACACGCTACACCTCCGCCGCGAAACACGCGGCGCCTCCAACCCCATCACCCCCCTGCCGTCACGCTCAGCGGTTTTCGGGGATCAGGTCAAGCTTTACCGTCGGTCTCTGCGGCAATCCGCTGCAGCAGCTCGCTGTCCCAGCCGTAGACGTCGGAGCGGAAGTTCATCACGCCGTCCGGCCCGGCGAAGGCAGTCCAGTAGAAGATGAGCACGGCTGTTGGACGGTTCAGGGTCACGCGTTTGGTGTCGCCCGCCGCGATGACCAAATCGATCATCTCCGGCGTCCAGCCCGGATTTTCCTGCAGCAGCTCCAAGGCAAGCGCCTTGGGTTGATCCAGCCGCACGCAACCGTGACTGACCAGCCGGCTTTCCCGGCTGAACACAGAATGAGTCGGCGTGTCATCGATACGCCCGCTCCATTGGCGCCGAAGTGAGGAATCAAGACACACGCGAGCACGACGTTCGCGACCCCCGCTGCGATCACGATTCGGCTGAACTGTCTGTCCATTCCGAACGGGATCATTGTACTCACACCCAGGACATTACTGATCGCTGACAGCAGAGGCAAGAGCGCGATCCAGCGCACAACCGAGATGGTGCCGCTGGCTTGGTGGCCAAAACAAAGTAACGTCACAGGTCCAGCCATGAGCAGCATGATTATGGAAGAGATCAGCATCAATCCACATATCCAGCGCAGGCTTTTACCTGTAAAAGCGAGCGCTCGTTCATCCGACTCGCTTCGTAACTTGTTGATGTGCGGAAAGGTGGCTTGGATCACGGGTCCGATTAGAGCCTGCAAGCCCCGCAGCGGCCGCTCGGCGGCTGAAAAAAATCCCGGCCTCCACGTTGCCAGCGAGCATTCCCACGAGAAATACGTTGGTGCTGGTGTACAAGCCTATCGCCGCAGAGGAAATAAACAAGTGCCATCCATCCACAAGCATTTGCCGGATCTCGCTGACCAGCGGCACCCTCAGCGTAAGGTGGAACATGCGCACGGCAACTCCCAGCCCAATCAATCCTCCCAGTACTGTGCCCGCGGAGAGGATAGTTACCGCTTTAAGAGCGTCTTGTGGCCGATGCACAAAGACAAAGATCAGCACCATCGATATAAGTCTGGCGAATCCCGCAATTACGGAGATGAAGCGCATCCGCTCAATTCTCCAGCGGTAATATGCTCCAGAATGCGTGCGGATGCGCTTGCATCTCCGTAATCGCGGGATTCGCCAGACTTATATCGATGGTGCTGATCTTTGTCTTTGTGCATGCGCCAGCGGGAGGCCTTAAAGCGGTAACTATCCTCTCCGCGGGCACAGTACTGGGAGGATTGATTGGGCTGGGAGTTGCCGTGCGCATGTTCCAGCCTTACACTGAGGGTGCCGCTGGTCAGCGAGATCCGGCAAAGGCCGTGTGGATGGATGGCACTTGTTTATTTCCTCTGCGGCGATAGGCTTGTACACCAGCACCAACGCATTTGACTGTTGCCGGGGCTTGCAGGCTCTAATCGGACCGTAATCCAAGCCACCCTTCCGCACATCAACAAGTTACGAAGCGAGTCGGATGAACGAGCGCTCGCTTTTACAGGTAAAAGCCTGCGCTGGATATGTGGATTGATGCTGATCCCTTCCATAATCATGCTGCTCATGGCTGGACCTGTGACGTTACTTTGTTTTGGCCGCCCAAGCCAGCGGCACCATCTCGGTTGTGCGCTGGATCGCGCTCTTGCCTGTGCTGTCAGCGATCAGTAATGTCACTTAGGTGTGAGTACAATGATCCCGTTCGGAATGGACAAACAGTTCAGCCGAATAGTGATGGCGGCGGGGGTCGCGAACGTCGTGCTCGGCGTGTGTCTTGATGCCTCACTTCAGCACCGAAATTTGGAGCGGGCGTATCGATGACACGCGAACTCATTGTGTTCGCCGGGAAAGCCGGCTGGTCAGTCACGGTTGCGTGCGGGTGGATCAACCCAAGGCGCTTGCCTTGGAGCTGCTGCAGGAAAATCCGGGCTGGACGCCGGAGATCATCGATTCGGTCAGCGCGGCGGGGACAACAAACGCGTGACCCTGAACCGAGCCGCAGCAGTCTCATCTTCTACTGGACTGCCTTCGCCGGGCCAGGACAGGATACAATTCCGCTCCGACGTCTACGGCTGGGCAGCAAGCTGCTGCCAGCGGATTGAGCAAAACCGACGGTAAAGCTTGACCTGATCCCCGAAAACCGCTGAGGCGTGAGACGGCTGGGGGGTGATGGGTCGGAGGCGCCGCGTGTTTCGCGGCGGAGGTGTAGCGTGTTGAAAAGACGTAGACTGTTGCAGTTCGGGTTGGGCGCTGTCGTGGCCCCGGTTTTCGCGGGGCTCGCCGCCCCCCTGGCTTGGGCCGAGGAAAACGCGGCCGGCCAGCCGCGCACCCTGGTCATGCACAATCTGAACACCGGCAAAAGCTGGAAGCGCTCTACTGGGACAAGGGCGCCTATGTGCCGGACGCCCTGGACGCGGTGAACAGGCTGATGCGAGACCACCGCACCGGCGAATTGCATCCCATCGAACCGAAGCTGCTGCGATCTCTGGTCGCGCTGCACGGAAGGACAGAAGCAACGGCCTGCTATGAGTTGATTTGCGGCTACCGGGGCCGAAAACCAACGCGGCCATGCACCGAAAAGCCGGCAGGTGGCCCGTAACAGCCTGCACATCAAAGGCATGGCCGCCGACGTACGCATTGCCGGCCAGCCGTTGGCGCATCTGCAAAAGGCCGCACTCGCCTTGCGCGGCGGCGGGGTAGGCCTATATCCAAGGTCGAATTTCGTGCACCTTGACGTGGGTCCCGTCCGCCAGTGGAGAGGGACCTGACGCAGGCGGAGGTCCGATGTCCACAGCGGGCGAGGAACATCATCGCTCCTACGGGACCGGCCATGTCTTCAGGGCTTCTGGCGCCGGGGCGCTGCGCCGATCGCGGCCTATCTATGGCTGACCGACGGAAGCCGGCCGGGGCTCGCAGGCCTCAAGCCGGCCGGCAACGTGCCCCCGGCCGTCGCCGCCGCGCCCCCCGCGGTCATTCCGCGGTCGGCGTCCCGAAGACCTCCGCCGCCGAGCGAGCCGGCAACCAGCCGACCGCGGCGCCCACTGTCGCAGCGCCGCACCGAATTCCCGACCCAAGCCGCAGACGGGCACCACCGAACGCCCAGGTCGCCGCCGACGCCGCCGCCGTCGGCATGACCTCCCGGGTGCGGCCATTGCTCCCGGTCCAGTAGCGGTTCCAACCCGGAACATTGCGTTTGCGTTCCGAACGGGCTTGCCGAGGCGAGCTTCGCAGGGGATAGGGCTGCATGCGCTATCGGTTGGCCATTTTCGACTTTAGTGGAACCTTGGCGGATTCCTTTCCCTGGTGATCGAGATGATGAACGACGTCGCCGACCGGTTCGCCTTTCGCAGGGTGGCCGAGGGCGAGCTGGACGCTTTGCGCCAGTGCGATGCCCGTGAGATCATGCGACGCCTAGGCGTCAAGCGCTGGAAGCTGCCGATGATCGCCCGCTACGTCCGCGCGCGCATGGCCGCCGATGTGCCCAGATCGGGCTGTTTCCCGGGGCCGAAGAAATGCTGGCCGAACTCGCCGCCGAGGAGTCAAGCTGGCCGTCGTCAGCGCCAATGGCGAGGCAACCATCCACACCGTGTCGGGCGCGCAATACGCCTTTCATTGACGGATTCGCGGCGGGGATGGGCTGTTCGGCAAACGCAACAAGCTGATCCGGATGGCCAGGCTCGGCGGGCGTGGTCGCGCCGAAGCCATCGTCATCGGCGATGAACTGCGCGATCTGGATGCGGCCCGGGCGGCCGGGATGGCGTTCGGCGCGGTGTCCTGGGGCGCGAGACCCATCCCGAGAGAGCTGCTGGCCCGGGGGACCAATTACATGTTCCGCGCGGATGGAGCGGATAACCGCCGCCGTGCTGAGTTGGCGTCGGCTCGAGGACCCCAGTCAGTTTGGCGGCGGTACAGGGAGTGCCCGAAGAGGCGCTCGAAGGCCCTTTCAAGGCCTCGTCCACAAGCGCCATATCCGGGCGAAGACCCAGGTCCTCAAGGCTGGTCACCCCGTACTCGGTCTGGCCACAGGGGACGATGCCGCCGAAGTGGTCGAGCGTCGGCGCAGACGTTCAGGCTGAATCCGTGCAAGGACACCCAACGTCGCAATTTCACGCCCAGGCAGCGATCTTGTCCTCGCGGGGGCGGATCGGATCGCTCGACCCACGCCGACCCGGTCCGGGGCGGATCGCCCCCTCGACGCCCAAATCGGCCACGGCGTCGATCACCCAGCCTTCCAGGGCCCGCACGAAACAGTCGTCGTCTCGGCCCCGCTCGCGCAGGTCGAGCATGACATAGGCCACCCCTGGCCCGGCCCATGATAGGTGAACTGGCCGCCGCGCTCGCTCTGAAAGACCGGAAAGCGTGGGGATCCAGCAGGTCCTGCGGCTTGGCTGAATTCCCGGCCGTGTAAAGCGGCGGATGCTCGACCAGCCAGACCAACTCGCCGGCGCCGTGCCTCCGGATCGCCTCGGCCCGGTCGTCATGATCCGCACGGCCTCCGGATAGGCCACGGGCGTCGCGATGCCGCCCAATCCACCGGCTGCGCCGTCGGGGCGCGGCATAAGAGCGGGGCTGCGGAATTTAACTCGCGGTCAAGCATGTTCGCCCAATGTGGCCTCGGGACCGACGCAAGTCGTGATTTCTCGAAGGTCGGTGTTTGTCGGGCCAAGTCAACGCGGTCAATGTCGAGATATCGGTGGTGCTCGGCCGCAGCATGCTGCCCATGCAGCAACTGCTGCGCATGGGCCGGGGCGCGGTTATTCCCCTGGACGCCAAGGCCAACGATGAAGTCTGGATTCTGGCCGACAACCATCCCGTCGCGCGCGGCGAGATCCAGATCAGCGAAGACAAGATCTGCATCACCGTGACCGGTGCGGCGGACGTCTACGACTTCATGGCCGGCGCTGAGGCGCCTCGCCCTTCACAAGCCGGCCCCGGTTTGCTACTCCCCGCCGCTCACTGCGTCGCGGTCGTGGCGGAATTGGTAGACGCGCAGCGTTGAGGTCGCTGTGGGGCAACCCGTGGAAGTTCGAGTCTTCTCGACCGCACCAGTCGACTCATGGCGGGGCCTGCGTCGCTTCGCCGTCATGCGCGTGTAGCAGATCGGGGGCATGGCCTGGGCGAAAGCCGGCCGCGTGGCTAAGCCCACATTCTGAAATACCCTCGCGACGCCAAGCAGCGTCGAACTTGCTGGAACGGACCATGACGCTCCCGCGTCTGTGCCAATATGGATCAGACGGGCCATGACTGCGCGACACAAGGTTTCTCCCGCCGCCCTTGAACTGATCGAGCGCTTCGAGGGCTATCGCCGCAAAGCCGCGCGGCTGGCCGACGGCCGGTGGACGATTGGCTACGGCCATACCTTGACCGCCCGCGAGGGCGCGGAGGTCTCGCCGGGCGACGCGGAGGCCCTGTCCTGTACGATGTCCGTCCGGTCGCCGCGGCGGTAACGAGTGGATCTATACCCCTGACCCAGAACCAGTTCGACGCCCTGGTGGCCTTCGCCTTCAACGTCGGGGTCGACAATTTCCGCCACTCCTCGGTGCTGCGCCGGGTCAACGAAGGGGCCTTGATCCAGGCCGCCTGCGCGCTGGAGATGTGGCGGAGGGCCGAATTCGAGGGCGAGCGGATCGTGGTCGACGCCCTGGTGCGCCGGCGCGCGGCTGAGAAGACCCTGTTCCTGACCCCGTCGACGGGTGGATTCCGGCGCCTTCGCCAATCTGAAGCCGAAGGTGGACTATGACGTGGGCCAGTCCCTGCCCAAGAGGTCCGCCGAATTGGAAACCTCGATGACCGGCGATGTGGCCGAGGCCCACGGCCGAACGGCGACCGAGCGCCGGGCGGCTCGGCGAGCGTGGCCGCGGCCGACGCCTTGACCGAGCGACTGAACCGGCTTCTGCGGAGCCGGACAAAGCCGTCATGGCTGGACCCGGAGCCCCAGGGGTAGCGCCGAGCGCGCCCGCCGGGCTGAGCTCGAACCCAAGCCCTCCAGTCCGAGCCTATGGGCTGGAGCGGACCATAACCGCCTTTCTCGCAGCGCCGGCGCTGTTCAATACCCTGTTGGGAGCACGTCCGGTGCATCAAAGAAGGCCTCGGGGATGGAGAGAG
>CAWDPL010000049.1:0-89662 GCA_963804105.1 uncultured Alphaproteobacteria bacterium
CCGCCGCCGAAGACCAAGAAAGGAACGTTCGCTTGGTTGTGGTCCCAGCGGCGCGCAATCTCGCTCACATAAACGATGACCGTGTTGTCGAGCAACGTACTCGCGCCGTCGACGTCCGTGGCTGCGTCGAACTCTTGGATCGCTTGCGATGTTTGGTCCGAGTAAAAGCGATCGATGGCAGCCCACTCATGGTTCGGGCCCCGGCCCCGAAGGGGTACGCCCCCTGCTCTGAACCCAGATAGCGCGGGCTCGCAGCGGACCCATTTCATTGCCGTTTTCCATGCCCGGCCCGATCTTGATCTTCTCCATCCGCGCCTTGATCGCATCGATCAGCGGGTCGGCAGCCGTGTCGACCGCGACGATAATCGAAATGGCCATGCAGCGTTCGCCCGCGGAGCCGAAGCCCGCTGAAACCGCGGCGTCCGCGGCCATCCCGATATCCGCGTCGGGGAGCACCATCATATGGTTCTTGGCTCCGCCGAGCGCCTGCACGCGTTTGCCGTTGCGCGTTCCGGTTTCGTAAATGGATTTGGCGATCGGCGTGGAACCAACAAAGCTGATGGCCTGCACGTCGGGATGCTCCAGCAACCGCTCCACTGCAATGCGGTCTCCCTGCAGAACATTGAAGACACCGTCGGGCACACCGGCCTTCTGGATCAACTCCGCCAGCAGCATACTCACCGATGGATCTTTTTCCGACGGCTTCAGCACAAACGCGTTGCCGCATGCAATGGCGTTGGCGAACATCCACATTGGCACCATAGCGGGGAAGTTGAACGGTGTGATTCCCGCGACGACTCCCAGGGGCTGGCGGATCTGGTACACGTCGATGCCCCGGCTGGCCTGTTCGGAAAAGCCGCCTTTGAGCAGATGCGGAATCCCGCAGGCGAATTCGATATTCTCGAGTCCGCGCGCGACTTCGCCCATAGCGTCCGGCAGCGTTTTGCCATGCTCCAGCGTGAAAGTTCCGCGATGCGCTGGCGGTTCGCGTCCACCAGTTCACGCAGACGAAACATAGTTTCGGCGCGGCGGGAAAGCGGTGTCGCGCGCCAATTCTCAAAGGCTTTCTTAGCGCAAGCGACCGCCAGATCGACTTCCTCGACGTCCGCGAAGTCGACTTTCGCCTGGGCCTCGCCGGTCGCCGGATTCCACACCGTGCCCGCACGTCCTGATTGGGACGCGACCACCTTCCCGCCAATCCAGTGGCTGACGGTCTTCAATCCGATTCGTTCCGGTGCGATAGTTGCCATAATTCAACTCCTTTGAATCCACTCCGCAGTCTTGCTTGCCAGACGGTCGAGCGCGGCAATCGCCAGTTGCAGATGCTCTTCCCTGGTATCTTCGATCTTATTGTGACTGATGCCGCGCAGCGATTGCACGAACATCATCACAGTAGGGATGCCTGCGCGCGCCACTTCCGCCGCATCATGCAGCGGGCCGGACGGCAGATGCTTCACTTGCCCGCGGTTTCCCTCACGGCATCTTCGCAGAAGTCGATCAACGTCGGATGAAACGGCACGGGCTCGATGTTCCAGATTTTCGACCACTCCACCGTGCAACTTCTTCGCGGCAAACCGTCGCTCGCTTCCTGCGCTTCCGCATACATGCCCGCCAGAATTGCGCGTCGAGATCGCGCTGGTCGAGCGTGGCTTCGCAGCGTCCCACCACCGCGGTCACAATGCCCGGAAACGTTTTCACGCTGCCCATGGTGCAGACCGCGTCGCGATGTTTGCGCGCGATATTGCGGATGTCGAGCGCGAGTTTCGCGGCTGCCGCCAACGCATCGCGCCGCGCATTCATGGGTGTCGAGCCGGAATGCGCCTCCTGGCCATGGAAGGTAATCGCGTGCCGCTCGACGCCCTTTGTGCCCAGCACCACGCCGAGCGGCAGTCCCAGCGATTCGAGCACCGGCCCCTGCTCGATATGCAGTTCCAGATATGCCGCGGCATTCTTCTGCTCCTGCCGGGCTTCCGGAAAACGGTCGATTTCGACGCCGCAGCGCCGTAGCGCATCTTCCAGCCGAATGCCATCGCGATCGGTGCGGCCACGGTCGGCTTCGATCGACTCGGTGCCCGCGAATGCCGACGAGCCCAGCAGACTGCGTCCGAATCGGGCGCCTTCTTCATCCGCCCAATCCACCAGCCGGACAGTGACCGGCGGATGTCCGCGATACTGCGTCGCGAACCGCCGCAAGGACTTCGAGCGCCGACATCACGCCGAGACAACCATCTAACCAGCCGCCATTGGGCACCGAATCGAGATGGCTGCCGAGCAGCAGTGCCTTCTCAGATTCGCCCCGCAGCGTCACCCAACGGTTTCCCGCCGCGTCCAGATGATGTTCCACGGGCAGGTCGCGCAACTTCTCCGCAAACCATTCGCGCGCCTGGAGCCACCCGGGCTCCACGCCAAACGCTGTGCGCCATTCGCATCGGCGGTCAGTTCGCGAAGTTCCTTCAACTCCGCGATGGTTCGTTCAAGATTCAGACTCATACTCAAAACATACCCTCTCGTAGTATAAAGTGACACTATGGACGCACGGATTCGGATGCTCGCGGCTTTGGCCAGTCTCACCTGTGCGGAGGCCTTCGCCCAACCACAACCGGTATTGGGCGAGAACACCACGAAGATCTCCGATCACGTGTGGGCCATCATGGGTTTCCCGAACGTCGCCATCGTGGTTGGCACGCGAGCCACACTGGTCGTCGACACGGGTCTTGGGCCTCGCAACGGAGCTATTATCGCACGCGTCGCTGCCAAACTGGCGCCGAATCAGAAGCTCTTTCTCACCACCACTCACTTCCATCCGGAGCACGCAGCGGGCGACGCAGGTTTTCCGCCGAACACGATTCTCATTCGCGATGCGGTCCAGCAACACGAGATGGAACTGCATGGCGCGGAGATGGTCACGATGTTCAGCAACCGGTCGGCGCAGAACAAAGAACTGCTCGCTGACGTCAAACTGCGGTCCCCGGACGTTCTGTTCGAAACCGAGGCAACCTTGGATCTGGGAGGCGTGACCGCCCGTCTGCTGTGGTTCGGCGGCGCGCATACCAAGGGCGATGAACTGACCTTGGTCGAACCCGATGGCACGCTGGTGTCGGGCGACGTGGTACAGAACAAAGTTGTCCCCAACATCTTCGGCGATGGCGGGACGCCCGCGAGTTGGATCGCCGTTCTCGATAAGATCTCAGCGCTCCACGTGCAACACGTTCTTCCCGATCACAGCGCGCCCGGCGATGGCTCGTTGGTTGCGAAGGAGCGCGCCTTTATCGACGACTTGCGAACCCGCGCTCTGGCGCTCAAGAAGCAAGGTGTTTCGGCTGACGAGGCAGGAAAGCAATTGAGCGTGGAGTTCAAGGCGAAATATTCCGACTGGCCCAACACCAACGTCTCTGGCTTCGTCCGCAGCATCTACGCGGAGTAACAGCAAATCTATCGTGCTCTTGTGTGACAGACTTTATTAGTCTGTCAGTCATTCGCAGCACGGACCGAGACAGCGTTGAAAAAAAACGGCGGACAGGCTGAAGCCTGGCTGAAGCCTGTCACACAAGAAAGGCACAGACTGTGAAGTCGGTGTTACGATTTTGCGCACTCAGCCGGACAGCCGCTCCGCATCCCACCGCGCCGCGGCCAGCAAAGTAAGGTGCGCTCCATCGCCATACACCCGGCGGACCACGGCCACGTCCATCGTCTTTCCAGCGCCGCTCACCGTACCCGCAAGACACACCTTTCGCGGCGACAGGGACGCGGCAATCTCCGGCAGGTCGGTGTGCAAAAGGATACCCGGCAGACAATTGCCGAAAAGGAAAACTATAGTTCTCCGTATCCACGACATCGCGATAGGAAATTAGCGGAGAGCTCAGATAAAGTTCGTCGAGCGCGGGATCGAGCGCCGCGGCAAACAGCGCCGGCACGGTAAGATGCCCCTCAGCAGCCAATCGCAATTTTCTCGAGCGCAACCCGGGATCGGCGCGCAAGCCTGCCACGACCGCGAGGATGTCGGTCACACGCTGGCCGAGCAACGGCTTCCCAAGAATCAGCGAACCCCACGAGTAATCTTCTTCTTCCTGGTGCTGGCGGGCATACGGTGTGAAGCCCGGCGAATACGCAGGTTTCAGATCGCCGATGCCGCGCAGGTCCGACACACACACCACGCATCCGGCTAAAGCCAACCTTTGATACAAATCGTCTTTGCGCCAAAGCGCATTCCGGCCACCCGGCTGGATTGCGATCACCAGCGGCCGCGAAGTCTCTGCCGTCAGAGGCCGGTACAACCACGCCGGTAACCAGACGTGATCCGCCGAGGCAAATTCGATCAACTCAATCGCAATTCCCTGCGATGTCATCACGCGCCCCAACAAATTCGTCCGCGCGTCTCTGCGAGGCCGCTCGACCGACAGGAGTTCTTCGAGCGGCACGGGCATGCGCTCGACCTGCCGCGATCGGTTCAGCTTGAACGGCGTGGACCCTCCGAACGTGCGAACCACACTACCGCTTTCATGATCAAGGTCGCGCCCGGCGAGACGTTCGAGTCGGCCGTGCGACGCGCCGGCGTGGGTCAGGACGAAGCCCAACAGGCGGTGCACGCCCTCGGGTCGGTGTTCGATACGGTAAACATCAAGGCCGGCCTGGCATTCGAGGCGGCCATCGCCCGCCCGCGCGACAACAACGGTCCCGCCCGCCTGATCGGCCTGTCCATGCGCACAGGTCCGGCCAGCGCCGTGACCCTGGCCCGCGCCTTCGACGGGGCGCTGCATCTGCGCCAGATGGACGAGAAGGTGTCCGCCCAAACCGTGGTGGCCCAGGGCCAGATGGAAGGCTCGCTGTACGCCTCCGCCGAAAAGGCGGGCGCCACGCCCGAACTGACGGCGCAGGTGGTGAAGCTGTTCTCGCACAAGCTGGACTTCAGCCGCGACATCCACCCGGGCGACAAGTTCAGCCTGGTGTTCGACCGCAAGGTCACTGAAAGCGGCCGCACGGTCGAAGCCGGCGATCTGCTCTACGCCGAAATCAAGGCCAAGGGCGGCGCGAGCCGTTTCTACCGCTTCAAGGCGGCGGGCGCGGCGGCGGCCGATTATTTCGACGAGATGGGCAAGAACATCCGCGGCTTCTTGCTGCGCACCCCGCTCGACGGCGCCCGCATCACCTCCAGCTTCGGCATGCGCATGCATCCGATCCTGGGATTCACCCGCATGCACACCGGCATCGATTTCGGCGCGCCCGTGGGCACGCCGGTGTTCGCCGCCGGCGACGGGGTGGTGGAGAAGGCGCAGTGGGCGGGCGGCTACGGCCGCTGGCTGCAGATTCGCCACAACGGCCAGTACGAAACCGGCTACGGCCACCTGTCCGGCTGGGCGGTGAAGCCGGGCCAGCACGTGCATCAAGGCCAGGTGGTGGCCTATGTCGGCTCAACCGGCATGTCCACCGGTCCGCACCTGCACTATGAGATCATCGACCACGGCAAGAAGATCAACCCGTCGGGCTTCAAGGCCCCCTCGGGCGAGGTTCTGGGCGGCAAGCAATTGGCCGCCTTCAAGGCGGAAAAGGCCCGCATCGACGGCATGATCGCCCAGCAGGCCGCCAAGGCCTCCGCGCTCGCTCTGAATCAGTCTGCGTCCGGCGCGGGCGATCACCTCTTACGCTAGCGTTCGGGACCCGCGGGCCGCGAATCTGAAGTCGCGGGCGCGCGCGTCTGCCTAATCCGTGTCCACTTCTGAAATTGTCGCAGTCCGAACAAAGGTTTGTGACTTTGACACGCGTTATCGCGTCCCTACATTGGTCGTCGTGCCAACCATTGAAAGGAGGTGATCCAGTGTCTCATAGTTTCATCCGCAGCGAGGAAATCGTGACCTGGGCCTCCGTACGGGGTCCGCGTCCGCTCTAAGCGGGGTCGCGAGGCCGCGCTGCGGTCCTGACTATGGAAAGGCCGTCCTGGCGACAGGGCGGCCTTTCGCATGGCAGGCCAGACTCAAAAAGCTGAGCCGTATCGGCCTCCGCTTAAGGGAGTCGCAACCACGGCGCCCGATAATCCCTCGGCAAAACCCTATTGGAGGTCGCGTTTCAGGTTCCGGCTGAGCCGCACCATCGTCAAGGCGTGGACGAGGCGTCGACATGACCGATCGAACCAGGACGAGGCCGCTGCGTCGGCTCTGCGGCCTGTGGCGCGACGCCCAAGGCGGCGTGGCGATCATCTTCGCCTTGTCGGCGACGGCTCTAGTCGCCTTCCTTGGCGCGGGCCTGGACCTGTCACGCGCGGTCGTGGCGCGCCAGGAACTGTCCAACGTGGCCACCATGGCCTGCCAGTACTCCACGCGCCCGTCGGTCTATTCGGTCGCCTACAGCAACAGCAACGGGGTGCAGACCTACCAGACCCAGGTCAACAGCTTCATCACCCAGAGTCTGTCCAATCAGAACTTCACCCTGACCCAGTCCACATCCACGCCCTTCACCTATGCGGCTCTGGGCTCAGCCGGCCAGGTCAGCCTGTCTGCCAGCGTGCCGACGCTGTTCCTGCCGATCGTGTCGATCAATTCCCTGCCGGTCAGCGTGACGATTTCCTGCGCGGTTGCGCAGCAGCAGACCCAGACCACGGCGGGCACGGTGATCCTGTCCGAAAGCTTCGAGAATTCAGCCTGCAGCGGCGCCTGCTGGTCGTCGTTCCAGCCCTCCGGCGCCCGAAACAGCTTCATCTCCACGCCGGTCTCCACCTTCCCATCGAACGTCGGCTACGTCGGAACGACGGGGACCGAGTGGACCATCATGGGGTACTGTCTGGAAATCGATGCGTCCGGCGTCATTCGAACGAGTTCCGCCGACGGGACTCACGCGGCCGAACTGGACTGCGACAACGGCAGCGGCACGGCCGGGGATTTCATCGATCTCCAATAAGACCTACTACGCAACCGGCACCTACGAGCTGCGCTACGCATTCGCCGGACGCATCGCCTATCCCGATTACGATCCGACCTACATCTGCGGCTCGACGGCGGCGGACGTGTCGTGGGCCAATGACACCAACGCCTCCGCCGGATCGGCGAACAACGTCCTGAGGGCCAATCAGGTCGGGGTGTATTTCGACGCCGACCAGAACGGCGCCGCGCCCACGCACACCAACACCAGCGGCGTGACCCTGGCAGGCTCCAACCTGATCGATGAGTGCGTGACCTCAACCGGCTGGATCCAGCGCAGCGTCAAGATCACCGTGACCACGCGCCGGCTATTATTGGCTGAGCTTTCGCCGCGGATGGCGCCAACACCAGCTATGGCGGGGATATCGACGCCATCGAGGTCTGCGTCACCGGCTGCTCGGGCTCGGTGCAGGACAACTTCCCCGGCGCCTGGACCTCCACGCCCCTGCTGTTCGAGGACAGCTTCGAAACGATCAGCGCCAGCGGCTCGACCGGTCGACACCGGACAGACCCTGGACGCGGACAATGGCGCCAGCAACAACGGCTGGCCGGGCCAGACCCTGAGCTGGGCGACCGGTCCCTATGATCAGGTCGGCATCGTCCGGGCCTCAGGCATGACGGACGGCGGGAGCCAGGCGCTGGAATTGGACAGCGCCAAGAGCGGCAGCCAGACCACCTCACGCCGTTCGATCAGCCGCTATTTCTATCTCGATCCCGGCTACTACGCGATCACCTACAATTATCGTCTCAGGGGTCAAATTCACCGGCGTGACGGGCGTCAACTGCACATACACGCCCTCCAGCTCCTCGGCCCTGTCGTCCTACTCCAGCACGACCTCGACGTCGGGCACGAACCAGATCGGCTCCGGCGGCGGCCCAAAGTGGCCCAAGGACACAAATGCCGTGGCCGTGTTCATGTCTCACAGCCTTGAGGTGAGCTATCCCATCGGCGGCGGCGGGCCTGAACACCACAACATCCTATTACAACCCGAGCGGAACAACGACCACGACGCCCACGGTTGCGCCCGACAGCGTCAGCACGTCGAGCTACAACACCGCCCAGCTCAATCCGGTGCTGGACTACTGCAACTATTCGTCGTCCTGGACCACCCGCACCACCTATATTCAAATCACCAAGGCCGGCCAGTACTGGCTGACCATCGGCGCGGTCGGCGCCTCAGCGTCGCAAGACAAGTCGGCGGCGTCATCGACGATGTGAAGGTGTCGGCCGTGGGCAGTCTCTATGGAACGGCGCCCAGCTTCTACGTCACGGTGCCCATGCCCACGCCAACGGTGGGCGGGACCGTCAGCTTCACCGGCTTTTCCATCCAAGCGGACCCGTTGACGCCATGATCGGCAAGCCTTTGCGCGCAGGGAGCCTAAGGGGCTTTGGGCGGGACCGGCGCGGCGCGGCGGCGATCGACTTCGCCTTGCTCGGCCTGCCCTTCCTGCTGCTGCTGATCTGCGTCATGCAGCTGGGGCTCTACTACATGACCCAGGTGGCGTTGGACTCGGGCACCGTGCAGGCGGCGGAGAGTTCTGAGGGCGTGTTCGGCACCGGCGCGACGCCGGTGACGCCGTCCGGCGCCAGCCTGAAATCCACCATCGTCGCGGACTCCGGCTCGGGTCTGGTCAGCAGCGGTCTGATCGTGGAGGTTCAGCCGCTGGCCAATCTGGGCGGCGGGACCGTCGCCATCACCGACGGACTGACCAACTACGGCTCGGCCTGGACCCCTCTGGTGCTGCGCGCCAAATACAGCTTTTCCACCTTCATGCCGGGTTTCGCCGCGACCTGGTCGATCAATTCCAGCGCCATCGTCAGGCGGCAGGGCCAATGACCGCGCGCCCTTTCCATCGCCGCTTCGCGCGCGCGCGCCAAGGGACCGCCGCGGTCGAGTTCGCCTTCATCGCCCCCATCGTCATCGTGATCCTGGGCGGTCTTTACGAAGTCGGCCACGCCTTTCAGACCCTGACGGCGGTCAATGAACTGGCTTCGCAGTACGCCATCTCCTGGGCGGACTGTTCGGACAATCCGGCCGGGACCTGCAACACCGAGATCGGCCTGTATTCGCCCACCGCCGCCATCTCCAACGTCGCGCCTCAGCTCACCGCCGCCAATGTGACCTTGCAGATGTTCCAGGTGACCATGAGCGGAACCACGCCCAGCGTCACCTACGCCTATCCGTCCGGCTCGGGTTTGTCCGCCGCCCAGACGACCGCGGCCCAGGCGGCCTTCACCAGCGGCCAGACCGGGGTGATCGTCACGGTCAACTACACCTACACCGTCAGCGTCTTCCCTGGGGTATTGTCCGGCATCATCCCGGCGAGCTTTCCCATGAGTTTCACGGTGGCCCAGCTCAAGGCTTGAACGGTCGAGCCCGCGAAACGTCGTTCATCATACCGAAAACTTTGGCCCGCAAGGTCGCCGCCAAACTCAGTGATGGGCTTTATCCTCGCCGTGCCAAATAGCTTCAGTTTCAGCCCTCGCGAGCCGTCGGACTTTCCGAACTGGACGTTCCAGAACGTCGATCTGGAATATGACCCTGGCTCGCGCTCGGCATGGATGTACTACAAGGAAGACGGGCCGCCGTTCTATTCGCTGCAGACCCTCATCGACATGGCGTCCGTGCGCGAATCCCTGCGCGGTCTGCTCAAATCGAGTTATCGCGACGTCTTTCCCATTCGCTATTTCGTGATGGCCTCGCGCAAGCCCGGGGTGTTCAACCTCGGCGGCGATCTGGCCATGTTCGCCCAATCGATTCGCGATCAGGAGCGCGAGCGGTTGCGCGCCTACGCCCACGCCTGCATCGACGTGGTGCACGGCCTGGCCACCGCCTTCGGCTTGCCGATCGTCACCCTGTCGGTGATCACCGGCCAGGCCCTGGGCGGCGGCCTGGAGGCGGCCCTGGCCGAAGATTTCGTCCTGGTCGACGAGACCGCGCGGATCGGCGTGCCGGAGGTGGCCTTCAACACCTTCCCCGGCATGGGCGCGGTCAGCTTGCTGTCGCGGCGTTTGGGCGAGGCGCGGGCCGAGGAAATCATCGGCTCGGGCAAGGTCTATAGCGGCCGGCAGATGTTCGAGATGGGCGTGGCCGACATCCTGGCGCCCGAGGGGCAGTCGGCAACCGCCGCCTTGCACTGGATGGTCGAGGGCGGCCCCGAGCGCTACGCCCGCCGGCTGGCGATCGCCCAGGCGCGGCGGCGCTTTTTCCCTGTGTCCTACGACGAGCTGATCAAGATCACCGACCTCTGGGTGAACTGCTCGTTTGACGTTTCGCCGCATGATATTCGGCACATGGAGCGACTAGCCGCGGCGCAAAAACGGCTAATCGAGCGATAACGCTCAGTTAACTATCGATTTTTACAGGCCTTCAAGGCGGCTCGCCTAGTATCGCCGTGCCGAATTCGAGTTGTGATCGGCCGGTGGATTGATTTTATGACCTCGCCCAGCGCACCGCGCGCGCCCCAAATCGCCTTGCCGGCCGAGATCCACTCGGCCCTCGTCAAGACGCTTTTCGGCACCGTGGGTTCATTCGTGTCCGGCATCATCGGCGGCCTTCTGGTGCCCGCCGTCGCCTGGGCGCGCACGCGTGACCCGATCTTCCTGATCTGCACCGTGGTCCTTCTGGCCCTGTCGATGCTCCGGCTGATGGTGTTCTACGCCTACATGCTGAAGACCGAGCAGGCCAAGCACGACGAAGCCCATCGCTGGGAGCGACTTTACGCCCTGGGCGCCATCGGCTTCATGACCGGCGTGGGCCTGACCGCGGCGATCCTGTTCCATCAGCGGCACGACGAACTGACCACTTTGTACGGCGTAGTGATCATGATGGGCGTGGCCGGCAGCGTGGCCGCCCGCAACGCCGGACGCCCGGCCATCGTCTACGGCCAGGTGATCGGCGTCTGCAGCCCCCTGGCTCTGGTTCTGCTGTTTGAATACGACAGCTGGTATTGGGGCCTGGCCGCCATCATCGGCCTCGTCATGATCTCGGTGAAGTCGACGACCAAGGCCCTCAACGGAATCCTGGTGGCGGCGCTTCTTAACGGGCGCGAGGCGGCCATGCAGCGCACCATGTTCAGCACCGCGCTGGACAGCATGTCCCACGGACTGTGCATGGGGGACAGCGACGGCGCCATCACCGTGGTCAACCGGCGCCTGAAGGAATTTTTCCAGCTCGGGGACACCCCCGACGGCATGAGCGTGAGCGACCTGGCCGACTCGATCGCCCGGGCGGGCCGATTGCCGCCGGCCCGACGGGCGACCTTCGTCAAGACCTGGCAGGACCAGGTGGATAAACGCGCGCCCTCCACCTTCAGCGAAGCCATCGACGGGCGCACCTTCGACTTCCGCTGCGAGCCCAAGACGTCGGGCGGCTTCGTGGTCTTGGTCGAGGACGTAACGGCTCAGCGCCTCGCCACCCAGAAGATCGAACGCATGGCGCACTTCGACGATCTGACCGGCCTGCCCAATCGCATGCACTTCCACGGCCAAATGCAGGCCGCGCTGGAGGAGCCGATCGAGCCCGGCTGGCAGTTGGCCCTGCTGAGCGTGGACCTGGACCAATTCAAGGAGGTCAACGACACCCGCGGCCACCCCATCGGGGACGAACTGCTTCGTTTGGTCGCCAACCGTCTGCGCCATGCGCTACAGGCCGACGACCTGGTTGCGCGCTTCGGCGGCGACGAGTTTCAGGTGATGCTGCGCACGCCGGCCGAGCCGGAGCATGTGGGCCATATCGCCGAGCGGATCATCGAACGGCTGAGCCAGAGCTACCGGGTGGACGGCCAAATCATTTCCATCGGCGCCAGCGTCGGCATCGCCGTGTCCAGAGGCGAGGTCGCCAACGCCGACGACCTGCTTCGCTCGGCCGACGTGGCGCTCTATCAAGCCAAGGCCGATGGACGCGGCGTCTATCGCATCTTCGATCCGGCCATGGACGAGGCTATCCAGCGCCGACGGGACGTTGGACAGATTTTACGCGAGGCCATCAACCAAGGCGCCCTGGAGCTGCACTATCAGCCCGTCGTGGACAACCGCACCGGGCGCATCGTGGCGTGCGAGGCGCTTGTGCGCCTGCGCCATCCGGTGAACGGCCTGGTGCCTCCCAGCGAATTCATCGAAATCGCCGAGCAGACCGGCCTGATCGTGCCGCTCGGCGATTGGGTGCTGCGCAAGGCCTGCAAGGATGCGGCGACCTGGCCCAAACATGTGCGGGTGGCCGTGAACTTCTCGCCCAAGCAGTTCGTGATCTGCAAGGATCTGATCGGCGACATTCGCGAGGCCTTGGCCGACGCCGGGCTGGCGCCGGACCGGCTGGAGGTGGAAATCACCGAGAGCACCATCATCGAGGCCAAGGATTCCCTCGCGATGCTCAGCGAAATCTCCGCCATGGGCGTGAAGATTTCGCTGGACGATTTCGGCACCGGCTATTCCAGCCTGTCCTATCTGCGCCAGTTCCCGGTGGACAAGATCAAGATCGACCGGTCCTTCGCCATGGACATCAAGTCCCGCGCGTCCCAGGCCGTGATCGGCTCCGTGTCGGTGCTGTCGCAACTGCTCAACGTGGAACTGGTGATCGAGGGCGTGGAGACCGCCGATCAGTTGCAGGCGCTCAAGATGTGGAACGTCCATCTGATCCAGGGCTATTTCTTCTGCCGGCCGCGGCCATTGCCGGAGATCATGCCCCTGCTGATGACCCCGGCGCCTTTCTCGGCCGAGCCGATCCAGTCCGTGGCTTAGGCCCTTGCCACTCATGTTGGTTCAACGTGAGCGGGTGAGAAAGGCTCTCAACTAAAAGCGACGACCCCGTCCCTGTCTCAAGCGATCCTCGCCTCGTCCATGTCTTCAAGGAAGGACGGGCTGGCGATGCGTTGGGCGCGATAGATGGCGTAGGCGGCGTTGTGCCGGCGCAAGGCGCGCGCCAGGAACTGCTCGACCTCCCCGAAGCCCGCGCCGCGCTCGAGCGTGGCCTTCACCAGCAGAAGGTCCCGCATCTGTCCGGCGTCCATGCTTTCGCCGATTTCCATCAGCCGCTCGGCCCGGACAAAGCCGATCTTCTGCGACAGGAATCCATAGGTCGCCAGAGACAGGGCGGGGTCCGCGGCGAAGGAAAAGCGGCGGCCGGTCTCGGCGATCATCATGTTGCAGGCCAGGGCGAGTTCCAGATCGGCGCCCGCCATATTGGCCCGCACGCAGGCCACCGAGACGATGGGCGCGCGCAGGATCAGTTGCGCCACCTCATTGACCAGACGGTTGAAGTCCGTGCCGCCCTCGGAGTCCCGCTCCATGTGATGGGCGAAGTCCAGCACCAGGAACTTCAGCGGCCCGAGGCGACCGGCGGCGACGTCATCGACGATCCGGCGCAGGCTGTCCACGCAGTCGTCATCGAAGCCGGCCACGAGTTTGGTGATCACCAGGGTCTGCAGCGCCGGGATCCGGTGTTCGATCAGGCCTTCGTTGCGCGCGCGGCCGTCGCGAGCATGGAGAAAGCCGCCCAGGCTCGGAAAGATCGGCAGGACGGCCGGGTCGAAATCGAGAATATCCACGCTCTGAAAGCCGTCCACGCCGCCCACTCCACTTAAACGACTGCGACCCCATCAAGGCGGCGTCGTCCCCGCAACTGCCGCCGTACGCAATTCGCGTCCGACGTGAGGCAACTCTTAACACAAAATAAACCAACCTGGGAAGAGCTAAGAGAAATAAATTCAGCTTCCGTTAACCCTTTACTCGAAACTAGCCAAATTAACTATGTTCCTTAACGTGTGATCATCGTTAACCTCGGTTAACGTACGTATCGATTTCCTTCAAACTCGTTCGGCATCAGCTTGTCCTGAAGGCAAAGTCAGGTAAAAAACGAAGAATTCAAAATATATATTCTTTCATGCGAGGAACTCGCGCGGGAATGCGCCGTTCGAGCGCAAATGAACATTCGCGTCCAGGATGAGCCGGCGGGCGGGCCGCGATGCGCCGCCCGCAATCAGGCGTTGCACCGCTCCATTTAATCCAGACTGGGCTTGGTGCGCAGCGCCTTGATCCCGGACCGCCCGGACTTCCGCTCAAGCCGCTTGAGCTTGGAGGAATAGGTGGGCTTGGTCGGTTTGCGAGGCTTGGGCTTGAGCGCGGCCTGACGGATGAGCGACAGCAGCCGCTCGATGGCGTCCTGCCGGTTCAGTTCCTGGGAGCGGAAGCTCTGGGCGAACAGGACGATGACCCCGTCCTGGGTCAAGCGCGCCCCGGCCAGGCGTTCAAGGCGCGCGCGCACGTCCGGCGGCAGACTAGGCGAACGGCGCGCGTCGAATCGAAGTTCGATGGCGGTGGAGGTCTTGTTCACGTGCTGGCCGCCGGGACCGGAGGCGCGGGCGTGGCGAAACTCCAGTTCGTCCTCGTCGATGGCCAGGCCCGGTCCGGCGGGGATCATCACGGCGCCCGTCCTCCTCCGCCCCGCTAGCTTGTCTTGCCGGCCTTGTGCAGATCCGTCAGGCGCTCGTGCGCGTCCGTGCGGGCCAGCACGGCTTTCAGGCGACTGGCTAACAGACCGCGATAGACGTCGCAGACCTCGTCGATGCCGTGCTGATCGGCCGCGCGCAGCGGGTCCTCCAGGGCTTCTTCGATGTCCGACAAGTCGTCGTCGTCCTGGATCTTGCGATGCAGGCCGGTCATCGCCTGCGCCAAATAGGCCAGCTGAGGGTCCATCTCGTCAGGCGAGGGGGCTACATCCAGCAGGAGAAGCCCGTTGTGTCCCTCCAGTCGCCCGGCGATATCCAGGCTCTCGGCCGCTTGGTCGATCATGGAGTCATCCACCGCGAACGGCGGGACCTCCGGCTTTGGACTCATGGCGTCTCTCGCTGAACTCGGGACAGCCCCGACTGTCTGGCAACAACGGTTCCCTAACCTGAAGCGATTAGGTTCGTCGAGTTTCCCATAGCGCGGCCTGCAACATGCCCTTGGTTCAAAGCGTCCGACCGTCCGAACTGACCGCGTCCGAATGCGAGGCCTGGAGCGACTTCTGCGCCGCCACGCCCACGTTTCGCAGCCCCCTCCTGGGTCCCGACTTCGCCCAAGCCGTCGAGCGACGGCGAGACGATTCCTACGTGGCGATATTCCGCCGCAACGGCCGCGTCGTGGGCTTTCTGCCCCACCATCGCCGCTCATCCGGCTTCGCTCGGCCGATGGGCGCGCCCTTCTGCGACTACCACGCCCTGGTCACCGAGCCGGGCCTGCGCCTGGACGGCCGCCAGGCCCTGGCCGAGGCGGGACTGGCCACCTTCCGGTTTTCCGGCCTGATCGACCCCTACGGCTGCTTCGATGCGGTGGAACGCAGTCTGCTGGAGGGTTTCGTCATGAAGCTGGGGCCAGCCGGCGCCGAGGCCTATCTGGAGACCCTGCGCGAGCCCAATCCCAAGCGGGCCAAGAACTGGCGGCGGCTGGAGAACAAGCTGGAGCGGGAAGTGGGCGAGATCGAGCTGACCGCGCCCGACCACAGCCAGGAGGCGTTCGACACCCTGATGCGTTGGAAGCGCGAGCAACTGGTTCGCGGCGGGATGCACGACTTCTTCCGCCCGCACTGGACGCTGGGCCTCATGCAGGACCTGTTCGAACGTCGCGAGGGCCCATTTCAGGGATTGATGCTGACCCTGCGCGCGGGCGGGCGGCTCGTGGCCGGCCATTTCGGCGTGCGGCTGAACGGCTGCTTCCATTCCTGGATTTCCTCGATCGACCCGGAACTGGCGGCGACGGGCGCGGGCAACACCTTGCTGCTGCGGGCCATCAAGGCCATGCCGGCTCTTGAGCTCAGCGCCTTCGACATGGGCCCGGGGCACGCGCACTATAAGGAGCCGTTCTGCACCGGGCGCATCGCGGCCAGCGCCGGCGTCGCGCATGGCGCGGCCCGTGGCGTCACCCATTCCATGGATCAGGCCCTAGCCCTAGCCGCCGGGCGTTCGCAGGCCGTGGCCCGACTGCTCCGCCGGCTGGATCATATCGCGGCCATCGAGTTGTCGATGGGCGGACGCCTTCTGGGCGTGGCTCAGGCCTTCGCCGGCCAGACCCGCCGCGGCGCCCGCGTCTCGGACCGGGCGTCGGAACGCGCCACCGAGCCGACAGAGACCGCCGTCGTCGACGGCTGAACCGACCCATGCCCCAGCCCTTCGTCTCGGTGATCATCCCGACCCAGCGCCGTCCGGGCCCGCTGGACCTCGCCGCCGGCTCGGTGCTGGCGCAAAGGGGCGTCGACTTCGACCGCATGGAGCTGGTGATCGCCGACAATGACGCCGTCCCCTCCGCCCGCATCCTGGCCGAACGTCTGGCGTCCCAGGCTCCCTTTCCTGTGCGCTACGTTCACGAGCCCCAGCCCGGGGTGGCCAATGTGCGCAACGCCGCCATGAACCAGGCCGAGGGCGAACTGATCGCCTTTCTGGACGACGATGAGGAAGCGCCGCCTCACTGGCTGTCAGAGCTCCTGGCCGTCATGCAGCGCCATGAGGTCGCTGCGGTGTTCGGCCCGGTGCGCGGACGCGCGCCCGCGTCGGTCAGGCAGCACCGCGACTATCTGGAGCGCTTCTTCTCGCGCGAGGGACCGGATGAGACCGGGCCGATCGACGGCTTTTACGGTTGCGGCAACAGCCTGATCCGCCGCGGCGCCCTGCCCGATCCAAAACGACCATTCAACACGGTGCGCAACCGAACCGGCGGGGAGGACGACCTGCTGTTCGGCGAGATGAAAGACGCCGGCGCGCGTTTCGCCTGGGCGGCCGACGCCTGGGTATGGGAAGACCCCGCGCCCGAGCGCCTGACCCTGCGTTACACCCTCAAACGCGCCTTCGCCTATGGACAAGGTCCCTCGGCGGTCGCCGCGGCCGGCCGCCGGACGCTGGGCGTGGCCTATTGGATGACCGTGGGCTTGGGCCAGACGGCGGTGTTCGGCGTCCTGGCCGCTCTAAAGTGCGCCCTGCGCGCGCCCGACCGCGCCTACGCCCTGGACAAGGCCGTGCGGGGGGTCGGCAAGGTCATCTGGTTCCCCCCGTTCAAGTTCCGCTTCTACGGCCAGGCCGCGCCGAGGACTTAGCCCCGGCGCGCGCGGCTTCGATCAGTCCAGCGGCTCCAGTTTAATGATCGAGGCGCCGTGGTCGTTGCCCACCCAGAAGGTCGGCGTCTTGGTGGAATTCTGCACGAACACCCGTCGCACATTGGTCTCGCGCGGGAGCAGATACTCGACGATCTCGCCGGTCTTGGGATCCAGCCGATGGATGCGGTCGCTCAGCATGGCGCCGGACCAGACGTGACCGGTGCGATCGATCGTGGCCTGATAGGGTCCATTCCAGGGGGTGGGCAATTCCCACTCCTTCATCGCCTCGGTCTTGGGGTCGAACATGCCGATGCGGTTGGCGCCGAACTCGGCAAACCACACGCGTCCCAGGTCGTCGACCTCGCCGCGCCGCGGCTTGGACAGAGGCGTGGGGGTGTAGAACACCTTGGCCTGAAGGGTCTTGGCGTCGATCCGGACGATGTCGGCGGCGCCGTACTCCAGAACATAGATGTTGTTGTTGGCGTCGGCGGGGATGCCGTAGGAGGCGATATTGCGCTTCTCGCCGGGAATCTTGAAGACGCCGAGCTTGTCCCACACGCCGGTCTTGGGGTCATACCGCAGGAAGGAGTGGTCGTCCTGGTTGTTGGTCCACACCTTGCCGTCCACCTCCATGCGGCGCGGCTCCACCATGGATTCCTGGGTCGAGTCGGTCAGCACCTCGGCCGGCAGGGAAATGACCTGCATCTTCTCGGTCTTGGGATCAAACTTGGCGATGCCGCCCTGGTGCATCAGCGCCAGCCACAGATTGCCGTCCTTATCGAACTCTTCTTCCAGCAGGCCCTTGGGCTCGTCGGCGTGCAGCGTCGGCACGGGATAATCGGTGACCTTGCCGGTCGCAGGGTCGAGCTTGCCGATGAATTGCGAACCGAAGTCCGAGTACCAGGCGATGCCCTTGTCATCGACGATCACGTCGTGCGGCTGGGCGTCCTTACGGGCCAGATCGTATTCGGTGATGATCACATGGGTGGCCTTGCCCTTGGGGCGGGGGAAGGTCTTGAGCGCATAGCTCCAGGTGTCGCGGCCGTTCAGATTGATGGTGGCCATCCACTCGGCCGCGGCCCGCACGGTGCTTTTATCGCCAATGGGCGCGTTGTCGTCCGACAAGCTGCCGTGATCGCCCTTCTTGACCTGAGGATGCTGCGGCGTGGCGCCCTGGGAGTAGTGGCTCATGCGGTTGATCAGGGGCACGAACTCGTCGGCGTCGTGGGTGGAGCGCACCACGCGCCCAAGGGTGTGGCAGACGCCGCAGTCCCACAGATTGTGCTTCTGCGCGTCCGTTCCCGGCATGGACTCCATCCACTCCGCGTTGCTGAGCTGGGACGCGAGGTCCTTGGTCGGACCGAGGGTGATGTCGGCTGTTGCAGGACCGGTCGCGGTCACGTCGGCGGTCTTGGGTCCGATCAGGTCGTAGCCGATCGCGCGGATTTTCAGGTTGTAGTGGCCCGGCGCAAGCCTGGAGGCGGGAAAGGCGTAGCGGCCCTGCTCATTGCTAACCACGGTGACGGCGATGGTTCCTCCGTCCGGCTTGGCCGTGACGAGCACGCCCTCCATCCTGCCTTCCTGGGCCGAGGTGACCGTTCCGGTCAGGGCGACGGCGGCCTTATCCGCGGCGCGGGCGCTGGTCAGGCCCACGGAACCGAACGCCGCCGCCAACACAGCGGCCCACAACACGAGCTTCCTCACGCGCATCTCCTCCCAGTTTGCCGCCCATAATCATGGGTCCGCGCGCCAGGCGCAATCCTTTGATTGACGGGCCGCCGACGCGCTCGAATAAATCGACGCACAGCAAAAGCCCGACAGCGGCGCTTGGCCGAAACGCTGGATCGGACATGGAGGAAGCGCGATGAGCGTCGTTATTCGGCTGCGAGGTCTCGCGCTCGCCCTGGCCGCGGCAGGCTTGGCCATGAGCGTTTACGGCGTCGGACGCGCTGAAGCGCCGATCCTCGCGTCCGCGACCTTGCACGCCGACCAGCCGGGGCCCGTCATCAACCGCGACATCTACGGCCAGTTCGTCGAGGACCTGGGCCGCAGCGTCTATGGCGGAATCTATGTCGGCGAGGACTCGTCCATCCCCAACACCCAAGGCTTTCGCAACGATGTGATCGCGGCCCTGCGCGAAATCCGTACGCCGGTGATCCGTTGGCCCGGCGGCTGTTTCGCCGACCGCTACGACTGGCGCGACGGGATCGGGCCCAAGGCCTCGCGCCCGGTGCGCATAAATATCTGGGGCGGGGTGGAAGACACCAACGCGGTGGGCACGCACGAATACATGGCCTTCGCCGAACTCGTCGGGGCCCAAACCTATGTCGGCGGCAATGTGGGCACAGGCTCGCCGCGCGAGATGGCGCAGTGGGTCGAGTATATGACCTCACCGTCCCAATCAGCCTTGGCGCAGGAACGGCGACGCAACGGGCGCGACAAGCCTTTCAAGCTGGACTTCATTGGCGTGGGCAATGAGGCCTGGGGCTGCGGTGGACACATGCGGCCCGAGCACTATGTCGACCTGTTTCGCACCTACGCGCCTTATCTGGGCGTGGACGGCCAGGCGCTGACCAAGGTGGCGGCGGGCGCGAGCGGCGACAACTACGCCTGGACCGAGGCGGTCATGGCCGGGACCACCAAGCTGAACATGCCCAACGGCGGCCCGCCCGCCCTGGGCGCGCTCAGCCTGCATTACTACACCTTCGCCGGCGACGGCCCGCGCCACACAGGCCCAGCCACGGGCTTTGACGAAGACCACTGGATCGGCGCCTTCGCCAACACCCTGAAGATGGATGAGCTGATCGCCAAACACAGCGCCATCATGGACAAGTACGACCCGGCCAAGCACACGGCCCTGTTCATCGACGAATGGGGCGCCTGGTACGACGCGGAAAAGGGGACCGATCCTCTGCTCGGCTATCAGCAGAACACCCTGCGCGACGCCCTGATCGCGGCGGTCAATTTCGACATCTTCCACGCCCACGCCGACCGGGTGCGCATGGCCAATATCTCGCAGCTGGCCAATGTGCTGCAGGCCATGGTCCTCACCGACCATGAAAAGATGCTGCTGACGCCGACCTACTATGTGTTCGACATGTACAAGGTGTTCCAGGACGCCACGGCCCTGCCCCTGGACATTCAGACCCCGCAATACGCCTACGGCGGCAAGTCCGTGCCCGCAATTCACGGCACGGCGGCGCGCGGAACCGACGGGGCGGTGCATATCGGCCTGGTCAATCTGGACCCGCACCGGCCGGCGAGCGCGACCGTATCGCTGACGGGCCTCAGCGCTCGCGCGGTCACGGGACAGATCATGACCGCCGAGACGATGGACGCGCACAACACCTATGACGCGCCGAAGACCCTCACACCCCAGCCCTTCCACGGCGCCCGGCTGAACGGTCAGGCGCTGATGGTCGATCTGCCGGCCAAGTCGGTGGTGGTGCTGGACCTGAAGTAGGCCTCAGGCCGCGGCGCTGACTGTGGTGGTGGTGGACGCCGCCTCGCGGGGCATGCGGTTCCAGGCGTCCAGGGCGGCGATCTTGTAGGCCTCCGCCAGGGTCGGGTAGTTGAAGGCGTTTTCCATGAAGTAGTCGAGCGTGCCGCCGAGATTGAGCACCGCCTGACCGATGTGGATCAGCTCGGTCGCCCCCTCGCCCACGATGTGCACGCCCAGGAGGCGGCGCGTATCCAGGGCGAAGATCATTTTCAACAGGCCTGCGTTCAGACCCATGATGTGGCCGCGCGATGTCTCGCGAAAACGGGCGATCCCGCATTCGATGGCGAGGCCCTGCGCCCGCGCTTCCTCCTCGCTGAGGCCCACCGTCGATATCTCCGGCACGGCGTAGATGCCGTAGGGAAAGGCCTGGCGGCGCGTGGGGCATGGGCAGGCCGAAGGCGTGGCAGGCGGCGATGCGGCCCTGCTCCATCGAGGTGGACGCCAGTGAGGGAAAGCCCACCACATCGCCCGCGGCGTAGATGTGCGGCTGGGCGGTCTGGAAGGTGTCGGGATCGACCGAGATACGCCCGCGCGAGTCCGCGCTGAGGCCCAAGGTCTCAAGGCCCAGGTTCGCCGTCGCGCCCACCCGCCCGGCCGTGTAGAGCAGCATCTCCGAGCGGATGCGCCGGCCGTCTTCCAGCGTGGTCACCGGCCAGCCGGCCCCGTCCAGCACGACGCTTTCCACCGCCGAGCCCAGGCGGATGGTCATGCCTCGGTCGCGCAGCTGGTGGGTAAAGTCCTCGATGATCTCGCGGTCGACGAAATCCAGGAACGTCCCTCTCGGCTCGATCAAGGTCACCGGTACGTCCAAGGCGCTGAAAATGGTGGCGTATTCGATGCCGATCACGCCCGCGCCGATCACCGTCAGGCTGCGCGGCACGCAGGGCATGGCGATCAGGTCGTCGCTGTCGAGCACATGCTTGCCGTCAAAGGGGATCGAGGGCGGGCGATAGGGCGCCGTGCCCACGGCGATCACCGCCCGCTCGAACTGTACGCTGTGCTCCTCGCCGTCGCCGCAGGACACGATCAGGCGGTGCGGATCGACGAAGCGCGCCGAGCCCGCCAGGGTGCGCACGCCGTTGCGTTGGAACTGGTGCTCCAGCACGTCGATCTCGTGCTCCAGCGTCTTGCCCAGGCGCATGCCCAGGTCCTCGCCGCAGATGTCCTTCTTCACCCGATAGGCCTGGCCGTAGAACCCCCGCTCGCGCCAGCCCGACAGATTGAGCACTGTCTCGCGCAGGGTCTTGGACGGAATGGTGCCGGTGTGCACCGAAACCCCGCCCACCCTCATGCGGTTCTCGACCACCAGCACCGAGCGCCCCAGCTTGGCCGCCTGCACCGCGGCCCGTCGCCCGGCCGGCCCGCTGCCGATGACGACGAGATCGTATAGGTCCATGACTTCCCCAACCCGCCACTGGGCGGCCATGAACCAAGCTGTAGCAGAAGAGGGTTACCGACTTCGTGACGGCGGGAACTTCAATTGGAACCGTGACAGGATAAGGCGTCTACTTTCCCGCCCTATCCAGCGTCGCGAAGTCCTCGTCGGACAGAACCAACGCCGCCGCCGCCACGTTCTCTTCCAGATGGGCGATCTTGCTGGTGCCGGGGATGGGCAGGATGACCGGGCTGCGCTTGAGCGCCCAGGCCAGGGCGACCTGACTCGGCGTCGCGCCCAGGCGCCGGGCGACCTCGGCCACAGCTCCGCCGGGCCGCGCCAAGGCGCCGGCGTCCAGCGGGTACCAGGGGATGAACCCCACGCCCTGCCGTCCGCACCAGTCGACCACCGGGTCGTATTCCCGGTCGGCCAGATTGTAGCGGTTCTGGATGGAGACCACCGGGAAGTGAGCCTGGGCGGCCTTGGCGTCTGCCACGGTCACTTCCGACAGCCCAGCGTGGCGGATCAGGCCCTCGCGCTGCATCTCGGCCACCACGCCGAACTGGTCGGCCGCAGGCACGGAGGGATCGATGCGGTGCAGCTGCCACAGGTCGATCCGCTCGACCTTCAGGCGGCGCAGGCTGTCGTGCACATTCTTGCGCAGCGTCTCGGGCCGCCCCGCCACGCGCCACACATTGGGGCCCGAGCGCGAAAAGCCGCCCTTGGTGGCGATCAGCAGGCCGTCATAGGGATAAAGCGCCTCGGCGATCAGTTCCTCCGAAATCCCCGGTCCGTAGGAATCCGCCGTATCGATGAAATTGACCCCCAACTCAGGCAGGCGCCGCAGCACCCTCAGCGCCTCGGCCTTGTCGGTGGGCTGACCCCACACCCCGGGTCCGGTGATACGCATGGCCCCGAACCCCAGCCGCGCGATCTCGATATCCCCGCCTATCCTGAAGTGTCCCGAGGCGGCGGCGTTGGGCGTGGCGGGCATGGACGGGCTCCGGGCTGCGTGAGCCTCACAAGTGGGGCCGACGGCGGGCGTCGGCAAGGCTGCAGGTGTCGTCCCAGCGACCGTCCCTGAAATCCCGAGGCCGGCCGGCAAGCGGGCGCTTGAAATTCACGGCTCCTCTCCCTCCCACCCCGTCGCAGCGAACGCCGCGCACATGCGGGCGAAGGCTTCCTCCACCAGGGGGCTCCAATGGGGGTCCAGGCTCGACTGGGCCAGGGCGACGCGCATGCAGGCCATCCACTGCACGGCCGCCGCCTCGTCGATGCCCAGGCCCCCGTGGGCCGAGACGATGCAGGGCCGGCCCGGATGGCGCGCGGCGTAGACGGCCGGTCCGCCCATCCAACCGCTCAGCCAGTCGGCCAGGCGATCGCGCATGGGGCCAAGATCGGCGGCGTGCATGGCCCGCAGCGCGGCCGCGTCCGGGTCCTGCTCCATGCGGTCGTAGAAGGCGTCCACCAGGGCGCGCACCCCCGCCTCCCCGCCGATCGCCTCAAAGGGCGTGCGCTCGATCACAACGGCTTCCGTCTCGGTCATAAAAACATCCTCGGCGTGGCGCGCGGACGAGCATTGACGCGGATCAATCGGCGGCGGCGCGCTCTGACGTATCGACCGGTTTGTGGCCGGGTGGCACAATGGCCAAGCTTGTGGCGGGAGATATAGGGGATGTCGGGCGAACCGAGGGAAGCAGCCGGTCTGGTGAGCCTGCGCAGCCGCCACGACGCGGCGGAAACCGAGCGCCGGTTCTGCGCGGCGGTGGCTCAGGCGGGACTTCAGCCTGTTCGGGCAGGTCGACCATGGTCAGAACGCCCTGGACGCGGGCCTTGAGCTTCGGCCCACTCGGCTGTTCCTGTTCGGCCATGCGCGCGGGGGCACGCCCCTAATGGCGCTGCATCAAACCGTCGGCATCGACCTGCCGCTCAAGGCGCTGATCTGGGTGGATGAGGACGGCGCCGCTTGGGTCACCGGCAATGATCCGCAGTGGCTCGCCGACCGTCACGACCTGGGCCCGGACGCCAAGGAGGCGGTGGCCGTCCTGGCCGCCGGCATGGCCAAGCTGCTGGCGGCGGCGACGGCGTGACCTCGCGCTCGCCCAACGACGCCCCGTCCTGGGCTAGTAAGGATTAAGACCGCTCCCAGGCCGCGCGCAGGAGCCCCTTGATCCGCGCGTCCACCTCGGCCGGCGCGGTCAGCGGCACGGTGCTTTTCAGGCGCTCGGACCAGGCCTGTTTGCGCTCGGGCGCCAACCCCGCGTCGGCCGAAGGCTCCAGCGCGAGGCCGAGCTCAACGGCGCTCTTGACCGGCCGGACCGCAGCGTATTGCACCGCGCGGGAAAAGGCGGTGAAGCCGCGCCGCTGGGTCTGCACCGTCCCCGGCAGGTCCGCCGCCGCCGCCCTCACCGCCTCGAAAATCGCCCGCGAGGACGGATCGGCCCACAGGGCGCTGTCCAGGGCGTCCGGCTGCGACCAGGAAACCTCCGGCGGAAAGGCGGCCCGAAGCACCAGCGAGGCGTGGTTCTGTCCCAGGCCGTAGGTCGCTTTCATCCAGGCCAGTCGCTTTCGGTGCGCGCTCTCCGGGCATGCCCGCGCCAGCAGCGCCCACTGCTCGATGCTGCGCCCGGTATCCCGCTCCAATCCCTCGCGCACGGAGGCGAACCACTTGGACTGGCGCTCGGTCAGCTGGGCGGGATCGGGCATGGCGGCCTCATTAGGCGAATGGCCAATTGAAGCATGAGGCAGGAAAGATGGCGAGAGGACCGCGCCCCCTACCGCTTCGGATAGGCCGTGAAGATGTAGTCCTTGCCCGTCACGGCCGTGTGGCACTTGAAACAGACCGTCTGGGCGAAGGAGGCGTCCTTGCCGTACGGCCTAAAAGTGCTCGTGGCCGGATCGTACAGGAACTGGGCGTAGCCCCAGCCGCCGGTCTGGGCGAAGCGCTTGGAATCCTTCTCGATGAAGGAAACCGACATCAGAGCGTCGGGCACGCTCACCGGATAAGGCGATTGCGGATTTTTCTTCTGCGACCACTCGATCTTGACGACGGCCGATCCGTCGGGAAACGGCTTGCCGTTGTCCGGAACGCCGGCGCGATAGGCGGCGATCATGGTCGGATTGGCGGCGATCACCTTGATCCCGTCCGCCACCTGACTGACGGCCACCGGCGCCCAGTCCCGGTAGCCGCGGAACTCGCCGAAGGACACGCCGTTGGGCGCGCTCAGCGAAAACCGATCCTGCTCGGCCGTAGCCGCCCCGCCCACGAGCACAAGCGCGGCCGCCGCCCCGCCGGCGATGATCGGCAAGCGTTCACGCAAAAGCCGTCTGATCCTTGGAAAACGCGACATCTTCAGCCTCCCTGCCCAGGGCCGAGAGCCGTCCCGGCCCGTCACGGGCGGGATTAAGAACCGGTCGGGGCGGGATTACAACCGCAGGGTGTGGCCAAGCTTCGCGTGGGGTGGTGCGAGCGGTCGACTCCCGCAGCCGGCTAGCCAAACGCAACCTTGGCTGGTATCCAGCGCTCATGCTGCACTACGCCGCCCACGTAATTTCCATTCGCCGTCAAGCCATGGCTTGGCGCGCGATCGGTTGCGTGGAGGCGGATCGGCGATAGGGCCTTAACAAAGGCCCGCCCACCCCTCCCGATGCGGAGGGGTTCGGCGCACGCATTCCTCCCTGTCGGGTCTGATTTCAGGCCAAAGACCATGACGGGACTTGATCCACAGCTGCTCGGCGCGTTCGCGGTGTTCGCCTTCGTCGCCTCCATCACCCCGGGGCCCAACAACGCCATGCTGATGGCGTCCGGGGCCAATTTCGGCCTGCGCGCCAGCCTGCCGCACATGGCGGGCGTGGCCTTCGGGTTTGTGCTGCTGCTGATCGCGGTGGGCGCGGGCCTGGGCGGCCTGTTCGCCGCCTATCCGGTGCTGCACCGGATCATCGGCTGGGCCGGCGCGGCCTATCTGCTGGTCCTGGCCGTGCGCATCGCCCTGTCTGACAAGCTCTCCGCCGGCAAGGGCGGGGCCCGTCCTCTGCGGTTCGTGCAGGCGGTGAGCTTTCAGCCGGTCAATCCCAAGGCCTGGGCCATGGCCGTGGGCGCCATGACGACCTATGCGCCGCAGACGCACTATCTGGCCAATGCGAGCGTGGTCACGGCCTTGTTCAGCCTGATCAACATCCCCTGCATCGCGGCCTGGACGATGTTCGGCGTGGCCATGCGCCGGTTCCTGGACCGACCGGCCGTGCTGAGGGCGTTCAACATCGGCATGGGACTGCTGCTGGCGCTGTCGCTGGTCCCGGGGTTGGGCGCGTTGGTCGCGGGGAGGTGACGGCGGCGGTTTCGTCCCCGGGTCTTCAAGGATCAATCGCACTCTGTCGGCGGCGCCTCACCGCACCGTGATGCTCACAAAGCGGTTCAGCGGCTCGCGCACGCCGGGGCCGGTGTCGAGGAACGGTTCAGCGGCGCCCTTGTCCTCGATCTTGAAGCGGACCTTCCTGGACAGCCCTTGGCGGATCATGGAGGCGCGCACGGCCTCGGCGCGCGCATGCGACAGGGCCACCGGATCGGCCTCGGCGGTGTCGGCCCGGCCCACCAGATCGACCTCCGTCGCGTCCGCGTTGATGGCGTTGAGCACCGCGACCTCGACCACCTCTTCGGCCTCCCGGGTCAGGTTGGGAACCTGAAAGTCGAAGTAGGGCTGGACGGTCCGCGCACCGTCGGCGTCGGCGGGCCGCCAGGCGCCGGCGATGCGACCGACCCGTGCGATCTGCTTGGGCGTCAGGCCGATCTTGGCGAGGGCGCAAGCCCCCTGGGTCTGCTGATACTGCGGCGACGGCGGCTGCGATTGCGCAATGGCGGACAGGCCGATCAGGCACCAGATCTCGCCCCGCGACCGGTCGCGCTTGACGCCCTGACCGTTGGTGTAGAGCTGCGAGAGCCAAAGCTGGGCGTTGGCGTCCCCGCGCTCGGCCAGGGGCCTCAGCAGGCGCACGGCTTGCCGGTAGTCGCCCGCGTGAATGGCGTCCACGCCCGGGGAAACCGACGGCGTGACCACCCCGATCCCCACCGGCGACTGCGCCCGCGCCGCCGGCGCCAAGGCCATCGCGGCCAGGAAAACCCACAAAGCCCGTTTCATGCTCGCCCCCAAGGCTGAACCGTTCGGCCGACTGTAAGCCACCGGCGGCCGCGCGCGAATGCGCGAAATGGATAGACGGGCGGGGTGGGGTTTTTTGGCGTGAGGGCCCGGGGAGCCCACGGTCGCAGGGGGAAGCGGCGACGGGCGCGCTCAGGCCTGTGGCCCGGCCGCTGTCGCGCAAAGCAGGCTCGCCTTAAGCCCATGGAGAGATTGGAGCTTGGGCGATCCGTCGGGTCAAGGCCGGCTAAGCAAACTCGCTCACAAGGACTTTGGGGCGGCGGTGCGTGCGGGCCAGGGCAGCATAATACCCTAGCATCGGCGAGGCAGGTAGGCTTTGAGGTGGGTCAAATGGGACCCGGTAGAGTAGCGGATATCCCGATCCTTCCCTGTTGACACACAGCGCTCTGAATGCACCTTAACGTGTAATTTGAGTACAACTTGAACGTTTGTTCATAGCTAGCTGTGGGGGCTCGCTTTGACGACAAGACGGGACTTACTGTCGGCGGGAGCGGGCGCGCTTCTGGCGCTGCCAAACTTGGCGTCGGCGGCGACACAGGCCGACGAATTCGACGCGCTTTATCAGCAAGTATTGAGCGATCCCGCGCTCGCCGAGGAGTCACGCGCTGAAAGGGAAGCGCTGCCGGTTGAATTCGATCTACGTAAGGATCGGGGCTTCCAAGCGCAATTGAGAGCTTTTGCGCCTAGGCTTCAGGCTTCAAGGCTGACGATTTCACAAGTGGCCGAAAACCTCATCATCCTTTTCGAAGTAACCAGCGGACCAGCCTATGAGGCGCGATACCAAAATCCAACATGGCCAGGCGGCGCGTCGGGAGCAACCATCGGGGTCGGCTATGACCTGAGCTTTATTACTCCCGAATGGCTTCACGAAGACTGGGATGGATTGCTAAATTCGAGCACTCTTAAGCGACTTGAGCAAGGGTGCTCTTTGAAGGGTGAGGCGGCTAGGGAATTTTGCGCCAGGAACATTAATTTGAAAATTCCGTGGTCCGCAGCTTTGCCGCAGTTTCAACAGAAACTTTTACCGCGGTTTATTTCAGAGACATTAATTGCTTTGCCTAACGCTGAAGCCCTCGATGGAGACTCTCTGGGTGCTCTAGTGTCTCTAACCTATAATAGAGGAGCCACATACCGTAAGGCAGGCTCGCGTTATTTGGAAATGCGAGAGATTTGGCAGGCCACGCAGCAAGGCGCGTTCGACACAGTGCCAGCCACTATCCGCGCTATGGCGAGACTTTGGCAAGGAAAGCGGAATCTTTAGGGGACTCGTTATCCGGCGCAACATGGAGGGGGCGCTGTTCCAAAGAGGTCTTAGGGGGGCGAAATGAGCCGGTACCGGACTCTGCTACTTGTGGTCACAGCATTGATGGCTTGCTGTCCTGGTCAGGCGGCAATTGCGGCAGGGAGGGTAGCTCTTTTAATCGGCAATAGCGCCTATCCGGGCAACCGGGAAGTGGCGGGCGGTTGGACTAGTCTGCCAAATGCGGTTCACGATATTGAATTAATTGCCAATGCATTGAGAAACGATGGTTTCACTGTAACCAAGGTGGAAAATGGCACATACTCTCAGATCACGGATGCTTTAGCTCAATTCGTGCTATCGACCGGAGATGCAGACACAGCTGTTTTCTACTACGCCGGCCACGGGTTCGAGTATGATCGTAAAAACTACCTGGTTCCCATCGATGGACCGGCCTCGGTTGACTCCAAGGACCTGCCTAATAAGTTTGTTTCCGTCGACCAGATCGTGAACGCATCGGCACAGGCGGCAAAAGAAAACATCTATTTTTTGGATGCATGCCGAACCGCCGTGCCCTTTGTGACAATTTCCGCCACCCAGGACGCGATTCAAAAAGCCAATACTTTCAGTGATGTCGAGTACCCTGAAGGTGCTCCCATCGCCATTATCTATTCGACAGCGAGAGGCGAGCCGGCGTTAAATTCGGCGCCACCGCCGCCGAACTACAGCCCTTTTGCCTGGTCTCTGGCTCGGGACATCGTCGTGCCGCATATCGAATTTGGGTATTTTGCTGAACGCCTAAGAACAGACGTTATTTCAAAGACAAACGCAATTCATCCTCAGTATCCCTATTGGGATGCGTCCATCGGCCCTGGTTTTTATTTCAATGATGTCAAAAGCCGCCCCATACAAAGCACCGAGACGGCAACGATTCGGCCACTCAACATCAGCCTGAAGACGCTTGCAACTACCGATGAGCCGATCCTGATCGTTGGAGTCCTTCGCGAACATCCCGTTGCAGAGATGGAAGCTCTAGGTCTGCAAGGAGACCCGATAGCAACTTATCTTCTGGGCTATATGTATGAATTTGGGGTCGGGGTTCCCGTAGATCTAGCCAAATCTCGCATGTGGCTTGAGAAAGCGGCGGCGCAAAACACACCGGCGGGCCAGCTGGAACTAGGTTATTTTCTTGAAAATCATTCCGCAACACCTGGAGATCAGGCCCGCGCCCTGACACTTTATGAAGCTTCCGCGGCGCAGGGCTATGCAAAGGCGCAGGGGCATTTGGCTGAAGGCTATATGGATGGAAGGTTCGGCGGCCGCACAGCTGAAAACTACAGTCGAGGGCTGGCATTAATGAAGTCTGCGGCGACCGGCGGCTATCCCTACGCCATGTTCGTAATGGCGGAATACGGCGATGAAGCTGAACGCCCCGGTTGGATGGCCCACCTAAGAAGCCTTGCGAACGCGGGCGATCCGCAAGGCAACCAATGGCTATGCGAACTCGCCGCCAGCCGAAATGACTATCAATCCGCGCTGCCAGACTGCCTTGTCGCGGCGAAGGCTGGCAATTCTGCGTCTCAGGCCCGACTTGCGGTCGCGTTCCACGACGGGCTCGGCGTGAAAAAGTCTGACGAAGAAGCAATCCACTGGACCCGTTTGGCGCTTGCCCAAAAGGACTTGCGTGAGGATCTACGCACGCCTCTCGTTGGCTTCGGTTACGTGCTTCACAAACCAGCGGTCAAAAGCCCTCCCAATCGAGCCAGCTAAGATCGACGAGGCCGGAATTCCAGGTTCCTCATGCCCACATGTCGTTGAGAGATTGGGGCTTGAGGGCTGGGCGGCGCGTCCAGGCGGGGTTATGCTCACGTGCCTTAGTCGGAGTGGACCATGACCAAGCTGAACCGCGCCATCCGGGCGCTCACGGCCCTGCCCGAAGCGCGCCGTGAAGAGGTCGCCGAATTGGTGCTCGAACTGGCCGGCGCCGTCCAGGCGACCGGCGGCCAATCGGCCCTCAGCCCCAAGCAACTGGCCGAGGTTCGCCGCCGGCGGGCAGAAGGCTTTACGCCCGGCGACCCCGATCGCATCGACCAGCTGCTCGCCCGCCTGGCGTGATGCACCTGGCCTGGGACGGCCGGGCCCTCGATGATCTCGAGGCGATCGCCGACTACATCGCCCAGGACAATCCCCGCGCCGCCGCCCGCGTTGTCGACTATATCCGCGATGCCGCTGCCCGCCTGCAGGTCCTCCCCCAACTGGGACCTGAGACGCCGGAACCCGGCGTGCGCGAGTTCGTGCTGACGCGCTACCCCTACATCCTGGTCTATGAACCTGCCGAGGGCGAGATCAGGATTTTGGCGGTGTTCCACCACCGGCAGGCGAGACGTTAGGCCTGCGGGTGCCCCCCCAACCTTCCCGATGGGATCGCACATTTGGAATGATGGGTTCTCATATCAAAAAATTCCCCTCCATCAATTCATCATTATGGTTGGCTCAAACCTCGCAATGGGTTATGGATGACACGATCCATCAAACCCTCTAAGTTGGCCCATGTCCTCTACCAATTCGCCCGTGGTTTCTCTCGAGCTAATCCAGCAGTGGGAAGCGGAGCTCAAGCGCCAGCGTGAAGTCATGTCCGTAGCTCAGAACGCGATATTTGCGCTGGCCCGGATGATCGAGTCCGGGAAATCGCTATTAGGGGACGCGGCATCAGATGCCCCCACCGCGCCGCCACCCGCACCTGTAGCGCGACAAGGACCGCGGAGCCGAAGCCTGTACGACGCCATCGTGAAGATCGTTGATGAAGCCTTGGTTCCCTTGACGCCCAAGGAGATCAGGGCGGCCATCGCTAAAACCAGCGATGCAAGCCTCATTACCAGCGAAAATTACCTCTACACGGCGATCAAGCGTGCTGCCGATAAAGGCCAAATCATCAAGGGGGAGCACGGCTATGAGCCCGGCCCCTTGTCCTAAATCGGAGCCCGGTGGCTATGCCGCCCGGGCTCCGCAAGCAGAAAGTCCCCGCCAGGGGATCACCCTCTTGGGCGGTGCCGTTCGAAGCGGCCCCGGAGGCGGGTGGTACATGACATGAGCCAGACCAACTCACCTCTGCGTCCGGCCCCTCACGGGGTCGGGCGTATGTGACTCATACACAATTGAGACTGAATTTGGAATCCCCTTAACGCACGCCGTTGCGATCGAGGATCGGATCTTCATGTCATTTCAGGTGGAATTCGGGACATAGACTTGGCCCCCCCTCAATTCACCTTCGCCATCCCGATCTCCAGCCGTCCCTCCCCGGCGGTCACCTTCACCACCTCGCCGTCCTTGATCTCGCCGGCCAGCAGGCGCTTGGCCACCGGGTCGACCAGCTCCTTCTGGATCACGCGCTTGAGCGGCCGGGCGCCGTAGACCGGGTCGTAGCCGCGTTCGCCCAGCCAGTGCAGGGCCGTGGCGTCGAGCGACAGGTTGATGCGGCGTTCGGCCAGGCGTTGCTCCACGCGCTCCAGCTGGATCTTACGATGCAGTCCATCTGGGCGCGGCCCAGGCGGTGGAACAGGATGATCTCGTCGATGCGGTTGAGGAACTCGGGACGGAAGTGCTTGCGCACCGCGTCCATCACCAGCGGGCGGGCGATCTCCACGCTCTCGTTTTCCTCCAGCCCGGCCAGGAAGTCCGAGCCGAGGTTGGAGGTCATGATGATCAGGGTGTTCTTGAAGTCCACCGTGCGGCCCTGCCCGTCGGTCAGGCGGCCGTCGTCGAGCACCTGAAGCAGGATGTTGAACACGTCCGGGTGGGCCTTCTCCACCTCGTCGAACAGCACCACCTGATAGGGCCGCCGCCGCACGGCCTCGGTCAGCGAGCCGCCCTCGTCATAGCCGACATAGCCGGGAGGCGCGCCGATCAGGCGGCTGACCGCGTGCTTTTCCATGTACTCGGACATGTCGATGCGGGTCACCGCGCTCTCGTCGGTGAACATGAACTCGGCCAGGGCCTTGGTCAGCTCGGTCTTACCCACGCCGGTTGGGCCCAGGAACAGGAAGGAGCCGATCGGCCGGTTGGGGTCCTGCAGGCCCGCGCGGGCGCGGCGCACGGCGTCGGACACGGCGGCCAGGGCGTCTTCCTGGCCCACCACGCGTTTGCGCAGCACGTCCTCCATCTTGAGCAGCTTCTCGCGCTCGCCCTCGAGCATCTTTTCCACCGGCACGCCGGTCCAGCGGCTGACCACCGCGGCGATCTGTTCGGCGTCGACCACCTCGGGCGTCATCTGGTCCTTGGCGGCGGCCTCGGCGGTGTTCAGCTGTTTTTCCAGCGAGGGGATCTGGCCGTACATGATTTCCGAGGCGCGCTGCAGGTCGCCCTGGCGCTGGGCCTGGACCAGTTCGGCGCGCAGGCGGTCCAGCGCCTCGCGGGCCTGGGCGGCCGAGCCGACCTTTTCCTTTTCCGCGCGCCAGCGGGCGGTCATCTCCTGGGACTGTTCGTCCAGGTCGGCGATCTGGGCCTCGATGTCGTCCAGCCGCGCCTTGGAGGCGGCGTCGGTCTCCTTGCGCAAAGCCTCGCGCTCGATCTTCAGCTGCACCAGCTTGCGGTCGGCTTCGTCCAGGGCCTCGGGCTTGGAGTTCCACCTGCATGCGCACGCGGCTGGCGGCCTCGTCGATCAGGTCGATGGCCTTGTCCGGCAGGAAGCGGTCGGCGATGTAGCGATTGGACAGGGTCGCGGCGGCGACGATGGCGCTATCGGAGATGCGCACCCCGTGGTGCACCTCGTACTTCTCCTTCAGGCCGCGCAGAATGGAGACGGTGTCCTCGACTGAGGGCTCGTTGACGAACACCGGCTGAAAGCGCCGGGCCAGGGCAGCGTCCTTCTCCACATTCTTGCGGTATTCGTCCAAGGTCGTGGCGCCCACGCAGTGCAGCTCGCCGCGCGCGAGCGCCGGCTTGAGCAGATTGGAGGCGTCCATGGCGCCTTCGGATTTGCCGGCGCCGACCAGGGTGTGCATCTCGTCGATGAACAGGATGATCGAACCTTCGGCGGCGGTGACTTCATTGAGCACCGCCTTCAGCCGCTCCTCGAACTCGCCGCGGTATTTGGCGCCGGCGATGAGGGAGCCCATGTCGAGCGCCCACAGCTGCTTGTCGGCCAGGCCTTCGGGCACGTCGCCGTTGACGATGCGCAGGGCCAGGCCCTCGACGATGGCGGTCTTGCCCACGCCCGGCTCGCCGATCAGGACGGGGTTGTTCTTGGTGCGGCGGGACAGCACCTGGATCGTGCGGCGGATTTCCTCGTCGCGCCCGATCACGGGGTCCAGCTTGCCGTCGCGGGCGGCCTGGGTCAGGTCGCGGGCGTAGCGCTTGAGGGCGTCATAGCCTTCCTCGGCGCTGGCGCTGTCGGCGGTGCGGCCCTTGCGCAGGGACTGGGCGGCGGCGTCGATGCCGGCGGCGTGGCGCCCGCGCGCTTGAGCACGACGGCCGCTTCACCGCCGTCCTTGGCGATGGCCGACAACAGGCGTTCGGTGGTGACAAAGGCGTCGCCGGCCTTCTTGGCGGCCTCTTCGGCGGCGGCGAACACCCGCGCGGTCTCGGCCTTCATATAGAGCTGGCCCGATCCGCCCTCGACCTTGGGCAGCTTGCTGATCAGGGCCTCGGTCTCGCTGCGGCGATATCGGCCTTGCCTCCGGCCGACTGGATCAGCTGGGCGGCCAGGCCATCCTTCTCCTCCAGCAGCACCTTGAGCAGATGCTCGGGCGCGAGCTGCTGATGGCCGCGGGCGAGCGCCAGGCTTTGCGCCGATTGGATCGCCTGCTTGGCGCGGTCGGAATAGATGTCGATGTTCATAAGGGCCCCTTGGGTGGCGACACCGCAGGCGCGACCCTATCAGGCATCGCCCCGCTTGGGACGGGATTTAGGTGTGGCGCCGATGTCACACAAGGGGGTGATGAGCGGCCATTGCCGTTTGGCAATGGCATGGAATGGCCAACGATTTGGCCATTCCCGCGAAGAACGCCCGCAGCTTTGCTGCGGGCCGCGCCCGGGGGCAGGGAAGGAGATTCAGCCTAAACCTCTTCCGTCTCCGCCGGCGCGGCGTCGCCTTCCACGGCGCGGGGGGCGCGGGGACGGCGGGTGCGGCGGGGTTCGGCTTCGGTCTCGACCCGTTCGGCGCGGGGCTGCAGGAAGGCCGGCGCGGGGCTGAGCGCGCCGTCCTGCGAGCGCAGCTGCGGCTCGTTGCTGGTCAAGGGCGTGGTTTCCGGCTCGACCACCGCCAGGGGATCGCGCGGCTGTTCCTCGCGCGGACGTTCGCCCTGATTGCGATCGTTGTAGCGGTCCACGCGCGGCGGATAACGGTCGCGCCGGCCTTCTTCGCGCGGGCGCTCGTCGCGGGGACGGTCTTCACGGAAACGGTCTTCCCGAGGGCGCTCATCACGCGGGCGATCGTCTCTGGGGCGATCATCTCTGGAGCGATCCTCTGGGACGGTCGTCTCTGGGACGGTCCGGGACGGTCGTCGCGCTGGCGATCGCGGTTGAAATTGCGGTCGCGGTTCTGGTCCCGATTCTGCCAGTCGCGCTCGCCGCGGTTCTGGTTCTGGTCGCGATTTTGGTTCTGCTCGCCGCGGGACTCGAAGCTTTCGCCCTCGGCGGCCTGGTTTTCGCCTTCCGAGACGGTCTCGGCCTCGGTGAAGGTGTTGTTGCTCTCGTCCTCGAAGTCGATGTCGTAGCCGGAAGCGAAGGTCTCGCGGCCGAGGAAGTCCGACGGCGGCCGCTGCGGCTGCACCGCGCGCAGGACCCGGAAATAGTGCTCGGCGTGCTGCAGATAGCCCTCGGCCAGGACGCGGTCGCCGGCTCCCGCGGCGTCGCGCGCCAGCTGCTGGTACTTTTCGAACACGTGCTGGGCGTTGCCGCGAATCTTGACCCCGTCCGGCCCGTTGGAGTCGAACGCGCGGTTGACGTTGTGCTGAGGCTTGCCTCCGCCGCCGCCGCCGGCGTTTCCGCCCCGGTTGCGGCCGCGCTGCCGCTTCATACCCTTGAAATCTCTCATCTATCGCTGACCGTATCGACGCCGCTTGCGGACAGTCCCAAGCGTTGCAATCGAGATGCCTTAACGGGCGCTGGCTGCTGCGGCCGACGTATCGGCCGCGGGCCGAAACAGCCCCCGGTTTCCCACTCCGGCGCGTCGCGGAGTTGCGTGCGCGCCTAGCCGGTGGCCTCCGCGCTTCCAAGGGAAACGCTCAGTCCGACTGATTTGGGTGAAGACACAGAAGGTCTAACCAATGAGTTCGAGCTTTTCCAAGGCCTTTGTTGAAAAAGCCGCTCAAGCCGGCTTGCGGCCGAACACCGCGCGGTCGCGCCCGCCCAGATCGCCCGCCACATCGATCGCCTCGCCGCCCGCCTGGGTCATCAGCGTGCGGACGGCCTGGCCCTGGTCATGGCCGATCTCTAGGGCGAACAGGCCGCCCGGCTTGAGCACCCGCAGAATCTGCGGCGCCAACGTCCGATAGGCGTCCAGCCCGTCCGGCCCTCCGTCCAGCGCCAGACGCGGCTCGCGCTCGGCCACCTCCGGCTCGAGCCCCGCGATATCGCCGGTGCGGATATAGGGCGGGTTGGAAACGACCACGTCGAACGCGTCGTCCGGCTGATCCTGCGCCCATTGCGCGTGCAGGAACACCGCCCGGTCGTCCAGCTTCAAAAGGGCCGCGTTCTCGCGGGCGACCTCGAGCGCCTGAAGCGAAATGTCCACGCCCACGCCGTGGGCCAGGGGCCGTTCGGTGAGGATGGCCAGGAGAATGGCGCCGGAGCCCACGCCGAGGTCGAGAATGTCGGCCGCCTGGCCCTCCGGCAGGGCCTTCGAAATCCCACCCACCAGGGCCTCGGTGTCGGGCCGCGGGGTCAGCACGTCGGGCGTGACCTTCAGCTCGATGGTCCAAAAGCCCTTGCGCCCGAGGATGTGGCTGACCGGCTCGCGCGCCGCGCGCCGCTCCAGATAGCCGTCCAGGGTCGACAGCTGCTCGGCGCTGAGCTTGCGGTGCGGATCGGTCAGGATGTCGGTGCGGCTGGCGCCTGCGGCCGCTTCGAGCAGCAGACGGGCATCGATCACCGGGCCCTCCACGCCCGCCGCCTCCAGCCGCCGGCGCGCGCGGGTCCAGGCCTGGACGAGGCTTTCGCTCATGGGGTCCTCATGGCTGCGCCGGAGCCGCGCGGGAATGCGGCGAGCCGCCACGCCCGCACGCGGCTCGCGACCAATTGCGGAACAGGTTCCAGGGCGCAGGCGATCAGACCGGCGGCCATGGGAATCAACCAGACGATCCGCGCCTGATAGCGCGAAAAGGCGCCCGACAGCACGCCGCACACCCCGGCGTTGATCACCACCACCAGCAACAGGATGGCGCAGGCCGCCGCCATGCGCCGGGCCTCATGCGACCATGGCTGTTCACGCTCGGCCAGGGCGGCCAGCACGTCAGACCGGCTCATGCGCCACAGGCCATAAGTCAGGGACGCGACGATCACCACAACGTGCCACCACTTGATCGGGCGTAGGCTGCAGCAGGGGCCGGCAGCCGGGACCCAGCGGCTTGCAGGCGCGCGGGTTCGGAATCAGGTCGACCAGGCGCGTGGTCTGCCAGTACTCGTTGGCCAGGAAGGCGCGCGGATCGCGCAGGGGATCGTGCGAGGAGATCTTGATCAACTGCCGACCCCAGTTGCGCAGGGCCGCCAGGGCCACGCCGCCGGGTTCGGCGAGGATCACTCCGCGCACGAAGGCGCCCTCCTGCTTTTCCATGATCAACTGCTCGGGCGGCTTGATGGCGCTGAACACCCCCAGGCCCGGCTTATCCTCCCACAGGATGTCGTCTGACTTGGTCAGGGCCGCGCCCTTGAAGCGGCACAGGATGAACGGCGTGTCTGGGCCGGTGCAGACCTTGGTCAAATAATCGCGGCCCGGCCCGTCGGCCAGGAGGCGCGCCATCAGGAAGGGCGGGCGGCCGAGGTCGTGGCCGGTGCGCAGCTGGAAGGCCGCCACATAGGCCTTGCCCGCCAGAACCGATGCAAGCGCCGCGGCCAGCACCAGGCCCGCGCCGATCAGCAGCGGCCGATGCGGCGACTTGAGCGCCCACACGAGCGCGGCCGCCGGAACCAGCACAGCGAGGATCGTCAGGGAATGAGAGGTGTGGAAGCTGAAGCTTGCGGCCATCAGCAGGAAGACGCCGACCCGGCTCGCCCGTCCCAGCCGGTCGCCATAGGCCAGCAGCACTACCAATCCGATGCCCGCCACGCCCGCGAAGATGTCCGGCATGACGAAGGTGGCGAACAAGGCCGCGGGCGACCCGACCGCCAGACCCGCGGTCAGGGCCAGGATCGCTCCACGCCGGCGCCTGGGGCGCGGCCAGCCTCCACAGCAGCCAGATCATCCAGGCGGCGGCGGCGGCCTGCACCGCGGCCAGCAGCCAGGCCCCGCCGATCTTGTCGGTCACATAGAGCAGAAAGCCGTAGTAGGGCGAGCGGGCGCCCATGATGGCGATGTCGATCTGGTCGTCGTCGGACACCGACTCATGCAGGCTGGCGCCGCGTGTCCTGAACGCCTCGGGCAGGCTCTTAATCACCTCGGTGAGGTTCTCGCCCATCAGGTAGTAGCCGTCCGTGTCGAAGAAAACCGACGGCCGGCCGGCCATGAACGCGGTCGACATCAGCAGCAGCATGCCCGCCAGCACGCTGACGGCGGGCTTGAGCCCGCGCGCCGCCGAACGGCGCCAGAGGTCTAGGACGGGGGAGATCAAGGCCTGAGGCTCGGTCGGTGTATGCTTTTGGCGTGCGAAACAATATGAAGGGCTTAGCGCGAGCCAAGCCCGCGCGCCAGACGCGCCGACGCAGGGGCGTCCGGCTCGGCCCGCTGGCGCGTCGGCGGGGCTTTGCATAGGATCAGCGCACAAGCTCTGTGCGAAACAAGACGAGCTCAAACACGAATGGCCGACAGCCCCTCCCCTTCCTTTCCCTTGGACAACCCCACAGGACAGCGCTCGACCCTGACCAACAGCGTCCTGGTGCTGTCGGTGCTCGGCTGCTTCGCAGCCGCCCATTGGCTGCAGGATCTGCTCACGCCTCTTATCGTGGCCGTGTTCTCCCTGTTCCTGATCGACATCCTGGCCGACCAGGTGGGGCGTTGGGCGCCCAAGACCCCCGAATGGGTGCGGGTGGGCGCGGCTTTCGCCTTCATCATCCTGCTGCTGGGCGCCTCAGGCGCTTTGATCTACCGCGCCGCGCCACGCTTCAGCCTGAGCCTGGCCGAGGCCGCGCATAAGGCTCAGGACATGGTCTATGAGGTGTCCGACCGCTTCGGCCTGCCCTACTCCGATCATCCATTGTCCGAGAGCGTGGACTTCAAGCCCCTGGGCCTGGGCCTGCTGCTGGCCGCGCGGCGGCTGGCCACGGGCCTCTTGCTGGTGATCGTCTATCTAGGCTTCATCCTGGCCTCGCGGCGCACTTTCGCCGGCAAGCTCGACCGCCTGTTCAAGACGCCGGAATCGCGCAGCCACGCCGAGCGGGTGTTTCAGCGCGTGCGCGACGGGGCGGAGAGCTACGTCGGGTTGCAGGCCTTCAAAGGCGCCTTTCTGGCGCTGGTGTTCTGGGCGATCATGCGGGTGACGGGCCTGGACAACGCCCTGTTCCTGGCCTTCCTGGTGTTCCTCGCCTCCTTCATCCCGATCATCGGCCCGGCCACCGCCGTCGCCCTGCCGGTGCTGCTGTGCGTGGCTCAGTTCGATCTGGGCTGGCGTCCGCTCCTGATGGGCGTAGCCCTGGAAGCCAGTGTCATCGCCATCGACAGCGTGCTGCTGCCCCGCCTGCAGGGCGAGCGGCTGGACGTGGACCCGGTGGTGGTGCTGGTGTCCCTTGGCTTCTGGAACGCCATCTTCGGCATCACCGGGGCGCTGTTCTCCACCCTATTGACCGTGGTGGTGATCGCCATCGTGTCGGAAGTGCCGCGCCTGCAATGGCTGGCGGTGATCCTGTCCAAACGGGCGGGATCGGTGCCGGACGGAACGCCCGGCGCCGTCAGTTGAAGCTCTCTTCCAGCATGGCCAGACGCTCGGCCTGATCCTCGGCGATCAGGGCGTCGATGATCTCGTCCAGATCGCCCTCCATCACCTTGGGCAGGGTGTAGAGCGTCAGGTTGATGCGATGGTCGGTGACGCGTCCCTGCGGAAAGTTATAGGTGCGGATGCGCTCGGAACGGTCGCCCGACCCCACCTGGCTCTTGCGCGCCTCCGCGCGTTCGGCGTCCAGCGCCGTGCGCTGCTGATCGTACAGCCTGGCCTTGAGCACCTTCATGGCCTTGGCCCGGTTCTGGTGCTGGGACTTCTCCGATGAGGTCACCACGATGCCGCTGGGCAGGTGTGTGATGCGCACCGCGGAGTCGGTCTTGTTCACGTGCTGGCCGCCGGCGCCGGAGGAACGATAGGTGTCGATGCGCAGGTCAGCGTCGTTGATCTCGATCTCCACGTCCTCGGCCTCGGGCAGCACGGCCACAGTGGCGGCCGACGTGTGGATGCGCCCCTGGGTCTCGGTGTCGGGCACCCGCTGCACGCGGTGAACGCCGCTCTCGAACTTCAGGCGGCCGAACACCCCCTCGCCCGTGATGGAGGCGATGATTTCCTTGTAGCCGCCCATCTCCCCTTCGGAGGCGCTCTCCACCTCCACCCGCCAGCCGCGCGCTGCGGCGTAGCGCTGGTACATGCGAAACAGATCGCCGGCGAACAGCGCGGCCTCATCGCCGCCGGTGCCGGCGCGCACTTCCAGGATAGCCGAGGCGTTCTCGTCCTTGTCCGGGGCGAGCAGCAACAGGGCCACCTCGCGCTCCAGCCGGGGCAGACGCTGGTCCAACGCCTGCAACTCCTCGCGGGCGAGCGTCGGACATGTCGGCATCGTCCGAACGCGCCATTTCCTCCAGCTCGGGCCGCTCCGCGCGCGCCCGGCTCAAGGCGTCGACGGCGTCGGCCACTGGCTTGAGTTCGGCATGCTCCTTGGCCAGGCGCACGATCTCGGCCCCGTCCGCGCCCGAGCCCATCTTCGCCTCCACCTGGTGGAAGCGGTCGAGCACCTGATCGAGCCGGGCCTGGGGCAAACGCATAGGGAAACCTGCAATCGCGATGCGCCGCTCTTAGCTTAGGCTGGGCCGATTTGTCGAACCCCTCGGTGCGGGGACGCCCGTCACTCCGGGATGCGGTTCAGGCGATCCTTGGGCAGGAGGAAGCGCACCCGCCGCGCCTTGAAATCCACCGACACCCGGTCGAATTTACGCAGGACGTCCATGCCCAGCAGCATGGCCGGACGATTGCGCAGGCCCAGCAGGTCGAAGGTGTGCATGTCGGCCCAGGCGACCGGCAGATTGCGGACCAGGACGCCGCCGAGGCGTATGGGCGGCAAGACATCGGTCTGGGCCGCAGCCTTGTCGCCGCTGACGCTGACCACATCGACCTGCACGCTGGTCCCGAGGAGGCGCCTGAGTGTGAGCCAACTTGCGCAGCGTCGAATTTCCGATGGAGGATTGGCCGCCGGTGTCGATCACCACAAACAGGTCCTGCCCGGCCACCGAGGCGTCGACCAGGACCAGCTGCCCGTAAAAGCTGCGGCCCTTGACCACGATGTCACCCGGCTGGTCGCGGTCGGAACTGGGCTCGATCGTCATCTGTTTGGCGCGGAAGTCTATGACGATGTTCTGGTCGGACAGGGCGTCGATGCCCAGCAATCCCGACGCGCCGATGTCCTTTTCCAGAAAGACGGGCGCTTCGATCCGCCTGATCTCCCGCGATCCGACCTGAAGCCGGTCGATCCGGACGCCCGGAACGACGTTCAGGCCGGTGGCGCTGTTGACGTTCAACGTCCCGGTGGACGGCAGGCTCAGGGTCGCGGCCAGGGTCTGCGAAACCGTCGTGCGGTCCGAGGCGGTGTCAACAATGAAGGGAAACGGCCCTTGACCATTGACCATGACCGGAACCGTCATCCGGTCCGTTTCGTCTCGGGACGCGGCGACGGCCGCCAAGTCTTGCGGCGCTGCGGGGGTCTGATCGGCGGTCGGGGGAACAGGGCTCTGAGCTCTGGCCGCTCCAAGCGGACACAGGGACGCCGCCGACAGCAGGGTCACGGCCTGCCGTCTGGACCAGGGCGAAGGTGGTCCGATCGATCTCATCGCCGTCCACTATGGACCCGCGGGGCGAATGCGGAAAGGCGTTCAGCCGTTCAGCTTGTTCAAGGGCGTCTGGTTGGCCTGGAGTTGCCCTTGCAGCGTCCCGTTGGCGTAGATGTCGAAGGCCTGCGGATCGGACACGTCCACCACCAGTCCCTTGACCGCCGTCGGCGCCCGATAGGCCTCCCCGGCTGCGAGCTGTCGGGCGAAATAGACGGTGCCGTCGAGCCCCGCGGATGATGATCGAAGCGGGTTTATGCGCCTGGAAGGTGACAGCCGATTGCTCGGCCGGCGCGCCATAGACCGCGCCCCTGGGACTGAAAACGGCGTGCTCCGTCTCCGCGGCCGGCTGGGCGGCGTCGGAGGCGGCGGCGGCCGCGCTCGGCGGGGCCAAGCCCGGCGTGACGTAAAGCTTCGGCACGTCCGTCTCCGGCGGCGCCGGCTGGGCGGCGGCCAGGGTCACGGGCCCTTGACGAACGATGGCGGGCGCCGCGGCCGCGGACACCGCCACCGGCGGCGAAGCCTTGCCGTCGCTGGCCACCGCGTGCTGGGCGAGGTTCCAAGCCAGAACGGATGTCACCACCACCGCGGCTGCGGCGGCGGCCACGGACAGGCGCGGGTCGCGATGGCGGCGCACGCCGACCGGGGCGCGCAGCGGCTCATGATTGCAGGGCGCGCATTCCTTGAACTTGGCCACGGCGTCGTCCGGGTCGATGCCCAGGGCTTGGGCGTAGGCGCGCACATAACCGATGGCGAAGGGACGGGAGGGAAGCTGGTCCAGCCGCATCTCTTCGAGGGCGGACAAATAGGCCCGGCGAACGCGGGTGACGTCGGCGACATCCTGCAGGCTCATGCCGCGGGCCTCGCGCAATGCGCGAAGGGCGCCGCCAAAGCCGACGCCGCCGCTCATGAACGGCTCCATCCCTTCGACAATCCGCCCCCCGGCCGCCTGAGCGACCGAAGCGACAGAGTCTGTAACCGCGCCCAAGTCCAGCGGCATGGCTACCGTTCGCCCCACCTCAGCCCGATTTGCGGACAATCCGCACACTCTTCCGCTTAGCACGGAATTGTTAATCGGTCGTTGTGGATATCAAGCTATCTCACCGAATTCAATAGACTAAATTGCGACATATAGTTTACGGGCGAGCGTCTCGATCTCACTACGTAACGATCCAGACGAACCTTTAAGTAAATTCACAACCCCGCGGCGAGCGGCCTCCCGATCAAGCGACAGCACCATGCGCTTGACCGGGCCGATTCCGGCCGGCGGCATGGACAGCCGATCGAACCCCAGCGCCACCAGGGCGAAGGCCTCCAGCGGCCGGCCCGGCCATTTCGCCGCATACCGACACCGGCGTTCCGGTCTCGGCGCAGGCGTCCTGGATGCGTCTTCATCACCCGCAGCGCCGGCGGCGAAAGAGGGTCGTAGCGTTCGGAGACGCGCGGATTGCCCCGGTCGGCGGCGAACAGGTACTGCATCAGGTCGTTGGTGCCCACCGAGACGAAATCCGTCATCGGCAGCAGGGCGTCCAGGTGCCAGACCAGCGACGGCGCCTCGATCATCGCCCCGACGTCGCAGGCGCTGGGCGTCGGGCGACCGCGGCGCTTCGGCCCAGGCGATCTCGTGATCGACCAGCGCGCGGGCGGCGCGGAACTCCTCGACGCTGGCGACCAGCGGGAACATCACCCTCAGCGGTCGCGTCCGCGCGCCGCGGCGATCAGGGCGCGCAGCTGCAGGCGCAGCAGGGCCGGCCGGTCCAGCCCCATGCGGATCGCGCGCCAGCCGAGCGCGGGGTTGTCCTCCCGCTCGGCCTCCAGGTAGGGCAGCACCTTGTCGCCGCCGAGGTCGAGGGTGCGGAAGATCACCGGCAGGTCGCCGGCCGCCGTCCAGCACCCGCGCATAGAGCGCGGTCTGGGCGTTGAACCGCGGCAGGTCCTCGGAGACCATGAACTGGAACTCGGTGCGGAAGAGGCCGATGCCCTCCGCGCCGGTCTCCTGCAGGATGTCGAGGTCCACCGCCAGGCCGGCGTTCATCAGCAGAGTGATCTTGGCGCCGTCGCGGGTGAAGGCGGGGGTGTCGCGCAGCCGGGCGAACTCGGCCCGGCGCTGCGGCGCGCACGCCGATGCGGGCCTTATCGCGTCGACCACGTCGGGCCGCGGCCGCAGATACGCCTCGCCGGTCTCGGCGTCGACGATCACCGGGTCGCCCTCGTTGACCCGGTCGCGCAGGCCCGGCCAGGCGGCCGACGCAGGGGATGTCCATCGCCCGCGCGACGATGGCCGCATGGCTGGCGGACGAGCCCTCCTCCAGCAGCACGCCCTGCAGCTTGGTGCGGTCGTATTCCAGAAGGTCCGCCGGACCGAGGTTGCGGGCGATCAGGATGGCGTTGTCGGGCAGCACCGCGCGCCTTGCGCCGTCGCCGGACAGATGGCGCAGCAGCCGGTCGTTCAGGTCCTCCAGATCGTGCAGCCGCTCGCGCAAATAGGGATCGCGCGCCTGGCCCAGCCGGCCCGGTGTTCCGAGCGCACGCGCTCGACCGCGGCCTCGGCCGTCAGGCCCGAGTGCACCGCATCCTCCAGCGAGTGGTTCCAGCTGCGGCTGTGGGCCAGCATCCGGTAGGTCTCGAGCACGTCGTAGGAGGGGCCGACGATGCCGTGCTGGCCGTCCAGCATGGCGTCGATCTGCGCCTGCAGCCCGGCGATGGCGACTTCAGCCGCGCCTCCTCGGCCGCCGGCGTCGTCGGAAAGCAGCTGCCCGCGGCGACAGGCGCCTCGTGCAGCACGGCCACGCCGAAGGCCAGGCCGTCGGCGAACTTCGGGCCCTTCAGGCGCTCGGGACGGTGGGGCGCGATCTCGACGTCCTTGAGTCCGCCTGGTCGACCAGCTCGCCCCGGCGACCATCTCGGCCAGCACCATGGCGATGATCTGCAGGTCCTCGACCTCGTCTTCGCGCGTAGATGCGGCTGGTGCGGTTCTGCACCACCAGCACGCCGATGGCCCGCCCGCCGCGCAGCAGCGGCACGCCCAGGAAGGCGTGGAACGGGGTCTTCGCCGGTTTCCGGCCGGTAGGAGAAGGCCGGATGGTCGGGGGCGTCGGACAGGTTCAGCGGCCGGCCGATGCGCATGATCTCGCCGACCAGGCCTTCGCCGGGTTTCATCCGGGTGACGTGGACGGCGCTGGGATCGAGGCCCTCGGTGGCGAACAGCTCCATCTCGCCGGCTGGCGCGGCCAGATAGAGCGAACACACCTCGGCCACCATCGAGACGGCGATGATGCGCACCACCATGTCGAGCTTGGCCTGCGCCGGGCGCGCGCCCGCCATGGCTTCGCGGATCTGGCGAAGCAGGCTGCGTGGTCCGCGCGCGGCTAGGCCGGTAATCGCCATCAGTTCCCTCGCCTCAGCCGCTTCTAACCCGCAACGCCCGCGCGGGGAGAGGCCCAGATACAATCACGGTGAATGCGCGCTCGATTGTTCGACGGCTTTGCTTGATCTTGATCCTGAAGGCCCGATTATGGCGCCCTGTAGCGTGACAGGCGAAAGTGGACGGCGAGGGGCCGCTCCGCCGCCGGAAACGCTTCGTTTTGCACGTCCGCGCATTGTTAGGCAGGTCGCATGGTCACGTTCTCGTCCGTACAAAGTCCTCGTCCCGCACGCCGGGTGCTGGTCGTGGAAGACGAGATGATGATCGCCCTGTTGCTGGAAGACATGCTGGCGGATCTGGGCCACAGCGTGGTCGCCGTCGCCGAACGGCTTGACGTCGCCCTTGAACTGGCGCGCGATACCGACGCGGATATGGCCATCCTGGACGTGAATTTGAACGGCGAGGCCTCCTTTCCGGTGGCCCATGTGCTGACCGAACGGGGGCTGCCGTTCCTGTTCGCCTCCGGCTACGGCTCACCGGGCCTCTCGGCGCCGTTCGAGGACGCCGTCACCCTGAAAAAGCCCTTCGAACTGGAGGACCTGTCCCAGGCCTTGGAGAAGCTTTCCGCGTAGGCAGGGTTAAAGCTGGTCCAGGCCGTAGGCGGCGTGCAGGGCGCGCACGGCCAGTTCGGTGTAGGCCGCGTCAATCAGCACGCTGATCTTGATTTCCGAGGTCGAGATCACCTGGATGTTGACGCCCTTGTCAGCCAGGGCGCCGAACATGGTCTTGGCCACGCCGGTGTGGCTGCGCATGCCCACGCCGATCACCGATACCTTGGCCACGTCGTCGTTGACTGCGACCTCGTCGAAGCCGATGTCGGCCTGCGCCGCGCGCACGATCTCCACCGCCCGGGCCGCGTCGCGCTTGCCCACGGTGAACTCCATGTTGGCGGAGCCCTCGGCGCGGGCGTGCGACTGGACGATCATGTCCACATTGACGTTGGCGTCGGCCAGGCGACTGAAGATGGCCGAGGACACGCCCGGATGATCGGGCAGCCCGTAAAGGGTGATCTTGGCCTCGTCGCGGCTATAGGCCACGCCGCTCACGATACGCTTTTCCACGATCTCCTCCTCGTCGCACACGATGGTGCCTTGCCCGGGCGCTTGGCCCGGCTCGACGAAACTCGACAACACGCGAACCGGCACGCGCTGGGCCATGGCCAGCTCGACGGACCGGGTCTGCAGGACCTTGGCGCCCAGCGAGGCCATTTCCAGCATCTCCTCATAGGAGACCTTGGCCAGCTTACGCGCCTTTTGCTCGATGCGCGGATCGGTGGTGTAGACCCCGTCCACGTCCGTATAGATGTCGCAGGCGGCGCCCACCGCCGCGGCGATGGCCACCGCGCTGGTGTCTGACCCTCCCCGGCCGAGCGTGGCGATTCGCCCCGAGGGCGTGACGCCCTGAAAGCCCGCGATCACCGCGATCTCGCCCTTGTCGAAGCAGGCCAGCAGATTGTCCGGCGGAATGTCCTCGATGCGCGCGCGGCCGTGCGCCTCGTCGGTGAGGATCGGAATCTGCCAGCCCGCCCAGGAGCGCGCCTTCAGGCCCATGTTGCGCAAGGTCATGGCCAGCAAACCCGCCGTGACCTGTTCGCCGGACGCAACCACCACGTCGTATTCGTCATCGGACGGCTCGAGGCCGGCCGCCGACGCCCCCGCGCCGTCGGTCCAGGCCACCAGCTCATTGGTCTTGCCGGCCATGGCCGAGACCACCACCGCCACCTGCTTGCCCGTGGCGGCTTCCGCCGCCACCAGACGCGCCACCCGCCGGATGCGCTCCAGATCGGCGACCGAGGTCCCGCCAAATTTCATCACCAGCCGCGACACGCCGGAGCTCTCCCGAAGTTCGAAGGGCGCCCTTCTAGCGGGGGGCGGGCCGCGCTGCAAACAGGGAGTTGAAGGCTTGACCCAGCGAACGGTCTAATGTAAACAACCTACCTATGTCTTTTATAGTTATGTTAAGGAGGCGTGATGCTTGCCGATCCCGGCTCCATCGTCGACAGCAACGCTACTGTCTCTGACAAGATCCGCGCCTTGGCCCGGGCCGGCTATGGGCGCGCCGAAATCGCCCGCCTCCTGGACAAGCGATACCAGCACGTCAGAAACGTGCTCGTGGACGATGAGCGCCGAGGCGGATCGCGGGCGTCGCCGATACACGTCGATGATGCACCCGCTCAAGGCCAATTCGCTGAAATCGGGCCGGCCTTTCTCGCTACGCCGACAGGCGAAGCAAACGGGATTGTCTGGCTGGAAATCGCCGCGGACGGTCGCCTGGGATTGCCCGAACCCCTCAGATCGACGCTCGGAGTCGAACGCGGCGGCAAGGTCATGGCCCAACTGGCGCAGGACGGAACGGTGACACTCCGCAGCGTGGAGGCCGCGGTTAAACAGGCGCAGGCTATTTTCAGTCGCTACGCTAAGCCGGGCGTGAGCCTTGTGGACGAATTGATCGAGGACCGGAGGGCCGAGGCGCGCCGTGAGAGCAGTGAATGAATGAGTGCGTCGTGGACTCTTCGGTCATTCTGGCAATCATTCGAGGTGAACCGGGCGCGGGGCGGGCTCAGGCGGTTCTGCCCGGCAGCCTTCTGAGCGCAGTCAATCTGTCCGAGGTCGTCGCCAAACTGGGCGAGCAAGGCGCGGGTTCCGACGACATCCGGCGGATGCTGCTTCAGTTCCCGTGCACGATCGTGAATTTCGACGAAGGGCAGGCCTTCACCGCCGGCGCCCTGCGCACCGCCCCGGCGGCGAGAGGCCTGTCATTGGGCGACCGGGCCTGCCTTGCCTTGGCCTCGCACCGGCGGCTGCCGGCGTGGACCGCCGACCGCGCCTGGGCGAAGCTTGAACTTGGCGTCGATGTGAGGCTTATCCGCTGAGGCGGAGATATCGTCGTGACTCTCGAAACCCATTCCAGCATCGACGAAGCCGAGGTCGCGCGGTTTTCCGCCATGGCGGCGGAGTGGTGGGACCCCGACGGCAAGTTCAAGCCGCTGCATCGGTTCAACCCGGTTCGCTTGGAATTCATCCGCGATGAGGCGGCCCTGCGGTTCGGGCGCGATATCACCGCGCGGCGTCCGTTCGAGGGCCTGCGCCTTCTGGATATCGGCTGCGGCGGCGGCCTTTTGTGCGAGCCCATGACGCGGCTGGGCTTTGCGGTCACCGGCGTGGATGCGTCCGAGCGCAACATCGGCACGGCGCGGGCGCACGCCGCGGAACAGGGGCTGGACATCGTCTATCGCGCCTCCACCGCCGAGGCCATGCTGGAAGGCGGCGAGCCGCCATTCGACGTGGTGCTCAACATGGAGGTGATCGAGCATGTGGCCGATCCCGCCCAATTCCTGAAGGACTGCGTGCGCCTGCTCGCGCCCGGCGGCGTGATGATCCTCGCCACCTTGAACCGCACGCCCAAGGCCATGGCCCTGGCGGTTCTGGGCGCCGAATACATCCTGCGCTGGCTGCCGGTCGGCACCCACGACTGGAAGAAGTTTTTGAAGCCCGACGAGATCTTGGATTTCCTGGCCGATGAACCGGTGCAGCTGGGCGGCCCGTTCGGGGTGTCGTACGATCCGTTCGCGGGGCGGTGGTCGCGGTCGGCGGACTGCGAGGTCAATTACATGATGACGATTGATCGGGACGCGGCGGCGGAGCCGACGGTTTAGGGGAAGTGATGTTCGCCCCATTTCCTGCCGAATGCCGTCATCTGCGAAGCGAGGCATTGCAAATATGAATGCTCTCGAAATCTGGCGCTTGGTCAAGGACATAGGAAGTGTCGTTGGACTTCTAACCGGTGCTTTCGTGCTGATGGATCGCCTATTACGCGGACGGCCCTATGCAGCTTGGGTGGCCATGAATAGACACACGGCGACCCTGGAGTTCATCAACACATCTGACCGCTACGTGTACCTCGATCGTCTAATTTGTTGGCCCGGTAGTGCACGAGCAAGCCGCTTTGAAGACGCAGCCGAAACGTTGGCTGACCACTTGGAACATCGAACGGACCATTGTTCTTGCTCCGCACGATAAGTGCACCACCCGAGTCACATGGGGCCGCGACTTGCCCCCGAAAGGTCTAACCGTGATCATTGCTCGGTGGCGACAAGCCGGTACGTTATTTGGATTTCCTTTGATCATGGTCGCACGGTGGGATTGCTGCTCAGGTTCAAGAAAGGAGATCCAACGATCTAGGCTGCGCTTCGAGAAATCGGCCAACGTCGATAGCAAACAAAAAGCTCGGTTCCCTGCCTTCGCCGGGATTAGCGACTGATTGGGCAGCGCGCCCACCCCGCCGTCGCTGGCGCATGATGGAATGATTTTTCGAAGGTCTGGTCCGGTCAAGGACGAGGCTGCGCCTCGCCGCGCAGCGGTGGCCTTCGGCCATCCTTGACGGGGCCAGGCCCTTCGAAAGCAAACTCGCCATGCGATCGACGGAGCGGTGCGGCGGTTTCAGAATAAGGCGTCCTTCCCCCTCGATGGGGGAAGGGCAGGGATGGGGGTGGTTCGGTGAGGCCGCCGGAGATGGAGCAAGAGGCGTCGCCGCCTCATGCGCTCATCCTAAATCTGAACTGCATCCACCCCCATCCCCTGCCCCTTCCCCCATCGAGGGGGAAGGGAGAATGCAGCCGCAGCACCTGCCTCCTGCCCTCAGTTCAACTCGCCCTTATCCTTCGGCTTGGCGGCAGCGGCGCCACGGGCACGCCGTCCTCCACCAGGGCCTTGACCTCCGCCGGCGTGGCCTCGCCGTAGATGCCGCGTTCCTCGGCCTTGCCCTCGTGGATGGCGCGGGCCTCCTTGGCGAAGGCCTCGCCCACATAGTCGAAGTTGTCCTCGACTTGCCGGCGCACCTGCAGGGCCATTTCGCGCATGGCCTCCGGTGATGGCGCAGGCGCGAAATGCTGGGCTTTCGCGCCAACCACGGCGGGCGCCATGATCGCCTTGCGCACCGCCTTGGAGCCGCAGGTCGGGCAGTCCAAAAGGCCGCGCGCGTGCTGGTCGTCGTAGTCGGCGGACGCGCCGAACCAGCCCTCGAATTCGTGACCGTGCTCGCAGACCAAAGCATATTTGATCATGCGCCCAAGCCTTCCTGGAATGGCCCCGCAAAGGTCCGCTCATTGGCCAGGGATGGAATGGCCGCGCGCGTGCGCTCCACCTCGTCCAGGTCCAGATCGGCGATCACCACGCCGGGTTCGTCGCCCTGGGCCTGCGCCAGGATGCGGCCCCAGGGATCGATGGCGATCGAATGGCCCCAGGTGCCGCGGCCGTCCTCGTGTTGGCCGCCCTGAGCCGGCGCCAGGACGAAGGCGCCGTTCTCGATGGCGCGGGCGCGCAGCAGCACCTCCCAGTGCGCCTCGCCGGTGGGACGGGTGAAGGCGGCGGGCGCGGCGATGATCTTGGCGCCGGCCTTGGCCAGGGCGCGGAACAGTTGCGGAAAGCGCATGTCGTAGCAGATGGTCAGGCCAGCGGCCCCCACGGCGTTTGCACCAGCCGAGCCTCGCCGCCCGGCTCATACAGCGAGGATTCGCGGTAACGCTCGCCGCTGGGCAGGTCCACGTCGAACATGTGCACCTTGTCATAGGTCTGCACGATCCGTCCGTCCGCGTCGATCAGCACCGCGCGGTTGGCGGCCTTGCCGGCGCCGTTGTCCACTAGGGCCGAGCCGATAAGGACCCATACGCCAAGCTCTTTCGCCAAGGCGCGCACGCCTTGCACGAAGGGGTCATCTTCCAAGCTCCGCATCAGCGCCAGCATCTTGGGCCGGTCGCGCTGCAGCAGGTTGGAGCCCTCGGGCGTGAGGATCAGCTGTGCGCCCGCCTCGGCCGCCTGGCGGATCAGGGGCGCGGTATGCGCCAGAGCGGCGGCCTGATCGGCCGGCGTGCGGGTCTGGATCAGGGCGACGCGAAGGGAGGTCATGCGGCCAGCAGCGCGTCCAACTCGCCCTTGCGGTCCAGGGCCATCAACTCGTCGCAGCCGCCGATGTGCCGATCGCCGATGAAGATCTGCGGAAAGGTCGAACCGCCCGAGCGCTCGATCATCTCCTTGCGCTTGATGGGGTCCATGCCCGCCTCGATTTCCTCGAAATCCGCGCCCTTTTGGGTCAAGAGCGCCAGCGCCCGGGCGCAGTAGCCGCAGAACGGGCGCGTATAGATGGTCACATGAGCCATAAGCCAAATCTCTGAACGAACCTTGCGCCCCTCATATAGAGAGGTGCGCCGCCTCGCGCACCCTCGCCACCACCGCGACGTCCACGGCCGCCGCGCCGGCCTTGAGCAGGGCCTTGGCGCAGGCCTCCGCCGTGGCGCCGGTGGTCAGCACGTCGTCGATCAGCAGGATGCGGCGGCCCTCGATCTTGGCCCTGGCGCGTTCGGGCGCGGTGAAGGCGCCGGCCACGTTTCGCTTGCGCCCTGCGCCCGACCGCCCGGCCTGGCTCTCGCCGGAACGGCGCACCAGCAGGCCCGGACGGTAGGCCAGACCCAGGCGCCGCGCCAACGGACGGGCGATCTCGGCGGCCTGGTTGTAGCGGCGGCGGATCAGGCGCATCGGCGGCATGGGCACGGGCGTGACCGCGTCGGCCTGCTCCAGCAACTCCGCCGCCGACCGGCTGATCCAGCCGGCGAACAGGCGCGCCAGGTCGATGCGGTCCGCGTGCTTGAACTGGAGGATCAGATCGCGCGAGGCCTCGTCGTACAGGCACGCCGCCCGGGCGCGGGCGAAGGCGCGCGGCTTGGCCTCGCAGGCGGCGCAGCGCGCGGCCTCGCCCATGTCGTAGTCGAACGGCGTTCCGCAGCCGTCGCACACCGGCGCCTCCAGAAAGCGGATGCGCGACCAGGCTTCGGGCGATAGGCCCGATGACCCAGTGCGTCCGGACCCGTCCAGGGCGTGGTGCGGGAACACCAGATCCTGCGCCGTGCGCAAGCCTTCCAGCCACAGACCCTTTGCCACGGCCGGCGCGGCGCCGCATGACTGAAGGGCCGCCGACGGCCAGTCTGTCATCTTCGAAAGCATGAGCCTCCCGCCACCCCTGTTCGACCGCGCCCTGCACCGTCTGCGCCTGGATCGGGCGGCGGGCCGTTATGGCCAGGCCGACTTCCTCAAGGCGCGCGTGGCCGCCGACGTGGTCGAGCGGCTGGAGGCCATCATGCGCAGCTTTCCCACAGCCGTCGACCTCGGCGCGCGCAGCGGCCTGTTCGCCGTGGCCCTGGCGCAAAGCTCGGCCGCCGCGCGCGTGGGCCTGTTGATTGAAACCGATCTGTCCGCCGCCATGCTGATGGGTCGGCAGGCGCCGCGCGTGCAGGTCGATGAGGAACACCTGCCGTTCGCTGCAGGGGAGCCTGGACCTGGTCGTTTCGACCCTGGCCCTGCACTGGACCAATGATCTGGTCGGAACCCTGATCCAGATCAGGCAGGCTCTGAAGCCCGACGGCCTGTTCATCGGCGCGGTGATGGGCGGCTCCAGCCTGACGGAGCTGCGACAATCGCTGCTGGCCGCCGAGGCGGAGCTGAGCGACGGGGCCGGCCTGCGCGTCTCGCCCTTCGCCGACGCCTTGGACGCGGCGGGCTTGCTGCAAAGGGCGGGCTTCGCCCTGCCCGTGGCGGACGCGGACCGCGTGACCGTGCGCTACGAGCACCCTCTGCGGCTGATCGCCGATCTGAAAGCCATGGGCGAGACCAACGTCCTGGCCGAACGCTCGCGCAAGCCGCTTATCCGCGCGGTGCTGGCGCGCGCCTGCGATATCTACGCCGAACGCTTTTCCGACCCGGACGGCCGCGTCCGCGCCACCTTCGATCTTGTGATCATGACCGGCTGGGCCCCGCACCCGGACCAGCAACAGCCCCTGCGGCCGGGGTCGGCAAAGATGCGGCTGGCGGATGCGCTGGGGACGAAGGAGATTCCGGCGGGGGAGAAAAGCGGTCGATAAATCATAGTGTCATTGCTATGATTGATTTTGATTAGGAGCGATTCCCATGGACACCCGTGTTCTCACCGCCCATATCCCGGCCCCGCTGGCCGACAAGGTCGATCAGCTGGCGTCTCGGCTGGAGCGCTCGCGAGCCTGGATCGTCAAGCAAGCCCTGACTGCCTGGGTCGATCAGGAAGAAGAGCGTCGCCGATTGACCTTGGAAGGTTTGGCTGACGTCGACGCCGGCCGGGTGATCGATCATCAAAGCGTGCTCGCCTGGGCGGAAAGTCTGGGCGGCAACTCCACCCTCCGCCGCCGATCTGATGCGCCTGAAATGGACGAGCAAGGCCCAGACCGATCTGGTCCGGCTCCACGGACTTTCTGGCGCCGGTGAACCGAGCCGCGGCCGCGCGCACCGTCCAAGCCCTGGTCACCGCCCCTTCCCGCTTGCTTCAACAGCCTCGATTGGGTGAACGGCTGGAGGAATTCGAACCTCGCGAGGTGCGCCGCATCCTCGTCGGCCAATATGAGATGCGGTACGAATTGCAGGGCGATGTGATCTTTGTCCTCAGGCTGTGGCACAGCCGGGAAGATCGCTAGGGGGCGGCGACGGCGAGCACCCTGCGCTTCACGACCAAATGAATATCCGCCGATCCCCCACGATCTCGCAGCTTCAAAGGAAATCCCGCAGATACGCGACCAGCGGTCCATCCGCAGGCGGCATGGGATAGTCGGCCAGCTTATCGGGCCTGACCCAGGCGACGGCGGGGTGCTCCAGCGCCTTCACGAACCCCTCCCATCGCCGACACAGATAGAGCGGCATCAGCAGGTGGAAGTCGTCGTAGGCGTGGGAGGCGAACACGAAGGGCGCCAAGCACGCCTGCTTGACCTCGATATCCAGCTCTTCCTTCAGTTCACGGATCAAGGCCGCTTCCGGCGTCTCGCCCACCTCCACCTTGCCTCCGGGAAACTCCCACAGGCCGGCCAGTTGACTTGCCCTGCGGCCGCTGGCAAATCAGCACCCGCCCGTCGGCGTCGATCAGGGCGCAGGCGGAGACGAGGAGGAGCTTCGACATACTATCTCCTCCCCTGCCGAAGCGGGGGAGGGGACCGGCTTGAGGCGGTGGTGGCGCAAGCCTACATCGAAGCCACCTTCCGCCGTGCTTCGCGGGTCCCCCTGCACCGCTCTTCGCGCGACAGGGGAGGAGACGGATCAAGAGCGATAATCGCCATTGATCTCGATGTAGCCCTTGGTCAGGTCGCAGGTCCACACCGTGGCCTGCTTGTGGCCCACGCCCACGTCCACGCCGATCTCGAGCTCGGCGTTCTTCATATAGGCGCTCATCTTGGCCTCGTCGTAATCCTTGGCCACGGCGCCGTCCTTGGCGGCCCACAGTTCGCCGAAGGTGACCGACAGCTTGTCGCGGTCCAGCGGCTCGCCCGCCCGTCCGGCGGCCGCGACGATGCGGCCCCAGTTGGCGTCTTGACCGGCGATGGCGGTCTTGACCAGGGGCGAATTGGCGATGGTCATGGCGATGCGCTGGGCCGAGGCCTTGGACTTGGCGCCGCTGACGGTGATCTTGACGAACTTGCTCGCGCCCTCGCCGTCGCGCACCAACTGCATGGCTAAATTCTGCAGGACCACTTCCAGCTTGTCGCGGAAATCGGCCAGGCGCGGATCGCTCGCCCGCTCGATGCGCGGCGCGCCCGAGGCGCCGGTGGCGAAGGCCAGCAGGGTGTCGTTGGTGGAGGTGTCGCCGTCCACTGTCACGGCGTTGAAGGTCGAAACCGTCAGCCGCTCGATCAGGGTCTGCAGAGCCCCCGGCGCGATGTCCGCGTCGGTGGCCACGAAGGCCAGCATGGTGGCCATGTCCGGCGCGATCATGCCCGAGCCCTTGGCCAGGCCGGCGATCTGCACGCTAACTCCGTCGATCTTGGCGATGGCGTGGGCGCCCTTGGGGAAGGTGTCGGTGGTCATCATCGCCTTGCCGGCGCGCGCCCAGCCGTCGGGGCCGAGCCCGGCGATCAGGTCGGGCAGCACATCGGTGATCTTGGCCGGATCGAAGGGCACGCCGATCACGCCCGTGGAGGCCTGCATCACCCCCTGCGGCTTGCAGCCGACCGCCTTGGCGACGGCGGTGGCCACCTTGCTCACGGTCTTCTCGCCCGCCTTGCCGGTGAAGGCGTTGGCGCAGCCGGCGTTGAGCACGAGCGCGCGCACGTCCTCGCCATGGGAGTCGTGCAGGGCCTTGCGGCACCAGTCCACCGGCGCGGAGCCCACCTTGTGCTGGGTGAACACCCCCGCGCACGACGTCCCCGGCCGGAACCGCACGAGCATCAGATCGTCGCGCTCATGCTTGTAAAAGCCCGCGCGCAGGGCGGACAGCTCCACGCCGCCGATGGGCGGTATGGCTGGAAAGGACACGGCCAGGGGCGAGACCTTCAGGCCCGGCTTTCCGGTCGCGGGAGGATTGGCGGGCGCACTCATGACTTGGCCTTGATCTTAGCGTTCGGCTGGGGCGCAGCGACGGTCGGCGGCGGCGCAACGGCGCTCGAGACCGGCGGAGCGTCAGAGGTTTCGGAGGACGGTGCGTCCGGCGGCGCGGACGCCGGCTCCTTGCCCGCGTCCTTGGCCGGGGCGATCAGGGTCTGCACCTGGCTGTGGCTGCGCAGGGTCTCCAGCAGGTCGCGCACCTGGTCATAGGTCAGGAAGCGCACGATCTGCGGCCGCGCGGACTCCAGGGTGATGGGCTGTTCCTGGCGCCGGTCCTCCACCTTCAGCAACACCCAGCCGGCCTCGCTTTGGAACGGGCCGATCAGATCGCCGGGCTTGGCCGTCTTCAGCGCCTGTCCATAGGCGTCGGGCATGACGTCCAAGGTGAAATAGCCCAGGTCCCCGCCGTTGAACTTGGTTTCGGAATCGATCGAGCGCTCCAGGGCCAGGGCGTCGAAATTGGCCCCGCTGGCCAACAGCTTCTTGATCGCCTCCGCGTCCGCCTGGCTGTTCACGATGATCTGCCGGGCGTGGAACTCCTCGTCCTGCTTGGCGCTCTTGAGCTGTTCCTCGTAAAGCGTGCGGATGGCGTTGTCGTTGACCGCCTTCTCCACCACCGATTCCACCAGCATGTCCGACAGGATGCGCTCGCGCGCGGCCGCCAGCCGCCGCTGGGCGGTGGGGTCGCGATCCAGCTTGCGGGCGAGCGCCTCGGACGCCAGCAGTTTCTGGTCGATCACCTCGTCCAAGGTGCGATGGAACAGGTCGGAAGACACGTCCAGCGGCTCGCCCTCGCCGATCAGACCCTGGGCTACGGCCTCGCGCACCACGTCCGATTTCCACACCGCCGGCCGTTGACCTTGGCCACGGCGATGTCGCCCGCCTGGGGCGGCCGTTCGGCGATCACTGGGCGATTGCACCCGGCGAGAGTCAGAGCCAACAGACTCATCGCAAAGCAAAGAGAGGAAAGCCGGATCGGCGTCTGGGCGATGGTCATGACGAGGTTCCCGTGCCGGACGCTTTCAGGGCGGCGCCGACCCGACGCATCAAAGCCTTGATGGGAAAGGCCATTGCGTTGACAGGCCAACGGCCGGTGCTTAAGTCTCGCGCGCGCGCAAGTCGAGCGGTTTTTGTGACCGTCTCGCGCGGCGCCTGTTCCGCGCGGCGCGCTCACTTCACCTTGTGTTTGGACCCTTCATGCTCGGCCTAGCCAAAAAGATTTTCGGTTCCTCCAACGATCGCCAGGTCAAGGCGATGATGGGGCGGGTCGCGGCCATCAACGCCCTGGAGCCGGCCTACGCCGCCCTGTCGGACGCGGACTTGCGCGGCAAGACCGAGGAATTCAAGGCCCAGTTCGCCGCCGGCAAGAGCCTGGATGAACTGCTGCCCGACGCCTTCGCCGCCGTGCGCGAGGCCGCGCGCCGCACGCTCGGCCAGCGGCATTACGACGTGCAGCTGGTCGGCGGCATGGTGCTGCATAAGGGCGGCATCGCCGAGATGCGCACCGGCGAAGGCAAGACCCTGGTCGCCACCGCGCCGGTCTATCTGAACGCCCTCGCCGGCAAGGGCGTCCACCTGATCACGGTGAACGACTATCTGGCCACCCGCGACGCCGAATGGATGGGTCAGGTCTATCGCTTCCTGGGTCTGAGCGTGGGCGTGATCGTCAACGGCCTGTCCCAGCCCGAGCGCCAGAAGGCCTACGCCAGCGACATCACCTATGGCACCAACAACGAGTTCGGTTTCGACTATCTGCGCGACAACCTGGTCTATGACCCGCGCGAGATGGTCCAGCGCGGTCACCATTTCGCGGTGGTCGACGAGGTGGACTCCATCCTGATCGACGAGGCGCGCACGCCGCTGATCATTTCCGGCCCGACCGAAGACCGCTCGGACTTCTATCGGACCATCGACACCCTGGTGAAACAACTGATCGCCAAGGGCCCCGAAAACTACGACCTGGACGAAAAGCAGCGCCAGGTCATGGTCAGCGAAGTGGGCTCCGAGCGCGTAGAGGAGATGCTGGAGGCGGGCGGCCACCTGGCCGACGGATTCCGCGGGCCTGTACGACCCGGCCAACATCTCGGTGGTGCACCACATCAACCAGGCGCTGCGGGCCAACATCCTTTATCTGCGCGACAAGGACTACATCATCCGCGCCGGCGAGATCATGCTGATCGACGAGTTCACCGGCCGGATGATGACCGGCCGGCGGCTGTCGGAGGGCCTGCACCAGGCGATCGAGGCCAAGGAAGGCGTGGAGATCCAGCCCGAGAACCAGACCCTCGCCTCGGTCACCATCCAGAACTATTTCCGCCTCTACTCCAAGCTGTCGGGCATGACCGGCACGGCCGCCACCGAGGCGCAGGAATTCCTCGACATCTACAAGATGGACGTGGCCGAGATTCCGACCAACCGCCCCATCATGCGCGGATCGACGACGACGACGAGGTCTATCGCACCGCCGCCGAGAAGAACCAGGCGATCATCAGCCAGATCGAGGACTGCCATCGTCGCGGCCAGCCGATCCTGGTGGGCACGGTGTCGATCGAGAAGTCCGAGCAGCTGTCGGAACTGCTCAAGGCGCACAAGTTCGAGAACGACGGCAAGAAGAAGACGTCGGCCTCCCGCACCAGGTGCTCAACGCCCGCTATCACGAGCAGGAAGCCTATCATCGTCGCCGACGCCGGCGTGCCCGGCTCGGTGACCATCGCCACCAACATGGCCGGCCGCGGCACCGACATCCAGCTGGGCGGCAATATCGACATGCGCGTGCTGGCCTGGCGGCAGGAACAGCGCGGCCTGGGCGTGGAAGTCACTCCCGAGATGGCGGCCGCCCGTCAGAAGGAACTGGAGGCGGAGATCGCCGACGCCAAGGCCGCGGCCCTCGCCGCCGGAGGTCTGTTCGTGCTGGGCACCGAGCGGCACGAAAGCCGCCGTATCGACAATCAGCTGCGCGGCCGCACCGGTCGTCAGGGCGACCCGGGCCACTCCAAGTTCTTCCTGTCCTGCGAGGACGACCTGCTGCGCATCTTCGCCGGCGAGCGGCTGGACTCCATCATGCGCACCTTCGGCGTGGCCGAGGGCGAGGCGATCACCCACAAGTGGCTGAACTCCGCCATCGCCACCGCCCAGCGCAAGGTCGAGCAGCGCAACTACGAGATCCGCAAGAACCTGCTCAAATACGACGACGTAGTGAACGACCAGCGCAAGGCCGTGTTCGAGCAGCGACAGGAGTTCATGGAGGCGAGCGACCTGTCGGAGATCGTCGCCGAAATGCGGCGCGACACGGTGATCGACCTGGTCGACCGTCACCTGCCGCCCAAGGCCTATGTGGAGCAGTGGGATATCGCGGGCCTGGACGAGCGGGTGCGCGCGTTGCTGGGCCTGGAGCTGCCCCTGGCCGATTGGGCGCAGGAAGACGGCATCGCCAACGAGGAGTTCGTGCAGCGGATCACCGCGGCGGGCGACGCCCGCGCCGCCGAGCGCCAGCAGATGCTCGGCGAAGAATACATGCGGCAGATCGAAAAGAACTTCCTGCTGCAGATGGTCGATCTGCAGTGGCGCGAGCACCTGATGCACCTGGACCATCTGCGCAACGTCATCGGCCTGCGTGGCTACGGCCAGCGCGACCCGCTCAACGAGTACAAGACCGAGGCCTTCTCCCTGTTCGAGAAGCTGCTGGTGGACCTGCGCCAGAACGTGACGCGCTGGCTGATGACGGTGGAGTTCCATTTCCAGGAGCCCGAAATCGCCCCGCCGCCGCCGCGGGGCGGACTGGTCGAGGAGCACATGGATCCCCTGACCGGCCAGAACGAGATGGCCGGCCGCTTCGCCCAAGCCCTGCCCGACGGCCTGTCGGCCGAGCAGCGCCAGGCCCTGCCGCTCAGCGCCCTGCCCGCCGGCTGGGAGCGCACCAGCCGCAACGCCCCCTGCCCCTGCGGCTCGGGCAAGAAGTTCAAGCACTGCCACGGGGCGCTGGTTTAGGGGCCGAGCAGAGACGTTCGGCCACGGACGGCCCGACCACCCCCGCCACCGGACTATTGCTCCGGAAGGGCCGTGGCGGCGGGGTCAATATCGATGTCTTGATCGCGCTGAGCACGCCCATGGCCGCCGAATGTCCAGGTAAAGCCGATATAGGCGGTCTGGATATGGGGGCGCGTCACGGTTCGCGTGTCGAGCCCTGGGCTGTCCAGATAGGATGTCTGACGGATGGAGTTCAAGGGGTCCACGACGGTCGTCACCAGGGCGAAGTCGTCGGTGAACTTGTGTCGGTACCCCAGGGTCATGAAGAACAGAGGATCGGTATGGCCCGTCGGCGTTACGCTTGCCGCGTTGGCCTGGGCGTGAAATCTGAACAAGATCCATCTTCGTCGGCTGCCAATTGAAATTGACGTGTCCGCTGGCAGTCACGGACTGCCGGGTCTGCAGGGTCTCGCCCAAAACCGGCGCCTGGATCTGTTTCCAATAGAGATCCGTCGAGGCGTTGTAGGTCAGGGTTTTGAGGAGGGGGGCTGAGGCCACAAGCTCCAGCCCGGCGGTCTTGCTGTTGGCTAGATTTTCGCGTTGGGTGAACAGCACCCCGTCGCCCAAATTGGTGGTCACGCTCGTGACCCCGTGATCGCTCTGACGGTAGAACAAGGTGGCCAGATACGAGGCGGGACCCTTGCGGTACTGCCACCCCCCCTCGAACGATTGGGTGATCTGGGGCGCCAGGTTCGGATTGCCCTCGCTGATATTGAACGGGTTCACGATATTGCGGAAGGGATTGAGGTCCTGAGGCTGAGGCCGCTCTATGCGGGGCGCGTAGCTCACAACCCACTGCGTCGTCGCGGAGGTTTTGTAGGCCAGGTGCAGGCTAGGAAAGACATTGAGATTGCTATGGCTGACATCCACCCCCTGGGTGATCTGACCCAGCTGTAATTGTTGGTCCTCCACGCGCAAACCAGCGAGCACCGTCAAGGCTTTGAAAGGCCGTTCATATGTCGCGTAGGCGGCGTTGACCGTTTGCCGGTAGAGAAACAGGTTAGAAAGCAGTTCATCAGGCGCCGCCTGAGGCTGGTCTGGCCCAAGCACTCCGAAGTTGTTGTAGGTCGCTTTGCTGACGCGAAAGTCGTAGCCGAGTTTCAACTGCGCTGAGCTGGGCATTGGGCGGGTATAGTCGGCCTTGAATTCATTCCCGTCTCGGTTGGTGTGCGCGAACTGATCCTCAAATTGTGACAAGGGCGGCTCAGGGACCGTTGTCAGGTCGTTGGAGGCATTGTCGTTCCTGTTGTGTACCTGAGTGTGGTTGTAGAACAGAACGAGGGTATGGTCCTTGCCGGGGAACTCGTGGCGCAGGGTCATTTGGCCGACCGCAATGTTCCCCCAGGTGTCGGTACGGTTGGCTTGGCTGAAGGCCTCCAACGGCGCCCCGTTCGGTGCGGCGGAAAGCAGGCTATTGTCCTGGTCCTGGCCGATCTTGAAGGTGAAGTAACGGCCATCGCCGCTCAACTGTGTCTTGGGATCGATCCGGTAGTTAAAGCCGAAGTGCCCGTTCAAGCTGTCGATGAGGCCCTTGCTTGAGAACTGTTGGGTGCGCGGATCGGGAAGGCCGGTGACCGCGTCCGCCGCCGTACCGGTGGAGTCGCCAGTCGAAGTGCTGCAGGTCCCGACGCCAGCCGCCGTCGGCGGCCACCGTCAGTTTGTCCTTGGTGTAGGCCCAGTTGCCGGCGACATTTTTGCGCCCCGCCCCGCCCACATTGGCGCGCATTCCGCCCGAGGTCCCGGCCGGGGCCGACTTCTTGGTGACCAGGTTGATGATCCCCGCTTGGCCTTCCGGAGAAAACGCGGCGGTGGGGGTGGTGATCACCTCGACCCGATCGATGCGGTCCGCGGGCATGGACTGCAGCACCTGACCGGCGCTTTGGCCGCTGAACATGGCGGACGGCTGTCCGTCGATCATGATCTGTACTGGCCCGCCGCGCAGGCTGAGGTTGCCGTTGATGTCGACCTCCGCGCCCGGGATGTTGCGCAGGGCGTCGGCCAGGGAGCCGCCCGAACCCTGCAAATCCGTGGCGACGCTGTAGCTGCGCCGGTCGATCGAGGTGCGCACGGCCTCTTCCGGCGCGGCCGTGACGGTCACCACGTTGTTGCCTGCCGCCGTCGGGCGCTTGGTCGGCTTGCTGGGAGGCTTGGCCTGGGGCGTCTGCTGCGCGGCCCCAGTCTGTGACGATTGGCCAGAGACGTCGGCGGCCTTAGGCGGGGCGGCCGTTCCGTCAGATTGCTGCGCCAAAGCGGGGCCCGGCGTCGGAGGCTGAACCGGCGTTTGGGCGTGAACTGGGGCGGCTGCCAATATCCCGGCCGAGACCAACAGACTGAGCACGCCGTATTCGCGCCTTGTCGGCTTCCTTGCGTTCCCCAGGCGGCTGTTCAGAGGCGTGCCCATGATCGTCTCCGCAGCGTGATTGAGAAATTGGCCGGTGGCTGGATGACGCTGGTCAAACAATCAGAACAGTTTTCGCCAGCCTTGCACGGAAGCCTTGCCATCCGCCGTCAGTGGCCCGATCGCGGCGGCGGCGGTGTGTTCAATTTCTACACGATAGACGTCGAGGCCTCGCTGGTCGACCCGCTGGAAGGTGATTGATTTCAAGCCGCCTATCGTCCGAACAGCGCCATGCCAGCGCACCGGCAGCAACGCTCCCCCGCCCTACCCCTTAGGCAAGACGTTCAAGCAACGCCGCGGAGTTAGTTTAGAGGCGGCTCGCCCCTTCGCTAGTAGTGCGAAACGCTTCCCTGGGGCGCCATGGTCAGGGTGACGGTGGTGCCGCCCACGAGTTCTCGGCGTGTCCTGAAACTCGATAGTGGCGCTGCGGCCCGACCGGGTGAAGACCAAAAGGCTGGTTTTGGAGCGCACGGCGCTTTGCAGGGTCCAGCCCTGCGACTGGAAAGCGTCCAGGAAATACTGATAGGCCGAGGTGACGTCGCGGCCTACGTCCAGGCTGAGGCGCCCGACCCATGTGTCGCCGGAACCTATGATCAGGGACTGGTCGCTGATGATCTTGGCGCCGGGCGGGATCGGCAGGGAGCCCAGCAGGGCGGCGTCGGTCGGTGGAATGCCCAGCTGCTGCTGCTGCGCCGAGGGCGGCGTCTGCCCCACCGGGGCCGGACCCATGGGCGTGGGTTGAGCCCAGGCGCCCTTGCCGCCGGCCAGCGCGACGAAGCTCGCGAGAAGGACGGCGAATTTCAAGTGATCGGTCATCGGAACGCGCCCATTCCTGTTGCGTCGGCGCGCAAGCGCGCCCGTAAACGCGCGTCTGGCGAGGCCTTGAGGCCCTAACCGCTAGATTGATTCCGCGCTCTTGTCAGCTTGAGGCGTGTGCGGACGCGGTTCCTGAGCCTTGAGCCTTAGCCGCCGGCCTTGAGACGCTTGAGCGGACCGGCCAGGCGCTCCAGGCCGCTGCGCGCCGGCGTGGGCGCCGAGGCTGTAGTCGATCTCGCCGGTTAGGGCTTCCACCGCGTGCAGGGGGAAGTTGGGATCGTCCAGCGCCTTGCGCGCGATGAAGATCAGGTCGGCCGAACCCTCGGTCAGAATCTGCTCGGCCTGCCCGGCGCTCAGCACCAGGCCGACGGCGGCTGTGGCGATTTGCGCGCCCTTGCGCACGGCGGCGGCGTAGGGAACCTGATAACCCGGGCCCGCGGCCGGAAAGACCGTGCTGTTGCCGCCGGATGAGCAGTCGACCAGGTCAACGCCCAGGGCCTTCAGCTCCCTGGAGAAGGCGATGGTGTCCTCTATGGTCAGGCCGCCCTCCCCATAGTCCACCGCCGAGACCCGCACGAACAGGGGCCGATCCTGCGGCCACACCGCGCGCACCGTCTGCACCACCTCCAGCGGAAAACGCATGCGGCCGGCCCGGTCGCCGCCGTAGGCGTCGGTGCGGTGATTGGACAGGGGCGAGAGAAACTCGTGCAACAGATAGCCGTGGGCGGCATGCACCTCCACCACGTCAAAGCCGCAGGTCAGGGCCCGTTTGGTCGCCTCGCGGAAGGCGATGATCACCTCGGCCATGTCCGCTGTGCTCATGGCCTTGGGCGTGCGCCAGTCCTCAGTGAAGGGCAAGGCGCTGGGCGCCACGGTCTCCCACGGCGCCTCACCCGCCGCTGCGTCGGCCTCGGTCAGCGGGCCGCCGCCGTCCCACGGGCGTTTGGTGGAACCCTTGCGCCCGGCGTGCGCCAATTGGATGCCGGCGGCCGAGCCGTTGGCCTTGAGGAAATCGGCGATGCGGGCCAGGGCGCGGGCCTGCTCGTCGTTCCACAGGCCCATGTCGCCGGGACTGATGCGGCCGCGCGCCTCGACTCCCGTGGCCTCTACCGTCACCAGGCCCGCCCCGCCCAGGGCGAAGCGGCCCAGATGCACCAGGTGCCAATCTTGCGCCACGCCGTCCACGGCGCTGTACTGGCACATGGGCGAGATCGCGATCCGGTTGCGAAGGGTCAGGCCCTTGAGCGTCAGAGGCTGCAGCAGCAGGGGTTGGGTCACGGCTCGGCCTCCGGCGTCTATTGCTCAGACAGATAGGGGTCGCCGCGGGGCGATGGTAGGCCGGAGAGGGAATCGAACCCTCGACCATTCGATTAAAAGTCGAATGCTCTACCGCTGAGCTACCGGCCCCCGTCTTTGCCCCGGAAGGGTGCGGCAAAGCGCGCGGACCATATGCGGACCCCCTGGACCGGACAAGTCGTAAAGCCCACACTGCAGCCAAATACCGCCCAGCAGAGTGTCGAGACCATGCGTGTACGGCTTCCGATCGTCCTGCCGATCCTGTTGGCCCTGTCGGCCTGCGCCGTGGTGCAGCCCGTCAAGTCCGCGCTGCATCTGTCAAAGCCCAAGCCTGATCCCAAGCCGACCCACACCTTCCCAGCGCCGCCGGTCACGCCGTCCAGCGTAACCAACTGATCTCAGGCTTCCTCGCTGTCCAATCCCGCGTGGAAGCTTTTTCGGAAGGCCTCAAAACGGCCCTCGACGATGGCCGCGCGCATGGCCGCCATCAGGGTCTGGAAGAAGGCCAGGTTGTGCCACGACAGCAGAACCTGGCCGAGGATTTCCTCGCTCTTCACCAGGTGGTGCAGATAGGCCTTGGAATAGTCGCGGCTGGCCGGGCAGTCGCTGGAAGGATCGATCGGCTCGTCGTCCTCGGCATAGCGCGCGTTTTTCAGGTTGAACGAACCGGACCAGCTCCAGGCTTGGCCGTGACGCCCCGAACGGGTGGGCAGGACGCAGTCGAACATGTCCACGCCGCGCGCGACAGCCTCCACCAGGTCCACCGGCTTGCCCACGCCCATAAGATAGCGCGGCCGATCTGCCGGCAGCATGGCCGGCGCGTAATCCAGCACCTCGCACATGGCGCCGTGCCCCTCGCCCACCGCCAGGCCGCCGATGGCGTAGCCGTCAAAGCCGGTCTCGATCAGGCGGTCCGCGGATTCCCGGCGCAGCGCCTGGAAGGTCGAGCCCTGCTGGATGCCGAACAGGGCCTGGCCCTCGCGATCGCCGAAGGCCGCCCGACTGCGCGCGCCCCAGCGGGCCGAAAGTTCCATCGCCTGGCGCGCCCGCGCCTGCTCTGCCGGCCAGGACACGCACTCGTCCAACTGCATGACGATGTCCGCGCCCAGAAGGTCGGCCTGAATCTGGATGGAGCGTTCAGGGCTCAAGGCGTGACGCGAGCCGTCGATATGGCTCTGGAAGGTGACGCCGTCCTCCGTGACCTTCGCGATCTTGGCCAGGGACATGACCTGAAAGCCGCCGGAATCCGTCAGGATCGGCCGCTCCCAACGCATGAAATTGTGCAGGCCGCCCAGCCGCGCCACCCGCTCGGCGCCGGGCCGCAGCATAAGATGATAGGTGTTGCCGAGCAGGATGTCGGCCCCGGTGGCGCGCACCTGATCCGTCGTCAGGGCCTTGACCGTGCCGGCCGTGCCCACGGGCATGAAGGCGGGGGTGCGGATTTCTCCGCGCGGGGTTTCGATCACGCCCGTGCGCGCGGCGCCGTTCACGGCGTTGATCAGGAAGGGAAAGCTCGCCATCAGGCCGCGCGCCATAGCAGGGAGCCGTCGCCGTAGGAATAGAAGCGATAGCCGCCGGTGATGGCGTGGGCGTAGGCGGCGCGCATGACGTCGCGACCCGCGAAGGCGCAGACCAGCATGAACAGGGTCGATTTGGGCAGGTGAAAATTGGTCATCAGCCCGTCCGCCACGCGGAAGCGATAGCCAGGCGTGATGAAGATGTCGGTCTCCGCCGCGAAGGGGCGGACCTGGCCGTCCGGTTCGGCCGCGCTCTCGATCAGCCGCAGGGAAGTCGTGCCCACGCAGATCACCCGCCCTCCCGCCGCCCGCGCAGCGTTCACAGCTTCCGCCGTGGCGGCGGATACCTCGCCGTATTCGGCGTGCATCCTGTGCTGGGAAAGGTCCTCGGTCTTGACCGGTAGAAAGGTGCCCGCGCCCACGTGCAAGGTGACGAAGGCGAAGCCCACGCCCTGGGCCTTCAGCGCGTCGAGCAGCCTCGGCGTGAAGTGCAAACCCGCAGTCGGCGCCGCCACCGAACCGTCCAGCCGCGCGTAGACGGTCTGATAGTCGGCGCGGTCGCGGTCGTCCTGGGCGCGCTTGGCGGCGATATAGGGCGGCAGGGGCATCAGGCCGCGCTCGGCGATGGCCTGATCCAGAAAGGCGCCGTCCAGATCGAAGGCCAGCGTCACCTCCCCGCCTTCGCCCTTGGCCTCGATGCGCGCGTCCAGGCGAGCGAGCAGACAGGCGCGATCGGCGCCTTCGCCGAACTCGATGAGGTCGCCCACCGCCAGCCGGCGTCCCGGTTTCATGAAGGCGGTCCAGCGGCTGGACGACAAACGTTTGTGCAAGGTCGCCTCGACGGCGACCGTGGAGCCCTCGCGCGGTCGCACGCCGTTCAGGCGCGCGGGGATCACGCGGGTGTCGTTGAACAGCAGAAGATCGCCCGGCCGAAGAAGCTCCGGCAGGTCGCGCACGCGGCGGTCCTGTGAGGCCTGTCCGGGCTCGACCACCAACAGCCGCGCGCTGTCGCGCGGTCGGGCCGGCCGCAGGGCGATGCGGTCGTCTGGCAGCTCGAAATCGAAGTCGGATAGGCGCATCGACGGCTCAACGAGCTCCCAGAGCTGTCAGCATAGCTGACCGAGGGGGCATAGTGCGGGGGATGCCCCTCCACCACTGCGTGGTCCCCTCCCCCCATGCGGGGGAGGTCGAACACCATTCAGCCCGCGACGTCGGCCGCCACCTTCATGGAGACGATCTTGCCGGGCTGGCGCGGGGGCTCGCCCTTGGGCAGGGCGTCCACATGCTCCATGCCCTCGGTCACCTCGCCCCACACCGTGTACTGATTGTCCAGGAAGGTCGCGTCGTCGAAGCAAATGAAAAACTGGCTGTTGGCCGAGTGCGGATTGCTCGAGCGGGCCATGGAGCATACCCCGCGCACGTGCGGCGCGTCGGAGAATTCCGCGGCCAGGTTGGCCTTCTTGGAGCCGCCCATGCCCGTGCCGGTGGGATCGCCGCCCTGGGCCATGAACCCCGGGATCACGCGGTGGAACACCACCCCGTCATAGAAGCCTTCGCGCGCCAGCTCCTTGATGCGCGCCACATGGCCCGGCGCCAGGTCCGGGCGCAGGGCGATGGTCACCGGTCCGCTTTCCAGGGTCATGACAAGGGTGTTTTCGGCGTCGGCGGCCATGGCGCGCTCCTTCTGATCAGTGGGGTCTTTTAGCGTCCAATGCTTGGCTTGTCTCGCGGTTGAACCGCGTCCGACAGGCCTAAGGCAGCGTCGGCAGCTGTACGTCGCAGACGGTGAAAGAGCCGCCGTGCTGGGTCTTGTCATAGGCGACCAGGGCCTTGAACGCGGCGCTGGTGGTGTCCAGCACCTGCACCCTTGTCTGCTGGTCAGGCGGCAGATCCGCCATGATCCGCACCGACTTCATGTGATCGGGATGGGGCGGGGGCTCTCCGAGGGCCAGGCTGCGCACCACGTCCAGGCCCACCAGGACCCGGCCGAAGGAGGTGTATTTCGCTTCGAGCCCGTCGTTGAAGCCGCGCATCAGGAAGAACTGGCTGTCGGCGGAGTCCGGATCACCGGTGCGCGCCATGCCGGCCACGCCGGGGCACCACAGGCCCCAGGCGGGCACCTTGCCGTCGGCCATCATGATCATCAGGTCGTCGGATTGCGAGCGAACCGGCATGGCCTTGAAGAAGCCGTCCACTTCGCCCTGGTTAGCCATGGCGGGCGTGAAAGCCATGTCCGAGCCGCGGCGGAAGGTGAACTCCGCCTTCAGATTGCCGTACCCGGAACTGCCCGTGCCGTCGCCCTTGGGATCGCCGCCCTGGGCCATGAAATCCTCGACCACCCGATGGAACATCAGTCCGTCGTAGAACTTGGCCCGCGCCAGGGTCTTGATGCGCGCCACGGCCGTGGGCGCGATCTCGGGATACATCTCCACGATGATCCGGCCCTTTTCGGTATCGATCACCAGCAGGTTTTGCGGATCCGCCGTGCGGTAGTCGGACGCGGCGAAGGTCGGCGCCTTGGGGGCCTTGGCCGCCTCGGCCTGACCGGCCAACAGCGCGAGGGCCGCGACGGCCAGGATGGGCGAATGTCTCATGCTGCGTTCTCTAGCGGCTTCTTCTGCTCAAGCCAGTCTATTTGTGAGCGGCCTGCGGCGAAAATCAGGCCCGGCCCACCTTGGCCAGGAGTTCGTGCGGAGACGTGAGGCGTCACGAAGCTGGAGATGTCGCCGCCCAGACGGGCGACTTCCTTGACCAGCCGCGCGGCGATGGCCTGATTGCCGACGCCCGCCATCAGGAACACGGTTTCGATCTCGCGGTTAAGCTGCCAGTTGATGGCGGTCATCTGGAACTCATATTCGAAGTCGGCCACTGCGCGCAGGCCGCGCACGATCACGCTGGCGCCCACCTCTTCGGCGAAGTTCATCAGCAGGGTCTCGAACGGTCGCACTTCAATTTCGGCCGAGCCGGAGAAGCGCTCCACCTCGCGGCGCACCATCTCCACTCGTTCTTCCAGCGAGAACAGCGGGCCTTTGTCGCGATTGATCGCCACGCCGATCACCAGCCGGTCGACCAACTTGACGGCGCGGGAGATGATGTCGATGTGGCCGTTGGTGATCGGATCGAACGTGCCCGGATAGAGCCCGGTTCTGGTCTTCAGCTTCTGCCCCCCAAAGCCCCAGTCAGTCGGAAGCCGCCTCGTCGTCAGGCCCATCGTCCTCGTCCGAGCCGCCGTCCGCCTCGAGCCAGACGTTCGACCGAGACCACGTGCTCGTCCTGCGCCGTGCGGAACAGGATCACGCCGCGGGTGTTACGTCCAGCGATGCGGATGTCGTCCACCGGCGCGCGAATGATCTGCCCCTGGTCGGACACCATCATCAGCTCATCCCCGTGCTCCACCGGGAAGGCCGCCACCAGATGGCCGCCGCGCGACATGTCGTGGGCGATCAGACCCTGGCCGCCGCGGCCGGTGCGCCGGTAGTCGTAGGCGGAGGTGCGCTTGCCGTAGCCCTCGGATCCGCGGTCAGGATGAATTGCTCGGCCGCTTCCAACTGGGCGATGCGTTCGGACGTCAGGTCGGTCTCGGGGCCGACATCCTCCGCCTCGTCCGCGACGGGCGTCTCCGCCTCCTCCAGCGCCTCGCCCTTGGCCCTGCGCAGGGCCGTGGCGTATTTCATGTAGGCGCGGCGCTCCTCGGGCGTGGAGTCGACCTTGCGCAGGATGGCCATGGACATGACCCGGTCGCCCTCGGCCAGGCGCACGCCGCGCACGCCGGTGGAGTCGCGGCCGGCGAACACGCGCACCTCGTCCACCGAGAAGCGGATGCAGCGGCCGAGCGCGGTGGTCAGCAGGACGTCCTGTTCGGCCGAACAGATCGAGACGCCGACGATGTGGTCGCCCTCGTCCAGCTTCATGGCGATCTTGCCGTTGCGGTTGATGCGTTGGAAGTCGCTGAGCTTGTTGCGGCGCACGCCCCCGCTCTGGGTGGCGAACATCAGGTCCTCGCGGTCCCACGCCGCCTCGTCCTCGGGCGCCTGCAATATGGTGGTGATGGTCTCGCCCTGCTCGAGCGGCAGGAGGTTGACCAAAGCCTTGCCGCGCGAATTGGGCAGGCCGATCGGCAGACGCCAGACCTTCAGGGTGTAGACCTTGCCCTCGGAGGAAAAGAACAGGATCGGCGCGTGGGTCGAGGCGACGAACACGCGGACCACCGCGTCCTCTTCCTTGGTCGCCATGCCCGAGCGGCCCTTGCCGCCGCGCTTCTGGGTGCGATAGGTGGCCAGGGGCGTGCGCTTGACATAGCCGCCGTGGGTGACGGTGACGACCATGTCCTCGCGGGCGATCAGGTCCTCGTCCTCCAGGTCCGCATCGCCCTCAACGATCTGGGTGCGGCGGGGAACGGCGAAGGCGGCGCGAACCTCCGTCAGTTCCTGACGGACGATGTCCAGCACCTTTTGGCGCGAGCCGAGGATCTCCAGGAAACCGGCGATGGCGCCGGCCAGGCTGTTGGCCTCCTCGGCGATCTCCTCGCGGCCGAGCCCGGTCAGGCGCGACAGGGTCAAGGCCAGGATCGCGCGGGCCTGCTCATCGGTCAGCCGAACGCGGTCCTCGCCCACCAGGACGGTGCGCGGATCGGCGATCAGGGCGATCAGCGGGCGCATGTCGCCGGTCGGCCAATCGCGGTCCGACAGGCGCTCGCGCGCCTCGGCCGGGTCCTTGGACGAACGGATGATGTGGATCACCTCGTCGATATTGGCCACGGCGATGGCCAGGCCCACCAGCACATGGCCCCGGTCGCGCGCCTTGGTCAGCTCGAACTTGGTGCGACGGACCACCACCTCTTCGCGCGAATCCAGGAAGCAGTCGATCAGGGTGCGCAGACCCATCTGCTCGGGCCGGCCGCGGTTGAGCGCCAGCATGTTCACGCCGAAGGAGCTCTGCAGGGCGGTGAAGCGGTAGAGCTGGTTGAGGATCACCTCGCCGGAAGCGTCGCGCTTGAGCTCGACCACCACCCGCATGCCCTGGCGGTCGCTCTCGTCGCGGATGTCGGCGATGCCCTCGACGCGCTTCTCGCGCACCAGATCGGCGATGCGCTCCACCAAGGTCGCCTTATTCACCTGATAGGGAATGGCCGTGATGACGATGGCCTCGCGGTCCTTGCGGATCTCCTCCACCGTGGCCAGGCCGCGCATGATCACAGAACCGCGCCCCGTCATCAGAGCTTGGCGCGCGCCAGAGCGGCCGATGATTTCTCCGCCGGTGGGGAAGTCGGGCCCCGGGACGATATCCAGCAGCTCTTCCAGGCCGATGTCAGGGTTGTCGATGGTCGCCAGACAGGCGTCGACGATCTCGCCCAGATTGTGCGGCGGGATGTTGGTGGCCATGCCCACGGCGATGCCGCCGGCGCCGTTCACAAGTAGATTGGGGATGCGCGAGGGCAGCACCATCGGCTCGGATTCCGAGCCGTCGTAGTTTTCCTGAAAGTCGACCGTGCCCTTTTCGATGTCGGCGAGCAGGGCCTCGGCGGCCCGCTCCATCTTGACCTCGGTGTAGCGCATGGCCGCGGGCGGATCGCCGTCCACCGAGCCGAAGTTGCCCTGGCCGTCGATCAAAACGAGGCCCATGGAGAAAGGCTGGGCCATGCGCACCAGGGCGTCATAGACCGACTGGTCTCCGTGCGGGTGGTACTTGCCGATCACATCGCCGACCACGCGGGCGGATTTGCGATAGGAGCCGGCGTGGCCGTAGCCCTGCTCGTGCATCGAATAGAGGATGCGCCGGTGCACGGGCTTGAGGCCGTCGCGCGCGTCCGGCAGGGCGCGCGAAACAATCACGCTCATGGCGTAGTCGAGGTAGGAGCGTTTCAGCTCATCTTCGATGGCGATAGGAGCAATACCCCCTCGCCGGTCCTCGGAGCCCTCGTCCGGGGTCGGTATGTCGCCGTCTTCGCTCAAGGTGATCTGGAACTTTTAAAGGGGAGGAATCGCTAAGGATTAACGTGAGGGTTTGATTAGCATCCCGGTGACGGCGGCGCAAAAAAAGCGCGCCGTGTGCGGCTGAAGGTCAGAAGGCGTCGACCCGGGGCGGTCAGACGCCGGTCGTGATCCCTGCAAGCTCAGGCCTTGCAAACGGGACGGTTTGGCGGCAAGCGCAGATTAACCGCCAGCCCCGTGGCGTGGCTGGCGAACTCCAGATCCGCGCCCAGCTGCTTGGCGAGCGAACGCATCACGCGCATGCCCAGCCCGCCATCGTTGTTCGCGTCGAAATCTTGCGGCAGTCCGACCCCGTCATCGCGTATGCACACCGCCGTCGAACCGTCGGCCATGCGCCGGCAATCCAGGGCGATCACGCCGGGGCGCCCGCCGGGTGGGCGTATTTGACGGCGTTGGTCACGGCCTCGCCGACCATGAAACCGACGGACAGGGCCATTTTCGCGGGCAACTGGCACGAGGTTGGAGACGCCGGCGCCAGGGCGATGTTCTTTCCCGACATGGATTGAATGGCGGCCTGCGCGATATCCTGCAGATATTCCGACATATCCAGATGGCCTGCACCGCCCTGAGCCAACAGACGATGTAGGCGTCCTACGGTGTCAATCCGCGCGCTGACCTCCGCCAACAGCATCTTCGCCTCGTTTCCGCTCAGGCTGCGTTCGGACTTGGCGATCTCGTTGGCCTGAAGGCGCAGCATGCCGGCGATCAGGGTCAGATTGTTGGCGATCCGGTGGTTCGATTCCGCAATATGGACTTCACCTGTCGCGTTAAATTGATCCAACGCCGACGCTTCAGAGAGATATTCCGATAAAATTTGAGATGGCATGAGTTTTTCCAATTTTTTTTACTATGACACATTAAACTAAAACGCCCAAACAATATATTTTAGGCGATTATTTACGTTTTTTATTGTGTGATTGTGCCCATTTTACCAATTTTAATTAAGTCTATCGATTGCAAAAAAGGCGCGAAATTTCAAAAGTGAGTAAGCAACCCACTTGGCTCAAGAGCGTTTTCCGAACAGCAAAGCTGATGCGGCGTTGGATGCGAAAGGGGGAACAGGACGTGCGGTCATGGCCGATTTAAATCGCGGCGAACGCTTGCAAATCATGCTGACTGAATCGGAATTGTCAGCTCTGGATGACTGGCAATTCTCACGACGCATGCCCAGCCGCGCGGCGGCTGTGCGCGAACTGCTCAAGCGGGGGCTGGCCGCGGAAGGTTTCGTGGCGGCGGAACAGAGGACGCGCTCAAAAGACTACGGCGTGGTGGGACCTGCTGAAGAGCAGGATGACGAGAAGCCGGAAGAGAGTTCCCAGTCAGCCTGATCGAGATCAGCGAGGCGCGCCGGCGCCCGCTCCGCGTCGGCGGGTCGCCGAGCCGAAGCAAACCACCGGAAGGTCCGTTTCAGGCGTCAGAAGATGAACGCTTTCGCGCCCTTGCAGACGTTGGCAACCTCCGTTTGAGCCGCGGGGCGGAGCCGGTTGATCCGGGCCAAGGTGAAATCGACCGGCGACGACGTCGTCGCGCCCTACTTTTCGTGGAATGAGCGCGAGATCAACTCGGTTAGCGGCTGGGTCAAGTCGTCGAGGGCGGTGCGCTTGCTGCGCGGGATAAGCACCTGAGCCGGCAGGCCGGGCTTTATTTCAAACCGGCCATCCTCCGCCCGTTTCAGCCTGTCCAGCGTGGCCTGCGGCGCGGTGGCCTCAACCTGGAAATAGCGGGCGCCGGTCTTTTCGTCGACGAAGCCGTCAGCCGACAGCTTGGTCAGGACACCCTTGAGCACCGGCAGGGTGCGCGACACATCGAGCGGTCAGGTCGCGGTGTGGGAAATGAACGGCTTCTCCATCATCGGCGGCGGCAACATCGTCGCCGTCGACATGGGTTGGACCATCGTCAACCACCATTTCGACTGGATCTAGCGGCGGGTGCGGCGCCGGCCAAGCTGAACGATGAATGACGCGCCGGCTTGTTCCCGGGGACTTGGCGCGCGAGGTTGTTGACTGACGCCCTAACAGCCTCGGGCCGGATTTAGGTTGGTGGTCGAACAGTCGCCATGCGCCAGCGGACCGAGTTGAAGACCGCGTCGAACGCCCGACCCGCGATATCGCCGTGGTCTCCCTTTCGCCGCAAGGCTTTCACGGTGATCTGGACCGTGACGTTGATCTCCAACATCGGCGGCTGGATGTACTCAGCCGCCTGCGGCTGGCTGATGACCGATCTCAATTCCACGCCGCTGGTGGTCTCGCTCGTGCAGGTCGCCAACAATCTGCCGATGTTCCTGTTCGCGCTTCCGGCGGGCGCGCTGGTCGATATCGTTGACAAGCGCAGATTGCTTATCGCCGGCGAAATCTTCACCTCGGTGGTCTCGTTCGCGTTCGCCGCCTTGGTCTGGCTGCACCGCGTAACCCCGACAAATTTGCTGGCCTTCGCCTTTCTCATCGCCATCGGCAGCGCTTTGACCTCGCCCGGGTACCAAGCGATCGTCCCGATGTTGGCTTCCAAGCCCGATCTTCCCAGCGCCGTCGCGGCCAACAGCGCCGGGGTCAACGTCAGCCGCGCCGTCGGACCCGCCCTCGGCGGCGCGCTTTTGGGCGTCTTCGGCCTGGCGGCGCCGTTCTGGGTCAACGCGGTCAGCAACTTTGGCGCGATCGGCGCGCTGCTGTGGTGGCGCGAGCCGCCGCGCAAGAGCGCTCGCCTTCCGCCGGAGCATCTCATAAGCGCGATCCGCACAGGATTGCGCCACGCACGCTACAACTTGCCGCTCAGCGCCACATTGATCCGGGCCGCGGGCTTTTTCCTGTTTGCGAGCGCCTACTGGGCGTTGCTGCCGCTGGTGGCGCGATCCCAGATCGGCGGGGGCCCAATGCTCTATGGGCTTCTGCTCGGCGCGATCGGAGCCTCGGCCGTCGCCGGCGTCTTCGCCCTGCCGTGGCTTAACAATCGACTTGGGCCCGACAGGTTGGCCGCGTTGGGTACGTTGGGCGCCGCGGTGACCACCGCGCTGTTCGGCCTGGCGCACGACGCCGTCACCGCGCTCGCCGCGAGCCTCATCGCCGGCGTGGCGTGGATGGCGACCCTTTCGAAGTCTTAACGTTTCGGCGCAGTACGCCTTGCCTGAGTGGGTTCGTGGCCGAGGCCTGGCGATCTATGTCACCGTCATGTTCGGCGCGCTCAGCCTCGGCAGCGCCGTGTGGGGACAGACGGCCGCCTGGCTTGGCCTTAGTCCGGCGCTGTTCATCTCGGCGGCCGGTTGCGCATTGAGCGTGCCGCTCCTGCGCCGGTGGAAGCTGCAGATGGCGAAAGGCCTGGACCTGTCCCCCTCGCTGCATTGGCCGGCCCCGACGACGACGGGCGACTTCAGCGGCGACCGAGGACCGGTCCTGGTGATGGTCGCCTATCGGATCGAACCCATGCAGCGCGAGTCGTTTCTTGAGACGATGGAGAAGGTGGGCCGTGAGCGGCGACGGGACGGCGCCTATCGCTGGCGCATATTCGAAGATCCGTCCGAGAAAGGCCGCTTTGTGGAGACCTTCCTTTCGGATTCCTGGCTGGATCACTTGCGTCAGCACGAACGCGTGACGAAGGCCGACCAAGCCATTGAGGCGATGGCCAGACGCTTTCAAGTGGGCGACGGACCCGTCACAACCCATCTCATCGCCGTGCGCGCCAGGCGCAAACGAAGCTAGAGCGCAGATTTAAGGTCTGCTAGTCGCAGCCTCTCACGCCCAGGGCGCCCAGCTTCAGAATCGGAATCTCGTCGTCCAGGTCGGCGCTGAAGCTTTCGCGCGGGCCGGAGCTCTTGGCCTGGCCGCCGGCCTGATAGCCGCCCGAGGCCGCGTAGTCCTCGCCCGAGCCGCTGTCGGCGCCGCCGCCGCGGCCGCCCAGCATGGTCAATTCACCGCGGAACTTCTGCAGCACGATCTCGGTGGAGTATTTCTCCGACCCCCTGCTGGTCGGTCCATTTGCGGGTCTGCAGCGAGCCTTCGATGTAAACCGTCGAGCCCTTGTGCAGATAGTTCTCGGCCACCTTCACCAGGTTCTCGTTGAAGATCACCACCTGGTGCCACTCGGTCTTCTCCTTGCGCTCGCCGGTGGACTTGTCGCGCCAGGATTCGGAGGTGGCGATGCGCAGATTTGCCACGCGGTCGCCCGAGTTGAGGGTGCGGATTTCCGGGTCCTTGCCCAGATTGCCCACCAAAATGACCTTGTTGACGCTTCCCGCCATCACACCCTCGTCTTGATCACCCCCGCGCGGGCGCGCGGTCCAGACGCGACCCTAGCGGGCGCGCGGCGTGTGTCAATGTTCTATTAATGTTCCGATGGGCGCATCGCGTCAGGGCGACCTTGCGCGGTGCGTTTTATATGCTACGTTTCGTAGCGCTAGATAAAGTAACACAGGTGGCCGTCAATCCCCGGCCGCCAAGGCGGCGGTGCGTTAAGGAACGAGGCGACTGGGATTAAGCGATGGTCAGCGCCGGGAGGGCGAAGAGATGTCCGGGTTTTCCGCATGGCAATCTGTCATGAACGGTTTGGGCTTCGTGCGCCGCAGGCCGGGGTTGATTGCCTGCTGGGCCCTGGTTCTCCTGGCGTGGTCGCTGATCCAATTCGTCGGCAGCTTGGCTTCTCCCATGCCGCAGGTCCCGCCGGGCCACCCGTGGCGCTCACCGCAATTCCTGACGACAGGCATCTGGCTGCCGCTGCACGCTCTTATTCTCGCCGTGATCTGGGCGGGCGCTTGCCGCGCTTTTCTCAGGCCCGAACAGCGCGGCTTCGCCTACCTGCGCCTCGGCAGACCGGAGCTTCTTCTGGCCATATATCGCATGCTCGCCGTCTTGATTTGGTTGGCGCTCGCCGTGATCGTCATGGTGGCTGGAATTTCAGCCATGGCGGCCGACATCGAGTTCAGCAAAGTAAAGGTGTCGGGACTTGCAATCGTCGTGGGGTTGCCGGTTGCGATTGGGCTCGCCAGCGGACTTATCGTGCTCCCGTTCCTGATCCGATTTTCCCTGATGGCGCCCCTCGTGGTCGAACGCCAACCCCGCGCCCTGCGCCAATCCTGGCGTTTGACGCGCGGCATCTTCTGGCCCCTGGCCGGTGCTCTGACCGCGGTCGGCCTGGCCAGCCTCGCGGTTTCACTTCCACTCTTGATTTTCAGTTGGACCCAAAACCACCTGCCCACTTTCAACGATCCCAACTGGATGGCTGCAATTCGGCAGTCGACAGCGCAGATGCAAGCGTCGTTGGCGCAGATGCACGCGCACCCTTTGCAGGCCCTTTTGTCGCCGGCCCGCGTGGTGGGATTTGTGGGTGGAGCGGCGACTCAGGCCATCGGCATCGCGGTCACGGCCAGTATCGTGACGACCGCGTACAGCCAAACGAGGGCAACGATTTAACGCGGCTCCGCGCCTAGCTCTGAACCTCGGCCACCCTCAGGACCAGGCCTTCGATTTCCGGCGCGGCCTTGATCTGGCAGCTCAAGCGGCTGTTGGGTTTGTGTTCGGCCACGACCATGTCAAGCATGGCCGCCTCCATGTCGCTGGCCGGCGGCACGGCCGAGGCCGCGGGGCCTTCGATATAGCAATGGCAGGTGGCGCAGGCGCACGAGCCGCCGCACTCAGCCTCAATGCCCTTCACGCCATTGGCCGTGGCGGCCTGCATCATCGACCAGCCGGGCCGAACGTCGACCTTGGTTTCATGGCCGGCTGGATCGATAAAGGTTACCTTCACCATCAACTCTGTCCTTAGGATCGTGGTCAACACGCCAAGCGAAAAGCCGTGAACGGCTTTTCGCTCAAAATTCCGCTCTAAGATAGTTAGTGGACCGCCAGTTCAAGCCTCAGCGGACTGCGGAAGGTCGAAGACGGCATCCAGTCATGCTCTTTGTGAATGCGCTCATATTTCGGCACGACCTGGTGGAATTCCTCCATGGCGATCTTGGCGCCCATGCGGGCGATGGCGGTGCCGAGGCACGCATGCACCCCGCCGCCGAAGCCCAGGTGACCCTTGGGCCGCCGCTCCAACTCATAGACGTCGCCGTTGGGGAACTGGCGTTCATCCCGGTTGCCCGAACCATAGGCCAGGCAGACGAAGTCGCCCGCCTTCATGGTCTGGCCGTGCAGTTCCACATCCCTCTGCAGGCTGCGGCGGAAACGCTGGGCGGAGGTGTTGAAGCGCAGAGATTCCTCGATGGCGTCGGGGACCAATTCGGGATTGGCCACCACGGCGGCCTGCACGTCGGGGAAGCCGGCCAGATTATAGGCCAGCATGGCCATGAAGCCGCCGAGGGACTCGATGCCGGCCATGATCAGGGTGGTGGTGGTCAGCAGCACCTCGCGCTCGTCCAGTCTGTCGCCGTCGATTTCGGCGGCGCTGAAAGTGCGAGATCAGGTCGTTCTGAGGGTTCTTCCGGCGCTCGGCGATCACCCCGGAGGCGTATTCCTGCATCCAGTCGTAGGCCGCGATGTGCTCGGGACCCTTGGCGCGCGTCACCGGGTCGGACTGGACCATCAGCACGGCCTTGTCGCGCACGGCGCTCGTCGCCAGGGGCAGACCGAGGGCGGCGAACAGCACGCGGACGGTGAACTTGGAGGAGAAGTCGCGGATGAACTCGATGCGGTCGCGTCCCGCCAGGGCGGAGGCGGTGGTGCGGCGATGTCGCGGACAGGGTCGGCCAGGGCTTCCAGATTGCGCCTCATGAAGGCGTGCTGCACCAGGGCGCGCAGGCGGTCGTGGCGCGGCGGATCGGTGGTGCCCAAGGTGGCGCCGGCGCGGCCGGGCAACTCGGTCATCAGATTGCCCTTGGCGGAGGAATAGGTCTGCCAGTCGCTCAGCGCCGTGACGATGTCCTCGTAGCGGGACAGGATCCACATATTGGCTTCCGGACTCCAGAAGCAGGGGTATTCCTCGCGCAGCGTGCGATAGGCGTCGAACGGATCACGGTCGACTTCGGGCGAATAGGGATCGAACTTAAACATCCTGGCTCTCCCTGTTTAGGCCTTTTGCGGCCGCCGCCCGCCGCCTCGATCATGACGCCGGGGCAAGGCGGGACAGCAGGCAAGACCTTTGATGATGGCAAACTGCGCCCGATGCGCGGCGATGAAAATGGAAGAATGAGGGAAAAGATTGGACTTTTCGGTTTATCCGCCGCGGCCGGGCCTTGACGATCTGGACAATTTTTTCATATAAAACATCATGATATTGGAAATCCGAGGAATTCTTGGCCGAATGTCATTGGTATTTCTGATCTAGATCAAAATGCTGCAACTGCGCTCTGATCTCCGGCGTGGCCGCGGCAGGTCTCCCCCCTCTCCCGCGTTCCTGGACCGCAACCGCCCATGCGCCCATCCCATCGGTCGGCCCCACCCGTCGCCGGCATTCCGGTCTTCGAACTGTACGGCGAGATCGGCAGCGCCGCGGCGGCGGGCGGTCCGGGCTTTATCCACGTCGAGACGATCAGCGAACGGGCCGGTCTGCACGACTGGGAAATCCGCCCGCACCGACACCGCGACCTGCATCAGTTCTTGCTGGTGGCGCGCGGCGGCGGTGTGTTCAGCATCGACGCGGAGGACCGCCCCTTCAGGGCGCCTTGTCTGCTGGCCGTTCCGCCGGACGCGCCGCACGCCTTCGCCATGCAGCCGGACACCCAGGGCTATGTGCTGACCGTGGCGGACGCCTTTCTGGAGCGGACGCTACAGGACGGCGGCGAGCCCCTGCCCGGCATGAACAGCGCCCTTGGCCGCGCCGGTGCCCGAGGCCCAGTTCGCGCCGCTTTGCGACGCCTTCAAGGCGCTGGAGTCGGAGTTCCGCCTGCCGCGCCTGGGCCGCGGGCGGGCGATCGCCTCCTATCTCAACCTCGTGCTGGTGGCCGTCGCGCGGCTGGCCCAGCAGCTGCGCACCCCGCCCGGGCCCCGACGCGAGGGCGCCCTTGATGAGCCGCTTCCAGGCCCTGATCCACGAGCACGCCGCGCAGGGCTGGTCGGTGACGCACTACGCCCGCGCCCTGGCCGTCACCCCCGGCCGCCTGACCACGACCTGCCGGCGCGTGATGAACCGCTCGCCCATGCAGGCGGTGCACGACCACCTGCTGATCGAGGCCAAGCGCAACCTGCTCTACACCTCCATGACCGTGCAGCAGGTGGGCTACGCCCTGGGATTTTCCGACCCCGCCTATTTCTCGCGCTTCTTCACCCGCGAACCGGGTCCTCGCCCCAGCGCTTCCGGCAGGAGCACGCGGGTTAGGGGTCGCGCCGAGCCGCGCGAGGCCGTCCTTGGCGTCCTTCATGTCGGGCTGGAGCTTCAACGCGGCGCGATAATCGGCGATCGCCTTGTCGCGCAGGCCCTTGTGCTCATAGGCGACGGCGCGCAGATAGGGAATCTCGGCGAATTTCGCATCCAGCGACAAAGCCTTGGTGTAGTCGGCGATGGCCAGGTCGTACTTGCCCTTGGCCGCCTCGGCCCGGCCGCGCGTATTGTAGGCGTGGGCCACGTCGGGCTTGATGGCGATGGCGCTGTTGAAGTCGGCGATGCCCAGGTCGTACAGGCCCTTGGCGACATAATCATGGCCGCGGATGTTGTAGGCCATGGCCACGTCGGCCGGAGCCCCATGGCCGGACTGAATTTCGTCCGTGCAGGCCTTGATGCTGACGTCCAGATCGGCGCTGCGGCAGCCGCCTTGGGCGTGCAGGTCGAGCGGCGTGAGCGGCGGCGGGGCGTCCAGGCGCGCCAGGCCCTCCTTGGCGGCCTTCATGTCGGGCTGCAGCTTCAGCGCCGCGCGATAGTCGGCGATGGCCTGCTCGCGCATGCCCTTGGCCTCATAGGCCCGGGCGCGGAACAGGGGCGTCTCGGCAAAGGTCGGATCGAGCGTGCGGGCGATGGTGAAGTCGGCGATGGCCAGGTCGTACTGGCCCAGGGCGGCATAGGCTTCGCCGCGCGTGTTGTGCGCGTGGTCGACGTCGAACTTGATGGTGATGGCCTGGCTCAAATCCGCGATGCCGAGGTCGTATTGGTGCTTGGCCACATGGTCGTGGCCACGGCTGTTGTAGGTCAGGGCCAGATCGGCGGGTGCCAGCTTGCCCGACTGGATCATGTCGGTGCACAGCTTGATGCTGACGTCCAGGTCAGGGTTGCGGCAGTTCGGCGCGTTGGCCGGAGCCTGCGCCAGGGCCGGCATGGCGAGGCACGCCAGGGCCAAGCCAATCACGATGGTCCGCATTGAATGCTCCTCCCGTTTTGCGGAACGGTAGCACCAAGCGAAGCGTTCCTGAAATTCCTAACGCCCCTACGACGCCTGCGCCACGTACATGGTCCCCGGGCCGAAGGCGCGGATGGCCTGTTTCTGGTCCTCGGTAATCTGGCTCTCGGTGGTAGGACGGCCGTCGAAGTCCAGCCAGCGGTAGTTCTCGTAGTCGTAAAGCTTGCAGGACCTCAGGGTCGCGCCCAGGCGCTTGAAGCTGAAGGGCTCGGCGACGGCGCGCGCGCCGGCCATCTCGTTGAGCGTCTTCGTCGCCTCGCCCAGGTGATAGAACGGCACGCGCGGGTTCACGTGGTGCGCGGCGTGGTCATAGACGTTGTGCATCAGATAGGTGAGCCAGTGGGGGAACAGGAAGGTGGTGCTCAACTCCTCCTGGGCCAGCATGGCCTTGCGATGCACCGGACCGTCGAACCAGGGCAGGCGCGGGTGGGTGTGCTGGACATAGACCGTGGCCGAGAAGATCGTCAGCCACAGATAGAAAGGAACCACGAAGCCCAGCAGCACGGCGGTGACGGAGTCCGTGTGCGAATAGAGCGGGGCGGCGGCCAAAAGGCCGATGAACAGCACCACATAGGTGGTCAGATAGACCAGGTGGCGCCAGGCCGAGGCGCGGATTTCCTTGGGCACGCCCTTGTTCGGGATGAAGCGCACCGGCATCCAGCGCTCGATCAGGTAGTAGAGCCCAAAGCCCAGGCCCCAGGATGAGCGATAGGCGCGGTGCAGCGCTCTGTGCCAGACCGGCAAGGCGTCATACTGCGCCTTGGACAGGGGCACCCAGGAGTCCTGGTGGTTCACATTGGTGTGGATGTGATGCAGCTGGTGGTGGTCGTGCTGCCACAGGCGGTAGTTGTACAGGCACGGGGTGAACAGGGCGATGCCCATGATGTCGTTGGCCAGGCGCGAGGACGCCAGGTTTCCGTGGGCCGCGTCGTGGCCCAGGGTGCCCAGATTGGCCAGCTTCACGCCGGCCAGGACGCTGCACAGGATCTTGGCCCACAGGGGCTGCAGGAACAGCACGCCCGCGATCATCAGACCGTAGAGGGTGAAGTCGAGGACGAAGTGCTTGACGCCCTCCTTGGCGTTCGGCGTGGCGTAGGCGGCCAGGGCCCGCTTGATCTCCTGCGGACTCGCCGAGCCAGAACCCGAAACAGGCGAATTGTCTTGAACGACCCCGGCCCCATCCATCGCCCCAACTCCCTCACAAAGGTTAACGCAACTTTAACAAGAAGATTACCCTCTGAACAGTGAAAATTGCTCGATTATAGTTAACAGGGGCGGACATGAACGAACGTTTGCTGAGTTTCCAGGCCGAACAGCAGATGATCAAACGTGAGGAACGCGCCGTTCCAGGCCCAAATCTAAGACCCCGGGGGTGATCTTCATCAACCGGGCGTGATCAGGCCGGGCGAGATATCCGAACGGTCCGCCGCCCGCCACGTCAGGATCAAGCCGGCGCCGACCAAAATCACGCCCGCCGGCGCCCAGGTGATCCCCGCGATCAGCGCCAGGACGCCGATGAGGACCATCAGGATCGGCGCCGACCACAGGGCCATGGCGCCCCAGCGCCAGGCGGGGTCAAACTCCAGGGCCGGCCGCTCGGCGTTCGCGATCGTCAAGGCGAGGACCAGGCTCGGCATGTCGTAGTTGAAGCTGTAGGGCGCGGCGAGAAAGCCCGCGGCGGTCAGCAGCAGGATGTCCACGCCGCCGATCGCCCCGCCTTGCGCGCCGATGCGGCGGAAGCGGAGCAACACGGCCAAGGCGCAGGCCGCGCTGACAAGGATTTGCAGGCCCCAGGCCGGCGCATGCGGCAGGCCGGCGAAAAGGCCGGCCGCGAGGGGACTGGGCGTCATCACGCTCCAGGCCCCGCCGCTCTGCTCCAAAAGGACGCGCTGGTAGGCCAAGGTGCGCGTGAAATAGAGCGCCCAGCCCTGCACGCCGGCGATCATCGTCCCGGCGGCGGCCAGCACCAGCGCGGAGGCTGCGGCGCCTCCGATGGCCCTCCAGCGGCCCGCGGCGATCAGCGCCAGGGGGATCAACAGGCCCAGCTGCGGCTTGAAGGTGACCAGGCCGATCAAGGCGCCGCCGAGCCAGGGCCGTCGATCCACCAGCCTCAGGCCGCCGATCAGCAGGGCCGAGGTGATCAGTCCGTTCTGGCCCACGTCCAGGCAGGCGGCGACCGCGGGCGAGAGCAGGATCAGCGCGGCGGTGAGCGGGCGGCGGCTATAAGGCCAGGCGGCGGCGTAGAGCGCGGCCACGCCCACAAGGCTCCAAAGCGTCAGCGCCACGCCGTAGGGCAAGGCGCCCAGCCACAGGATCAGCGGCAGCATGCTGGGCGGATAGGAGAAGCTGTGGACCTTCAGCCCCGGGCCCCAGAACGCGGTCAGGGCGCGCATGTAGGCGTCCTGGTCGAAGATGTCTAACACCCGGCCGCGCAGGGCCAGTTTTGCGCCGCTCCAGTAGTTGATGAAATCGCGGCCGGGAATCTGGCCCCGACTCATTTGGCCGCGCAGGAATGACGCCTGTTCGGACAGGAAGAACCACAGGGCTAGGGGCGCGTTGATCAAACCGACCACCGCCAGCCAGGACAGCCTGGATCTGGACGGCTCGCCCATCTGCTCCCCTGCCCCCGGGCGGCCGCTACTGCGACTGCACCGAGCCCGGCACGGCCAGGCGCCCGTCGCCCGTGCGCACCAGGGCCGGGTAGCGTACGCCCGTGAGGGTCTGGCTGGTGAACACCCCGTACTGGTTCAGGAACAGGAAGTTGCCCTGATAAGCGCCGACGATGTCGGTCTGATTGCTGCCCAAGCCGAGAAAGCGAAGGCGCATGCCTTCCAAGGCCGCCGCGCAGCTTTCCAGATTGGGACGGTTATGGGCCACTTCGTTGAACTTGGCCTTCTTGCCGTCCTTGTCCAGAAACACGACCTGATAGCAGAACCCCGTCGTGTACGGCGCCTCGATCTGCTTTTCGCAGGCGGCCAGAGGCAGGGCCATCAGGGCGACGGCGGACAGGAGGGCGGCGGCTCGGGCAAGGCAGTTCATGGATCAAGTCTACACCGACGCGGCGCAGCGCGCGAGCCGCGACCTATCAGCCAATCGGGGCGATGACGCAGGCGGCGTTCTGCTCCGCCAGGGGACGGAAAGTGCGATTGTCGCCCGAGATTTCCACATGGCGAGGCACCAGCCGGATGGTCTGATCGCCCCAGCGGCCATAGACCGCTTCGCCCGGCTTCTCGCATTTGCCGGCGAACAGGGCCTGGACGCAGGCGTTCAGGCTGATTTCGGCCGGCAGCTTGCGCCAATCGGAATCGCGCCGCCAGCAAATGGCGGTGGCGCGCCCCGGTCGCGGAGGCAGCCTGCGGCGCGGTCCCCGCCTCGGTCGGAACGGGCGGCGGCGGCTCCGAGCGGCGTCACCTTGGCCTGGGACGGAGTCAGGGGCTGGATCACCGGCCCGGTGTCGCTGGCGGCCGCCAGGGCGCCGGTGGCGTCCACGCCCACATCCAGGGCGCGCGTGGCCACGCCGTTTTTCTTGGCGCAATCGGCCAGGGTGGCCATGCCGACGAACTGGCCGCCGACAAAGCAGCGCAGCGGGCGGGCGGGATCCAGCGTCTGATCGTCCGTCCCCGTCTCCACCACCAGGCCGCCGCGCGAGGCCGGCGGCGGGGCGCTGGAGCCGTGATCGCGCATCATGATGCCGATGGCGATGCCGGCGCCGAGCAGGATCGCCAGCCCGCCCCCGATCATCAGAACAACCCTACGGTCTTGCATCAGGTCCATGTCTGACCCTGCTACGATGGCGCGGCGACAGATTCAAGGCGGACGCCCGACGGCTGGTCAGGCGGCGATGAGGTGAGACCCGGCCAGGCTCTTGCGAACCTGCGCGCGACAGGCGCGCCATTCCTCCGCCAGGATGGCCAGCAGGACCACGTCACGGAACTGGCCGTCCTTCAAGGCATGCTTGCGCAGATAGCCCTCACGCCGGAATCCCGCGGCCGCCTGCGCCTTCAGCGCGGCTTCGTTGTCGGCGAACACCTCGGCCGAAACCTTCTCGAGACCCAGTTCGTCAAAGGCCTTGTCCAGGCCCAGCGCCTCGGCCGCCCGGCCCACCCCGCGACCGCGCGCGTCGGCGTCGGCGATATACCAGCCCCAGTCCGCCCGCCGATTGCAATCGGTCAAGCCGGTCAGGCTGAGGAAACCCACCGGCTGGCCGTTGCGGTTGATGATCCAGCCGCGCGCGTCGGGATCGGCGAGAAACGCCGCGAACCGAGCCTGATGCTCACCCAGCGTCGCCGCCGGCCGGTCGGACATCCAGCGGTTGACCTCCGCCTGGAGCCTCCACGCGAACAGGCGTTCGCTGTCGTCGGAGACGAGGTCGCGCAGATCGATCATGGCGTTCATCTTGGGCCGGTCCAGTGGGATAAAAGATTAACGCGTCTGGCTCAGGCTGACACGCCTAAAAGACAGGAGGACGACGTGCCTGGGCCTTTCGCCATCGCGGGCCGGATTATCGCCGCCGATCAGCCGCCCTTGGTCATCGCCGAGCTGTCGGGAAACCATAACGGCAAGCTGGAACGCGCGCTGGCGCTGATCGACGCGGCGGCCGAGGCCGGGGCCGACGCGGTGAAGCTGCAGACCTACACCGCCGACACCATCACCCTCGATTGCGACGGTCCGGGCTTTCGGCTCGAGGGCGGCCTTTGGGCGGGGCGCACCCTGCACGAGCTTTATTCGCAGGCCTTCACCCCGTTCGAATGGCACGAGGCCCTGTTCGAACGCGCCCGCGCCCGCGGCTTGATCTGCTTTTCCTCGCCCTTCGACGAAACGGCGATTGAACTGCTGGAAAGCCTGGACGCCCCGGCCTTCAAGATCGCCTCCTTCGAGGCCGTGGACCTGCCGCTGATCGCGCGCGCGGCGCGAAGCGGCAAGCCCTTGATCATCTCCACCGGCATGACCAGCCGCGAGGAGATCGCCGCCGCGGTGGACGCGGCGCTGGCCGCCGGCGCCGGCGGCGTGGCCCTGCTTCACTGCGTCAGCGCCTATCCGGCGCGTTTCGAGGAGGCCAATCTGGCGATGATCCCGCGCCTGGCCGATGATTTCGACTGCGTCGTCGGTCTGTCGGACCACACGCCCGGAACGGCCGCGGCCGTCGCCGCCGTGGCGCTGGGCGGGCGCATCATCGAAAAACACGTGACCCTCTCGCGCGCGGACGGCGGGCCGGATTCGGCCTTTTCGCTGGAGCCGGACGAACTGAAGGCCCTGACGCGCGATTGCCGTCACGCCTTCGAGGCGGTGGGCGTCGCCCAGTATCGGCGCAGCGAGAGCGAACAGCACAACCGGCAGTTCCGCCGCTCGCTCTATGTGGTGCGCGACGTTCCCGCCGGTAAGGCGCTCAGCGAGAAGGACGTACGTTCGATCCGTCCGGGTTTCGGCCTTGAGCCCGCCCGCCTGCCGGATATCCTCGGCCGGCGGGCCGCGCGCGCCCTAAAGCGCGGCGAGCCCGTGGCCTGGGACATGGTGCGGCCGCCTATTTGAACAGGGACAGGACGACCTGGGCATTGGCGTTGGCGATGGAGCCCCCTTGCGCCGCCAACTGCTGCTGCACCTGCAAGGCCATCAGTCGCGCGCCGTCCGCGGAGGTCGGCGGCGCGGCGTTGGGATCGGCGCTCAAAGACAGGACGTCGCTCAGCCGCGAGACGAAGCCTGCGTGAGCCTGGATTTGGTTGGCCTGATCGCCGATCTGACCCAGCGCGGCGCCGAGGTTGGCGAGCGAGGCGTCGATGCTCGTCAGCACGTTCGCCGCGGCGGTCTGGGTCGTTACGCTCGCGTTGGCGTCCAGCGTGATCACCGGCCCGCCGAGCGACAGATTCTGCGTGGCGAGCGTCACCGCCGCGCCCGAGCCTGAACCCACCGTCACGCTCGGTCCGGCTGAACCGTCGAGCAGGTTGACGCCGTCGAACCCGGCGCCGGAAACGGTGGCGCTCAATTGCTGCAGGAGGCTCGCGAAATCGCCGCCTGCTCCCGCTGCGGGCGTCGAGCCGTCGGTTGCGCCGACCAGGGCCTTCATCTGACTAAGCAGATCGCTCACCGACTGGCCGGCCGAAAGCGCGGCGTCCGTAATGGAGGCGGCTTTATCCAGGCTGGCGGTGACGGCGCCCAGGCTGTCGGCGCTCAAGGCCTGCGCCCCGGAATCGGCGATGACGGACGGCGAGGCGTCCGAACCTTGACCCAGCGGCGCGGCGGCGCCGGCCTGGCTGTTCTGCGACGGGTCGTTAAGCCGGTTGAGGGTTTGCAGGGCGAGCAAAGCCGCGCTCGTATTCTGCACGCCTATGGCCATGAGTGTTTTCTCCTCTCTCCCGCGAATCGCGGAGGACGCGGTTCGCGCCGAGGAGCAGCCTAGGCGGCTTTCGTATGTAGATCGTTAACCATGTTTGGCCGGCCCGCCGACGCGGTGCGGAAGAACCGCACCGCGAAGACTCAGGCCTTGGCCTTGACGAGCGCCCCGGCGGCGTAATCGGCCTTGAGACCGAGTTTGGCCACATCCTCCCGGGATATCCGGGCGATGATCTCGCCCGTGTCGCGATCGGTCACGGTATAGATCCACTTGCCGGTTGCGGGATCCTGCTGGATCACCAGGCGATGGCCCGAGTTGGGCTTTGGCGCCGGGTCCGCCGCCGTCCGCTTGCCTCTCTTGGACTCCAAGGTCGGCGCGCTGTGGGACGATTCCGAGCCGATCGCATCGCCGCCGCCAATAGACAGGCTTGCACTGCTGGACATGTCGCTGCCCGCCGGGATTTCGCCCGGCGTCTCCGACTAGGCCGCGGCGGCGGCGCCTTGCGGGCGCAGCCGCCGATCGGCGGTTAGCGGAATAGATTGAGCAGGGCGGAGGTGGACTGGTTGGCGATGGAGAGGGCTTGGATGCCCAGTTGCTGCTTGGTTTGCAGCGCCTGGAGCTGAGCGCTCTCGGCCGCCATGTCCGCGTCGACCAGGTTGCTGATGCCGGTGTTGAGCGAGTTTTGCAGGCTCGACACGAACTTCAGCTGGCTGGCCAGGGTGTTCGCCCCCGAGCCCAGGGCCGACAGCGCCGTGTTCACATTGGTGATGTCGGTGGTCAGGGTGGCCACATAGGCGCTCGCGGCGGCCGCGGTCGCGAAGGACGCGGCGGCGGAGATGGTGACGTTGGCGCCGCCCAGAGCCAGGCTTTGCGCCGCCACCGTGATCTTGGTGCCGGTGTCGCTGGCCAGGGCGTAGATGGTCGTGCCGCCGGCGTCGATCATGTTGACGCCGTTGAAGTTGGCGTTGTTGACCACGTCGGTCAGCTGCACCAGCAGCGCCTTGAAGTTGTCGTTGATCGCCGAGAGGCTGGTGGCGCTCAGCGAGCTGTCCGAACCGGCCAGGGCCTGGGCCTTGAGCTGGGTCAGAAGATCGGCGACCTGCTGGCCGGCCGACATGGCCACGTCCACGGTGGAGGTGGCGCGATTGAGGGAGTCCTTCACCGCGTCATAGGCGGCCACCTTGCCGGTCATGGTGTTGGCGATCGACCACACCGAGGCGTTATCCTGGGCGGTGTTCACCTTCTTGCCGGTGCTGATGATGTTCTGCGTCGTCTCCAGCGACATCTGGGTGTCGCTGAGATTTTGCAACGCGACGAGCGCGGCTTGGTTGTTGTTGATGCTGTAGGTCATGGCTTGAAGTCCCTGTTTCCTAGGTTCAGCCCGCATACTTAGGCTGAGGCTTTTTGCCCAAAGGGATCCAAGCAAGGGCGGCGCCAACGGCGGGCCACACGATTCAAGAAATAACCGATTGATTTAATTAAATGTTTTTTGAGCGCCGGCGGCAGCGTCAGTGAAAGCGGCGCTCGGACTCTGCCGACGGGAAAATCTTGCCGGGGGACCAGAACAGTTCTGCCGGGTCGGACGCCGGTCGGCTCAGCCGCTGAGGCCCTGCATGATCATCCGGTTCACGTCGATCAGCGGCTGAATCGGCTCACGCCGCTGCATAACCTCGGACGTGTGACGGTTGACCCAGATGGACAGGGAGATGATCTTCGCCCGCGCGTCGGACGGCAAGGCGTTGGTGTCCGTGGCGCAGTCGTTGGCCAGGGTCGACCATAGCCGCCGATTCCAGTGCAGCGCCCGGATACGCCGGGCTATGTCCTTGTCATCGGCCTCCGCGGCCTCCATCAAGGCGCGGGTGACAAGGCCGAACAGGCGATACTCGACCTGCCTCGGATCCTCAGCCTGCTCCGCCGCCTTTTGGTAGGCTTGTAGCGACATTCCCTAGCCTCTCGTCCTCGTACTCAATCAACTTCCGGCACAACATCAACGCCTTGTAGTATTCTCGGGCCATCACGTGCCTGGACACGGACACGCAATCGGCGAGCACCGCAGCGTTGCCGATCACGCTCATGAAATCGTTAAGACGGTGTGCGAATTCGTCGAAGAAGCGGGCCGCCGCGGCTTCGTCGAGATACATCATCATCACGGGGAAATAGATGCGGCGGGCCGGCGAGTTGGCGTCCTCCGCCTGCATGATGTCCTTCTCGCGCAGCACCGAGGCTTTGTTCTGCAGGATAAGCACCCCCCGCCGGTCGCCGTTTTGCACGACCGCGCCGTTCAGAACGAATTTCTCGCCCGGCTTAAGGGACAGCTTCAGGGGCATGAGGGGCTCCAACGACGGCGAACGGACGCCGGACCTGAGGCAAGGCCATTCGCCTACAGCGTCCCGCCAAACTAGGCCCACGTGGTTAACGGCAGGTTGCCCCGACCGCGGCGAGGTCCATCATCTTAGGGCGCCGTTAAGCACATTCCGCCCATGCAGGGACACGACCTCAGAAAGCCGCGCCTGCGAGAATTGCGCCCCATGTCCGCCAACAGCCCCGCAAGCGCCTTGGAGCCGGCCGTCGTCGGCCAGGCCGGATCACCGGACGCGATGCGGCGACTGCACTCGGCCATCGCCGACCTGAAGACCCTGAGCGTAGAGCCGCTGCTGCGCCGGTCCGTGGGGGCGATCCAGGCTGAAAATGCGCAGGAGGCCGCCCAATGGGCGATCAAGGCGCTGGAGCGTGACGAGCGTTGCGGCATGGCCTGGTACTGCCTGGCCATCGCCCGGGAAAAGGCGGGCGACTTCAAGGGCTCGCTGCAATGCTATCAT
>CAWDPL010000050.1:0-86917 GCA_963804105.1 uncultured Alphaproteobacteria bacterium
AACTGTCGTTGCTCATGAGTTCAACGCCTTCAGCAAATCCCGATATCGTTTCGCGGCGAGGTCGAGATCGCTCTTGCTGGTCGCCTGCGTCTTCTTCTGAAAACAGTGCAGCACATAGACCGTCTCGGCGAACTTCGCCACGTAGAGCACCCGGAACGCGCCGGCGACGTCCCGAATCCGGATCTCCCTGACGCCCGCCCCGACCGCGCTCATCGGCTTCCAATCGCTGGATCGCGGCCGTTCTGCACCTTGTCCAACTCATAGCCCGCGTCACGCCGCGCGGAGTCGGGAAAGGCGCGCAGATCATCAAGGGCGCCGCCGCAAAACTTGATGGCCTTGGGGGCGTCAGTCATTGGGTGGAGTTTATACAATTTTTGTATGGACAAGCAAGGCGGTGCATCGTGAGGGCGCGACGAGGACAGTCGCTCCTGTCACCGATCTGCCTTGGGCCGCCAAGGGGCTGAATTGGGCGATATAGGCGCGGATCTTGCGAAGCTCGAGGAGGCTCCGCCGCTGTCAGACTACTTGAACCACGACGGCGGAGCGGGCTTCTCGTCGGGCGCACCCCAGGTTTCAAGCCAAGCGCAAACATCGGCATTCGGAATAAGACGCCCCGCCTCAATGTCCGCCAAAGCCTCGGCATGCCGCAGGCGTCGGCCTCCTCATCGACATGGTCGAATATAGACGGTTCGGACTTCATGAGCGGCAACATTAGCATGGAAACAGAAAGAGAAACTAACGCTCCCGGAGGACGCCGCCGCACGGTCACGTCAGATGCTTTCGAGGGCATCAATCGTCATCTTCCGGCTCTGATCAATCAGTCCTGAGGCTAGGCAAGCTGTCGCCAGAGTTCGCAATTGAGACACTACCGACAGTTGCCATTGACATGCGCGCCTCCACAGCGCGATATGTCGCAGCCCGTGGAAGGTTCCGCGAGGTGCTCGACCGCCAGGCGGCGGTACGAAAAATGGAGACTAAACGATGACGAACGTCAGCTTTCAGCTGCGTGCGCGCTTGGCGCGTCGCATGTCCGACCCGAACTTCAGTAAGCCTTCGGGTCTCGAACACCACCTATTCATGGTCAACGTAAACGACCTTCCAAGGGACATACCCATGGAAGCTAACGCTCGTCGACCGAACACCAACAAACAAGTCTATCGAGAAGTAAAGCGTAGCTTGATGGGGGAGGTCGGAAAACCGGGTACGTTCCATTTGAAAAACAAAGGGATCGTTATCATCGCCGATGAGGTCCGCCAGAAGAATGGCTCGAATGACGAGTTTGTCGTGACACTCGACCGTACCTGCCAGGGAATTTTGGATGGCGGTCACACCTACGAAATCGCGATGGAATGCCAGCAGGCCAGCGTCCTACCAGAGGACCAGTATGTTTTCGTCCAGGTCAGAACGGGCGTGCCGAAGGACTGGGTTGCAGACATTTCGCGGGGTCTGAATACCTCCGTTCAAGTCCAAGATAGAGTTTGGACAACCTCAAGGGTCTTTTCGGCTGGCTCAAAGACGAAATGCGCGGGAAAACCTATTTCCCCCTCATAGCCTGGAGCGAAAACGACGAAGGCAAGTATGACGCCCGCGATATCATCGCAATCATGTATTTGATGAACATCGACTTATTTCCTGATTCCAAGCAACATCCGGTCGCTGGCTATGAAAAGAAATCTGACGCTCTAAAGGCATTCGAACAACACAAGAAAACATTCCGAAACGCCCATAGCGTGCTTTCCGATATTCTTTATTTGCACGACTATATCTCGAAGACTGCGCCTGAACTTTACAACAAAGGCGCATCCGAGGCTGGCGCAAGGGGGCGCGGCAGGGGCTTCAAGTTCGTGAAAAGCCCCGCTACGCAAGTGCATTTCCCATTTATGGCCCGGAAGAAACTGGTGATAGGTTCTGGAAGATGCCGCCCTTTATCCGATCCTAGCGGCTTTTCGTGTGTTCCTTGAGAAGAACCCAATGTCAGGCGAGTATCAGTGGGTTTGGCCTTTCACTGAAGTGAAGGGTGCTTGGAGGCAGCTGGCATACGAACTTATGAAGGTGACGCAAACCACCTCTGAGGACGTGGGACGATCAAACAACGCGATCGGAAAAAGCCGCACTCACTGGAACCTGATTTTCCAGACTGTCGAAAATCACAAACTGCGCAAGACCGCTAAGAACCTGCTGCTGGGCGAGTAGTCCCTCCGATCCACCAGATGACGTGCCCTATGCTGCGTCATCTGGTGGTGAAGTAGTGAGCTGTGTGGCGAGAGGAGCGCCCGTCTCTAGAGGTTCACCGTCGTCGCCCTGGCGAAAGCCCATTGAACTACCAGCACGGCCCGCCGCAAGCGGCGGGCGTTCGTCGCGGTGATGGGCAAATCGTTGGCCATCCCATCTCGCCGCAAGAGCGGCGAGCCGCTCCTCACCGCGTAAACTTCTGAAACTTCAGCCGTTTCGGGATCAGACTGTCCGCCCCCAGCCGCCGCTTCTTGTCCTCTTCATACGCCTCGAAGTTACCCTCGAACCATTCCACGTGGCTGTCGCCCTCGAATGCCAGGATGTGGGTGGCGAGGCGGTCGAGGAACCAGCGGTCGTGGCTGATGACCACGGCGCAGCCGGCGAAGTCTTCCAGGGCTTCTTCCAGGTTCTGCAGGGTCTCGATGTCCAGATCGTTGGTGGGCTCGTCGAGCAGGATCAGGTTGCCGCCCTCCGCCAGGGTCTTGGCCAGGTGAACGCGGTTGCGCTCGCCGCCTGAAAGTAGGCCGACCTTCTTCTGCTGGTCGCCGCCCTTGAAGTTGAACGAGCCGACGTAGGAGCGCGTGTTCACCTCGCGCTTGCCCACCATCATGATGTCGGTGCCGCCGCTGATTTCCTGCCAGACGGTGTTGTTGTCGTTCAAGGCGTCGCGGCTCTGATCAACGTAGGCCAGCTTGACCGTCTCGCCCAGCTTGATGGACCCCGCGTCGGGCTTTTCCTTGCCGGTGATCAGCTTGAACAGGGTGGATTTGCCCGCGCCGTTGGGCCCGATCACGCCGACGATGCCGTTGGGCGGCAGCTTGAAGGACAGGTTCTTGAACAGCAGCTTGTCGCCGTATTCCTTTTCAAGCCCGTTGACCTCCAGCACCACATTGCCCAGGCGCGGGCCGGGCGGGATCTGGATCACGGCGTAGGTCTGAGCCTGGCGAGCGTTTTCCTGCTCGTCGACCATCCGCTCATAAGCGGCCAGGCGCGCCTTGCTCTTGGCCTGACGGGCCTTGGCGCCGGAGCGCACCCATTCCAGTTCGCGGGTCAGGGCGCGCTGGCGAGCCTCGGATTCCGACTGCTCCTGCACCACCCGCTTCTGCTTCTGCTCCAGCCAGCCGGAGTAGTTGCCCTCGTAGGGAATGCCCTTGCCCCGATCCAGCTCCAGCGTCCACTTGGTCACCTGATCGAGGAAATAGCGGTCGTGGGTCACCAGGATGACGCAGCCCGGGAAGGCTTCCAGGTGATGCTGCAGCCAGGCCACCGACTCCGCGTCCAGATGGTTGGTGGGCTCGTCCAGCAAGAGCATGTCGGGCTTGGACAGGAGCAGGCGCGCCAGGGCGATGCGGCGCATCTCTCCGCCCGACAGATTGTCCACCGGCCAGTCGGCGGGCGGGCAGCGTAGGGCGTCCATGGCCATCTCGATGCGGGAGTCGATGTCCCACATATCGCCCGCGTCGATCTGTTCCTGGAGGGTGTTCATCTCCTCCATCAGTTCGTCGGAGTAGTCCTCGCCCAGCTTGGCCGCGATGTCGTTGTAGCGGTCGAGGATCTTCTTTTCCTCGCATTGGGAGACGACGTTGCCCCACACGTCGAGCTGCTCGTCCAGGTGCGGCTCCTGGGAGAGATAGCCCCGCTTGATGCCGTCCGCCGCCTTGGCCTCGCCCTGGAATTCCGTGTCGATGCCCGACATGATCTTGAGCAAGGTCGACTTGCCCGAGCCGTTGACCCCGACCACCCCGATCTTGGCGTCCGGATAGAAGGACAGCCAGATGTTCTCGAACACCTTCTTGCCGCCGGGATAGGCCTTGGTCAGGCCCTGCATCTGAAAAATGTACTGTGCGGCCATGGAGCGGCGCCTCGAACGAAATGGGTGACGGGAGTTGGCCGCTCAGATAGCGGGGCGGGCGGCCGGAGGCAATGATTGCCGCGGCCTCTGGGCAAGCGCGCGCGCGAAAGCTAGGTTTTGCGGGGAGGCATGCCATGCGCGCGACGTCGGGTCTGACCGTTCTGGCCTTGCTGGCCGGCGTTATGACGGCGGGCGCCTCGCCCGCGACCATCCTGACCGTGGACGGCCTCGGCCCCGCCAGGATCGGCATGAACGTGAGTCAGGTCGAGCAGGCCCTCGGCCAAAAGCTCGCGATCCAATACCCGGAGGACGACAGCTGCGGTCAGGGCGAAGCCCAGGGCGGCCCGGCCGGCGTCAGCTACATGTTCGTCGACGGCCGTCTGGCGCGCGTGGACGTCTATCAGCACGACGATGGAAATTCGCCCTCGATCAAGACCGACGCCGGGATCGGTCTGGGCTCATCTATGGCCCAGGTGCAACGCGCCTACGGACCGCGCCTGTCGATCCAGCCCGATCCCTACGACGACACGGAGCACTATCTGGTGGTCAAGAACGCGGGCCCCGGCCGGGAGATCATCTTCGACACCCGGATGGGCCGCGTGGGCAGCTTCAGGGCCGGACTGTCCAAGCCGGTGGAATATATCGAAGGCTGCCTGTAGCCGGGCGGGAGCGACAGGCCGGACGGCTCAGTGCGCGGGTGAACTCACGGTGGCGCCGGCCGCGGCCGCTGCGGTGCGGTCAAACCGGCGCTCGGCCGAATCGGCGTCGGCGCGCGGATCGGCGCGGGCGCCCGCACGGCCGTCGCCATGTCCATCGCTGCGGCCGTCACCGCGACCATCGGCATGACCATCCCGCCCAGGCGGGCCGTCTCTGCGGCCACGGCCATCATCGCGTGGCCCCGGCGGCGGGCCATAGCCGTCGAAACCGATCGCGCCGTGCACGCCCCAGTCCGGCGCCGCGTCCTCGACCGTCAGGTCGTAGGGCAGAAATTCGATGGGCACGCAGCGCGGGGCCCAGTCCCTGAGCGTGCGGCAAGTCCCGCCGTCCGGATAGACCAGGTCCTCACGCTCGGAGGCGACCACCGCCTGATCCAGCACGATGGGAAACTGGTGGAAGCCGTGGATGCGGTTGTGGTCCACCACCAGCTTGCCGCTGCCGGCGTAGATGCCGACTTCCGACGCGCCGATGGCGGAATTGCGCACCGTGCCCTCCGCCTCGTCCACCAGGACGCCCAGGGCGGACTTGAAGATGCGGCTGGATTCAAGATCGACCCGCGAGCCGGCGTCCAGCCAAAGGCCGGTGCGCCAGTGGCCGATGAAGGTTCCCCTGATGTCCAGCTGGCCCGAGGCGCGTTGGCCGCCGCGCACCATGATCCCCACCGTACGCGGCTCCAGCGCCGCGCCGTTGCTGGGACCGAGCACGCGCGAATTGACGACCGAGGAGGTGTCCGTGAGGGCGGGCGTCAGGTCCAGATCCGGCCAGCTGGCTGCGGATTTCGCTGTGTTCGATGCGCACGGCGGTGTCGTCGGCCAGCACCGCGGAATCGGCCTGGTGCGCGTCGATCTGGCTGTCGCGGACGATCAACCGTCCGCCGGTGACATCCACGGCCGAGCGCCCGCCCGCATAGCGCACCGATACGCGGGTCAGGGCGATGTCGGCGTCCTCGCCCTCCACGCAGCCGTTGCGCGCGGCTTGCTCGTCCACCAGGGCAATGTCGCGCAATTCCACCCGCATGCCCGGGCTGGCGACGATGCACGGGCCGCCCGGAATGGCCTCGATCACCGGACGGCGCAGGCCGTCAGCGGAGAAAGCGGAATCGGCTTCGCCGACGATCATCACCGGCTTGTCGATGAAAAGACTGTCGTGACAGGTCGAGCCCTGACGGATGTGCAGCGTGCCGCCGGGCGCCAAGTAATACAGCGCGTCCGACAGGGGCTGCGGGCCGGCGCCCTCGTCGCCGCAATCCACGGTGATGTCCGGGGCGCCGCCGGGCCCAAAGCCGCGGAAACGCTCCGGATGGAACGGCCGATAGCCGTCGCGGCGGCCGTCGAAACGGAAGCGATCGTAATGGCGGATGGGCGGGAACAACAGGTCGCCGAAATGGGGCTTGAGCGCCGCGTCGATCTTTGCGTCCACATTGGCTTCAGGAAAGGCCAGGGCCGAGGCCGAGGCCAGGACGGCGAGGGTTCCGGCGAGACCGGCGATCAGCAAGGGCTTGGCTCTGTGGATCATGGGCTTCGTCCGGCTAATAGCGGGATTTGCGGGACACCTGGGCCAGAACGGCCTGGATGTGATTGGCCGAGGGCTGGAACCCGGCCAGGGCTGAATCGAGCCGGAACACCACCGCCTTGGCCTTGTCCTGGTTGGCCACCCCGCCCACGCCGAGGGAGAAATAGTTGGCGATGGCGAATTTAGCCTCCGGCGAGCCGCCGCGGTCGGCCTCCTGGTACCAGTGGAAGGCGCGGGCGTAGTCGGCCCGCACGCCGATCCCCTCGGAATACATCACCGCCAGCACCAGCTGGGCGTGGGTCGAGCCGTTGACGGCCGCGTACTGGATGGCCCGCACCTTTTCCAAGGGCGTCAGATGTCCGGTCTGTTCGCGGCCGATCATGGCCTGGAAGGCCTGCACCTGACCGGGGGTCAGATCCGGACCGCGCCAGGGCCGATCGTGGCCGTCGAACAGGAATATCGGACCGTTGATCACCCTTAGATAACGCAGGGCGTCGAGCACGTGCACGAAAGGCAACTCGTCGATGCGGGACAGGGCCACAAGGCTCGCCTCGTCGGTGAAGGCGCTCTCGTCGGAATGGGGCACGCCTGAGGTGGGCGCATCGGGCGGATAGAACTCAAAGGGCGGAATCCAGCGATTGGCCTTGGCCTCGACGAAGTCGGCGTAGCCGGCGCGATCGGGCGATGCGGCCTCGAAATCCTTGAGCAGCACATAGGCGCCGACGTCCCCGCCCTGGGCGGCGAGATAGTCGTAGAGGTAGGAGTCCACGTCGTTGCGCGGGAAAAGCTCGATCGTATAGAGGCCGCCCGGCGGACCCGGCGGCGGGGCCGGAGGCGGTCCGCCAAAGCCCGGCAGATAGAATTCTCCCCAAAAGCTGTGGTGCTCCGGCCAGTGCGGCACGAATTCGCGCGGCGCGCCGAAGGGGCCTGTATCGGTCTGGGTGACTCGGGCGAGGATGCGGTAGCCCGGCGCGCCCTGGGCGGACAGGACGTAGATCACGCGTCGACGCACCTCCTCCTGTTCCTGGGAGGACATGCGCTGCCAAAGGCGAGCCAAGGACTCCGACGCCTCGCTCCGCTCGAAGGCGCGGCAATCGTCATAAAGCGAACCGCCGCCCTGCCCGGGCCCGTAATCGCCGCCGTGATCCCGGTCAAAGAAGAGAGGCCGCGGAGCGGTCGCTTCATATCCCTGCGGATTGGTCAGGGCCAGGGCGTACCAGACCGAAGCCTCGATCGGGTCCTCGAGATTGCGGTCCGCGTCGCGCCGCGCATCGTAGCGCCCGGCCAGTTCGAGTTGGGCGAAAAAGTCTCCGCGGAAACCCAGTTCGCGCAGGGCGCGGACCTCCCGCTGCTGCTGATTGAACTGAGGCGGACGGCCAGTGGGATTTTCAGGCCTCGGGCAGGCGCCGTAGGCCGTCTGCTGCTGGGGCGGCGGCGGGCGGCGATACCAGTCGCACGAGGCGAGCGTCACGGCCGCTCCCACCGCTAGGGCGAGCCCCGCCAGACGCCGATTTCGCGCAGGAGTGAAGATGGTTCTCGCTGCGGCGCGGAAGGTCATCATGCCCCACCCTAGGACCGTACGCGTTAACCATAAAACCAAACGAGTCTTGCGGTCTCCAGACACCCGATGTCAAGGTCGCTCAACGCAAGAAATGTTCAAGAATGCCTTGTAAAACACGATGGCTGCGGAGGCGTTGCATGCCGCCGCATGAATTATTCGCGCGCCAGGAGAATTCAGTTTTCCAGGTCCGGGATATGCAGGGCGACGTCCGTCCTGATTTGTGCGCTCCCAGTGCGGCGACAGCGCCGTGGCCTTGACGTCGCGGCGCGGCGCGGCGCGGAATGGCTGGCCTAATTTTCCGAACCCGGCCTAAAACTTGTGGTAAGCGGTCCCGCGCCGTCCGCCTGACCCCCGCTCGGGTCGGCGGGCAAGGCCGCAGGACAAGTGGGAGGCGAGCGTGCTGGATATCGGCGAGCTGACGCGAACCGAAGTGGTGTCCCTTGGGAACCGTCTGTCCGCGGCGTCGGCGGACGGCTTTGCCCACCTGCTCGACACGACCATGCTGTTCGGGCCGCGCAGCGGCGGGATCAAACGTTATCTGCTGGCCAAGCACAATTGGCTGGCCAAGGCGCGACCCCATCTGCGCCATTCCCTGGTGGTCCCCGGCCGCCTCACCCGCGCCAACGCCGACGGCATGGTGACCATCGCCGCGCCGCCCATTCCCTTCGGCGACGGCTATCGCTGCCCGACCTCCCTGCGCAAATGGACGCGCATCATCGCTCACCTGCGCCCCAGCCTGATCGAGGTGGGCGACACCTATGTGCCCGGCCACGCCGCCTTGGACGCAGCCGAGGCTCTGGGCGCGCCCACCGTGGCCTTCTGCCATTCCGATCCCGCGGCCCTGGCGGCGCTGCATTTCGGCGAATGGGCCGCCGCGCCCGCGCAAAAGCGCGTGGCCAAGTTTTACAGCCGCTGCGATCTGGTCGTCGCGCCGAGCCGTTACATCGCCGGACGCCTGGCGGAGGCCGGCGTCGGCCAGGTGACGGTGCAGCCGCTGGGCGTGGACCTGGACCTGTTCCATCCGAGCCGCGCAGACCGCGACACCGTGCGCAGCGATCTGGGCCTGGATCCCAAGACGCGGCTGCTGGTGTTCGCGGGACGGCCGGCGCGGAAAAGAACCTGGAGACCCTGCTCGACATGCTCGATCTGTTGGGCGAGGACTACCGCCTGATGATGATCGCCGCCGGCGCCTATCTGAAGCCGCACAAGCAGGTGATCGGCCTGGATTATGTGCGCGACCCGCGCCAGCTCGCCCGGCTGATCGCCAGCTGCGACGCCTTCGTTCACGCCAACGACCAGGAGCCGTTCGGCCTGGTGGTGCTGGAGGCCCTCGCCTCCGGCGTGCCGGTGGTGGGGCCAGGCGCAGGCGGCGTCGGCGAACTGATCGACGACAGCGTCGGCCAGCTGGCCCATCGCGCCAACGCCGAGGGCATGGCCGAGGCGATCGAAGCCCTGTTCGCGCGCGATCTTGCGGCCCTGTCCTTGGCGGCGCGAGCACGCGCGGAAGAACGCCACGGCTGGAGCCGGACCTTTGAAAGCCTGATGCAGACCTATGGTCGACTGTCCGGTCTTAACCTGGATGTCCCAACTCAGTTGGCGTCCTGAGGCCCAGCCGGCATTGACCGGCCGTCAAGGAATTTGGCGCATCATGCCGTTCCATCGCGGCTGAACGCCGCTCAAACCGCGCAAAAAGCGTCATGGCCAAGGCTCAATTCCACCGTCACCAGAAGGTCTGGGTCGACAGCGTCGGCGCCTGGGCCACGGTCGAGCGCATCGTTCCCACCTGGGCGCGCGGTTTCGACGAGCCGGTGCGCATCACCTACGATCTGGGCCTGGGCCGCGAGTTTCACGCTCATGAACTGAGGCCCGAAGACGGCGCGGCCGAACCGGCCGACAGCGACGCGAACGCCGCGGCCTGGCGGCTGATGCGCGCGCGCAACAAGTGGCAGCAGCCCAGCGACTGCGCGCACCATCCCTTTCCCGGCACCTTTCCCGTGGTGGTCACCGACAACGCGGACTGGGGCGGCTGGCGCGTGCCGGGCGCGGAGTACGACCGGGACCCGCGCCGCATCGAATTCCAAGCCCGCCTGATCGCCGAAAGCCCTCGCCTGCTCAAGATCGCCCGCGATCTGCGCGACTTCATCGGCGAGCAGCCGCAGGACGCGCCGGGCGAGTTGCAGGCCCTGGCCGAGGTCTGCGGCCAGATCATCCGGCGCATCGAGGAAAGTCCAGCCGCGCCGTCCGCGGTTCAGGCTCAGGCTGAGACGGCGAAGGCCGGCTAGACCGGCGGCTGCGCCCCGAACCAGGGCGTCAGTCGGCGCAACGCCTCCTGCACTTCGTCGGTGGACACGGCGAAGCTGAAACGGATGAAATGTCCGCCTTCCATCGGATCGAAATCCACGCCCGGCGCGGCGGCCACGCCGGTCTCCAGCAATAGACGCTCGCAGAAGGCCAGGCTGTCTTGGGTCAGATGGCCGATGTCGGCGTAGATGTAGAAGGCGCCGTCCGGCGGCGCGATGGCGCCCAACCCCAGGCCCGGCAGCGCCTCCAGCATCAGGCGTCGGTTCTCCCGATAGACCGCCAGATGGCCCTCGAGCTCCTGGCGGCAATCGATGGCGGCCAGTCCCGCGTGTTGCGAGAGGCTGGGCGCGGTGAGGAACATGTTGGCGCTATAGGCGCGCGCGCGGCGCACCTCATCGCGCGGGACCAGCAGCCAGCCCAACCGCCAGCCCACCATGTTGAAATACTTGGAGAAACTGTTGATCACCAGGGCGCGGGGCTCGTATTCGAGCATGGAGCGCGTCGGCGCGCCGAAGCTCAGCCCGTGGTAGGTCTCATCCGAGACGATCCGCGCGCCGGACCGGCGGCAGACCGCGGCGATGGCCTCAAGCTCCGTTGGCGGAATGATCGAGCCGGTGGGATTGGCGGGGCTGGCGACGATCACGCCCGGCGGGCGGCTCGTCCAGCGCCTCCAGCGCCGCGGCGGTCAGCTGAAACCGCTCGGCCGGTCCGCAGGGGATCTCCACCGGGACCATGTGCAGAGCCTTCAGCACATTGCGATAGGCCACGTAGCCGGGCCGGGCCAGGGCCACCCGGTCGCCGGGCGAGAAGGTCGTGGATAAGGCGAGAACAAGGGCGGGCGAGGCGCCGCAGGTGAGAATCACCTGATCGGCGTCGACCTGAAGGCCGTAGCGCTCGTCATACAGGCGGGCGATGCGGGCCCTCAGCTCGGGACTCTCCCAGTAGCCCATGGCGTCGCCGTCCAGCACCGCGCGCGCGGCGGCGATAGCCGCCTTGGGCGCGCCGGCGGAGGGCTGGCCATATTCCATATGGATGATCGAGCGCCCCTCGGCCTGCAGCCGACAGGCCAGCCGACCGATGGACACGGCGTGGAAGGGGTCAATCTCAGCGCGCATGGCGGCGTGGTAGCGGCAATCGACGGCAAAGGCCAATAGGGTGCGGGATGCACTGGCGTTGCGTCTCCTGCGGCGCCAATTAGGAAGCCAAGCCCCAGAGAGCCGAGTTTCCGCCATGCGCACAGACGTTCCCCAGCCGATCCGCCTCGCCGACTACAGGCCGCCGGCCTTCCTGGTCGAAAGCATTGAGATGGATTTCAACCTTGAGCGGCGCGCGACGCGGGTGAAGGCCAAGCTCGCGATCCGCCGCAACGGCGAACACGACGAGCCGCTGACGCTGGACGGCGTGCGGCTGAAGCTGATCGCGCTGGCCCTGGACGGGGCGGCGTTGGCCCCCGCCGACTACGCCGTGACCGCCGAACACCTGACCCTGGCGAAGGTTCCGGACGCCTTCGTGCTGGAAAGCGAGGTGGAGATCGATCCGGAAGGCAACACCTTCCTCGAAGGCCTCTACATGTCCGGCGGCCGCTTCTGCACCCAGTGCGAGGCCGAGGGCTTCCGCAAGATCACCTACTTCCCCGATCGGCCGGACGTGCTGTCGCGTTTTTCCGTGCGCATGGAGGCGGACAAGGCGGCCTTTCCGCGCCTGCTATCCAACGGCAATCTGATAAGTCCGGCGATCTCGCGGGCGGACGCCACTATGCCCGTTGGCGCGACCCCTTCCCCAAGCCTTGCTACCTGTTCGCCCTGGTGGCGGGGGAGTTGGACGAACTGGCCGACACGTTCACCTCCATGAGCGGACGCCGGATCGACTTGCGCATCTATGTGGACCCGGGCCAGTCGGGCCGGGCGGCCTATGCGATGGACTCCCTCAAGCGCGCCATGCGCTGGGATGAGGAGGCGTTCGGGCGCGAATACGACCTTGATCTGTTCATGATCGTGGCGGTGCGCGACTTCAATTTCGGCGCGATGGAGAACAAGGGGCTGAACGTGTTCAACGCCTCGCTGCTGCTGGCCGACGAAGCAACCGCGACTGACTTCGACTACGAGCGGATCGAGAGCGTCATCGCCCACGAGTATTTTCACAACTGGACCGGCGACCGCATCACCTGCCGCGACTGGTTCCAGCTGTGCCTCAAGGAGGGGCTGACGGTCTTCCGTGATCAGAGCTTCTCGGCCGACCAGCGCGGCGCGGCGGTGCAAAGGATCAAGGACGTGCGCGCCCTGCGCGCACGCCAGTTCGCCGAGGACGCCGGCCCCCTAGCTCATCCTGTGCGGCCCTCCAGCTTCGTCAAGATCGATAACTTCTACACGGCCACGGTCTATGACAAGGGCGCGGAAATCGTCCGTATGCTGAAAACCTTGCTCGGAGCGGAGACCTTCCGCGCGGGCATGGACCTGTATTTCGAGCGGCATGACGGCGAGGCCACCACGGTCGAAGCCTTCGTCGCCTGTTTCGCTGACGCCTCCCACCGCGATCTGTCGGACGTCTTCGGCTGGTACGAACAGGCGGGCACGCCCAACGTCGCTATCGAGGCGGTCTATGACGCCCCGGCCAAGGCGCTCGACCTGACCTTCACGCAGAGCACCGCGCCCACGCCCGGCCAGCCGGTCAAGCATCCGCTGCCGATTCCGGTCAGGCTCGGCCTGCTCGACGCCGACGGAAAGACCCTTGCGTTCAAGGCGCCGGGCGGCGATGCGCCGGAACGGGAGACCCTCATCGTGCTGCACGACGCCGTGACGCGGGTGCGACTTGAAGACGTTCAGAGCACGCCAGTGATCTCGGCGCTGCGGGCCTTTTCCGCGCCGGTCAAGCTTACCTCGAACGCACCGACGACAGACGGCTATGTTCTGCTGGCCTCCGATCCCGACCTGTTCAATCGCTGGGAAGCCGGTCAAGGCCTGGCGACGCGGCTGATGCTGGAGCGCGCGGCCGGGCGGCCCGACGAGGCGGGCGAGGCGGCCTTCACCGGCGCCGTGGAGCGCGCCCTGGCCGATCAGTCCGCCGAAGCGGCGTTCAAGGCTCTGCTGCTGGCCCTGCCGAGCGAACAGGACCTGTCGCTCAAGTCCGTTCCGGCGGATCCGGCGGCGATCCACGAGGCGCGCGAGGCCCTGCGCGCGCGAATGGCGGAGGGGCTGCGGGAAATCCTGAATGTCCTGCATGCCGACCTCGGCTCGGATGGCGCGGCCTTCCAGACCGACGCCGCCAGCGCCGGACGTCGGGCCCTGTGCAACGCCGCGCTCTCGCTATTGGCCTCACGGCCTAACGCGGCGATCACCGAGCGCGCCGCGCGGCACTACTATGACGCCGCCAACATGACCGACGCCATGGGCGGGCTGAACGCACTGATGCTGCTGGGCGGCGAGCCGTTCGACCGGGCGCTGGAGCATTTTTACCAGCGCTGGCGGGACGAGCCTCTGGTGATCGACAAGTGGTTTTCGATCCAGGCGTCAAATCCCGCGCCCGACGCCCTGGAGCGCATTCGACGCCTGATGAAGCACCCGGCCTTCGACGCCAAGACGCCCAACCGCCTGCGCGCGGTGGTGGTCAGCTTCTCCTCCGGCAATCCGGCGCGGTTCCATGATCCCAGCGGCGCCGGTTACGCCTTCCTGGCCGACCAGATCCTGGCGGTGGACGCCTTCAATCCCATGGTGGCCGCGCGACTGATCGAGCCCCTGGGCGCCTGGCGCCGCTACAAGCCTGAGCTCGGAGAATTGATGCTGGCGCAGCTTCGCCGCATCGCCGCCGCGCCCGGCCTGTCCAAGAACGTGCACGAACTGGCGACCAAGGCGATCGGCTAACAGGAAGATCGTTAACCCGACTTTCAGAGACTCGCCCCGCCGCGTAGGATTCTCCGTTTACGGGCGAATCACCAAGGAGCGGGCGTGGCTGGCGGCGCGCAGGGCGACGCAGGTCCATCGAAGGACGGCGCGCAGGGCCTCGGCGGAGCGAGCCGGACGGCTCGCGCCGTGAGCGCGCCCTTGCCCTCGAGCATCCGCGTAGCCCTGTTCTCCTGCCTGCTGCTGCTGGCGCTCTATGTCCTGTTCATCACCTCGCGCATGCGCGAGCAGCCGCCCCTGGCCGCGGCCACAGCCGCGGCGGCGGCTGAGAGCAGCCAGGCCGCCAGCCAGGCCGACAAGACGGTCGCCACACTGCGCGCGTCGCTGACGGCGGCCGCAGAGGCCCGCCATCGGCTCGGCGGCGAGCCGCTGGACGCGGCTGAAACCGGGCTGGCGGCGAGCGAGGGCGCGGCCCGGGCCGTGGCGATCGCTGGCGAGGACGAGGTGCTGGCCTCCGCCGGCCCTATGAACGCCGATTCCCCCGCCTGGCTCGAGGCGGCCCAGGCCATGGAGCGGACCGGCCGCAGCTTCTGGATCGGAACCGTCAAGGATGGCGGCAAGGCCTATTACGCGGGGGTCATGGGACCGCCCGGCAGCGGCCCGGACGGCGTGGGCCGCCTGTTTGTCCTGGCCGCGGGCGATCCGGCCAAGCTGGCGCCCGATTCCGGCATCGGCCAAGGCGGACCTCTGGCGGCGGCCGTGGCCACGCCGGAGGGTCGCATCCTGGGCCTGGCGGGACCGGCCGACGCGTTGCGGGCGCAGACCCTGGCGCAGGCCTTTTCCGTAACGCCCAAGGACATGTCGGCCGGCCCCGACGGCGTGGCGGAGGCGCGCGGGACGCTGGCCGGCAGTGGAGCGGTGCTGGTGGCGCTGCGCTCCATCGCCGATGGGGCCCTGGTGTCGGCCGTGGCCGCGCCCGCGCCGCCCCTGATCACGGCGGACGTCCAAGCGCAGGGCTCGTTTCTGTTCACCCTGCTCGCGCCGCTGGCGGCGGGCTGCGGGCTGGCGATCCTGCTGGTGAGACAAAGCCGCAAAGCCCAGGTCGCCCAGGAGGCCGCGGCCATCAGCGAGGAACGCTTCCGGCTGGCGGTGGAAGCGGCGCGCTGCGGCATCTGGGAGTGGGACCTGAAGGCCGACCGGGTGCTCATGTCCGACGTGACAGGGGTGATCCTTGGCTGGGGCGGCGGCGGCGTGGCTACGGGCCAGGAAGTGCTTGGCCGCATTTCCTCCGACCATCGCGAGCGCGTTCGTCAGGCGCTGATCTCCGCTTCGGTCTACGGCGCCTTCGATGTGTCCTTCCGCGTGCCCGACCGGCACGGCAAGTCCGCCTGGGTCGACGCCCGGGGCCAGGCCTTCGGGCCGCAGGAAGGGGGCGGCTATCGCAGCATCATCGGCGTGGTGTTCGACGTGACCGAGGAGCGCATCTCCCAAGCGCGCGCGCAGGCGGCGGAAACCCGGCTGAGGGACGCCATTGAGAGCGTGTCCGAAGCCTTCGTCCTGTGGGACCGCGCAGGCCGGCTGGTGATGTGCAACCGCACCTATCGCGATGTCTTTTCCCTCGAACCGCGCCTGCTCAAGCCGGGCGCGCCGCGCGAAACGGTGGAGCGCTGCGCCAAGCTGGCCATCAAGCGCGAGCTGCCGGACTTGTCGGGCGGCAAGGGCGTGATGGAGGCCGAGCTCAACGACGGCCGCTGGATCCAGATTTCGACGCGGCGCACGGCGGAGGGCGGCATGGTCATGAGCGCGTCCGACATCACCGCGATCAAGCATCAGGAGGAGGCGCGGCGCGTCAACGAAGAGGCCCTGCAGAAGGCCGTCACCAGCCTGGAGGCCAGCCAGAGCCAGCTGGCGGAGCTGGCGCGCAAATATGAGGCGGAGAAGATCCGCGCCGAAAGCGCCAACAAGGCAAAGAGCGAATTCCTCGCCAATATGAGCCACGAACTGCGCACGCCGCTCAACGCCATCAACGGCTTTTCCGAGATCATGCTGGGCGAGCTGTTCGGGCCCCTGGGCGACGCCCGCTACAAGGAATACGCCGGGGACATTCTCAGTTCGGGCCAGCACCTCCTGGCGGTGATCAACGACATCCTCGACATGTCCAAGATCGAGGCCGGCAAGATGAACCTGAAGTTCGAGCGCATCGATCTGCAGGAAGTGGCCGAGGACGCCGTGCGCCTGATCCGCAACCGGGCCGAGGCGGCGGGCCTGACCGTGATCATCGACATGCCCAATCTGCCCGAGGTGGAGGCCGATTTTCGCGCGCTCAAACAGGTGCTGCTCAACCTCTTGTCCAACGCCGTCAAGTTCACCCCGCGCGGCGGCCAGATCCGTGTGCTCGGCCGGGCGGGCCTGGACGCCTCAGGCGCGACCCGCGTGCGGATTGGGGTGCAGGACACCGGCATCGGCATCTCCAAGGCCGACCTGCAACGGCTGGCCAAACCCTTCGAGCAGGTGGAGAGCCAGCACGCCAAGACCCAGCAGGGCACCGGTCTGGGGCTGGCCTTGACCAAGTCCCTGATCGAGATGCACGGCGGCGTCATGGAGATGGCCAGCGAACCAGGCCACGGCACCACGGTCAGCTTCGTCCTGGCCGCCAGGCGGCCGACGGCGTCCGTCGGCGCGGAGTACGCGGCCTAGACCCTGTCCCGGCTGCCTTGAGTTAAGTCAGCCGGGATAAGCAGGGTCGTCGCTTCAGTGTGAGCGCCCTTCCTATCCACTCACGTTGAACCAACACGAGTGGGAAGAACTCTAGGCCACTTCGCGATCGTCTGTCGCGCGCGCGCCCTGCGCCGCCGAGATCAGGGCCAGGATCAGCTCCATGGGCTTGAACGGTTTGATGACGCGTCCCGCGAAGCCCAGCCCGACCAAGTCCCCGGTTACGGCCTCGTCGGCCCCGTCCGCGGAAAAGGCGATGATCGGCGTGGACGCGTTGGGACCGTCGGACTCGCCAATGGCCTTCGCCGCCTGACGGCCCGACATGCCGGGCATCCTCAAGTCCATCAGGATCACCTCAAACGCCTGCCGTTGAGCCTGCTCGACGGCGCGCTCGCCGTCCTCGGCCTCGGCCACCACGGCCCCGAGGGGGGTCAGAAGCGCGCGCACGAGCTCGCGGTTCACGTGGTTGTCGTCCACCACCAGCACCCGCATGCCTTCCATCGGGCCGATGTCGGCATTAGCGAGCGCGGGCTCGCCGCACGCCTCGGCCGGGGCGGCGGGGATGGCGAACCAGAAACAGGCGCCGCGACCCGCCTCGCTGGACACGCCGATTTCACCGCCCATGGCTTCGACCAGGCCCTTGGATATCGCCAAGCCCAATCCCGTCCCGCCGAACTTGCGCGTCACCGACCCGTCAATCTGCGAAAACCGCTGGAACAACATGCCCATGCTCTCGGCCGGGATGCCCGGACCGGTGTCGGTTACTTGAACTCTCAACATCTGCGCGGCCGCGTCATAGGCCGCCGTCAGGCGCACGCCGCCCTGTTCGGTGAATTTGAGGCCGTTGCCCGCCAGGTTGATCAGGACCTGGCGAAGGCGGTCGGGGTCGATCATCAGCAGGGCCGGGGCGTCGGGCGGATAGTCCAGGGTCAGGCCGAGGCCCTTTTCCACGGATTTGCCGCTGAACAGATGGACGGTGTCGCGCATGACCGCCTCCACATCGGTGGGCCGCGGTTCGATGCGAATCTCGCCGGCCTCGAGTTTGGAGAAGTCCAGCACGTCGTTGACGATCGCGAGCAAGGCGCTGGCGGCCGAACTGATATGTCCGATGTAACGGCGGGTTTCTTCGCTGAGATCGTTCTGGGCCCCCGCCAGTTCGGTGAAACCGGAGATACTGGTCAAGGGGGTGCGGATTTCGTGACTGATATTGGCCAGGAACTCGCCCTTGATCGCCGAGGCCTTTTCGGCGGCGGCCTGCGCCGCCTGCAGTTCGCCGAACATCCGGTAGCGTTCAGTCACATCCCGCGCCACGTCGACCACGCCCACGGGCTCTCCGGTTTTTTCGTCCATGACCAGGGCGGGCCGCAGGGCGAGCCAGATCTGACGGCCGTCCTTGGTGGTCGCCCGGCAGCGGATGGAATTGGGCGAAGCGGCGCCCTTGGTCTCGAGCAGCCGATCCAGGGCCGCCAGCCAGACAGGCGCGTCTTCCGGATGGATCAGGCTGAGCCATGTGGATCCCAGCACCTCCTCGGGCGTGTAACCCAGCCGGGGCTGCACCGAGGGCGAGATATAGGTGATGCGGTCGTCAAGGTCGGTCTGCACGATGATATCGGGAATGTTCCCGGTGATCAGGCGCAGGTGCGCGTCGCTCTGCGCCAGGGCTTCCTGCGCCTGGGTCAATTCGGTGACGTCCACCACCGTGCCGAAGGCGCCCCACACCGAGCCGTCGGCGCCGAACTCCGGAACGCCGCGGAAGACCACGTGTCGAAGCTCGCCGTCGGGACGGATGATGCGCCACGCCGACATTGCGGGCTCGCCTCGCCGAAGCTGAGCAAATGCCGCCGCCCGCCTCTCCAGATCGTCGGGATGAGTATAGTCGCCCAAGGTCTCCAGCGTGGGCGGATCGTTCCTGTCGCGTCCGACGATGTCATAGTTCTGGTCGGACCATTCCACCCGCCCGGTGCCGAAATCGGCCCGCCAGAAGCCGACCTTGGCGATATCTTCGGCCATGATCGACCGTCTTTGCTGTTCGGCAAGCTCCGCCTGGGCGGCCTCGGCCTCGACTTTCGTGCGCACCAAGGTGTCGCGCATGCGCCGCCGCTGTACGAGCAAGGCCGCGAAGGGCAGGTTTACGACCATCACGAAAGCCAGGAACACCTGTGTAAACACCAACCGATCGGTCGGATTCACGTGCGGCGTAGCTGCGCCTTGGGTCAGATAAGCGCCGACAATGGCGCACACGGCGATGATCAACCCGCCGAGCGCCACGCCGAGAAACTCCAGATAGATCGCCACCAGGGCCAGGGCCGAAGGCACCATGTAACGCAGGCCGTAGGGGTTATGGCTAAACGCGGCGAGACTGACCAGCACCAGCGCGCCCAGCGCCACGACCCCCGGCTTGGATATGGTGGCTCGGCGAATGTTGGTGACCGAGTCGCGCAGGATGAACATGCCGGGTGTCAGGATCAGCATGCCGAGCGCGTTCGCCCCGGCCCAATGCCACAGGCTGTACAGACCATCGTCGTTATCCAGCCAATGCTTCGCCAGGATGCCCATGCAGACGGTCCCTGCGGGCGCGGCCAGGGTGCTCGCGAGAATGAACACCGCCAGGTCGCGCGGGCGGGCCAAATCCAGAACCGGGGGCGCAAAACGACGCAACAGCCCGTAGGCTGCGAGAACCCCCGCTATCAGGGGCAAAGACACCACGAAGGAGGACATCCACGTTCCGCCTGTGGGCGGATCATGGGCAAAGGCGAAGCCAGCTGCGCTATAACCCGCGAAGACGGCCGCCAAGTAAAGCCACCGACGCGCGATCGGGGCGCTGAGGAGAACCAACAGCGTGAAGGCCTCCCCTGGCAAGACCAAGGGCTTTTGGTGAAACACCCGCAGGGAGACGATCGAAACGAACGCCACCAAGAACGACGCGGCGGCGAGTCCCGCCAGTCGCAATGCGACGGCATCCTTGCCCAGAATGGACCGGATTGTGTTCATGTCAGCTTGGCCGTCCTAGGTGGGATATTTGTCTGGGATTGTTTGGGGACGCAAACTCCCCCTAGCAAACACCCTATAGATTAGCCAAAGATTGACATTCGCGTTTACGTAGAACAACCCGATGGCCCGGTGAGGAAACACACCCAGGTCAGTTGTGGTCGAGACGACCGCGGCGAGGTTCGCCGCGTATCCTTGGGATGTCGGGTGCGCTCTTGCGGATTTCCTGAGGCCGCGGTTAATACGGCCGCCCCGCCGACCGGCTCTAAGTGACCGGTTTGGAGCTCGCCCAGGTCCAGCTAACCGACCTGTGTTCCCCGAAAAAGCTCGCCCTGCGGCGGACAGACAAATCGCGCCGCCAGGCTTCCGTCGCGCAGGAAGATGCGAATGTCCGCCGTATCACCGCCTTCGGCGATGGTTCGGCCCATACGCCGGGCGGCCGATTCCGCCTTGGCCCCGCTTAGGAACAGCATTTCGTTGGCGAAAGGCTCGGAACGCACCGTCCAGCCTGCGCCCACCGGGGTCACCGAGATCGAACGGATCATCGCACGTCTCCCTGGCCGGCGCTCGCACAAGAGGCCATACCCCAGATACATATCGGGTTTGTAACGGCGCGTCGCATCAAAGGAAATTTATCGGCGCGCACCCAGGCAAACTCCGCTTGAACCGGCGCGCCAACGCTTCAAAGGTATCGGACAGCGAATTGGCGCGTAGGCTTTAGGCGCCGCTGGGCTAAGAGACTGATATGCGTGGGCCCAGGCTGCCTTCGAACGGTGAACGGAATCGTGGATAGCGGCGAAGACAGCGCTCGGACGGCGACCCAGGCCGTCACTTCCGATTTGCCCCGTGTCTATCTGGCCAAACGGGAGGATCTGATCCGCTATTTCGCCGCTCGGCTGCGTTCGCGCGAAACGGCGGAGGACTTGATTCAGGATCTTTTTGTGCGCGTTTGCGCCCTTGAGCCGGGCGCCGTCATCGATAATCCGTCGGCCTATCTGTTCCGTCTCGCCCACAACATGATGCTCGATCGCCTGCGCAGCACTCATCGCGCGGGCGCGCGCGATGAAGCCTGGCGGCGGTCCCACGGCGCCGATGTCGGCGGGCATGAGGTCATGGACTCCGCCTCTCCCGAGCAAGCGGCGGCGGCGAGCGAACGCCTGAGGCGCACCCTGGAGGCGATCCAGAGCCTTCCGCCGCGCACGCGACGCGCCTTCGAATTACACAGATTGGAGGGATTGAGTTCAGGAACAGGCCGCTCAGGTTCTGGGAGTTTCCAGGAAAACCGTGGAAAAACAGGTGGGCGCCGCGCTTAAGCGCCTGCTCGCCAGGCTTGGCGAGGCAGAGAGATGACGGAATTGCAAATTGTTATGGGGGAGCAAAGGCCCTTGCGCCGTCTAGACATTTGCAAACATTGAACGACACTTGTCGGACAAGGACCTATGACGTCTCGCACGGACATTGATTGGCAGGATTCAGCCCATGAGGCCGCGGCCGAATGGGTCGTGCGTCTGCACGGGTCCGTGTCCGCCGCCCAGGCGGAAGCGGATTGGATCGCCTTCGAGGCGTGGCTGGATTCCGCGCCGGACAACCGCGCCGCCTTTGACGCAGCCGAGGCCTTGTGGAGCGAGATCGGCAGCCAGTCCGCGGCGCTTCGCCGAGACCTCGGCATCGGGCAAACGGCCGGCATCATTCCCCTGCCGCGAACACGTGCGTCGGCCGGACCCTTGTGGTGGGCCGCGATCGCCGCCGCCGCCGCGTCGTTGCTGGTATTGGCTGGACCTTTCAGCCCATTCGGCGGGGTGGCCCCGAAGGTCTATTCCACGGCCAACGGCGAACGAAGGACCGTGACCCTGTCCGACGGCAGCCAAATCGAATTGAACGGCGGCTCGCGGATATCGGCGCTGGTGGGCAGGCGCCGCCGGGAGGTGGATTTGGCCGAAGGCTCGGAGGCGGCGTTCATCGTTGTCCATGACGCCTCGCGACCTTTCCTGGTGCACGCCGGGGACATGACCATCCGCGATCTAGGCACCGAATTCGACGTCTTGCGCAGCGGAGGGGACCTGAAGGTCACCGTGCGCGCAGGGCAGGTTGAAGTCGGCCCGGCCGGCGGGGGCTTGGGACAAACCGTGGCGCTGACGCCCGGGTGGCAGCTGGTCCACCACGCCGGCGCCGCCGCATCCGACGTGGCGGCGGTGAACGCGGACGACGCTTTCGGCTGGCGCGCGGGCCGGCTTATCTACCGCGACCGGTCGCTGACCGAGGTCGCGGCTGACCTCAGCCGCTATTATGCCACGCCTGTGCGGGTCGATAGCGGCGCCGCATCCTTGCGCTTTTCCGGAGTCCTGGAGATCGCCGGCGAGCCGGCCGTCATCAATCGTCTCACCGAGTTGGTTCCGGTCTCGGCAAAAACCGAAGATGGCGTCATAATACTGAAGGAGCGCACAGTCTCGCGCTGACCTGAGGGGCGTGGGCTTGGCGAGCAAGGCGCGGTTTTCAAAATACCCCGCGTTGTCCTTGTGCGCTTGTCTTGGCGCCATGACGCCGGGCGTAGCCCTGGCTCAGACCGAACGTCCCTACGTCTTCTCCATCCAGCCCAACGCCGCCTCCGAAGCGCTGATCGAATTCGCCGTGCAGGCCAATATCTCCATCGGCGGCGTGAACGCCTGTCGAGGTCGCAGCCCGGGTCTGGTCGGGCCGCTATACGATCGATGCGGGCTTGACCGCGCTCCTGGCCAAGACGGGGTGCGCCTTTCACAGGGTCGCCCTCGACACCGTCGAAATCGTCCCCGCCGCGCCGGCGACTGCAGGCCCCGTCGGCGCGCCCGAACGCGCATCGCGGCCGCCAACGGCGTTTGTCGAGACCTCGCCGGTCGTCGTCACAACCACCAAGCGCGCCGCCCTGATCGGGGCCTTGCCCTATGCGATCAGCGCCTTGGGACACGATCAGCTGACGGAAGCCGGCGCCCAGGACATCGGCGATGTCGCCGCCCAGATCCCTGGGCTTTCCACCACCAATCTGGGCTTGGGACGCGACAAGATCTTGCTGCGCGGATTGTCAGACGGCGTGTTCACCGGCCGCACGCAGTCCACCGTCGGCATCTACCTGGACGACGTGCCGATCACCTACAACGCGCCCGATCCGGATCTTCAGCTGGCGGACGTCGAGGCCGTGGAAGTATTGCGCGGGCCTCAAGGCGCCCTGTACGGCGGCGGCGCCATGAGCGGCGTCTACCGGATCGTCACGCAAAAGCCGGTGTTGAACCAATGGTCCTCCTACGGCCGGATTGGGGGAAGCCTCACTCAGGAAGGCGCCCCCAGCGAGGAATACGAGGGCATGCTGAACGCGCCGCTCCTGCGCGACCGGCTTAGCGCTCGGGCCGTCGCCTATGAGACCGTCGAGGGCGGCTATATCGACGCGACGGACCTGCGAGAAACCAACGTCGACCAGACCATCCGCAAGGGTGCGCGGGGCGCGCTGAGGGGCGAACTTGGCGACGACTGGGTGATCAACGCCTCGCTTGGATTTCAGTCCATTCGATCCAATGACGCGCAGTATGTCACGCCCGGCGGCGGACGGCTGCACCGGTCGAACCAAATCCTCGAGGGCTCGCGCAACAACTTCGCTCAGAGCGCGGTCAGCGCCGACCGCAGCAAATCCTGGGCCAATTCAAATCCACCACCGCTTTCGTTCAGCACAAGTTTTCCAGTCAGTCCGACGCCTCCAACGCCCTACCCCTGTTTGGCTCTGGGACCTCGGCGGTCGGCTCCTACGGTGAGCCGATCGACGTCCAAATGCTGACCGAGGACGCCGTGTTCACATCGCCCAGTACTGGCCGGCTGCAGTGGTTGGCTGGCGGCTACGCTTCGGCGACCTGGGAAACGGCGGACGCCCAGGTTCGGGCAGGCGTCCCGTCCAGCGGGGTCGCTCCGTCCGCCCAGACGCTTTACTCAGAGCATCGCACGGATCAACGCGCCGCCGCCGCGCTCTACGGCGAAGCCTCATACGCGCTGAATGACCGCCTGACCGCGACCGCTGGGTTGCGCGCGTCGAGCTCCAACGCGGCGACCACGTCAGACGTCCAGGCTCCGCAGACGGGTCAGCAACGGCTTTTCTCCGGCCAGATCACGGCCTCCGGCTTCGCGCCGAAGATCGCCCTGGCCTACAAGCTGAACCAAAGCAACACCTTGTACGTCTTGGCGTCCGAAGGCGGACGAAGCCCAGGGTTCAATACCGGAGGGCCGATCGGTACTGCCTTCATCACCCAAGCCGACACCCCCGGCGTGCATCGGCAATTCGGCGCCGACAAGCTGTGGAATTTGGAAAGCGGGGTCAAGCTGTCCACGCTGGGCGGGCGATTGAACCTCAACGCCGATTTCTTCTACGACATTTGGCGAAACATCCAGACCGACCAGTTCATGGCGTCGGGACTGTCCTACACCGCCAACGCCGGCGACGGACGCAACCTCGGCTCGGAGATCGAAATGGTGGCGCGGCCGGTCGGCGGCTTCACCCTGCAGGCCACGGCCCTGTTCAATCGCCCTGAATTGATTTACGCCAACCCCGGCTTTATGTCGGGCGTCAACTTGCCGGGGGTTCCCGACGTGTCGCTCGGCGGGCGCGCAGCCTATCGCTGGCGCGTGGCTGAGGGATTGACCGGCCTGGTGAGCGCGGAAGCCCAGTACATCGGCCGCTCGCACTTGACCTTCAATCCGAACGCCTCACCGACCATGGGCGGTTATGTTCTCGCCCGCTTGTCGGCCCAAGTCGAGCGTGACGGCTGGCGTTTGGCGCTGTTTCTGTCCAATCCGGCCAACATCCGGGGCAACACTTTTTCTTACGGCAACCCGTTCGACTTCCAACAAGCGCAGGAAATCACGCCGGAACGGCCTCGCACCCTTCGCGCAGTGTTGTCCAAAACGTTCTGATCCGCTGCTCTGCCGGGGTGCTTGGTCGTGCGCTTCACCCGCGACGCGCAATTGCACGAACGCCTACAGTATTACGGTTGGCCTAGGGATTCGCGCTCCGCGCGCCTTGGCTGCATTGGAAAGCCGATCCGCAATATTGCGGTCTGGCTGGGGCCGAAAGCTTGATACAGGGCTGTCGCGTCGCGCCGTTCTTCGATCCGGCGAATGTGGGCGCGCTAAGCTGAAACCGGGACAGTTCGACAAGCGCTGCCCCAAAAATGGCGAGGCGAAAACCTCGCGGCTCTCTCTGTTCGAACCCGACCTTGCGGCTTAGAGCCTAGAAGGAGACCCCCTTTTTGTTCTATTCTTGTGAGTAACCGTAATTTTGGCTTGGTTTTAGTTGCGAATTGAGCCAAATCATGCCGACATCTACCCAAGCATGAAGCCTCGGAGGAAGCCGATGGACGAAAACAATGATATTCTTAGCCTTACAGCCGATATAGCGGCCGCCTATGTCTCGAATAATTCGGTTGCGGCTTCTGAAGTGCCGAATGTGATTCAGACAATCTACCGCGCCCTGGGGACGCTCGGGAAGGCGGATCTGCAACCGGCCGCCGAGGCGCGCAAGCCCGCGGTGCCGGTCCGCAAGTCGATCACGCCCGACTATCTGATCAGCCTGGAAGACGGCAAATCCTATAAGTCGCTCAAGCGGCACCTGCGGACGCAGTACAACATGAGCCCGGACGACTACCGGGCCAAATGGGGCCTGCCCAAGGACTATCCGATGGTGGCGCCGAACTACGCCGCTTCCCGGTCGGCCCTGGCCAAGAGCATGGGTCTGGGCCGCGGCGGCACCTCCAAGAAGCCTCGCGCGGCGCGCGCCAAGAAATAGGCCCAAGCGCCAACGAAACAAATACGCCGGCCGGGCTCAGCCTGCGCCGGCGTTTTTCGTTCAGAAGCGGCCGGCCTGGAAATCGGCGAAGGCCTCGCGCAATTGTTCGACCGTGTTCATCACGAACGGTCCGTACTTGGCCACGGGCTCGTTCAGAGGCTTGCCGGCGACCAGGATCAGCCGGGCGCCGTCCGATCCGCCCTGCAGCCGGACGAGTTCCCCCGGCGACAGGACCGCGATGGTCGCGGCGGGCGTGTCTCGCGCAGGCTCGCCGATCAGGGCCCGGCCTTCATAAACATAGACGAAGGCCGAATGGCCCTCGGGCAACTCGATCAGGGCTTCAGCCCGGGGCGAAAGGCGGATGTCGGCGTAGAAAGGCTCGGTCGTCCCCGCCTGCACCGGCCCGCTCACCCCGCGCAGCGCCCCGCGATGAGCTTGGCTTCGGCTCCATCGCCGAGATCGATGAGCGGGATCCTGTCGGGCGCGATGTCCTGGTAGCGCGGCTCGGTCATCTTGTCCTTGGCGGGCAGGTTCAGCCAAAGCTGAAACCCGCGCATCAGACCCTGCTCCTGCTCGGGCATCTCGGAATGAACGATTTCCGCGGCCGGCGGTCATCCACTGCACCGAGCCCGGGGTGAGCAGGCCTTCGTTGCCCTTGTTGTCCCGGTGACGCATGCGCCCGTCGAGCATGTAGGTGACCGTTTCGAAACCCCGATGCGGGTGGTCGGGAAAGCCGGCGATATAGGCCTTCGGGTCGTCCGAGCCGAATTCGTCCAACATCAAAAAGGGGTCCAGATCGGGCAAGGCGGGCTGTCCGATCACCCGCGTGAGCTTGACGCCCGCGCCGTCGCTGGCCGGCATGCCCCTGCCCGACCAGATCACATGCCGATGGACCTCAGACATCGATGCCTCCTCGCGCTTGAACCGCCCATCAAGGGCCGGCGTGCTCTACTGGCGAGAAGATAGGGACTCGCGGGCGCGATTGCATCGCAGAGGCTATCGGCCCTTGGCCGCGGCCAGCTCCATGCCCCTGCGGATCAGTTCCGCAGTCTCTTCCGGTTCAGCCCATCCGACGATGCGGGTGCTCTTGCCCTTTTCCAGGTCCTTATAGTGCTGGAAGAAGTGGGCGATCTGCTCGGTCATGATGGTCGGCAACTGACGCCAGGAGCTGATCCCCGAGTGGAAGGGGTGCAGCTTGTCCACCGGCACGGCCAGGATCTTCTCATCCTTGCCCGCCTCGTCCTCCATCATCAGGGCCCCGATGGGCCTGCAGCGGATCACCGCGCCGGGCACCACGGGCGTGGGCCCCACCACCAGGATGTCGCAGGGATCGCCGTCCTCGGCCAGGGTGTGGGGGATGAAGCCGTAATTGCCGGGATAGAACATGGCCGTGTGCAGGAAGCGATCCACGAACAGGGCGCCGGAGGCCTTGTCCATCTCATATTTGACCGGCTCGCCCCCTGGGGGATCTCGATCACGGCGTTGACGTCGTACGGCGGGTTGGCGCCGGTGGGGATGCGGTCGATGTCCATGGAGCTCTCACAAGGCGGGGCGCGTCTGCTATCGCCTGTTCTTGTGCGACGCAACAGCCGATTTGTGCGACGCAGCCTCGGCCGCGCCGGTCCTTATTCGGATTTCGACTGTTCGGCCTTCAGCGCGCGCGAATAGACCGAAATGCCCGCCAGCGCCGGCGCCAGGGTCAGCACCACCAGGAAGGGCAAGCCCAACACAGGCAGCACGAACATGTGCAGATAGAAACTGGCGAACTGGGCGGCCAGCATGGCCACGGTGATCCCGACGCCTATGCGGCACAACAACAGAGCGGTCGCGACTTTCACGGTTGAACTCCGCCGGGGGAAACCATCGCCGTCTGTCTGGCACGCGCATGCGCGTCTGGCTAGGCCCATTGGGTCCCACGGCGTCCGCGGCCTTGTCGGATTCTTTATGCGTCCGGCGATCACCGGCAATGGACCCTTTATGCCGGGCGGAGGGACATTCCGCCCGTCGCCGGCGAGGCGCTTCACAAGCGGAACTCGACCTTCAGGCGTCTCCGGCGTGGAGATTTGTCCTTATGAATATCCCGGTTCCCCGATCCCGTCAGGACGGCGACGTCCTGTCAAAAATTCTTGAAGACGCCGGCGTACGCGCCGACAGCGCCGTACGCGTCACCGGCAAGGATGGCCTGGCGCCGCTGGTCTGGCTCTGTCGTCATGGTTTCGACGACGTGGCCTATGTCCGCCCAGGCCAAGGGGCGCCGCGAGACCCAGGCGATGTCCTTCTTCTTCTTCACGTCGCCTCGCCTGATGAACTGGAGCGGCTCCTCAGCGAAAGGCCCCCCGTGCGCGAGGGCGGGCTCCTCATCGTCCAGACTCCCGCCTCGCCGGCCGACAGCCGCGGCGATCCTGTTCATCTCATCCTGGAACGCGCCGGTTACACCGTGGAGCTGTGCATCCCGCGCCGGTCCAATGAGGTCCACGTCGCCCGACGGCGCGCCGGGGCAGACGGCCAAAAGGCGGCGTGACATGGCTTCTTTCAACAGACCGCGGCGCGTAATGGCGAGCGCCGCTGGCGTCGCTGGAGGCGCAGCGTTGATCCTGTTCAGCCGCGGCGCTCCGGCGGCCGCCGACATCCTGTTCGTTGTCGCCGCAGTCTGGCTGTTTGTGTGGCTGGCGGTGCGCTTCGCCATGGACCTCAACGGTATCCGCGAACGCCCCATTCCGTTCCGATGGAGAATTGATTCAGCACAATACAGCCTGAGCCAACTGTGGTTAGATCGCCTCTAAAGGGAACTGGGGGGCGATAGCGCCCTTTGGAATCATCGACACTGAAACGGCTCAATTGTCGCCCGGCTGCGCTTTGCCGCCTTTATGTTTCGTTTATGTGCTCGCAGGCCGAGGCGCTTGGACCCTTTACGTCCCTGGAGCCTAGACACGGGCCTCGAATAAGGGAGCTTTGCCTTGGATCTCCTCTACATCTTCTTCGGCGTCGTCATCTTCGTGGCGTTCGGCCTCTATGCGCTGCTGTTGAAGGGAGTCTGACATGGTCGTCTCCCTCATTTACGCCGCCGCCGCCCTGCTGATCGCGGGCTACATGATCGCGGCCCTGCTGCGCCCCGACAAATTCTGATCGCAAGGATCATTTCCCATGAACGTCAGCGCCATGAATGCGGCCGGCTGGGGCGAGATTGTCTTCACCCTCGCCGTCACCCTCGCCCTGGCCGTGCCCCTCGGCTTCTACCTGGCTCGGGTCTGGAAAGGCGAAAGCACCTGGCTCGATCCGGTCCTAAAGCCGGTGGAATTGGGCCTTTACTGGCTGTTCGGCGTGGACGCCAAGAAGAGCCAGAACTGGTTCGCCTACGCCCTGTCCATGCTGGCCTTCTCCACGGCCAGTTTCCTGGTGCTGTATCTGATCCTGCGCTTTCAGGATCTGCTGCCGTTCAACCCCCAGGGGTTCAAGGGCGTGAGCCCCGACCTGGCCTTTAACACCTCCATCAGCTTCGTCACCAACACCAACTGGCAGTCCTATACGCCCGAGCAGACGCTGTCGGCCTTCAGCCAGATGGCCGGCCTGACCAGCCACAACTTCCTGTCGGCGGCGGCGGGCATCGCCATCGCCGCGGCCGTGGCGCGCGCCTTCGCGGCCAATCGCGGCGAGGGTCTGGGCAATTTCTGGGTCGATTTGACCCGTATCAGCCTCTACGTCCTGCTGCCTTTGTCCATCGTGCTGGCCTTGCTCTTCGTCGCCCAAGGCGAGCCGCAAACCCTGACCGGCCATGTGGACGCGGTGGGCGTGGAAGGCGCCAAGCAGACCATCATTCTGTATCCGACCGCCAGCCAGGAGGCGATCAAGCAGCTGGGCACCAACGGCGGCGGGATTTTCAACGCCAACTCGGCTCATCCCTTCGAGAATCCCAACCCGCTGACGAACCTCGTCGAAATCGTCATCATGAACATGCTGGGCTACGCCTGCGTGATCGCCTTCGGCATCGTCGCCTTGGCCCGCAAGGAAGCCCGCGCCCTGGTCGCGGTGATGGCCCTGTTCGTGCTCGCCGCCGCCTCCGTCGTCTATTGGACCGAGACCCGGCCCGCGCCGGCCATGCAAGCCGTCCACGCCTCCACGGCCGTCAATATGGAAGGCAAGGAGGTGCGTTTCGGCGCGCCCTCCACCGCTGTCTGGACCGCCTTCACCACAGGCGCCTCGGACGGCGGGGTCAACGGCATGCTCGACAGCTTCATGCCGCTCGGCGGCGGCATGGCCATGTTCATGATCCAGCTCGGCGAAATGCTGCCGGGCGGGGTCGGATCGGGCCTTTACGGCATGGTCGTCATGGCCCTGATCGCCGTGTTCGTGGCGGGCCTGATGGTGGGACGCACGCCGGAATACCTCGGCAAGAAGATCGAGGCGCGCGAGGTGAAGTTCGCCATGCTGGCGGTGCTGATCCTGCCCCTGTCGATCCTGGGCTTTCGCGGCTATCGCCGCAGTCCTGCCCGTGGCGCTCAAGGCGCTGGAGAATTCCGGACCGCACGGCCTGTCGGAGATGCTCTACGCCTATTCCTCGGCCACAGGGAACAACGGCTCGGCCTTCGCGGGTCTGTCGGCCAACGTGCCCTACTGGAACGCCACCTTGGGCGTAGCCATGCTGCTCGGACGGTTCGCCTATGTGGTGCCGGTGCTGGCCATGGCCGGATCGATCGCCGCCAAGCCTAAGCTGGAGCCCACCGCCGGCACCCTGCCCACCTACGGACTGCTGTTCATCTGCCTGTTGATCGGCGTGATCCTGATCATGGGCGGACTGCAGTACTTCCCTGCCCAGGCCCTCGGTCCGATCGTCGAGCACTTCCAAGTGCTGAACGTCATCGCCGGCCGCTGACATCCTCGGAGCCCAGACCCTCATGACTTCCGCCACTGTCCACCTCGGCGATCAACGCCGCTCCGCCGTCGCCAACACCGCCCTCAACTCGGCCGTGCTGGTGCGCGCCATCGGCAACTCCTTCGTCAAGCTCGATCCGCGCAAGCTGTCCCGCAACCCGGTGATCCTGGCCACCGAGGTGGTCGCCGTCCTGGCGACGATATCCACCGTTGAGGCCTTCCGCACCGGGACCTATCCCTGGTGGGCGTTTCAGATCGCCCTGTGGCTCTGGTTCACGGTCCTGTTCGCCAACTTCGCCGAAAGCATCGCCGAAGGCCGCGGCAAGGCCGCCGCCGACGCCCTGCGCGCCCAGCGCGTCGACGTGAAAGCCAAGCTTATCATCGACGAGAAGGGAACCATCGTCCCCACCGCCGCCTACAAGCTGAACGCGGGCGACGTGGTGATGGTGGAGGCGGGCGACATGGTCCCCTCGGACGGCGAAATCATCGAAGGCGTGGCCTCGGTCAATGAGGCGGCCATCACCGGGGAATCCGCGCCGGTGATCCGCGAAAGCGGCGGCGACCGTTCGGCGGTGACCGGCGGCACCACCGTTGTGTCGGACTGGATCAAGGTGCGCATCACCGCGGAGGCGGGCAACACCTTCCTGGACCGCATGATCGCCATGGTGGAAGGCGCCGAGCGGCGCAAGACCCCCAACGAACTGGCCCTCACCGTGCTGCTGGCCGGTCTGACCCTGATCTTCCTGATCGCCGTGGCGACGCTTCTGGGCCTGGGCAAATACTCAGGCGTCGCGTTGGACCCTCTGGCGCTCGGCGCCCTGTTCATCTGCCTGATCCCCACCACCATCGGCGGGCTTCTGTCGGCCATCGGCATCGCCGGCATGGACCGCCTGCTCAAGGTCAACGTCCTGGCCACCTCGGGCCGCGCGGTGGAGGCCTCCGGCGACTGCGACACCCTGCTGCTGGACAAGACCGGCACCATCACCCACGGCAACCGCATGGCCACGGCGGTCATCGCCGCCCCCGGCGTGCGACCCGAGGCCGCCCTGCGCGCCGCCATGATGGCGTCCCTGGCCGACGAGACCCCCGAGGGCCGCTCCATCGTCGACTTGGCGCTGGAAAAGGGTCTGACCGGCGTTCCGCCGCAAGGCTCCACCCCCGTCCCGTTCAGCGCGACCACCCGCATTTCCGGCCTGGACGCCGGTAAGGATTCCTGGCGCAAGGGCGCGGTGGACGCCATCCTGCGCACCATGGGCCTGACGCCCTCCCAGGCGCCGGCCGAGCTGAACGCGGCCATCGACTCCATCGCCCGCTCGGGCGGCACGCCCCTGGCGGTGACCGAGAACGGCGTTCTGGTGGGCGTGATCCACCTGAAGGACGTGGTCAAGGCCGGGGTCAAGGAACGCTTCGCGGACCTGCGCCGCATGGGCCTGCGCACCGTGATGATCACCGGCGATAACCCGGTGACGGCCGCCGCTATCGCTTCCGAAGCCGGCGTCGACGACTTCCTGGCCGAGGCCACGCCTGAGGACAAGCTGCGGCTGATCCGCGAGGAACAGGCCAAGGGCCGCATGGTGGCCATGTGCGGCGACGGCTCCAACGACGCCCCCGCCCTGGCTCAGGCCGACGTGGGCGTGGCCATGCAGACCGGCACTCAGGCCGCGCGCGAGGCCGGCAACATGGTCGATCTGGACTCCGACCCGACCAAGGTCATCGAGATCGTGGAGGTGGGCAAGCAGATGCTGATCACCCGCGGCTCGCTCACCACCTTCTCCATCGCCAACGACGTGGCCAAATACTTCGCCATCATCCCGGCGATCTTCGTGGTGTCCCTGCCGGCCTTGGGCGCGCTGAACGTCATGCACCTGGCCAATCCCAGGAGCGCGATCCTGTCGGCGGTGATTTTCAACGCCCTGATCATCATCGCCCTGGTGCCCTTGGCCCTGAAGGGCGTGAAGTACCGTCCCATCGGCGCGTCCAAGCTCCTGCAGCGCAATCTGCTGATCTACGGCCTGGGCGGCCTCGTCGCCCCGTTCATCGGCATCAAGATCGTCGACATGCTCATCACCGCCATCGGCCTGGCCTGACCCGGAAAGGCGCCAACCATGCTCTCAGATCTCCGTCCCGCGATCGTCTCGACGATCCTGTTCACCCTGCTGCTGGGCTTGGCCTATCCCCTGGCCATCACCGGCGCCGCCAAAGTCCTGTTCCCTTACCAGGCCGAAGGCAGCCTGGTGCGCGACGCCTCGGGCCATGTGATCGGCTCGGCGCTGCTGGCCCAGCCCTTCGCCAAGGACGAATACCTGCATCCGCGCCCTTCCGCTGCCGGCAACGGCTATGACGCCACCAGTTCGGGCGGGTCCAACTACGGCCCGCTCAGCGCCGATCTCGCCAAGCGCATCAAGGGCGACGCCGCGGCCCTGCGTCAGTCCACCGGCCACAGCGAGATCCCGGACGACGCGATCACCACCTCCGGATCGGGGCTGGACCCGGACATTTCTCCGGCCTACGCCTATCTGCAGGCCGACCGCATCGCCAAGGCGCGCGGCGCGACTGCGGACCAGGTGAACCAACTCATCGCGCGCAACGTTCAGCAACCCCTGCTCGGCTTCATCGGCCAGCCGCGGGTAAATGTGCTGATGACCAATCGGGCCCTGGACCTGGCCCTTCCGAAGGCCCAAGCTAAGGCGACCCAGCCCAAGACTTCATGACCCTGCAAGAGCCCCGCCGCCCCGATCCCGACGCGCTTCTAGCCGAAGCGGCGAAGGCGGGACGCGGCCGGCTCAAGGTGTTTCTCGGCATGGCGCCGGGCGTGGGCAAGACCTACGAGATGCTGTCCCAGGCCGCCCGCCGCAAGGCCGAGGGCGGACAGGTGCTTGTAGGGCTGGTGGAGACCCACGGCCGCAAGGAGACAGAGGCTTGGCTGCAGGGCCTGGAAGTCCTGCCCCGGCGCCCCATTGAATACAGGGACAGAACTCTCCTGGAGTTTGACCTCGACGGGGCCCTGGCGCGCAAGCCGGATCTGCTGCTCGTCGACGAATACGCCCACTCCAATGCTCCCGGCTCGCGCCATCCAAAGCGCTGGCAGGACGTGGACGAGCTGCTCGCTGCGGGAATCAATGTCTGGACCACCTTGAACGTCCAGCACCTGGAAAGCCTGGTGGACGTGGTCTGGAAGATCACCGGGGTGAGAGTGCGCGAGACGGTGCCCGATCAGGTCCTGTCCAACGCCGATGAGATCGAACTGGTCGACCTGACCCCGGAGGAACTGCGCAAGCGCATGACCGAGGGCAAGGTCTACGTGCCCGAGACGGCGCGCAGGGCGTCGGAGCACTTTTTCAAGCCGGAGAACCTGACGGCCCTGCGCGAACTGGCCCTGCGCCGCGCGGCCCAGACGGTGGACGACCAGTTGGTCGGCGCCATGCGTCGGTCCGGCATCGAAGGGCCCTGGGCGGCCGGTGAACGGATCATGGTGCTGATCGCCGGCGACGCCCTCGCGCCTGGGCTGGTCCGGACTGGACGGCGCCTGGCCGACCTGATGGACGCGCCTTGGACCGTGACTCACGTGGAGCGACCGAGCCACCCGTCCCGCCGCGGCACGCCGCGCCTGTCCGAGGCGCTCAAACTGGCCGAGCAACTGGGCGGATCGACCATCGTCCTGACGGGCGACGACGTGCCCGACGCCATCCTGGCTTACGCCCGCCGCAACAACGTGACCCAGATCGTCATGGGAAAGTCCAAGGACAGCCTTTGGCGCGTCGCCACCGGCCGGTCTCTGGCCCACGTCATGCTGCAACGCTCGGGCGGGACGGCGATGCACTTCGTCAGCGAAGGCGCCCCCGAAGCGGCCGATCTGGCGGCCGCGCCGCCGCGTGGCCGACGCCGGATCGCCTGGCAAGGCCATCTGGCGGCGTGCCTTTTGGTGGCGGCGGCCTCGGGAATCTCGGCGGTGCTGGACCGCTACGCCTCCGGCGCCAACCTGGCCATGATCTTCCTGGCCGCCGTCTTGATCAGCGGGCTGGCCTTCGGCCTCACGCCCGCCTTGCTGGCCGCGGCCCTGGCCATCGGCGCCTATAACTTCTTTTTCCTGGAGCCCCGTTTCTCCTTCGTCATCGGCCACCCGTCCGACGTGCTGACCTTCGTGATCTTCCTGGCGGTCGCCGGCGTCACCGGCTGGCTGACCGGGCGCGTGCGCGACCAGGCGGTGCTTTCGGCCCGTCGCGCCGCCGCCGTCACCGCGCTGCTGGCCGCCAGCCGCCGCCTCTCCTCGGCGCCCAACCTGGAGGCCGCCGCCCAGGCCCTGGCCGAACAGCTGTCGGCCGCCACCGGGGGCAAGGCGGCGGTTTTCCTGCCCCATGACGACGAGATCGTCGCGACGACGGGTGCGCCGGCGCTGGAGCCCTTTTCCACCGCCGCCATGGCCGCCGCGCGATGGGCCTGGGAAAAGCGCGAGAAGGCCGGCGGAGGCACAGGCACCCTGCCCCAGGTCGGCTGGACCTTTCATCCCCTGATCGGGGTGCGTGCGCCCTCGGGCGTGGCCGCCATCGAAACACCTCTGGCCGCGGGCAGCGACGAGGACCGCCTGGCCGCGGCCCTGCTCGACCAGGGCGCCTTGGCCCTGGAGCGGGCTGAACTGGCCGCCGCCACGGTGGAGAACGAGGCGCTGCGCCGGTCAGATCGGCTGCGCTCGGCCCTGCTGAACTCCATCAGCCACGATCTGCGCACGCCCCTGTCCACCGTGCTGGGCGCCGCCACCACGCTGATCGACTACCGCAAGACACTGAAGAGCGAGGTCCAGGATGACCTTCTGGTCTCCATCCGCGAGGAAGCCGAGCGGCTGAATCGTTATGTGGGCGACCTCCTCGACATCACCCGTCTGGAAGGCGGGGCGCTGGTCACGCGCAAGACCCTGATCGACGTGCGCGACGTGCTCGGACTGGCCAGCGACCGGGTGCGCCGACGCCTGGGTTCGCGCCGCCTGACCCAGGACTTTCCCGAGCAGTTGTCGATGATCCGGGCCGACCCGGCGCTGCTCGAACAATCCCTGGTCAATATCCTGGAGAACGCCATCGCCTACAGCCCGGACGGCTCGCTGATCGAGACGGCGGCCTTCGAGGACCGAGGCAATGTGGTGATCAGCATCGAGGATGAGGGACGCGGCATTCCCACCGCGGAGCTGGAGCACGTATTCGAGAAGTTCCGTCGGATGGAGGACGCCTCCTCGGACCGGGTCAAGGGCACGGGGTTGGGCCTGACCATCGCCAAGGGCTTCGTCGAGGCCATGGGCGGACGCATCGCCGCCGCCAGCCCGATCCACGAGGGCAAGGGCACACGGGTGCTGATCAGTCTGCCCAAGGACGTGGCCACCCCGGCGCTTCTGCTATGAGTCCGCCCTCCAGCGCCCATCGCCCGCGCATCCTCGTGATCGACGACGAGCCGCAAATTCATCGCTTCCTGGGCCCGGCCTTGGACGCGGCCGGCTACGAACCCGTGCGGGCCGACACCGGAGCGGAAGGCCTGAAGGCTATCGCCCACCGGCCGCCCGATGCGGTGGTGCTGGACCTTGGCCTGCCGGACATGGACGGCAAGGACGCCCTGGTGAAGGCGCGCGCCTTCTACGATGGGCCGATCCTGGTGCTGTCCGCGCGCGACCGCGAGGTCGAGAAGATCGAGGCGCTGGACCGCGGCGCGGACGACTATGTGGAAAAGCCCTTCGGCGTAGGCGAACTCTTGGCGCGCCTGAGGGTGGCCATGCGCCACCGGCTCGATCGGCTGGGCGCGCCGGCCGTCATCCGCGCGGGCGAGGTGGAGATCGACCTGGTCAGGCGTCTGGTCACCAAGGGGGGACAGGCGATCCGCCTGTCGCCACGCGAATACGACCTTCTGGCCTGTCTGGCGGAGGGAGCGGGAAAGGTGGTGACCCAGGCCCAGCTGCTGACCGCCGTCTGGGGTCCGGCCAACACCGAGGACGTGCAGTATCTGCGGGTGTTCATCGGCCATCTTCGCCAGAAGCTGGAAGCCGATCCCGCCTCGCCCCGCATGATCGTGACCGAGCCGGGCGTGGGTTATCGGTTCATAGCGGATTAGTCCGCCTTCGCCGGCTCGACCTTGGGCGCGTTCTCCCAGCCTCCGCCCAATGCCTTGAACACCGTGATCTGATCGGCGATCAGGGCCTGATCGGACTGCGCCAGCGCCGCCTGGGCGTTGGCCTCGGCGCCCTGAGCCACCAGCAGATCCAGAAAACTGGCGCTGCCGGCGTCAAACTGAATTTTCGCCAGTCGCAAGGCTTCATCGGAATGGTCGCGCGCCGAGGCCAGGGCGCCGTGACGATCCAGCTCGCCGCCATAGGCGGTCAGCGCCTGTTCGGTCTCCTTGCAGGGCGGCCAGGACCGCGCCGTGGTAAGGTCGGCCAGGGCGGCCGATGCCGCGGCCTTGGCCTGCTGGATCTGGGCCCCGCGACGGCGAGGTTGGGGAAGGACCAGCTGATCAGGGGCCGACGCCCAAGGCCACGTTGCTGATATTGGCCGAGGCTGCGCGAGGGTGGGCCCGCCGGCTGTGGTGGTTGCGCCGAGCGTGACGGCGGGAAACAGATTGGCCGTAGCCACGCCGATGCGGGCCGTGGCGGCGGCCAAGCTGCGCTCGGCCTGCTGCACGTCCGGCCGGCGGCGCAGGAGCGCCGCGCCGTCGCCCACCGGGATCGGCCGGCCAAGGGTCGGCGGGGCCTTGCAGGCGTCCGCGGCTCAGGGGAAATCTCCGTAGGCGGACGGCCGGTCAGGACGGCGAGCTGGTAGAGGGCCGAACGCTGCTGGCCCGTCCAGGGTCGGCATCTGCGCCTTGGTCTGATCCAACAGGGTGGCGGCGCGGGCGAAGTCCAGATCGGAGGCGGCGCCGGCGTCGCGCTGGCGCAGGGCGATGTCGTAGGTCTGCTGCACCATCTGCACCGACCGGCGCGCCACGTCCGGCCTGCTCGTGGAAGGCGCAGGCGTCGGCATAGGCGCGGGCGGTCTCCGCGGCCACGGTGATCCGCACCAGATCCTGCGCGGCGGCGGCGGCCTGGGCGTCGGCCTTGGCGGCCTCGATGGTGCGACGGACCTGGCCGAACAGGTCGACCTCATAGGACACATCCAGCCCCGCGTCGTAGGTCCATACGTCCGGGGCCCGCGTGCCTGGGGGCTCGCCTCGAAGTCGCCGAGGCCGTGCGGCCGAAATTGCCGCCGAAAGTCAGGTCGGTGGAGGGGAACAGGCCGGCGCGCGCCTGGTTGAGCAGGGCGCGGGCCTGGGCCAGATCGGCCGCAGCCATCTGCAGGTCGGTGTTGTGCTGCAGGGCGGCCTGCACCAGGCCGTCCAGCGCCGGCGTCCTGATACAGTCGCCACCAGTCGGCGGCGGCCGGCGTTGGCCGGCGATCGTGGGCGTGGCCGAGGCAAATCCCGCGCCGGCAGGCTCCGGCGACCGGCGGAAGCCGATAGTTGGGACCGACTTCGCAGCCGGCCAGAGCCGCAGGCCGCGGCGCCCGCCAGGATGGACAGGACCGGCTCATGCCTCGTCCTCCATGTCCGCGGAATGGGGTGCGCCACCTGTGGTCGGGACGTCGGGCCGTTTCGGCGGGGCTGCGGCGTCTGTTTGGCGATGGCGCGGCAGACCACGTAGAACACCGGCGTGAAGATCAGGCCGAAACCGGTCACGCCGATCATGCCGAAGAACACCGCCGTGCCCAGGGCCTGACGCATTTCCGCGCCCGCGCCCTGGGCGAACGCCAGGGGCGACCCCGAAAATAAACGCGAAGGAGGTCATGAGGATCGGGCGAAGCCGCGTGCGGCCGGCTTCCGTCGCCGCCTCGCGCGCGGATAGACCATGCTCCAGCTCGCCCTGGCGGGCGAACTCCACGATGAGGATCGCGTTCTTGGCCGCCAGGCCGATCAGCACGATGAACCCGATCTGGGTCAGGATGTTGTTGTCGATGCCCCGCAGGTTGATCCCGGTAAGGGCCGCCAGCAGGCACATGGGCACGATCAGGATCACGGCCAGCGGAAGGGTCACGCTCTCATAGAGCGCAGCCAGCATCAGGAATACGAACACCACCGCCAGAACGAAAACCAGTCCGCCCGAACCGCCGGCCTGTTTCTCCTGGTACGCGATTTCGGTCCATTCCCACCCGAAACCATGCGGGCAGGATGCTGTTGGCCGTCTGCCTCCATGGCCGCCAGCGCCTGGCCGCGAGGAGTGGCCCGGCGCCGCGTCGCCCTGGATCTCGGCCGCCGGATAGAGGTTGTAGTGCAGCACCCGATAGGGGCCTGTGGTATGCTTTAGATTGATCACCGAACCCAAGGGCACCATGGCCCCGGAGCTGGACCGCGTCTTCAACTGAGTGATCGCCGCTTCGTCCTGGCGGAAGGGCGTGTCGGCCTGGGCCAGCACCTGGAATGTGCGGCCGAGGAAGGTGAAATCACCGATATAGCTGGACGCGAGATAGGTCTGCAGGGCGTCGAACACCGATAAGTCCGACACGCCCAAGGCTTCGGCCTTGTCGCGATCGATATCGGCGAACAGGCGGGGCGTGCGGGTGTTGAAGGTGACGAAGGCGCTGCCGACCGACGCCGGTCTTCTGCGCGGCCTGGGCCACGGCGTTGGCCGCCTGCTCCAGAGCCTTGTAGCCGCGCCCTGCGCGATCCTCGATGATCATCTTGAAGCCGCCGGTGGTGCCGATGCCGCGCACCGGCGGCGAGGTGAGCACCCGAACGTCGGCCCCGACGATCTGTTTGGCGTACTGCTTGCGCAAATCGGCCATGACCTTGGCGTTGTCTATGCCTCTGCGTTGGTCGAACGGATAGTTGATCACGTAGATCTGGCCGGAATTGGCGGCGTTGACGCCGACGAGCGTCCAGGCCGACCTGAATGCTGGCCGCTTCAGATTCCGGGCTCCTTCAACAGGATGTCGGTCACCTTGCGGGTGATCGCGTCGCTGCGATCCAGGGTCGCGCCGGACGGCAAGTTGATGGCGATGGGGAAGATGCCCTGGTCCTGCGCCGGGATAAATCCGCTGGGCGTCGCCGCCAGCCGCCAGCCGGTCAGCGGCAGCAAGCCGCAGTAGATCACCAGCATCAGGCGTAAATGCCGCAACACCGTCCGGTCAGGCGGCCGTAGGCTGAGCCAAGCTGTTCAAACCACGGTTGAACGCCCGTCCCGAACGCCGCGACCAGCTTTTCCAGCGGATTGCCAGCGTGGCCTCGGACTTGTGAGGCTTCAGGATCAGGCCCGCAGGGCCGGCGACAGGGTCAGGGACACCAGCAGCGAGATCACCGTGGCCGTGGCGATGGTCAGGGCGAACTGCTGTAGAATTGGCCGGTGATGCCGTGACAAAGGCGGCGGGCACGAAAACGGCGATCAACACGAGCGCGATCGCCACTAGGGCCCCGCCCACCTCGTCCATGGTGACGTGCGCGGCCTCCGTGGGCGTCATGCCCCGTCGCAGATGGCGTTCGCAGTTCTCGACCACCACGATGGCGTCGTCGACCACGATGCCCACCGAGAGCACAAGGCCGAACAGCGACAGGTTGTTCAGCGAGAAGCCGAACACCTTCATCATGAAGAGCGATCCGGTCAGGGAGATCGGGATGGCCAGGATCGGAATGACCGCGGCGCGCCAGGTCTGCAGAAAGACCATGACCACGATCACCACGAGGACCAGCGCCTCCAACAGGGAGCGCTGCACGCCTTCCACCGACGCGCGCACATAGTTCGTGGGATTGTAGACGATCGTGTAGTCCAGCCCTGGCGGAAACGACTTCTTCAGCAGCTTCATCGTGGCCGCGATCTTGTCGGCCGTCTCCAGGGCGTTGCTGCCCGGCAATTGCAGGACGGCGAGAAAGGCGGCGGTCTTGTCGTTGAGCCGGGCGTCGACGGTGTAGTCGGCGGCGCCGAGTTCGACCCGGGCGACGTCGCTGATGCGGGTAAGTCCGCCGTCCGCGTCCCGTTTGACCACGATGTTGGCGAATTGCGTCGGGTCGGAAAGACGGCCCAGAGCCTGCACGTCAAGCTGATAGGCGGGCGCGCCTGCCGCTCCAAACGGGGGAGCGCCCAGTTCGCCGGCCGCGACCTGCAGATTGTGGCTCTGCAAGGATTGCGTGATGTCCTCGACCGTAACGCTGCGCGCGGCGGCCCGATCCGGATCGATCCAAACGCGCATGGAGAAGTCGCGCGCGCCCCGCAAGGCGATATCTCCCACGCCGTAGATGCGCAGCAGCGGATCGCGCACCTGCAGGGCGGCGTAATTGGCCACGTATTGCTGACTTAGGCTTCCGTCGGGCGAGAAAAGGTGGACCGCGAGCAGGACGTCGGGCAGCGACTTGCGCACGGTGACGCCGGCGTTTCGCACTTCCTCGGGCAGGTGCGGCTGAGCCACGGCCACTCGGTTCTCGACGTCGACTTGGGCTTGGTTGAGATCGGAGCCGAGCTGGAAAGTGACCGTGATCGTCACATGTCCGTCGCCGGTGGACTGCGAGGACATGTAGAGCATGTTCTCGGTCCCGTTGAGTTGCTCCTCCATCGGCGTCGCGACCTGCTCGGCCACTGTCTCGGCGGACGCGCCGGGATAGTAGGCGCTGACCTGCACCGTCGGCGGGCACGATCTCCGGGTACTGGGCGATTGGCAGCGTCGGGTAGGCGACCAGCCCCAACAGCGTGATGACGATCGATATGACCGCGGCGAAAACCGGCCGTTCGATGAAGAAGTGAGCGATTTTCACGGACTGGGCCGGGCTTAGCGGACGAAATCCGCCGCCGTGGCGGCGGCGGCCGGCGGGGGAACGAAGGCCAGATCGTTGTTTGACTTGGCGATCGTCATGTCTATGGACCCCCTCCTGGCGTCCACCTTTTCACCGGCGCGCGCGCGCTGCACGCCGTCTATGATCACCTGATCGGTGTTGGCCAGGCCGCTGCGGATGACCCTCAGTCCATTCATCAGCGGGCCCGCCTGAACGATCTTGTTGACCACCCGACCGTCCCGACCCACGACGTAGACGATCTGATTGTTCTGATCGGTGACAACGGCCTGATCGGGCACCAGCAAGGCGTCATAGGCGCCCGAGCCCAAGAGACGCATATGGCCGAACATGCCGGGCGTCAGGAATCCATTGGGATTGGCCACCACGGCGCGGCCGCGAATGGTCCCGGCGGAGGTGTTCAAAGCGTTGTCGACAAACTCCATGCGGCCCTTCCAGCGGTAGTCAGCCTCGTCCTGCAGACAAATCTCCACCGGATTGGCCGCCGCGCGCGAGGATCGCCTCGAGCCATCGCTGTTTTCACGCTGGTACTTCAGATAAAGCCCTTCGGAGCCCTCGAAGCTGAAACGGATCGGATCGGTGTCCACGATGCTGGTCAGAACGGTGACATCGGCCGTCACCAGGTTGCCCGGCGCACGCGCCTGTCCGAGATGCGACCGCTCAAAGGCGCGATCACCCGCGTGAATTCCAGATTCAGGGCGTTGGAACGCACTTGAGCCTGGGCCGCCTCGAGATCGGCTTGCGCCTGTTTCTCAGCGGCCTGACGATTGTCGAACTCTTCCTGGCTGATGGCGCGCGCATCGAGCAGCGTCTTGCCCCGCGTGAGGGTGATGCGCGCATTGTCCAACGTCGCCTGGGCCCGCGAGGCCTGGGCCTTGGCGAGGTCCAGAGCGGCCTGATAGGGGCGCGGATCGATCACGAACAGCACCTGGCCCTTGCGCACGATCGCGCCGTCCTTGAAGCCGACTGATTGCAGGTAGCCGCTGACCCGCGGACGCACGTCCACCTGATCGACCGCATCGAAGTGACCCACATAGTCGTCCCAATCGACCACGCGCTTGTGCACGGGCGCAGCCACGGTGACGATCGGCAGAGGGGCCGGCTTTTGAGCGGGCCGCCCGCACGCGCTCGCAAGAATGCAGCAGGCCAGGGCGACATGTCGCCCGTAACGCACAATGCTCATGCCGCCAGTCCGAAATGTTGCGTAGAGGACAACCTAATTCCTTTTTGACCCTGCACACTTCGACGAGGCCAACGGAAGCCTGGTCCTAGCGATAAGATTCATGGGATCGACGCCGGGGCCGACAGCGCCTTATCGGCGACCTTCGCAGTTTCGCAAGCGGGCGTGTCGCCAATATTTCCGCTCAGTTGCAGGAACCCGACCTGATCGTGCGCTCGACGAGGCGCGACTATGCCGAGTCGAAACAGCCGTGCTAGTGAAGGGTCGCTTGCCGGGGCGCGCGGTCTACATTGAGGCCAATGCCCGAGAAGGGGCGCACGAAGCGCCCCGTTCGCACCGGATTCGCCAAGGTTGAACCAGACAGGGACACAGGCTTGAACGCCAGCGAAGATCAATGCGCTGTGGCCGACGCCGCGCAGGATAAGGCCTCGCCATCGGCGCCCGCCGGCCCGCCGAGCCGGTCCCGCCGCGCCTGGGCGCCGGCGGCGCTGGCCGGCGCCATCGTCCTGGGCCTTTGGGGACCCAACCTGGTGCGTCCGCCGCCGCCGGCTTGGACCACGTTCGTCTCGCACAAAGGTCAAACCCAAAGAATGAAGCTCGGCGACCAAAGCCTCCTGCGCATGAACGGAGCCACCTCGGTCAAGGTCGTGTTCGAGGATCGCCTGCGCCGGGCGGTGTTCGAAGGCGGCGAAGCGGAATTCATGGTCGCGCCCAATGGGCGACCGTTCCAGATGGCGGTGGGCGACCGAGGCCTGCGCACCCGCGACGCCGACTTCAACCTGCGTCGCTACGGTAGCGTGGGAGCGGTCAAGGCGACATTGACCGTGCGCCGTGGCCAGGTGGAGGTGAGCGACGCCAAGGGCCGGGACGGCCTTCGCACCCTCGGTCCAGGCGACCAGATGACCTGGATCGAAGGTCAAGCCGCGGCGCCCACCCGAAACATCGACCCCAACCTTGCATTCGCCTGGGAAAGGCGCCAACTGGTCTACGACAAGACGCCGCTGAGCGACGTCGTGATCGACCTCAATCGCTATGTAGATAGACCGATCAGCTTGGTCCCGCCGTCGGTTGGCGATCTGACGTTCACCGGCGTGCTGCCGCTCGACAGCGAAGACATCATGCTCAAGCGCCTGCAGGCGGCCTTGCCGATCCAAGCTCAGACCCTGCCTGCGGCCATTGTCCTCAAGCCTTTACGGACTCCGAGCAAGCCCAGGCCGATGGGCGCGAGGCCTGCGTCGTCGCCGGTTATCAATAGCTGATGCGGAAGACCGCGCGAATGTCCGCGTTCTGATAATCGCTACGGAACTCTCCGCCCGCCTCGACCGCGAAGTGCACGTATTCACCGTCGCCGTTGAGTTGCAGGCGCACCACGCCCGCGCCGCCGCTCACCGAATTGGCGGGCGCCGAGAACCTAGGCCCGCCATAGGTGAACTGAGCGGAAGTGGCGCCGGGCCCGCCGGAGAGCACTTCTTCCCAGCCCAGTTCGAGCTGTGGCTTGAACACGAAAGCGCCGCCGAAGTGCAGGCCGCTCACTATGCCCGCGGTCACGCTGCTCTCGGTGCTGTTACGGATGCCGACATTGTAATCGAAGCCCGGGCCGCCGCCGCCTTCGGTGTAGGCGCCCTCATGAACGTCGAACACGTCGAGGTGGGCCTGGGGCATGAGGAAGAAATTCTGGGTCATGTCGAACGGCGCGCTGGCGCCGAGGCGGCCGCTGAAATCGTAGCCATTCCAGGCGCCATTGGCCGTACGCGCCACGGTGCTGACGGTCGACAGGTCTCCCCCGGTGGCCTGTGCGGCGAAGTCGCGCCGATCGGAAATCTTCAGATAGCCCACGGCGACACGGGCCTCCGTGTGGAGAATTCCGAATTGGGGCGCGGCGTACAGGCCGGCCTCAAGCCGGCTGATGGACACGATGCTGTCGCCCGGATCGTGCGGTTTGACCACATTGGAGCTGGCGAAGGAGATATCGGCGCCGTAGCCGTCGAAGTCCAGGCCGCCCACCAAACCTAGGCCCACGGCCCGATAGGCCTCGTTGTCGGCCCGGTCCTGATTGATGCCGATCAGATATTCGCTGGCCCACAGACCACCCTGGCTGCCGATATCGTCTTCCTCGTTGTCGCTGTCGTCGGTGGTTGCGCGCGCCACCGAACCGCTGCCGTCAAAGCCCGCCGCGCCGATCGAAGCCCTCGCCACCGCCTTCGACATCGAGGTGACCACCTGGAACACGTCGCCTGCGGAATCCGGCATCATCAGCCGATAGGCCGAGTTGAACGCGGAAGACGTGGAGGCGTTGAGCAGGGCGTCCTCGACGCCGGAGTCTTGCCCGAGCGATGCGTAGATCGCCGGGAAAGCCGCCGCTTCCGCCTTGTTCAGCCCGAGCTGAGCGGCGGATTTGGGCGCCACGGTCAGGTTGACGGTGCCTGCGGCGGTGTTGGTTTGGGCGGTCGTGTTGAACAGGAACGGCGAGGTTACGGCGAAATTGGTCGTGCCCGCCGTCAAGGACGAGGCCTTGATTACCGTGAAGGTCTGGGTGGTCGTCGGCGCGGACAGGAAGGTCTCGCCGAAGGTCGCGCCCGAGGCGATCGTCGCCGCGCCCACGTTGAACTGGGTGTTGGTCGCGCCGCCGGCCGACAGCCTCGGATCGATTGCGAAAATCAACGTGCTGTGCGCGCCGACTGTCAGGCTGGCGCCCTTGATCGTCGTCGGCGAATTGTCCTGCAAGGTCCCGTTGGGGATGCTGACGGCGATGCCGCTGCCGCTGTAGGTCAAGGCGCCGACATAACTTGAGCCATTGTCGATGTTCAGCTGGCTGCCGGCGCCGGAACCCAGGCTCAGGGCGCCGGTGATGGAGCCGGCCAACAGCTGGACGTTGTTGGGTCCAGTCGGGCTGAGCAGGACGTCGCCGGTGATCGACGGCGTCATACCGTTGGGCCCGCCCGTCGTCTGGGTCAGGGTGACGCCGGAGCTGTTGTAGCTAAGATTGAGGGCGACCGTGGCTCCCGTGGTCGACTGACCCGCGGCCGTCGCGCTCAGGCTCGTGGAGATCACGCCGGCGTTGGTGACGTTCGACATCGTGCCGCTGTTATCAACCACGGCGTAGGCGGATGCGTAGTAACCGGTCGAAACGGCGCTGATCGTGCCATAGTTGACTAGTGAGGGAACCGAAGCGCCCGGCTGGATCAGAATGGCGTTGGCGCTGTTGGCCCCGGCCGCCGCCGCCAGGGTCGCGGTGATCGTGCCTTCGTTTTGGATCAGGGGCGTGCTCAGGCCCGCGCCGAGCAGCATGGCCGTGGAATTGGCCTGATAGGAGGACGAGGTGATGCTGCCGGTGTTGGAAATGCGGATGCCGCCCGCGATATTGACCGCGCCGCCGGCGCCGGCGATCTGCAGGCCCGTGCCTGACGCGCCGTCGTAGATGCCGTCGCCCGCGACGGCGCCCTCGACGATCAGGCCGAAGCAGTTTTCGCCCTGACCGTAGGCCAGACCGTTGCAGGAGCCGAACTCGCCGATAGTGATGGGGGTGCTTCCGCCGATCACGAAGGCGGGGGCCGAGCCGAAGGTGATGACAGCGCCGGAGCCCTCCGCGCCGTCGGGAATGCCGTCCATGTCGAGGTCCGCCGCGCTGCCGGTCGCGGTGCCTGACGGCGGCGCGCCCAGAAAGATACCGCCGCCCACGCTGCCCTGAACGATCAGGGCTGAGCCGCTCTGCTCGATCTGAGACGGGGTGCCCTGGACGTCGTTGAGGATGGTGCTGGTGGTCGGCCGCGTGGTGTCGGCGTAGGCTGTGGAGGTGATGGTCGAATAGATGCCCAGGGAACCGTCTATGGGGCCCGTGGTCTGCATGCCCACCGTGTACTGGCCGTGAACGGAGATGCTGTTTTGGACCAAGACTTTGCCGGTGATCTCGCCGGCGGTGTAGACGCCGGCGCCGCCGTCGCCCGAAGTCGAAATCGTCCCGCCTATGCTGAGATTTCCCACGCCGGGACCACCGGCAAGACCGCCGCCGATATAGATGCCGTAGGAATTGTTGCCCGTGACGGTGATCGAGCCGGTGTAGGTTTGATTTTCAACCGTGCCGGGATTTGTGTCGTACGTATAGGTGCCGGCCGTGATCCCGCCGGTGAACCCGCCGAGCGTTTCGATGCCATAGCGGCCCACGCCTTGGGCGTAGGGCTCGTAGCTGTAGCCGTCCTTGTTGATCCCCGGAGAGAAGGTCTCCCCGATGGAGATAGCGCCGGTATTGGTGATCGAACCCGTCTCGCCCGCGGCCGCCTGGATGCCCACGGCGTAGTTGACGTTGCTGAAGCCGATGGAGCCTTCGACGGTCACATTGGCGTTGCTGTCGAGGTTGACCGCGGGACCACTGACGGTCGGGTTGACCGAACCGCCCGAGGCGATATCCAGCGTGCCGCCGGTGTTGCCCACAGTCGAGGCCGTATCGATCGGCGAAGTGGTCGATGTGGAGACGGTATAAGTTTGGGCCCGCGCGACGCCTTGCAGGGCGAACAGGCAAAGCGGCGCCACGCAGGCCGCCGTCATCAACCGGATGCGCATGTTCGCGCCGTTCTTCCGCCGGCCACGGTCCAGCGCGAGAGGATTTCGATCTGCGTTCGACATCGTGTCCTAATTCAAATCCGGTATGGCGGCGCCCAGACACCTACGCCATCTGGACTGGCTTTGGTCAAGGTCTGGGGCGATCGGGCGCTCGGTTCGGCTGGGCGTTCACACGTCAGGAGGATTGTGGCGGCGCGAGGGCGAATTGGCGTTACAGGGTTGACAACAGGACTCGTACGACGGTCGGCGGCTCGACTGTCGGCATCGAACGGCGGACCGCGCCGAACGTCCTTATTGTCGACGATGGCGAGGCGTTGCAAGAGCTTATAGCCATTTGCGCGAATGGCCGCGGCAGAGCGGCGCGCGCACCAACTCTAGCGGGGATCGTGAACGAAGGCCTCGGCGCCGTAGCCTTGGAAATAGAGCAAGGCCGTCAGGTCCGCGTGATCGATCCGCGCATCCGCCTGGGCCGCGACCACGGGCTTGGCGCGGTAGGCCACGCCAAGCCCCGCCGCTTCGATCATGGCCAAATCGTTGGCGCCGTCGCCTATGGCGCAGGCCGCTGCCAGATTGACCCCCAGCCCCTGGGCCTCCTCGCGCAGAATTTGCAGCTTGGCTTCGCCTCCAAGGATCGGCTCAATCACCGCTCCGGTCAGGACCGCGCCGCGTTCGACGAAGCGATTGGCGCGCTGGTGGTGAAAGCCCGCGGCGGCGGCCACCCGCTCGGTGAAGAACGTGAATCCGCCCGACACCAACACGCATTGAACGCCGTGCGCCCGCAGGGTCCGCACCAAGGTCCGCGCGCCGGGGTTCAGGCGAACACGCTCGTCATAGCATTGCTGCAGGGCGCTCAGGGACAGGCCCTTGAGCATGGCCACGCGCTCGGTCAGGGCGCCTTCGAAGTCGATCTCCCCACGCATGGCGCGTTCGGTGATGGCGGCGACCTGGGCCTTGACCCCGGCGAAGTCGGCCAGTTCGTCCAGGCATTCGCAGCCGATGATGGTGGAGTCCATGTCGGCCAGGAACAGACGCTTCCTGCGCCCCGCCGAAGGCTGCACGGCGAAGTCGACGGCCAGACCCTCCAGCGCCCGCTCCAATTCGTCGCGAAGGGCGCGCACCACCTCGGCCATGCTCAAGGTAAGCGCGCACGCGATCTCCAGGTCGAGCGCTCCGGGCCCGAGCAGGCGGGCGGCCTGCGCCCGGGCGCTTGCGTCAGGCAGAACGAGCTCGACGCGCTCCTGAGCGGCGGGCAGAACGGCGGGATCGGGCGCGACAAGGGTGATGGCCAACTGCATGGGGCGCGGGTTAGACCGCGCGGGATGGCTCATCAAGCCCGACAAAGCGAACGCCGCCGGTCCATCCGCCCAAGGAGCGTAACCTGAGCCCCGCCCAAGCCCCCGCCGTGTTCCTGATCGCCGGGCCGACGGCCAGCGGCAAGTCCGCATTGGCGTTGGAGCTCGCCGAGCGTGTCGGCGGCGAGATTGTCAACGCCGACGCCTTGCAGATCTACAGCGACCTGCGTCTGCTGACCGCCCGGCCGAGCATGCAGGACGAGGCGCGCGTCCCTCACCACCTCTATGGAACCGTCGATGGGGCCGAGGGCTGGTCGGTCGGACGATGGCTGAGAGCGGTCGTTCCGATCCTGGCCCGGATCGCCGCGCGCGGGCGACCCGCCGTGGTGACCGGCGGCACGGGCCTGTATTTCCAGGCGCTGACGCGAGGCCTGGCGCACGTCCCGGCGACGACCAAGGCGCAGAGGCTGCAGACCCAGGCCCAGTTCGAGGCGCTGGGCGAGACCGCCTTTCGTGAAGCCTTGGCCGAGGTCGACCCCGCGGCGGCCGCGCGCGTCGCGGCGGGCGATCGACAGCGCTTGACGCGGGCCATGGAGGTGTGGGCCTCCAGCGGCCGCGCGCTCAGTCAATGGCAGGCCGATACGCGGCCGGCCTTGGCCGAAGGGACTTGGCGGGCGGTCGTGCTGGAGCCGGAGCGCGCCGCCCTCTACGCGCGTTGCGATGAACGCCTGGCCTGGGCCGTTCGCCAGGACGCCCTTGAGGAAGTTCGCGCCCTGGCGGCGCGCGGCCTCGATCCCTCCCTGCCCGTCATGAAGGCCGTGGGAGTGCGCGAGTTGGCGGCTCACCTGGCCGGACGGATTGCCTTGGAGAATGCGCTGGCCCTCGCCCAGCGGGAAACGCGCCGCTACGCCAAACGCCAGTCCACTTGGCTGCGCAACCAAGCGTCCGAGTGGCCCAGGCTGAGAACCGAAGGCGAGATCGAGAGCTTTCTGAAGTCTGTCTAGGCGGACGGCCCGTCTTGGGCGGGCGTCAGAGCCCTGGCCGCCTCCTGAGCCACCAGCCGCCGGAAATGACGCAGATGCGGGTCGTTCGCGCGCGCCAACGCCCGCTCGCGCGCCGAAGGGCCGTGGACTTCGCGCAAATAGTTGACCTCAATCCGGACCTCGGTCCTGAAATGAGGGCTGCGCCTGACCCACCAATCGCGCAAAATCTGCATCGCGATACCATAACACGACGTTATTTTCAGCCGTGTAACGATCCGCGCGTTTCGCGAAAACTTCACATACACGCCTGCTGCGGGTACATCCGTCCCGCCGCCGCCGCAAATTAACGCAATCTCGTTGCGGCTAAGCTTGTTTTGGAAGAATGATGGTCGCCGCCGACGTGCCCGTCCGCCGTCTGCAGCCGCGCTTGACCGGTCGGGCGGCCCGTGGCATCAAACGCCCCTCGCAAGGAGATGCACGCGTGCGCGCAAACCTCGTAGTTTCGGAGCGACCGACCACGGAATGATCTTTTGATCACGCCGTCATCGGTCGCATGCTCAGGGCCCCTCGCGGGCCTTTTTTCTTGCCTTATGTTCAGTCGACCTTCCTCCCCGAGGACCCCCGCCATGACCGCCCAGACGACCATCGACCCGAAAGCCCAGACCGGCGCCAATATCGAGACCCTGACCGGCGCCCAGATTGTCGTGCGCGCCCTGGTGGACCAGGGGGTGGATGTGCTGTTCGGTTATCCGGGCGGCGCGGTCCTGCCGATCTACGACGCCCTGTTCGACGAGCCGCGCCTACGCCACGTGCTGGTCCGGCACGAACAGGGCGCGACCCATGCCGCCGAAGGCTACGCCCGCTCCACCGGCAAGCCGGGCGTGGTTCTGGTGACCTCCGGGCCGGGGGCGACCAACGCGGTCACCGGCATCGTCGACGCCCTGATGGACTCCATTCCCCTGGTGGTCATCACGGGTCAGGTCGCGACCCATCTGATCGGTTCGGACGCCTTCCAGGAAGCCGACACGGTCGGCATCACCCGCTCGTGCACCAAGCACAACTATCTGGTCAAACGGGTCGAGGATCTGGCGCGCGTGATGCACGAGGCCTTCCACATCGCCACCTCCGGCCGGCCCGGTCCGGTGGTCGTGGACATTCCCAAGGACGTGCAGTTCCTGCCGGGCCCCTATATCGGCCCGCAGGAGGCCAGGCCGTTCCACAGCTACAACCCGCGCACCAAAGGCGATCACGAAAAGATCGCCCAGGCCGTCGAGCTGATCGCCTCAGCCAAGCGGCCGATCCTGTACACCGGAGGCGGCGTCATCAATTCCGGGCCGGCCGCGAGCGAGGCTTTGCGCGAGCTGGCGCGTCTGACCGGCGCGCCGGTGACTTCGACCCTGATGGGCCTGGGCGCCTTTCCGGCGGCCGATCCGCAATGGCTGGGCATGCTGGGCATGCACGGCAGCTTCGAGGCCAACAACGCCATGCACGACTGCGACGTCATGGTGTGCCTGGGCGCGCGGTTTGACGATCGCATCACCGGCCGGCTGGACGCTTTTTCGCCCGGCTCGACCAAGATCCACGTGGATATCGATCCCTCGTCGATCAACAAGAACGTGCTGGTCGACCTGGGCATTGTCGGGGACGTCGGCTCGGTCATGCGCGACATGCTGGCGGCGTGGAAGGCGCGCGGGCGCAAAAAGGCGGACCTTTCCCGATGGTGGGGCCAGATCGAGACCTGGCGTGCGCGCAACGGCTTCGCCTATCGCAAGGACGCCAACATCATCAAGCCGCAGTACGCAATCGAGCGGCTGTACGCCCTGACCAAGGACCGGAACACCTACATCACCACCGAAGTCGGCCAGCATCAGATGTGGGCGGCCCAATTCTATCGCTTTGAAGAGCCCAACCGCTGGATGACGTCAGGCGGCCTGGGCACCATGGGCTACGGCTTGCCCGCCGCGGTGGGCGCCCAGATGGCCCACCCTGACGCCCTGGTGATCGACATCGCCGGCGAGGCCTCGGTGCAGATGACCATGCAGGAATTCTCCACCGCGGTTCAGTTCGATCTGCCGATCAAGATCTTCATCCTGAACAATGAATGGATGGGCATGGTGCGCCAGTGGCAGCAATTGTTGCACGGCGAGCGCTACAGCCATTCCTACTCCGAAAGCCTGCCCGACTTCGTCAAGCTGGCTGAAGCCATGGGCGGGCTGGGCCTTCGCGCCGACGGCCCGGACGAACTCGACGCCAAGATCATGCAGATGATCGACACGCGCAGGCCGGTGCTGTTCGACTGCCGTGTGGCCAAGGAGGAGAATTGCTTCCCCATGATCCCCTCCGGCAAGGCGCACAACGAGATGCTGCTGGGCGATTCCGGGCAGGAACTGGATCAAGCGATCGACGACGAAGGCAAGATGCTGGTGTAAGCCGGAAAACAAACACAACAATCGTCATCCTCGGAAATCGCGGAGCGATTGTCCGAGGACCCAGCAGTTCCAGGCGTTCCGCTGGCTGGGTCCTCGGGCTCGCCGTTCCGGCGCCCCGAGGATGACGGCGTAAGGAAGATCACTCCCATGCCCCCGCGCCTGAACGAAACCATCGAAAAACGCACCTTCGCCGTGCTGGTCGACAACGAGCCGGGCGTGCTGGCGCGCGTGGTCGGGCTGTTCTCGGCCCGCGGCTACAACATCGAGAGCCTGACCGTGGCCGAAACGGACGTGGAGGCCCACGTCTCGCGCATCACCATCGTCACCTCAGGCACGCCGCTGATCCTGGAGCAGATCCGGGCTCAACTGGAGCGCATGGTCTCGGTGCGCGCGGTGCACGACGTGACCCGTGACCCCCTGGGCATCGAGCGTGAACTGGCTCTGATCAAGGTGCGCGGCAAGGGTGAGGACCGGGCCGAGGCCCTGCGTCTGGCGGATATTTTCCGCGCCAAGGTGATCGACACCAGCCACGAAAGCTTCGTGTTCGAATTGACCGGCGCTTCGTCCAAGATCGACCAGTTCGTCGCCCTGATGCGCCCCATCGGCCTGGTGGAACTGTCACGCACCGGCGTGCTGTCGCTGACGCGCGGGGTGGGCTGACGCCGCCGCGACGTCAGGCGGGGCGGCCGAGCCGACGCAGCCATCTAAAAACGCGGCGAGCGAGGCTGAATTGCGGCAGGCGCTGATGCGGACCGTCCAGGGATGTGGTCTCAATGAAAGCCCTGGAGATATCTTCGCCGAGATGACGGTTTGGCACGGCCGCGCCTGTGCGGATATCGACAATGTCACGGAAGGCGATGCGGCCCATGGGCGGGTTTGAGTGCATGGGGGTGTAGTAGGCGCAGTCCTCGAAGTAGTAGTGAGTCACCTGCGACCATCGCGTGCGGTTAAGGTCTTTCTGCTGCGAACCGCCGTGCAGCAGATTGGCCAGCCAGATCACCGCCTGGCCTCGCTTTGGCGCGAACAGAGCCGGCTTGAGTTCCCTCAGCCTCCACCAAGTCGTCCCACATCGCCTCATACACGCCCTGCGTAGGCGTCTCCAGCGCGTGGTGAGAGGCGAACCCTATGTGTTCATTGGTGAAAATCGGCAATCGGTGACTTCCCGGGTAATACATCAGGGGACCGGCGTCTGGATGAACGTCCTCCAGCGCGACCCACACCCCGCACATGAAACGCTCCGGCATGGAGCTGAAATGCACGCTGTCGGAGTGGGCGTGCTGCTGCGTGCCCACGGGAAAGTTCAGGGTCTGGAACGGAAACGCGGCCCTTCCGAACAGACGGCCGAGCAAGTCGATCACCGCCGCGTTCGTGGCCAGTCGCCGGACCGAGTTGGAGGTGCGCCACGCCCCTTCGATCCGCGGACCTGAGCTTTGGCCGGCGCGGAATCCGTCCAACGGCATCTGGGGGGCCAGTTCGGCGATGATGGCGTCGGCCAGACCGGCGAAATCGGGCTCGGGGAAGTCGATCACGGCGTGATTCCTTTCCGAAAACCGGCACACGCAGCGCGCGCGCCATTTCTTTGTCAAAATTAAACGGCTCATAAACGAACACGTCAATCGGCGGGCGACGACGAATATCGCTCCACAACTGCAGAACGACCATGTTCTTTTCCCGCCGCCATTGCTCGCGCAGCGCCGGATCCGCAAATTGCTCGGGCGCCACCGGAATCCGCATTTGGTAACCGACGGCTATCAATGCCCGAAGTCCACGGATGATGTTTTTTCGTTCCAAGCCGATGACCAGGTCCAGGTCTTTGGTGAACCGCTCGTATCCGTGCGCAACGACTGCCACTCCGCCGACAATAAGGTATTTCACCTCCGGCGTTGTTCAGCGCCCTGACAATGGTTTCAATACTGCGGACTTCCATGATCCAAGGCAAAGTTAGCGAAATTTAGCCCGCCAGCAAGCCTGTTGAAATCTCCTCGTAGGCGACGAGGTGACGAGGCATGGGCCCGGCTCGAAAATCCGAATCTCGAATCAAACCACAATCTCGTGACCTCGATCTCGACTGCCAATGTCAAACGGAACTGCCTTAAGAGGCAAATCCGGAATTTAGGCGGAGGTCAAGGTTGGGTAAGGATGTCGACAATGGGCCGCATGGGTCCGTTTGCGCCCGGTGTATTATTTTTTCCGGTAGTCGCCGCGGCTGAAATATTTTTCCAGCCACACGTAGAGGCAGATGAACAGATAGCGGCTGCCCATTTCGTTGATTTTCAACTTGGCCACGCCTTTGCGGCGGTTCCGCCAGGTGATGGGCAGGGTCGTCCAGGAATAGCCGCGCACCATCGCCTTCAAAGGCAGTTCCACCGTCAGATTGAAGTGGGGCGCGATGAGCGGACGGCAGCCTTCGATCACTTCACGCCGATAGGCCTTGAACGCATTGGTCGTGTCATTGAGCGGGATGCGGAAAAGCAGCTTGATGAACAAATTTGCCATCCGGTTTACGACGTATTTCACCGCCGGGTAATCAATGGTTCCGCCGCCTTTGATGAAGCGGCTGCCAAAGACACAGTCATGACCCTCGTTGAGTTTGTCCCAGTAACGGACGACATCCCGGCAATCATCCGATTCATCCGCCATCATGATGACCACCGCGTCGCCTTTCATCTGGTCGAGTCCGCAAATAATGGCGCGCCCAAAACCATTCCGTGCCTGGTTTTGCACCGGGCGTAATTCCGCCACTTCCGCCACCGTTTCGTTCAATATCTGCCAGGTCCGGTCGGCGCTGCCGTCATCCACCACAATGATTTCGTGCGGCACGTGGTGCAGTTTCAATTCAAGATTCAAGTGCCGGACGGTGGAGGCGATACAACCTTCTTCGTCCCGCGCCGGAATGACGATCGAGAGCAGCGAAAGCTTTCGCGGAGAATGCTCGCTCATGATGCGGAAATTTCCAGCCAGTCGGGATTTTGCTCTGCATGCAGCGCAATTTCATCCAGCACCTGGGACAAGGCAGTTTTCGGCGACCAGTTCCAATTTTTGGCTGCGAGGGACGAATCGAGCACCATCCAGGGGATGTCAAACGGTCGCGGGTTGGCTTCGCTGGCAATGGTATGCTGGCCAAAGCGCGCGTCGCACCAGGCCGTCGAGTTGGGCAAGGGACATGGCATTGCCCGCTCCGCCGCTGAAGTTTGCGATGCGTGGCCGATCATTGCCGCGATAATCCATCTGCGCGAGCAGGGCCGGCACAAGATCTTGTGGATGCAGGCAATCGCGCGCCTGATGGCCGCAGCCGTCAAAGCCGATGTATTTCAACGGACGCCGGCGCAGATGGGCGTTGATCCAAAATGAAAAAATCCCCTGGTCGGGCCGTCCGAATTGACCGGCGCCGGCGAGCACGCCACAGCGGTTGATCCAAACCGGGAATTGAAAACTCCGGCCGTATTCCAAAGCCAGAAGTTCGGAAGCCAGCTTGGTGCTGCCATAAATCGAAACAGGCGGTGCGGTGGAAAAATTTTCCGCCACGCCGGCGGGAGTCAACCCGGCAGGCATCGCGGTCCCGGGGTCGGGAACGAAAGCATTGTTCCGGGCGACGACTTTTAGATTTGCCAGCGGAGGAATGGAATAAACGCGGCTGGTGCTGAGTAGAATGAATCCGGCGCGGTGTGTTTTGCAGTACTCGAGAAGATTGAGGGTGCCCGAGAGATTATGCTCGACGAGCTGCCGGCTGCTGGTGTGCCCGTCCACCCCGGCCAGGACGCTGGGATTGGCGGCAGCGTCAATCACCCAGTCAACCGCCGGCAACGCCTCCACATCCGTAGCGCTGCGCGCGTCCGCGTGCTGTACCGCAATGCCGTGGCGTTTTAAAACGAGCCGGTTTAATTCACTTCCCGGCCGGCTGAAATTGTCGAATCCAATGATTTCCGTCCCGGCCGACATCTCGCGCAGGCGCAAGGCGATCGTGCTGCCGGCAAATCCGCAAATTCCGCTGATCAGTATTCGTTTCATCAATGTCGGCACGCATTGTGGATTTCTTCCAGAATGCCGCGCAAGTCGTATCGATAGTTCCAGGCGGGATAATGGCTTTGAAACTTCCTCACGTCACTGATCCACCAGATATGATCGCCAATCCGGTTGTCATCGACGTAAGTCCAGTTCAATTTACGCCCGCTGATTTCCTCGCAGAGTTCGATGGCCTCCAGCATGGAGCAGTTGGCGTGGCGGCTGCCGCCCATGTTATAGACCTCTCCGAGACGGGGAGCCCGGTAAAATTGCCAGAACGCCTCCACGAGGTCGTAACTGTGGATGTTGTCCCGGACCTGCTTGCCTTTGTAGCCAAACACGCGATAGGGCAGGCCATCCACGGTACACTTCATCAGATAAGCGAGAAAACCATGAAGTTCGGTGCCCGCATGTGCCGGCCCCGTCAGGCAACCGCCGCGGAAACAGGCCGTGTGCATCCCGAAATATCTTCCATATTCCTGCACCAGCACATCGGCCGCCACCTTGCTGGCGCCAAACAGGGAGTGTTTGGTCTGATCGATGGACATGGTTTCGTCGATGCCCGTTTCAAACGGATGGCCGGAGGCAATTTCCCAGCGTTTTCCCAGCTCCACCAGGGGAAGCCGGTTGGGAGTATCGCCATAGACCTTGTTGGTGCTGGTGAAAATGAAAACGGCTTCGGGACAGTGCCGACGCGCGGCTTCCAGCAGGTTCAGCGTGCCGTGCGCATTCACTCCAAAATCCATCTGCGGATCGCGGGCGGCCCAGTCATGGGACGGCTGGGCGGCGGTGTGTACCACCAGCTTGATTTCCTTCCCGTGGTTCGAAAACACCTTCATCACCGCATCCGCATCACGAATATCAATGGCGTGATGCTGATAACGCGCCAAGACCGCCTCCAGTTTTTCACGCGTTCCAGCAGTCGACGCTGAGTCGCCGAAAAATTTCGCGCGCATATCATTGTCGATTCCGATGATATCAAAACCCTCGGCGTGCAGGCGCCGGCTGGTTTCCGATCCAATCAGACCGGCGGACCCGCTAACAATGGCGACACTCATGCGTGTTTGTTATTTCAAAAAATTGTATTTTAAAATGCACCAAAAGGCGCGAACGCCGTCGCGCCAGCCGATTTTCTTGCCTTCGGCATAGGTCCGGCCGTAATAGGAAATGGCCACTTCGTAGATGCGCACGTTCAACCGGGCCATTTTGGCCACAATTTCGGGTTCAAAACCAAAGCGATCCTCTTCAATCCGGGTTTTTTGAATGAGATCGCGCCGGAACACCTTGTAGCAGGCCTCCATGTCGGTCAGGTTCAGGTTCGTGGCCATGTTGGAAAAGGTGGTCAACAGGTTGTTGCCCAGGGAGTGCCAGTAATACAAAACGCGATGCACTCCGGCGCCCAAAAATCGCGAGCCAAACACCACGTCGGCCCGGCCGGTCAGTATCGGAATCAGCAAGCGATAATACTCCTTGGGATCATACTCCAGGTCCGCGTCCTGGACCATGACCACGAAAGCCGTGGCCAGGGCAAACCCCGTGCGCAGCGCGGCGCCCTTGCCTTGATTGCGCTCATGCCGCACCAGCTTGACCCGCGGGTTGCCGTTTACCACGGTTTGCAGGTTTTGCCAGGTGCCGTCCGTGGAGGCGTCATCCACCACCACCAACTGCTGGACGGGACGTTGCATCAAAACGATTCGAACCACTTCAGCCACCGTCGCCGCTTCGTTGTAGACGGGCATGACGACGGAAAGGCACGGCTCGATATCATCGTTGGATTTGATTTCGCTCATTTGATCATTGGCCCAAGGCAGTGGCTTGAAGGGAAGCTGGCAAAAACCCGTGAGCGGTTCAATCTGCAAATGCGTCCGTGTTGGAGTTCAAGCTTTAGCTTGTGACTTTAACAAGTGGTCGCAAGGACAAGCTGAAGCTTGTCCTCCAACGCCCGTCGGCCGTAAATTCGCTTTTCTTTCCCGGCCGTCCTTTTACGCTGTGGTCATGCCTTCATTCGACATTGTTTCGCAGGTCAACTCGATGGAAATCGAAAACGCGGTCAACCAGGCCAAAAAGGAACTGGCCAACCGGTTCGACTTCAAGAGCAGCAAATGGGAAATCGTGCTGGAAAAAACCGAAATCAAACTGACGGCCGAGGACCAGTTCAAGGTCACCACGCTAAACGAGATCGTCATCGGCAAACTTGCGAAGCGCGGCATCAGCCTGAAAAGCGTGGAGCAGTGCGAGCCGGACATTTCACCGCTGGGCCATGCGCGGCAGAGCATCAAGATCAAGAACGGCATCGAAGCCACCGTCGCCAAACAAATTACCGGGTTCATCCGTGACGGCAAATTCAAGGTCACCACGCAGATCCAGGGCGACGAAGTGCGGGTGAACAGCAAGAGCCGGGATGAATTGCAGACCGTCATTGCTGCCGTGCGCGCGAAAGAGCTTCCGGTGGCCGTGCAGTTTGTGAATTTCAGGGAGTAATAGCTATCCTAGCAAAATCTGATGGCCCAGCAAAAAAAACCCCGGATGGAATGGGTGCAGGTCCTTAGAGGACTTGCAGCTACGATGGTGCTATTTTATCATTTGGGCCTCTGGGAAGGCAAAATCATTGGGGAGAATGTTGGTTTCTCCTGCATTTCTGAGGGCGGGTGAAGCGGGGGTTGACATTTTTTTTGTGATCAGCGGTTTCATCATGGTATTTATTACGCCCCAGAAACTCGACAAATTTTCCGGTTGTTTGGAATTTCTATACCGGCGCTTCACTCGAATCTTTCCACCTTACTGGATTGTCTCTTTTGTGCTGCTGGTGGTTTGGTTGCGCAAGCCTGGGCTGTTCAATAATTTCTACCATAACCAAATGGATATCGGTCGCTCATTGATCCTGTTTCCGCAGTCTTACACTCCCTTGGTCGGGGTAGGATGGTCCTTAATACACGAAGTGTATTTTTATCTCGTCATTTCGGGACTGTTAATTTGGGGAATTATTGGGCGAATTAGTTTGCTTGCAATGTGGTTTGTGACGGTGCTTCTGGCAAATCTTCTTGGTTTAACCGAAGCGTCGCAGGGGCATCCTACATTGCAATTGATTTGAGCCCGTTCAGTCTGGAGTTTCAAATGGGAATGATGGTGGCTTTGGGTTACAGAAAACTCGCTGCTGTGTCCCTTTCCATATGGCTTTATATCTTATCAGCCATTAGTGGTGTGATCATTATTTACGTGGCTGGTCAATTTATACCTGCTGTCGGGGTATATCCAGATAACAATCACCTTTTTAGAGTTGGCTATTATGGCTTGGCTTCGTTTGTCGTGGTTCTTTGTGTGGTTGAGTTGGATGCTTCTCCACTTCATATAAAGGCGCCGGCTTGGAGTGTTTTGCTGGGAGACGCTTCGTATGCGCTCTATCTAGTACATATACCGATAATAAACGCGTTATACAAAATTTTCAGCGCCATCACTCCTCACCCGGGTTTTGGGCTTGCGTTGTGTTATTTTTTGGCGTGTATAACGGCGGTCTTTGGAGGAGCAATTCTTTTCCACATCAAATTGGAACGCCGGCTGATTTTGTTTTTTCACACGTTAGCAATTAGATGCTTCAAAAAAACGGCAAATTTGCCAAAAGTGGATGTCGCCAGATAAAAGGTTCCGTTTTTGCATCGCGGTAGCGAAAATAAAACTCTCAAAGAGCGCATGAGATTGATTGATCACTTTTCTCGCGTTACTTCCTCGGGGAGGGTTCTGTTGCCGCAGATTGATGGGCTTCGGTTTATCGCCATCATGGCCGTCATCGCGTTTCATGTGTACCTGATATGTTCGTTTCATTTTGGAGTGCCTCGCGAAAGTGACGTCGCGACAAGGGGGGTGGTGAACAAGGCAGTGGATGCCGGGCATCTGGGGGTTAAATTATTTTTTGCGATCAGCGGTTTTATCCTGGTGCTCCCTTTTGCCCGCCAGCATTTGCTTGAGGCCTCGTCTGTCAGCCTGCGCGCCTATTTTATCCGGAGGATTACCCGATTGGAACCACCGTACATCATCCACTTGGGAGTCCTGTTCGTATTATGTTGCACCGTTTTGAAGAGGTTTCCTTCGCATCCGGCGTTGTATTACACCGGCATGCCGGCGAGTTATGCCTGGGAGCATATTTTCCCCAGCCTGGTTTATGCCAACGGGTTTCTTTACGGGGAGCATCCTTACCCAAACATCGTTCTCTGGTCACTTGAGGTTGAGGTTCAATTTTACATCCTGGCACCGGCGCTGGCTTTGATTTTCATGATCCGCCAGGACAAATTCCGCAGAGGGTTGTTCGTGGGTTTAGTTTTGATCGCGAACGTTAAGCTGGGCTGCCTAATTTCGCCAACATACGATAAATCTTACCGTTACCTGTATTCCCTGGCCGGAAACATCCAGTATTTCCTGATGGGATTTTTGCTATGCGACCTCTATTTGACGGAGTGGAACACCGTGCCCAGGCAAAACCGCATCTGGGATGTTTTGTTCTTGTCGGCATGCGGAATAATCATTGCATTTCAAGCGTCCTTGGTGATGGGAATCATGCTGCCGTGGCTTATTTTGGTTATTTGCATCGCGGCTTTTAAAGGTCCCTGGTGTGGAAAATTTCTGGGCAACCGCTGGATCGCCACCATTGGCGGGATGTGTTACACAATTTATATGTACCATCTGCTGATGATCTCCGTCTTGATCCGATTGACGGCAAAATTGCAAACCCACGTTTTTTGGCTGGATTTAATAATTCAAACCGCCGTCATGTCGGTGGTGATCATTACCGGTTGCGCCTTTCTTTTTGTGCTTTTTGAAAGGCCGTTTATGCAACGAGACTGGCCTGCCAAATTATGGGCAGCCATCCGCTCGCATCCGAAACTGCCGCCGGGAACGGCGGTAGCAAAGGCTGACTTGTTAAAGACACAATAAAGCAAGCTCGGATCATATCTCCACCACCTGTTTGTATTCCGGCACGATGACTTCCGCCTTCGGTTTCATTTGACGCAATGTTTCAGCATGGGCCAGGCATTGTGATTCCTCGCCGTGGATGCAGATGACCTTTTTGAGGTCGCCGGAGATTTTTCCGACGTATTGCTTCAATTCACTCCGGTCCGCGTGGCCGGAGTAGGTGTCCAGCGAAACAATTTTCGCCTTAACTTCCTGAGGTTCGCCGAAAATGTTCACCGGGCTTTTGCCGGCCACGATCTGCGCGCCCAGCGTATTTTCTGCGCAATAGCCGATGAACAGCACCAGGTTCTTCGGATCACCAATGTGGTTTTTCAGGTGATGCCGGATGCGTCCGGCTTCGCACATGCCCGAGGCGCTGATGATGATGGCGGGCTCCTTCAGCTCGTTGAGCGTCTTCGACTGGTCGGCCTCGCGGATGTAGGTCAGGTTGGACATGCCGAAGGGATTTGCCTTTTCGTGCAGGAATCGATTGATGGAATCGTTGAAACATTCCGGGTGCAGACGGTAAATTTCCGTGGCGTTCACACTCAACGGGCTGTCCACATAGATCGGTACGCGCGGCAGTTTGCCCGCCAGGGTGAGCTGGTTCAGCACGTAAACAATCTGCTGCGTGCGGCCGACGGAAAACGCCGGGATGATGACCTTGCCTTTTTGATTTAACGTCTCCAGCACAAACCGACCGACGGCCTGGTCGGCGTCGATGCGCACCTCGTGTTCGCGTCCGCCGTAGGTGGATTCAATCTGCAGATAATCCACGTTTTCGGTCGGTTGCGGGTCGCGGAGGATTTCGTCGTTGCCGCGGCCCACATCGCCGCTGAACAGATAACGGAATTTCCGGCTGCCTTCGCGGACATCCAGAATGACCTGCGCCGAACCGAGAATATGCCCGGCATCACGAAACGTGACGGTGACGCCGTCCACCGCTAGGAACGGGCGTTCGTAACCGACGGCGACAAATTGATGCAGGGTTTTCTCCGCGTCGGCGATGGTGTAAAGCGGTTCGACGGGCGGAAGTTTTTTCTTCGCACGCTGCTTGGAGACAAACGCGGCGTCGTCCATCTGGATGTGCGCCGAATCCACGAGCATGATGGCGCACAGGTCGCGCGTGGCGAAGGTGCAATGGATGTTGCCGGTGAAGCCCTGTTTGACCAGGTTGGGCAGGTTGCCCGCGTGATCCATGTGCGCGTGGCTCAATACTACGGCATCAATCTGCTTCGGGTCGAAGGGGAAACAGCAGTTGCGCTGGATGGATTCCTCGCGGTGGCCCTGGAAGAGGCCGCATTCGAGCAACAGCCGTTTGCCGTTGACCTCGAGCAGATACATGGAGCCGGTGGTGGTGCGGGCCGCGCCCAGGAAGTGAATTTTCATGCCCGACAATTAAGCCAGAGACAATGCCAGGGTGAAAGTTTCAAGTTTTAAGTGTTCAGTTTTCCGGAAAGGCGGGAAAACTCATGGCTGAATACTTGAAACTGAAAACTGAAGACTTCAGCTATGCCGGTAGGTGATGCGCGCCTTGTTCAGGTCATAAGGGGACATTTGGACATTTACCTTGTCGCCGACGCTGATGCGGATGAAATTTTTGCGCATTTTGCCGGAAATATGCGCGAGCACTTCATGGCCGTTGGGCAACGCCACCCGGAACATCGTGCCCGGCAGCACTTGCGTGACGTTTCCCGTTAATTCAATTGGCTCTTCTTTGGCCACCGTAAATCGTTGAATTATTTGCAGTAATGCCAGCCAATCCATGCAAAATCAACCCATTTTCGTTGCTTTTGCGGCCGAAAAATCATTGGACATCCGCCGCCAATTCGTTAAATTCGCCGGACTCATATGAAAAATGACAATGTTACAACCGCCTTGAACCTTGTTTTGGCGGTATTGGCGATTTTAGGCGTCGTTTTTGCGCTGCAAACCATTTTCCGGACCCGCACCTTGCGCACCATGCAAATCCAGGCCACCCAGGCCAATACCTATCGCATGGCTGTCGAAGCCCTCGCCCAGGATGCGGTTGCCTACAGCCAGAAAAATCCGAACTCGGACATTCTGCGAATCCTGCAACCCGCCCAGGCTCAACGGCCAAACCTGCCACCCGTTGATTTACCATGAACGAAACCGAAACTAATTCCTCGGCGCAGAACGAATTGCTGGACCAGATGGTTGCCCTGCGGCATCAGGCTTTTACCCTGTTGCTTGCGCTGGTTGTTGTCAGCGGCACATTGACCGTTTTTCTGTACCGGCAGGCCAGCCTTACCGGCAAGGACATCGCGGCCATCAAACCCCAGGTGTCGCAGATGCTCGAAGCCTTCCGGCATGACCAGCCGGGCATGGAAAATTTCGTGAAACAGCTCACGGCTTACGGCGTGACGCACCCCGACTTCCAACCCATCCTCAAAAAATACGGACTGGTACCTCCTCCGGCCGGCACACCCGCCGTGCCTAAGAAGTGACCGGCGACAGCCGTGTGCCGCAGTTGGGGCAAAAATTTGACTGGGGCGGGCAACTTCGGCTGCAACCGGAGCAATTTAAATGTGCCTTCTGGTGCCGGTAGTGGATGATCAGATTCCGCGTGTAGGGAATCCACGTGAACAGGTAGGCGAAGATAAAGACGGAATCCCGCTTGTGCAGTGAATACGTCAGCAACAGCAGCGAACCGCCCAAGCTCAACCACCAGAAAGCTGCCGGTACGACCACGCGTTTCCTTTTCTCCGTTGCATACCATTGCAAGAAAAATCGGGTAAAGAAAACGAAATTGCCCAGCCAGCCGACGACTTTCCAAACACTCCAGTCGATGCCGAGAAGTTTGCCGTCGTGCCATATGAGATTATGCAGTGCATCCATGCTGCACCCAGCTTAAACCCGCGGGCGCCAAGACCGAAAGCGCAATTCAACCGCCGGCGACGATTTTAACGATTTCCAGCTGGTCGCCGGCATTGAGGCGGCGCTGGGAAAATTGTGAGGGGGCCACCGCTTCGCCATTGTGCTCCACCACCACGCTGCGCGGCAGCAGGCATTGCGCGAGCAAAAACTCTTCAATCGAGCACGGCAGCCTGGCTTCGACCGGCTTTCCGTTGGCGATGACGGAAGTATTCACGTTTTTACGTCGCCAAGGCCGCGTCCCAATCCTTCCACACCGGCTCGTAACCGAGCCGGCGGATCAGCTCGGCCACCTCCCCGGCGGACCGTTCGTCGGCAATTTGAAATTGTCCGGTCGCATTCGTCGCATGTTCCGGCGTGGGCGCCCATTCGCTGGCGCCGGAAGCAAGCTCCACGATCCGGCCGCGTTCGGTGTGATGGATATTTTCCCTGCCCGCGCCGGTATAACCACCCGGTTCGGTATGGCTGCCAGCGCTCATCATCGTGATGCCCAGCGGAATCAACCCGTCGCGCAACTTGGCGGATTCGCGCGTCGAAAGCACCAGGCCCACGTCCGGAAACATCAGCCGGAACGCACAGACCAGTTGCGCCAGGTCGCGGTCGGTCATGTGCGTGAGCGGTTGGAATTCGCCGGCACAGGGGCGCAGCCGCGGCAGGGAAATGGTCACCTGCGCCTTCCAGCAATTCCGCAGGAGATGGTCCGCATGCGCCGCAACGCTGAGGGCTTCGGCCCGCCAGTCGGCCAGGCCATAGAGCGGGCTGATGCCGAGCCTCCGGAAACCGGCGGCATAGGCCCTTTCCGGGGTTTCGAGCCGCCAGTCAAAATTTCGCTTGGGTCCGGCGGTGTGCATGTCCGCGTAGATCTTGCGGTCGTAGGTTTCCTGATAAACCACCAGCCCGTCGGCGCCCGCCGCCACCAGCGGGCGATATTCCTCCGTTTCCATCGGCCCGACTTCAAGTGAAATGCTTGGCCAATCAGCGTGCAAGGCGGCAATGCAATCGCGGAGGTAATTATTCGACACAAATTTCGGGTGTTCGCCCGCAACGAGCAGCAGATTGCGAAAACCCTGTTGCCGCAACGCGTCCGCCTCCTGTTTCACTTCATTGAGCGAAAGCGTCACGCGCAGGATGGGGTTGTCCCGGGAAAAACCGCAGTACTGGCAGTTATTGATGCATTCATTGGAAAGATACAATGGCGCAAACAGGCGGATGACCTTGCCGAACCGTTGTTGCGTCATCGCGTGCGCCCGCCGTCCCATGTGCTCGAGCAATTCAGCGCCTGCCGGCGAAATCAAATGGGCAAAATCCGTCAGCGACAAGTTTGCCTTTGCCATGCTCCCGCGCACGGCCTGCACCCCGGCGGTCTGCGAACGCTTCACGAGCGAACCGAGCGGCAACGAATTGAATTCAGCGACAAAACTCACAGCCCCAACGTAGCAAATCGGCGGACAAAGTCGAGAAACGAGCGCTGGAGCGCGGAGCATCGCTCCGCAATCGCCTGAACCGCCAAAACTCGCGGAGCAATGCTCCGCGCTCCGTTGCCCGGGACAACACCGTAAAAACCGCTAGTGGTGAGGCGGCACGGGATTGTTGGCTTTGATGCGTTCCAGCTCCATGGTTTCCAAGACTGCCGACTGGCGTTGCCATTGTTTCCTTAAATGCTCCACGAGCTTGCCTTGTTCGATGATCACCCCGTTCAGTTGCTCGACTTGATGCTCCAGGTGGGCCGCGTGAGATTCGATCCGGCCGAGCCGTTGCAAGATTTCATCGTTCATGGTTGTAAAAGTTCGCAGTTTTTCCAAACTAGGCAAACAACTTCGGCCGCCGCCACGCCGGGCGGCAACCTATAAAACAAAAGTGAAAAGCCGGGATCGAAAAAAGAACAGTCATCCACCCCACCCGACATCGTTTCTGGTGCTCGGCGTCGGTTCGTTCGCGCACAGCATCGGTACGGCCCTGACGGACGCCGGCGCGAAGGTCGCCACCTATCTCACCCGCAATTACGGCCATTACCCGCCGTCGCTGGTCGGGCCGACCTTTTCGCGCCATGTCTTTCCCAGCCCGGTTCCGCTGCTCCGGAAAAACAGCATCGAAGCCGTCATTCCGCAGTCCATCGATTGGGCACTGCAATCGTGGGCGAAGGATTTGTTGTCATCGGGGGTTGGCATTTTCAGTCCAACAGGTGAGGCGATGCGCATTGAACGTGAACGGGATTTTGCCCGGAAGCTGTGCCGGGATTTCAAAATCCCCTTTCCGCAGGCTTTTGTCGCCGCCAACCAGAAGGCCGCCGAAAAGATTCTGGCAAAACATCCGCGGCCCTTCGTCATCAAAAATCCCCTCTGCTCGCCAACCAGTCCGATCCACACCATTTTGTGCGAGACGGTGGCGGACACGCGCGCCTGGCTGCGGCATGTCGATTATGCCGAGGGCGTTTTCCTGCAGGAATATCTCGGCCGGGCCGAGGCCGGACACATCGTGCTTGTCAGCGGCGGCGAGATCCATTCACTGGTGACGAACCAGGAATATAAATACGCCTTCAATGGCAACCAGGGGGTCGTCGCCGGCGCGCCGCTCGGCGGACTGGTCGAACGCGATCCGCACGACAAGTACGGATTGGCGCGCCAGCTCATCCATCCGTTGTTGCACTGGTTGCGCCGGGTAAAATTCAACGGCCCGCTGCAGGTCACCGCCATCCGGCGGGACGGCAAATGGCATGTCATCGAATATAATGTCCGCATCGGGGTTACCTCCGGCCCGATGATTTTACAAATGCTGAAAAACCCGGCGGAGACGGTGTTGCGGACGGCGCGCAATGAAAAGCTCGCTCCGGTGTTCCGGCCCGGGTTGAACTACGGCTGCTCGCTGACCCTGGCCGGTTATGGTTATCCGTTTGTCCAGGTGCGCAGTCCGCATCTGCCGCTCGAAGTGGCCGGCAAATTTAATTGTGATGTTTGGTGGAATGAAGTGGACCGGGGAATGGACGGCCGGTTGGTTTCAACCGGACACCGCATTGCGGATGTCATTGCCCTGGCCCCGAGCCTCGGCCCAGCGATTGCCAGGGCTTATGTGAATATCCGAAAACTACGGGTCATCGGCAGCTACTTCCGGACAGACATCGGGCAGAGCTTGTGGCCGCCGGGGAGGATTTGATTTGGTCCCGCGCACCCATCCTCTGATGTCCGGAAATGCTCTTTTTGCGTGTCTTTTGGCATGATTCGTGGTTAAACAACTTCCGTTGTCCTATGGATTTTGATTCAACAAATTTTCCGTTGCGCCCGGCCTGGACGGAGATCGACCTCGGCAAGTTGCGCCGTAATTTGCAGCTTATCCGTCGCGATCTGCCCCGGCAGGTCCAATTGCTGGCGGTTACCAAGGATGAAGCTTACGGTCACGGGGCGCTCGATGTGGCGCGCATTGCCATTGAAGAAGGCGCCTGGGGATTTGGTCTCAGCACCTTGGAAGAGGCCATGGCACTCCGGGATACCGGGATTACCGCGCCATTGCTCTTATTGGGTGAACGGCAGGAGGCCGAACTGCCCTGGTGCGTCGAACACGGCCTGACGGTTTGTGTCAATGAGCCGCACACCATCCGCCAGCTCGCCCGCGTTGCCTCGTCCGTCAACAAACGCGTGCCGGTGCATTTGAAAATTCACACGGGCATGAGCCGCTTTGGGGTGCGCTGGGACGAGGCGCTGCCGCTCATCGAGCTGATTGTTTCGGAAAAATCCCTGTTGCTGGAAGGGGTGATGACCCACTTTGCGCAATCCGACGAGACGGACAAGACCTTTGCCAACCTCCAGTTCTCCCGTTTCAATGAAGTGCTCCAGGGCCTCGCCGACGCGCGGCATTACCGTGAAACTGCGTCACACCTGCAACAGCGGCGGCTTTCTGGATCTGCCCCACGCGCATCTGGACATGGTCCGCGTTGGCATCCTGATGTACGGCGTTTTCCCCTCGTCGGTCTGCCGGCGGATTCCCGGAATTGAGCCGGTCATGTCGGTCAAGGCGCGCATCGCCGCCATCCAAAAATTGAAGCCCGGCGAAGTGGTCGGATATGGCATGCGTTACACCGCGCCGTCGGAGCGGCGGATCGCGGTGCTGCCCATTGGTTATGGCGACGGTTTTCCCCGGGTGCGCAACATGGGTGGCGCGCTGATCCATGGCCGGCGCGCTCCGCTCGTCGGCGGCATCGCCATGGACGCGTTGATGGTGGACATCACGGACATTCCGCAGGCGCAGATGTGGGACGAAGCGGTCATCATGGGCCGCCAGGGCACCGAGGAAATCACCGTGCATGACCTGGCGAAGTTGAAAAATTCGGTGAGTTACGAGGTGCTGACGAGCTGGCGCCTGCGCTTGCGGAGAAAATCAGTGAACGCGAAGACCGGCCCGCAGCAAAATCGCAGCCGAACCCGCCGCCGCAAAATGAAACTCCTTTTCTCCGAACAAAATTCCGACTACGAACACTACCAGTTTCCCTACGCCATCTGGGCGGTGCCGGAAGCCGGGGAGACGCCCTCGGACATCTTCAACGCCGGGCTTTCTGCCGTCGTCGCGCAACCTGGACCGTTTTTATCTCTGCCGCCAGGTGCGCGTCAATCTGGCCCGGTTCAAACCATCGTCGGAAAACCGCCGCATTCTGCGCAAGGGCGCGGGCATAGACGTGAAACTGGTCCCGCGGGACAAATACGATTACACGCCGGCCAAGCGCGATTTTTTCAAGACCTATGCCGACATCAAATTCGGCAAGGACGTGATGACCGTTGAACGGCTCGATGCCCTGTTCAGTTCGCCCATCATCTCCCATCTGCTCGTCTTTACGGACGTGGCCGGGGGCAACGAGGTCGGCGTGGCGACCCTTTACATCGAGGGCCGCGAACTCGCGTATTATTACTATGCCTTTTACGACCTGAATTATTATGCGCGCAACCTGGGCATGTTCATGATGACCTCCGCGGTGGCGTGGTTTGCCGAACGCAATTTCAAGCAGCTCTACCTCGGCACCTGTTATTCGCAGACGGCGCTGTACAAAACCCAGTTTGCCGGCGCCGAGTTTTTCAACGGCTTTTGCTGGTCCAGTGACCTGGACGAATTGAAATTCATCATCCGGCGTGACAAAAAGGAACTGACCCAGCACCTGCTCGAAACCGTTGAATACCGCGAAGAATTTTACAAGGGTGATCTGGGAAAAATCGCCGGCGCCAGCGCTTTCCGGGTGAAAGTGAAGTGATTCCCAGAATTAACCGCTTGCCTTTGAATTGACTTCTGGTTAGCTTTTGCTTTTTGCTTAATGACCAGCGAACCAACAGCCCGGAACCACTCTGATCGGCCTTCCCGAAGCCCCATCGCATTGAGCATGAAACCGGATGTTTTTATTGGCACGGACAGCGGAGCAACGACGTCGAAAGTGGGTGCAGTCTGGGAAGATGGGCGGACGGTGTCCACCAAGCTGCTGCAAAAACCGACCAATTCCCAGCAAGGACCCACTGCCGTGATCGCAGGCTGGGTGTCTGCGGTCGATGAATATCTTCAAAAAAATGGTTTGAACTGGCAGCAGGTCAAAGGCGTGGGACTGGCCATTCCGGGGCCGTTCAAGCGTTATGGCGTGCTGGATCGTTCAGCCAATTTGCCGGCCAGTTTTGCCGGATGGGATGTTCATTCCGCCTATAGCGAAGCCCTGACCAAGCAGTGGGCCGGCCGTTGCCGCTGATTGTCGGGAACGACGGCAAATACGGCGGTGTCGCCGAGGCCCAATATGCCCGGGGCAACTCCCGGGTTTCCGTATTGTTGCTGGCGCCGGGTTCCGGACTGGGCAGCGCGTTCATTGATCAAGGCGGGCTTCCGCTCGAAGGGGATACGCTGGCGGGCATGGAAACCGCCCACATGCCTGCACCGTTGCATCTGCTGGGAACCAAACCCTATCCCTGCGGTTGTGGCAAGGATTGGGGCTGCATCGAAGTTTACACCACCCTATCGGGCCTGCCGTATTTGCTGGCGGAAAAACTGGCCAAATATCCCAAACACGAACTGGCCAGGTCCACCGCCAGTGCCCGCGAAAAAGTATTGTCCCTCCGCGGTCTGGCCCAAAAGAATGATCCATTGGCCGTCGAAATTTTTGATTTTCAAGCGCGGGCCCTGGGTTTGCACGTGGCCAACCTTTCGATGGCCTTGGACCCGGGCATGGTCGTCATCGGGGGTGGTTTGATGGACCCCGAATCCACGACGGTGGAATTCCGGGAGCGTTATGTGAGAATTGTCCGCGAAGCCGCCATGCCTTATCTCTGGCCGGCGCAGCGCAATCAGATCAAGATCGTTCCGGCCGTGTTGGGCGAGCTTTCCCAGGCCATCGGTGCGGCCCTCGTTGCCCTCCATCAAGGCCGGGCGGCCTAGCGTTCGGCCGGGTTGTTTTTCTTCCGGTATTTGTGCGTGGTGTCGGAAGCGGCCAGCAACGGGCCCAACAACTCTTCAACCTTGGAGACCAGCATCTGCGGATCAAACGGCTTGAATAAAAACTCGCTGGCGCCAGCCTCCAGCCCCGCAAACCGGCCAAACTGGCCGTGCATGCCCGTCAGCATGATGATCGGGACCGTGGCGGTGGCAGGATCCTGACGGATGCTTTCGCAGAGATCGAACCCATTCAGCCCCGGCAACATCAGGTCCAGCACAATCAAATCGGGCGCCACCGAGCGGGTCTTCAAAAGGGCATCAATGCCATTGGCCGCTGTGCCAATGGCAAAACCGGCTGCCTTTAATGTCGAGCGGATCACTTCCAATTGATCGGGATCATCCTCCACCACCAATACTTTCCTTTGCATAAAGATACTTTCAACCCTGGTGCGAACAGTCCTGAAGGCCTGTGACGCGTATAAACACGCCCGCAATAAAGCAGGAACGGTGCCGTTAAAAAGTGAAAAAACCTCGGCAAAACAAAACGTTTTAAACAAACCGCTGGATGGCGCGGGGATTTTACCAGGCAACCCCGCAAAACTGCCAACCCCGTTCCATTCGTGATACTGGTGGTGCAAATGAAGGAGAAATTATTGACCAAATCACGGAAGTTTATCGCCAGGCGCGGCATCCGGCTCCAGCGTCAACGGTTGGTCGTGATTCAGAAAATCGCCGCACACGCCGAAGAAATCCGCAGTGGTCGCCACCCGGCGGATTTCGTGCAGGAACTTTTCGCTCTACGCCTTCGCCGATGAAGTTCATGAATTTTTTCATCCGCTGCACCTGGGCCGATTCCTTCACTCCGGGCGTGATTTCGTTGTCCCAAAGTTCGCGCACGTAACCCAGCACGTCACGGCCCGACGGCAGTTTCGCTTTTTCGCCGCGCAACTGCGCCCGGATCTGGTTGAACAGCCACGGGTTCCGGATGGCGCCACGCCCAATCATCAGGCCGCGCGTGCCGGTCTCCGCCAGCAATGCCTGCGCCTGCGCCGGACCGTGGATGTTGCCGTTGGCCAGCACGGGACACCGCAACTCGCGCGCCGCCTGGGCAATCAGGTCGTAACGCACGCCGGGCCGGTACATCTGCACGACTGTGCGCGCATGGACGGTGAGCAGATCGATCGGATGTTTGGCAAACAGCGGCAACAAGTCGTCGAATTCCGCCGGTGACTGGAACCCAATGCGTGTTTTGACCGTGAAAGGGATCGTTACCGCGTCACGCAGGGCGCCGAGGATGGCGTCGATTTTCTCCGGCTCGCGCAACAGACCGCCGCCGGCGCATTTGCGGTAAACGACCGGGGCCGGGCAGCCGAGATTCAGCTCAATGGCCGCAATCGGATGATGCTGCAATTCCCGGGCTGTGCGAACCAGTGCGGGGATGTTATTGCCGATGAGCTGCGCGACGATGGGCCGGCCGGTAGGGTTTTCGGTGATGGAGCGGAGAATCCATTTTTCCGGGCGCGAATCACCGTGAACGCGGAAGAATTCAGTCCAATAGGCATCCGGCCCGCCGTACCGCGCCATGACGCGCCAGAATTCGAGCGTGGTCACGTCCTGCATCGGCGCCAGCGCCAGCACGGGCGCCGGGCCGCGGAGCAGGCTCAAAAAGGTTTCGGATGGATGCACGCGGGCCGGAAGTCTGCCGAACGAGCGCACCGTGGCAAGCGGCAATGTTCAGTTGAAGTTGGGCCTTTCATCGGCTATGGTGTTCCGCCTATGACTTTAACGGAAAAAATTCTCGCCCGGGCCGCCGGCAAACACGAAGGTGGAAGCCGGCGACAACATCTGGGTGAACGCCGACATGCTCATGACTCATGACGTTTGCGGGCCGGGCACCATCGGCGTGTTCAAGCGCGAATTCGGCAAAACCGCCAAGGTCTGGGACAAAAACAGGATCGTCATCATTCCCGACCATTACATTTTCACCGCCGACTCCAAGTCAAACCGCAACGTGGACATCCTCCGCGATTTCGTGAAGGAGCAGGACCTGCCTTATTTTTACGACGTGATCGACGACCCGAACGGCCATTGGGTATTCGACCCGAAAAAGGGCATGTTGAACCGGCAATACGGTTCGCAGTTACGCGGGCGTCTGCCACACGGCGCTGCCGGCAAAGGGGCACACCCGGCCCGGGTGAAATCTTGTTTGGCACGGATTCGCATACCTGCATGGCGGGCGCCTTCAACGAGTTTGCCACCGGCATCGGCAACACCGACGCGGGCTTTGTCATGGGCACCGGCAAGTTGCTCATCAAAGTTCCCGAAACCATGCACTTCCGGCTCGAAGGCAAATTGCAACCCGGCGTGATGGCCAAGGACATGATCCTGCATTGCATCGGCGAAATTGGTTTTGACGGCGCGACCTATCGCGCGATGCAATTCGACGGTCCCGGGCGTGCAATCGCTGACGATGGACGACCGCATGACGATTGCCAACATGGCCATCGAAGCGGGCGGCAAGAATGCCATTTTTGAATTCGACGAGCAGCACGCGGGCATCCGTGGATGCGCGCGTGCAAGCTCAACGGCACCAAGGCCACCTACGAACCCGTGGAACGCGGACAAGGATGAGAAGTTTGTTTATGAACTGATGGTGGATCTTGACCGGCTCGAACCGACCGTGGCCTGCCATCCCGATCCCGGCCAGCGCAAGAAGGCCAGGGAGATGGGACACGTCAAACTGGACCGCGCCTATGTCGGCTCCTGCACCGGCGGCAAGACGAGCGATTTCGTGGAGTTCGCCCGCGTGTTGCGCGGCAAAAAAGTGGTGATTGACACCTTTGGTGTGCCGGCCACGCCGGAAATCGTGCATGATTTGCAACCGCCCGCTGGGGCGACCGGACCATCTGGGAAATCCTGGTGGACGCGGGCGTGCAGATGACGGAGAACGCCGGTTGCGCCGCCTGCCTGGGCGGGCCGGTGGACACCTTCGGCCGCATGAACGCGCCGGCATCAAGTGCATCAGCGCCACCAACCGCAATTTCCCCGGTCGCATGGGCGACAAGGAATCGCAGGTGTTTCTCGCTTCGCCGATGACCGTGGCGGCCAGCGCGATTGCCGGAAAGATAGTTGATCCGCGCGAATTCCTAAGCTGATGGCCCGGGTCTAACGCCGGATAACCGGGGCGCACTCACATTTCATGAAGGTTGATGCCCCAACCGCTGCGCCTGCCAATGGCCGCGTGACAAATATTCTGGGCATCTCCGCCTTCTACCACGACAGTGCCGCATGTCTGGTGCGCGACGGGCAAATCATCGCTGCCGCGCAGGAGGAACGGTTCACCCGCAAGAAACACGACGCCGCTTTTCCAAAAAATGCGGTGGAATATTGTTTGCGTGAAGGAGGCATCAAAACCCGCGATCTGGACTATGTCGCATTCTATGAAAAACCTTTCCTGAAATTTGACCGTATTCTGCACAGCTACCTGGCTTACGCGCCATCCGGATTGAGATCATTTCTCATGGCCATTCCCCTCTGGATCCGTGAACGGATCTGGATGAAGGAGCTGATCCGCACGCAACTGGGTTGCGAGTGTAAAATCATCTTCCCGGAACACCATGAGTCGCACGCGGCGTCGGCCTTTTTCCCGTCACCCTACCCCGAAGCCGCTTTTTTGACGGTGGATGGCGTGGGAGAATGGACGAGCACCAGTTTTGGCGTCGGGCACGGCAACCGGATCGAAATGCTCGGCGAACAACATTTCCCCCATTCGTTGGGGTTGCTCTACTCGGCGTTCACGTATTTCACCGGTTTCCGGGTGAATTCCGGTGAATATAAACTCATGGGGTTGGCGCCGTACGGCGAGCCAAAATATGTGGATTTGATTTTGCGAGAGTTGATCGATCTCAAGCCGGACGGTTCATTCCGGATTAACATGAGGTATTTCAACTACGGGGTCGGCTTGACGATGACAAACGCAAGGTTTGACCGGCTTTTCGGCCGCCCGCCGCGCAAGCCGGAATCCAAGCTGACGCAAAGCGACATGGATCTGGCCCGTTCCATCCAGGAGGTGACCGAGGAAATCATGTTCCGCATGGCGCGGCACGTGCGCCAGGAAACCGGCCTGAGGGATCTGTGCCTCGCAGGCGGGGTGGCCCTCAACTGCGTGGCCAATGGGCGCATCCTGCGCGAAGGGATTTTCGACTGCATCTGGATCCAGCCGGCGGCCGGCGACGCGGGCGGCGCGCTGGGCGCAGCGCTGTTCGCCTGGCACCAGTATCTCGGCAAGGCCCGTCAGGCGGATGGTGTCAAGGATTCACAGCGCGGCTCATTCCTTGGTCCGGAATTTTCGCGCGACGAAATTTTGTCCTATCTTACGGGCAACCACATTCCGTTCACCGAGCTGAGCGACGCTGAATTGCCGGAAAAAATCGCCGACCTCATCAAAAATGAAATGGTGATCGGCTGGTTTTATGGGCGGATGGAATTCGGCCCGCGGGCCTTGGGCGGACGGTCCATCCTCGGCGACGCGCAATCGCCAAAAATGCAGGAGTCGATGAACCTGAAGATCAAGTTCCGCGAAAGTTTTCGTCCGTTCGCCCCAAGCGTGCTGCGCGAAAAATGTGCCGACTGGTTCGACCTGGAAAGCGAAAGTCCCTACATGCTGCTGGTTGCGCCCGTGGCCGGATCGCGGCGGCGGGCGATGACCGCCGATGAACAGAAGCGTTTCGGCCTGGAAAAACTGCTGACGATCCGGTCCACGATTCCCGCCGTGACGCATGTGGATTATTCGGCCCGCGTGCAGACCGTGACCGGAGAGCACAGCCCGATGTACTACCGGATGATCAAGAAGTTCGACGAGAAATACGGCTGCCCGGTGGTCATCAACACCTCATTCAACGTGCGCGGCGAACCGATCGTCGGGACGCCGGAGCATGCCTACGTTTGCTTCATGCGGACGAACATGGACTACCTGCTAATCGGAAATTTTTTGCTGGAGAAACAAGGCCAGAAGCCGCTCGACCGGGACATCAACTGGCTGAAGGAATTTGAACTGGATTGAGGACCGGATGATCCGCGACGAAATCAAACAACTCAAGACCGGCGCCCGTGAACTCTGCAAATTCGGGCTGCTTGTCGGCGGTGTGTTTGCACTGCTCGGCCTCATTCTCCTGCTCCGGCACCGTATTTGTTGATCGCGGGCCTGATGCTGGTTCTTCCCGGTCTGATTGCGCCACGGGTTTTGAAGCCCGTTTATCTTGCCTGGATGACGCTGGCCATTCTGCTGGGATTTGTGGTGTCAGGTTTCCTGCTGATCCTGTTCTTTTTCCTCGTCATCACACCCATCGGATGGGTGGCCCGGTGTCTGGGCAACGACTTTTTGAAGTTGAAACTGGAGCGCTCGGCGGCAAGTTACTGGGTGCGCCGCGAGCGCAAGCCAAAACGCCCGGCTGAATATGAGCGCCAGTTTTGACCGAAACCGTTGCGCTGAAATGAGCCGGAGAGTTTGATGCGGGAATTGCCGTCATATCGAAAACACTTTACCTGGGTGACGAACCCCTCCAACTTAGGGTTCAAGGTAATGCCATTGCGTCGGGGTGGTTATTTGAAACTTTTGCGCACGGCCTGATTCAATGAACCGGCTCGAAATCATCAAAGAATTCTGGCAGTTTTTGCGTGAACGCAAACGCTGGTGGCTTGCTCCCATCGTCATTTTCCTCGTGTTATTGGGGGCGCTCCTGGTTTTTGCCAAGGGGTCGGCGCTGGCGCCATTCATCTATAGCCTGTTTTAAGATGGAGAACCGGATTTCGCATCAACGCGCGCGAATGAATGGCAGGTCGGGCTATGCAGTCAGCCTGTGTTTTTGGCTGCTGATGGTATTGGCCATCAGCGCCGTTGATGTACTTGCCCAAACAGTTGCGGCTGCTCCGCCACCAACCAATCAGGTTGCGCGCCTGCCGTTGAATCCACCACCCCTCCTCGCCTCGCTTTACTTCAGCATGGCAACGTCTTTTCAGGACTATTCTGCGGATGCCATTGCTTGTTATCGGGGTGCGCTGCGGGCGCAACCGGATTCACCGGCCATTCTTAACGACCTGGCCTGGTTGTTGTGCTCGGATAGTGATGCCCGCAACCGGAACGGAACGGAAGCAGTCGCGTTGGCTCGGCGCGCCTGCGAACTGACCCAATATCAGGAGTCGGTGGCCGTCGGCACCCTGGCTGCGGCTTGTGCCGAAGCGGGCCAGTTTGCGGACGCGTGTAAAATGGCTGAGACGGCCATCAGTCTGGATGAAGCGTCCCATCAGATGGGGCTGGCGGCCAAGAACCGGCGACTTTTGAAACTATATGAAGCTGGCAAACCTTATCGTGAAGCACCGCCGCGCCGGGGTGAAAATTTGGTCTTCGGATTATTTCTGGTCCTGCCGTTTGTCGGCGGCGCATTGCTTTATTTTTTTGCCCGGTTTATCCGGCGGTCCAGCGTCCAAGACGGTTGGCTCAGGCTCGTGCTGGGCAACCTTTTGGTTCTGATTTTCCTGCTTTCCTGGCTGCCGCTCGCCGGCGAAACCTATTACCGTTTTATTTACAATACCACCAGTTCCCTCAATTTCACCAAGGTCAGCAACCGTTGGTTCAAATACTATTGGCATTTGAACCCGTCAGGCTGCCGCGACAACGTGGACTATTTCCTGAAGATCAAACCCGGCCTGCGCCGCATCACATTTGTTGGTGATTCGTTTGCCGCCGGACACGGCATCAAAAACGTGGAGGATCGTTTCTCCAACCGCCTCCGGCGCATGCATCCGGAATGGGAAATTCATCTGCTCGCCCAACTGGGCTATGACACGGGTGACGAACTCGAATATCTCAAGGAATGTCTCGATCAGGGCTATCAAATCGACCAGGTGGTGCTCGTATATTGCCTGAATGACGTTTCGGATCTGTTCCCGGAATGGGGTCGCACCCTCGATGAACTTACCATCGACATTAATGACGCGGGCTGGCTCCGTCGCAACAGCTGCCTGGTCAACACGCTATATTATCAGATTGCGACCGCCCAAGACCCCAACTTGAAAAATTACTATCAGTTTATTCGCGATGGTTACGACGGCCCGATATGGGAACAGCAAAAACAGCGCTTGAAAGCGTTCCGTGATTTGGTGCAGTCCCATGGCGGCCGGTTGTCGGTGGTCACTTTTCCCTTCGTTGGCGCCGTCGGACCGCATTACGAATATCAATCCGTTCACGATGCGTTGGGCCGCTGCTGGCGGGAATTGGGCGTGCCGCACCTGGACCTGTTGCCGGTTTACAAGGATCTGCCGCCGGGAAAAATCACGGTCAACCGCCAGGATCCGCATCCCAATGCTTTCGCTCATCAACTGGCCACCCCAGTCATCGACCAATTCCTGGCCGGCCAGCTTGGGCCTCCTCCCCCATCACCATAATGCCGGGTCAGGTGATGAAAGCCGGCTGGCCTCATCTTTGGCTGAAGCGTTCCAACTCGGCAATAAAGGCATCCGGCCCGCCACGCAGATAGCCCACCTGCCGACCGATTTCCCTTGCCGGACGAGTTCAAAACCACCAGGGTGGGATAGCCTTCGACCTGGAACTTTTTCCCCAATGCCTCGTTGGCTTGTTTGAGCGCGCTGCTTTGTTTGGTGTGATTGGGGAAGTCCGCCAGCACCAGGACCAGATTTTTATCGGCGTAGGCGCCGAATTTGCGGGTGGACAAAATATCCTCGTCAAATTTGATGCACCAAGGGCACCAGTCGGAACCGGTAAAATCGATCAGCACCATTTTATTTCCGGCCCTGGCCCGGGCCAGGGCTTTGGAAAAATCCAGACTCCAGGCCAGGCCGGACGCCTGCTCCAGGTTTTCACCGGCCATCGGTGGGGAAGCAGCCTGATTAACCAGCTGGGTGTGATATTGCGTGTTGGCCGCCGCCTGCTTTTGTTCCGCTGCGCCCGCCTGTTTGACGTTGTATCCAAAATGCTGTTGCAGCTCAGGCGACAGTTGCTTCAACTTCGCATTGCCCATTCCGCCGCTGTGGGTGAAATAAATGTCCGTCGACGTGACGGACGTTACGGTCACATTGCTGTAAACGTTGATCCCCACCCGGAGCACCGGCAGTTTTTCGTCCGCGCGGGCGACCCACGCCATCATCGCCAGTGCCAGAACGATCACAATTCCCGGGCGCATGGCTCAGCCTTGCTTTGCCAGTTCTGCCCCCGGCAGATAAATCGTGAACGTGGTGCCTTCGCCGGGCTGGGTATGGACGTGCAGGGCGCCATTGCCTTCCTTGATGAGGCGTTGCACGATGTTGAGGCCGAGTCCGGTTCCCTGCCGCGGTCCTTTGGTGGTGAAATAAGGCTGGAAAATTTTCGGCAGCACTTCCGCGGGAATGCCCGGGCCATTGTCCCGCACCCAGAATTTCACCAGCGGCGCGGTGTTGTCCATGCTCTCCACGTTCAGCAAGCGGTCATGCGGACTGTCCTTGAAGGAAGCCAGGTTCAGCGGTTCGCGTAAAATTTCGCCGCCGATTTCCACGCGATGGCTTAGCGGCGCGCACTGGAAGGCATTGACCGTGAGGTTCAGCAAAACCTGGATGACGTCGGTTCCGTTCATTTTGACCCCGGCTTCCCCGGCCAGGGGCGTGACGACAAATTCATTTTCCTGCTGGGCGGGATGAACCCGGATGAGCTGCTCCAGGTCCTTGAGCAGTTGATTCACGCCGACCTGCGGAGCTTCCTCGGTTTTTTTGCGCAAAAAGCCGAGGTAACGGCGGGAAATCTCCACGCAATTCCCGACCTGACGCGCAATGATGCGCAGGCGGTCCTTGATGAATTCCAGGTCTTCCATCTCCAGGCGCGAGTTGCGGTTCAGCCGCGTGTTCAGCACCTGCGTGAATCCGGAAATGACCGTCAGCGGGCCGTTGATGTCGTGGATGATGCTGGCATAAATGTCGCCGCGGGTCTTGGCAATCTGTTCCTCGACCTTCTGGCTTTGCAGTTCGCTCAGCAATTCCTGGACTTTTTCCGCGCTGCTGTGGATTTCACTTTCCAGTTTGCGGCGCTGCATCGCCTGGCCGACGGCGGCGCGCATCGTGGCCACGTCAAAAGGTTTGTTGATGTAATCGCACGCCCGCAGCCGCAACGCCTGGCGGATCGTGTCCGTCGTCTCGAATGCCGTCATCATGATGGCCTCGGTGTTCGGGTTCACGTATTTGAGGCGTTCCAAAACCTCGATGCCCGACATGCCGGCCATGCGGATGTCCAGCACCGCCACGTCGATGGGATGTTGCTTGGCCAGTTCAATCGCCGTCGGCCCGTCCTCGGCCATCAGCAGGTTGTATTCGTCCTTGAAAATGACCCGCAGCGATTGCCGCGGTCCGTCCTCGTCATCCACCACCAGCAGTGTGCCGCGGCGTTTGCGGAATGTGGTGCTGTCGCTCTCGGCGGGGTTGCCCTTGGCTGTCAATGGTTCAGTGGTTACGGTCATATTTTGAATCAAATTTTGTTCAACCTGGCGAGACCGTCGAACAGCGTCATTCTAGCGCGGTTGTCTCCGGCCTCAAGGAGAAACCAAACGCCGGCGCAACAGTTCCAACGCCTGCTGTGCCGTCAATTGCTTGAACGTTTCGCGCTCATGGGAATTTATCCGGTGCTCCACCACCGTCCCGGATGCCCCGGCCAGCGCGATGAAAACCGTTCCCACCGGCTTCTCCTTCGTCGCCCCGCCCGGTCCCGCAATACCGGTCACAGCAAAAGCAAAATCCGCGCCAGTTTGCCGCCGTGCGCCTTCGGCCATTTCCCGCGCCACCGCTTCACTTACCGCTCCTTGTGCCGCCAGGGTTTCCGCGCCCACCCCGAGAAATTTCAGTTTCATTTCATTGCTGTAGGCGACAAATCCGCCAAGAAAAATGGCGGAGGCACCGGGCACATTCGTTACGCGATTCGCGATGCCGCCGCCGGTGCAGGACTCGGCAACGGCCAGGGTCTGCCGGCGCCCGGTCAAAAGCCGGACGACCACCGTTTCCATTTCTTCGTCGTCAACCCCGTAAATCTCCGGGTTGAAAATGTTCCGGACGATCGCTTCCGCTTCATGCACCATTTTCCCGCCTTCCATCTGTCGCGCGGACAACCGTACGTCCACCTGTCCCACCCGCGCGCAATAACCGACTTCCAGTCCGGCGGCCACCAGGGCTGTCAGGGGTGTCTGGATTTTTTCCTGCACCAGGGATTCGGCAATGCCACTGGTTCGCAAGGTGCGGCAGACAAACGGCACTTCCAGCGGAAACTCGCGCCGGAGCAGCGGCACCACCTGATCGGTGAACATCGGACGCAACTCGCGTGGCGGGCCGGGCAGCATCACCAGCCATTTTAGCGGATGCGAAGATGGAGGATTGATGGTTGAAGATGGCGTCGGGGTTTTTCCGCCATTCGCCATTTGCCATCTTCCATTATCGTCTATTTTAATGGCCAGACCCGGCGCGGTGCCGTTGGGATTGGCCAACACCAGCGCCCCTTGGGGCACCATTGCCTGGACCTCGTTGTTTTTTGGCATCGGCAGCTTGCGTGCCGCAAAGCGCCTTTTGATATGGTTGAGCACCGCGTCGTCGCGCTGCAATTTTTTGCCCAGCAGTTGCGCAATCAAATCCCGCGTGAGGTCGTCGGAGGTCGGCCCGAGGCCGCCGGTCACCACCACCAGCTCCGCCCGGTTCAACGCTTCACGGACCGCGGACTGGATGTCGGGTGCCGTGTCCGGGACGGCCATTTGGCGGGTTACAACGTAGCCCAGGTCGGCGAGGCGGCGGCAAAGCCATTGTTGGTGCGTATTCAGCACCCGGCCCAGCATCAATTCACTGCCGGTGTTGAGCAATTCAATGTTCATCCGTGCCAGTTTCAGGCGGCTGAAGACAGCTGGCAAGCCTGCGCTCTCAAGACCAAGCCTGGTTGTGCGCCAGTTTACTCGACCGTGAAGTTGAAGAATTTATAGGCGAGAACAATCTTCCAGTCCGTTGTGTCCTTCACAAAAAAATATACATCTACGGGCCTGGCGGCAGAACGATGCCGAAGGTTGTTTGGTAGCCGCCGTTTGCATCGGTGGAAATCTTGCTGAAATCGTAATACTTCTGCCTGGCGGTACGTGACAATTGGTCCGGCAAATTGTTGTTTCCCGCGTGTTGGACATCGCCATTGAGGGTGAGGAGATATTCATGGTTGGGAGCAAGGCCGGCGAGCGTTATGCCAATGACCAATCCACCGGGAAACGCGCCATGATACTGGATTTGGCCCGTGGCGCCGGGAACGGTCCGGCCACCCACCAGCGGGGTCAATGGGAACGGTCCCTCAAACGCCAATGGGTGGGCAAGATTGGCCTTGAACGCGGCGAGGAAGGCGGCTTGCGCCGGATCTTTGGCGGCCACGTCGCCCGTTCCGCCTCCCAGATCGATGCTGTTTCCTTTGGACAGGATGACCGTCAACGGCCCGGTGATGGGTTTGGTTGGCGGCGGTCCCGGCGTTGGATTTGCATTGGACGCCGACACGGCGTGATTGTTTCCGCCGCTGCCGGATTTAAAGATTTTTCCGTGAAACGCAAACAGCGTCGCCGCCGCGGCAAAGAACAACGCCACGAAAACCACGGCCGGCCCGGGAAAGCTCTTTTCGGGCAGCGGTGCGGGCAACGCCTCCGCATTCGCCACCACCGCCGGGATGGGCCGTTCGCCCACCTTGGTGCCCGTGATGATGAATTTGGGATCGGCCGTTGCAGGCGCCTGTGGGGCCACGATCTTTTGGAAACAGGTCGGGCATTCCATCGTCGTGCCGCTCTGCGTTGAATCGCACATCATGTGCTGGCCGCAAACCGGACACGCATATTTGAATTCGCTCATAACGCGGCGACGGGGCTTAAGCTGGTTTAAACATCCCATTTTTAAAACCGGACTGCAATCCGGCATTTTGAAGTGACTTTTCGCGAGGCCGGGCGCACATTCGGATCGTTGAAACGCATGAAAAAGACCGCTCCCGTTTCCCGCAGCGGACGCTTCGCGCACGGCCCCGGCGCGGAAGTCGCCCGTTTCACCGAATCCATTTCCTTTGATCAGCGGCTCTGGCGACACGACATCCTGGGTTCGCTCGCCCACGTTGCCATGCTCCGCAAAATCGGCGTGCTCTCGAAAGCCGAAGCCGGCGCCATTGCCCGGGGGCTGAAAATCATCGCCGGCGAAATTGCCGCCGGGAAATTCAGGTGGAAATCCGAATTGGAAGATGTCCACATGAACATTGAAGCGGAGCTGACCCGTCGGGTTCCAGCCGGCGCCAAACTGCACACTGCCCGCTCGCGCAACGATCAGGTGGCCCTTGACCTCCGCCTCTGGCTGCGGGACGAAATCATCGTGTTGCTGGCGGAAATTGCGGACCTGCAGCGCGCCCTGGTCAGCCTCGGCGAAAAAAACGCCGACGTGCTGATTCCGGGCTACACGCATTTGCAGCGCGCCCAGCCGGTTTATCTCGCGCATCATCTGCTCGCCTATGTCGAGATGCTCGAACGCGACTGCGAACGGCTTTGGGACTGTTATTCGCGTGTGAACATCTGCCCGCTCGGCAGCGGCGCGATTGCCGGTTCGACGCTGCCACTCGACCGGGTGTTCGTGGCCAGATTGTTCGGGTTTGTGGATGCCAACGGGAAGCCGCAACTCACGCAAAATTCCATGGACGCCGTGAGCGACCGGGATTTTGCCGTCGAATTTTGCGCCGCCGGCGCATTGCTGGCCGTGCATCTTTCACGGCTGGCCGAGGATTTGATTCTCTGGGCCAGCGCGGAATTCAATTTCATCAAGATCGCCGACGCCTACACGACCGGTTCGTCGCTCATGCCGCAGAAGAAGAACCCGGACATCGCCGAGCTGGCCCGCGGCAAGTCCGGCCGGGTCATCGGCAATCTCGTGGCCCTGCTGACGCTGTTGAAAGGCCTGCCGATGACCTACAACCGTGATTTGCAGGAGGACAAGGAGCGGGTGTTCGACACCGCCGACACCGTGTATGCCACCACCCGGCTCATGGCCGCCATGTTGAGAAACACGAAGGTGAACCGTGCTGCCTGTACCGCCGCCGCTAGCGATCCGGCCCTGCTGGCGACCGATCTGGCGGATTATCTGGTTAGGAAAGGTATGCCGTTCCGGCAGGCGCATCACGCGGTGGGTGCCGTCGTGGCGTTGGCCGAAAAACTGGGCAAACCGCTGAACAAGCTTTCACCCGCCGAATTGCAGTCCGTGAACAAAACCTTCGGCCGGGACGCCATGGGTGTCTTCGACCTGAAACGAGCCATGGCCAAACGCAATGTGACCGGCGCACCGGGAACGAAGGAAGTTGCGAAGCAACTGGCAAGATGGCGCGAGCAACTATCGTGAAATTAACTCGCAAGAATTATGGAACACCTCCGAGGTTTCAGCCCTGAACAAAAACTCCTTCGCATGACATTCGTTCATGCCACAAGCGGAGCGAATCTGGGGATGCAACAGACATTGTGGGTGGTTACAGGAGAAGCGGCATTCTTGGGTTTGATTATTTCAAATGTCGAATCCATTTCAAAAATCATTTCTCAATTCTCACTTAAGTGGGGCGTTGTTCTTCTCGTGTTTTCAATTTTATGCGGAGTCATCGCAAAACACATTGCAATGGCAGTCGGAATGATGGTCTGTTTGACCGAGCAGATGTATAAAGAATTCAATTCAGAGGAAGGACAACTGATCTTTTCGAACCTTAAAACACCAATCAACGATATTGGTGAAAAATTATCAGAACCATTTCTTTGGCCATTGCGTGGTTACATGAAACCGCGTTTTCACGCGGGAGCGAAAGATGTTCTCACTACTGAAAAGAAAGCGGTAAGATGGCTGTGCTTTTATATCTACTTTTCAGCTGCACAATGGATTCTTGGCTTGGCTGGAATCCTTTGTTTTGCATTCGGAATCAATTGATTCAGTGCCGAATAATCTTGAGGAATTATGGATGATTTGCTCCAAGCGACGTTGCGCTCGTTTTATCTGAAGTTGCGCGTGCAACCGGCTTGCATTTAGGGTCAAAGCGGCGTAAGTAAATGATGCACATGGAAGCCAGCCTGCCATTGGGACAGATGACCGTCGCGGAAAAGTTGCGCGCGATGGAGGCGCTTTGGGCCGATTTGAGCCGCGATGAGGCACAGTTCGAGTCTCCCGCGTGGCATGGCGATGAGTTGCATGACCGGGAGGCACGGGTCAAATCCGGCGGCGAGTCGTTCACGGATTGGGAAACCGCCAAAAAACAGCTTCGCGACAAGCTGGCATGAAAATCTCCATCCTGCCGTCGGCGCAGGATGATCTCGCCGACGGTTACCGGTTTTACGAACGCCAGCAGGACGGTTTCGGTGGGTACTTCCTGGAATCACTTTTCTCCGACATTGATTCGCTCCGGTTGTATGCCGGGATTCATCGGAAGGTTTTTGGTTGTCATCGGCTGCTTTCAAAGCGTTTCCCCTACGCGATTTATTATTCCGAGGAACCGGGAAAAGTCCTGATCTGGGCCGTGCTGGACTGCCGGCGTGATCCAAGCTGGAACCGGCGAAAATTGCGCGTGGCCGGCAAAAAATCCTGAGCTTTGAACGACAAGACTGGATTTGCCGCACAGCATGGGCAATAGTTTGCGCGTGGCCTCAGCCAACCAGAAAGAATTGCTGACCGATTTGCTGAAGCAAACATCGCGCTCGTTTTATCTGACGTTGCGCGTGCTGCCGGGCGCCATCCGCCCGCAAATCGGCCTCGCCTACCTGCTCGCCCGCACGGCCGATACCATTGCCGACACCGAGCTCGTGCCGGCTGAACAACGTATTGACGCACTGAAACATTGCGTGAGCGCATCCAGGGCCAGTCCAGCGCACCGCTGAATTTCGGTGAACTCGCGCGGCAGCAAGGTTCAGCCGCCGAAAAACTGTTGCTGGAAAAAACTAAGGACAGTCTCACGTTGCTGAAGACCCTTTCGGCCTGCTGACCAGCCGCTGGTCCGTGCCGTCCTCAATACCATCACCGGCGGACAGGAACTGGATCTGCGCCGGTTCGCCGGAGCTTCCGCCAACAAAATCGTCCCTCTCGAAACGGCCGCCCAGCTGGATGATTACACGTACCGCGTCGCCGGCTGCGTCGGCGAATTCTGGACGAAGATGTGCCGGGCGCATCTGTTTCCGGACCGGCGGTTGAATGAGGCGCAGTTGCTGGCGGACGGCGTCCGGTTTGGCAAGGGGTTGCAGTTGGTGAACATCCTGCGTGATTTGCCGGCGGATTTGAAGAAGGGCCGTTGCTACCTGCCGGTGGACAAATTGACGCCGGCGGGATTGATCCCCGAGGTTTTGTTGTCGCCGGCGAATGAGGCAAAATTCCGGCCATTGTTTCACAATTATCTGGACCAGGCGGAGTCCCATCTGACCGCGGGCTGGGCCTACACGAACACCCTGCCGTTCGGGCAGGTGCGCGTGCGCCTGGCGTGTGCGTGGCCGGTTTTGATTGGAAGCGAAAACAATCGAGAAATTGCGCGCTGCCAGCATGCTGGACCTGCAGCAACGCATCGAAGTCAACCGGCGCGAAGTACGCGGGATTATGTTGCGTTCGACGCTGTTCACCCGCTGCCGCGGATATGGCAGAAATTGTTTTCACCCGGCGGGAAAGCTGTTGCATCCAGTGCCAAATTGGCGTAAAAAAATGATATGCAAATCATGAAGTTGTTGCCCGCGGTTTGTGCGGCCGCCTTTTGTGCGGGTTTAATTTCCGTCCGTGCGGATGATTCCCCGGTTCAGGCTGCCGCCCGTGCGGCCTTGGAACAAGAAATGAACAGCTGGACAATCCACAAGCTCCGGTTTCGCCGGCCCCCGCCAAATCGGCGACGAATGTTGCCAAAGCGGCTCCCGCAAAAACGATGACTCCGGCAGCAGCGGCTCCGACGGCCCAAGCTCCTGCTCCCGCACCCAAACCTGTGGCGCCGGCGCCCCAAGCGGCTCCAGTGGTGGTTGCTCCGGTGTGATAACCTCCACTTCCCGGCGGTAGTGGCGGCCCCGGCCGAAGCCCGCCAGCAACGGCTCCGTCCGCGCCTGGAACAGTTGCACACCTGCGACGCCTGAGCCTGCCCACTCCTCCGGCAGCGGAAACGAAGCCGGCCGAAAGCGCCATGACGCCCGAGCCGGCCGCGGCAGCTCCTGCTGCCCCAACAAATTCAGAAACAACACCAGCACCGGCTACCACAGCTGCATCACCGGCCATCGCCGCTCCCGCCGCGCCAGAAAACCCGGCCATGGCGCCTCAGGATGTTGCTCGTGCGGCTTTGGATCAGAAAATGGATGACTGAAGGACGCGCAAGGCCTGCCATTGTCAGGTTCAATGTCACCGGCATCGCCGGGCGGGCTGCCCAACAGACCGGCATGCCAAATCCGGCCAGCCAGGTCACCGCCCATTTTCCCGGCAAGGAACTGGGATTGAATTCGATTGAGGCGCCGTACGTGCCAATTACTGCAGCCCAGGAGGCGCAGCTGGATGATTTGCTTGCCAAGTACAAGGCCAACGAGATCACGCCGGCTGGAATATCACAAGCAGCGTGCAGCAATCCTGGCCCCACACCAGCCGTAAAACTCATTTTTCCGCCCGTCGGATGCGCGTGTCCGGCGATTTTTTTATTGCGAGCCCGCCGTCCTGAAGACCTTCGGGATTGAACTTTGGATTCGGAACCCTAAACTCCACGTCATGCATGATTTTCGTTATGTCGGCAACCAGTTGTTTTGCGAAGGCGTCTCCATCGGGTCGCTGGCGCAAAAATTTGGCACGCCGCTTTACGTCTATTCGCAGCACACGCTGACGGAGCATTTCCGGAAGCTGGACCAGGCCCTGGCCCCGCTGGACCATCTGTTTGTTTTGCGATGAAAGCGAATTCCAATCTTTCCGTCCTGCGGACCCTGGCCAATCTCGGCAGCGGCTTCGACATCGTCAGCGGCGGAGAGTTGCAACGGGTCATCGCCGCGGCGGCAATCCCGAGTCGATGTGTTTTTGCCGGGGTGGGCAAGACCGAGGCCGAAAT